>PBSN01000001.1 GCA_002726235.1 Nitrospiraceae bacterium
TGGATCCCACATCTAGTGCCCACCGTTTACGGCGTGGACTACCAGGGTATCTAATCCTGTTTGCTCCCCACGCTCTCGTACTTCAGCGTCAGAAATGTTCCAGAAAGCCGCCTTCGCCACAGGCCTTCCTCCCGATATCTACGCATTTCACCGCTCCACCGGGAATTCCGCTTTCCTCTCCCATTCTCTAGTCAAATAGTCATGTGCAAACTTTCACAGTTAAGCCGTGAGCTTTCTCGCACATCTTATTCAACCGCCTACGCACCCTTTACGCCCAGTAAATCCGAACAACGCTCGCCACCTCTGTCTTACCGCGGCTGCTGGCACAGAGTTAGCCGTGGCTTCTTCTGGAGGTACCGTCCAATTGGTTACCCAACTACTTCGTCCCCCCTGAAAGGAGTTTACAACCCGAAAGCCTTCATCCTCCACGCGGCGTTGCTGCGTCAGGCTTTCGCCCATTGCGCAATATTCCTCACTGCTGCCTCCCGTAGGAGTCTGGCCCGTGTCTCAGTGCCAGTGTGGCTGATCATCCTCTCAGACCAGCTATCCGTCGTAGCCTTGGTAGGCCATTACCCTACCAACAAGCTGATAGAGCGTAAGCTCCTCCTCGGGCTCAATTGCCAAAGACAAAAGATTTCCAATAACGCCTTATGACGCTATTGCATATGCGGTATTAGCCCTTCTTTCGAAAGGTTATCCCCCACCCAAGGGTAGATTGCCCACGCGTTACTCACCCGTTCGCCACTCCCCACTACCCCGAAGGATAGCTTCTCGTTCGACTTGCATGTGTTAAGCACGCCGCCAGCGTTCGTTCTGAGCCAGGATCAAACTCTCAGAGTTTTAACATTTACAAAAATACAAAAATCGGAACTTGTAAAAAAGTTCACGAGGGCCGCCACTTCAAAACACCAAAATATTCTCTTTTCAAAGACCAGAATTGCAACAGGGGATGCTACCGCATCGCACTATTACTGTCAAGAGGAACACATAGCCCCAAACCTACCACCTATCGTGCCAACAATAGCGTGTCATCGCCAAATAAAGATGCCAGTGAAGTGCCAGTTGTTGCTCAGTCTGCCTCGTAATCTAAGCACCTGAACAGCACCTTTGACAGCAATGATGTCAACGGACCTAGAACACCACTTGCGATATTTTTACCCACCCTCCTCGAGGTCACGAGAGCGTAGATGGGTAGTAAAAAGTCATTACCCAGTTTCTGGTCCACAGTCCATACCATTGCAATCGTTGCACATGTAGGCACCATCAATCCACTTCATCGGTTCATCACACATCGGGCAATCTGGTGGAGGGAGAGATGCCGAACCCGCAAGAGAAGCTAGATCAAATTCTAGGTTCGGATCGAACAATTCATCATCACCGTCATGCACCATGGCACAGTAGCCCATTATCTGCAGCAAAAAAATCCATCACTCGCCTTTCTCACATACCTCTTCACGTAACCCCATCAGGAGGCTCACACATAGCACCATAAGGACAATAGCAAATGGGAGGCCGCTAATAACTGAAGCAGTGCGTAAAGCGGCAAGTCCACCGCCAATGAGAAATCCCGCGGCCACGACGCTTCCCAATACCGCCCATAACGTCCGTAACCCAACAGACGGGGTCTCCCGTCCTCCAGCAGTGATAATGCCTACAACATAAGCTCCAGAATCTGCCGAGGTCACAAAAAATATCACGACAAGGATAATGCCTATCGCAGCACTCACTTCCGAAATTGGATACCTCTCCAAGAGAGCGAATAGTCCGAATGCAGCGTTTTCCATACTCACTGTTGCCAGACCACCCTGACCAAACAATTCCTCATACAAGGCGGCATTTCCAAAGACTGTGATCCAAATGAGCGTCATAACAAACGGAACCGCAACAACTCCAAGCACAAACTCTCGGATTGTTCGTCCACGAGAAATTCTGGCAATAAACATTCCAACAAATGGTGACCAGGCAATCCACCACGCCCAGAAAAAAATAGTCCAATCGTTTTGCCAACTAGTAGATTGATAGGCTTCGGTCCACAGACTTAACTGAGGCAAGTGATAAAAATACAAGCCAACATTTTGAACAAGCGAATTGAACAAGAAAAGTGTAGGGCCCGTGACAATGACAAAGAGCAGAAGAGTGCAGGCCAATCCAATATTAAATTCACTCAACCTTCTGATTCCCCGGTCCAATCCAAGCATAACCGACACAATCGTGATGCAGGTAATTCCCGCAATGAGAACGACTTGAATTCCAAGCGACTCAGGAAAATCAAACATATAGCTAAGGCCTGCATTAATTTGCTGGACCCCGAATCCAAGAGATGTTGCAATCCCAAAGACTGTTGCGACAGCTGCGACAGTATCAATCAAATCGCCTACTGACCCATAAATCTTGTCACCAAGAAGAGGAAAAAAGACTGAACGAATCGTCAAGGGAAGGCCTCGATTAAAGGCAAAAAATGCAAGTGCCAGTCCAACCAATGCATAGATCCCCCAGGCATGTACACCCCAGTGCAAAAGAGTAACACTCATTGCGAGTCTTGCCGCCTCAACGGTTTCACCTTGTCCCATCGGGGGGGAGACGTAATGATTGATAGGCTCTGCAACACTCCAAAATACCAAGCCAATCCCCATGCCCGCACTAAACAACATGGTGAACCATCCCCAATAGGTAAAATCCGGCGTTGCAGTGGGACCACCGATGCGAATCGGCCCGTATTTGCTAAAATACAGATAAATAATCACACCCAAAAATAGATTGACGCTAAGCACAAAAAACCACCCGGCTACGTCTGAAATAACACTCTGGATCTGTTCGAAAATGGGTTGTGCCTGAGTCATCGTAAACAACAGCAGGATAACCACACCGAGAATGATGGAGAGTGTGCCAAAAAAAACCTGAGAACGAAAAGGCCCAATCCACCTACCTAGCAGCATATACTTAGGGTCCGTCATGAAATAATCGGCCCAACTGTCCAGACGATCAGTGTGAAACGGCCAAACAAGGAATGCCGCCCGCGCATACGGGAATAAGCGGCACTAGCCTTTATGGTTTGCGGTAGGAAAGGATTCCCCAGGACAGATAGCCAGCATCGCCAGCATCAACCCAGTGCTGAAGCCCAAGTTTCATACGCTCCAAGTATTCCTCGGTGCAGGTCTGAAGCAGTGTTGAATAATTGGGGGTTATCTCCTCACGCACTCGGGCGTAATGCGTTGGCAAATGTTCAGAGAGATCTAGTACTTCAATTTCCTCAAATCCCACAGATACGGCAATGCGACGGTAGGTTTGAATAGACCCGAGCGTATCAAGATGAATCCGGTCGAGAATCGGTTGAAGAACATCTGGTGGGCACGACTCACTTTGCATTGGATCGGTAAAAATAAACTGCCCACCTTTCGACAAGACCCTAAAGACTTCGCCAAAGACCAGAGATCGGTTTGCGCTGTGCAAAATCGAGTCTTGCGACCAAACAATGTCAACAGACTCATCAGGAAGCGGAATGGCCTCAAAGCTCCCGTCGACCACGTTAATCAACAAGTCAATGCCCTCAGCAGCATTGAGTTCACGATTACGCCGATTTTGGACCTCACTGAGGTTTAGGCAACTCACATGGCAACCATATGCCTTAGCGAGATAACGCGCCGCCCCTCCGTACCCAGAACCGATATCAAGCACTCGGGTCCGCTTATTAGCATCATTGAGCTTCGAAGCCATGTATTTCACCATTGCATGACTTGCCTCGACAATCGATCTGGTTCCATTGCTATAGAGCCCAATGTGAATATCTTGTCCACCCCAAATTACGGAATAAAAATTGTCGGCGTCATCACTGTTATAGTACTCACGTGCTGCATTGACCACAGTTGAATACGTTGCCGACGGCTTCGGAAGCGGCTCCTCATTTGCATACCTTTTTTCAGCGACATGAACGAAAAAATCAGGGTCTTCAATGTGGTAAGTCTCCTGAAAGTCTCCATAGGTATGTACCTGTTGAAAACCAACCTCATGCATAAGTGTTCGAGTATATTGCTTGCGAAGTGGAAACATATTTAGGTGATACTTGGTTCCGTCTGGAAACACATAGCGGAAGCGGGCGAGCCCTTCGTCAACATACTCAGGTTCAGCTTTCACGTTCTCACCACAATAGTAGTAAATGTGTTTAGAGCTAAAGCCATGATCTAAAATCGCGTCATAATTACGCTGGTCCAAAATAAGGACGCCGTCATGGGTCAGCGCCGCATAGAACTCAGCAAGCGCCTTTCGTCGGTCATGTTCTGAAAAAAGATGCGTAAGAGAGTTGCCGAGACAGATAACAGCATCGTACTTCGTGTGGACATCCCGACTCAGCCAACGCCAATCTGCATGGATTGTCTGCAAAATAAACCCAGACTGTTTGGCATTTGCAAAGGCCCGGGCTAGCATTTCAGGACTTCCATCCGCACTCACAACATCAAAGCCTGCTTGAAGAAGACGAACAGAGTGGAACCCCGTGCCGGTTGCAACGTCGAGAACACGTTTCACCCCACGTTCTTTGAGCAGTCGAATAAAAAAATCTCCTTCACTCGCTGCCCGCGCCTCCCAATTAATTAGATCGTCCCAGACTTTTACAAAGTTATGGACATATTCTTCCTTATACAGATCTGTTTCCCGCTGCATTAGCGGGCTATCACCATAGTCTTGCTCAGTTTTCATTGCCTAAATCCTTAATCAGAGAAACGCCGCCGTTAAACTCCGCACAGGGGTCCACGAAAATACTCTAGAAGGGGTGACGCAACACTATCACAAGGAGCTCACTAAATCAAAGTCTCGACCATACATGAAGTTGATTGCTAAACGCGCCCTGTTTCTGTCCATTGAGGGTTAAAAAGCATCATGATCGGCAATACAAATCACGCCCTAGAACAGATTCGTCAATTATTTGACACAGCAGGAGAGATTGACCCAACCATTGAAGACAATGAAACACGCTATGTCTAGATCCTGAAAACACTCATTTTCTTCCAGTCCAGACAAACGCCGAGGTGGGACTGCTACTGGACTTTGCACGAAAGATCAGCGGCTATTCCAGATCCATGTCAAACGGGTGGGTACGCAATATCTCAAGCTCGGCCTTCCCAACGGCAACAACACATCGTAAAGCCCCCCAAGAAGCGCTGTNAGCATGCTTAGACACTCTTTGGAAAGACCGAATATCAGCTAGCGCCTGACCAACATCTCGACGTGACACCTGCATAACCTCCAGCACGGTCCCCCCTCCCAAGGCTACACCGGTAACCATCCTACCCGAGCACATATCCCACGGTTTTTTACCCTACGCAAGCAGCGAATGACACCTTGCAGCATCGCATTTGACAACTTTCAGTCGCAGCGTATACCGTACTCGAAATGAAGCGCGGGCGGGTGTAGCGCAGTGGTAGCGCATCGGCTTCCCAAGCCGTGGGTCGCGGGTTCGAATCCCGTCACCCGCTCCAATTTCAGAACCTCGACTTGCGCACTCATCATTCGCCAAAAATGAGAACAACGACATCACGGAGTGATTGTTAAGGAGTGATTGTTATGAAACATGCGTTGACAATAGTATTCGTGGTTGCATTTCTAAGTTTTCCCATTACTGGCTCCGCAGGCCCCCTCCATGATATGGCAGAGGAAGGCAACCTTGAAGCGGTGAAAAATCTCCTNTCCCAGGGTGTAAATGCGGATACCAAAGACGACGAGGGATGGACGGCACTTCACCATGCCGCATTTGTAGGATACGTGGATATTGTCAAGTTGCTTCTTGAGAAGAAAGCAACGGTTGATGTGAAGGACAAAACCGGCAATACCGCGTTATATCGCGCAGCGGAAGGAGGAAACAGTCAGATTGTGAAGACGCTCATCGCCAGCGGCGCAAATGTTCAATCAAATGACGAAAATGGAATCACCCCACTAACAATGGCTGCTGTCCAGGGATACGTTACGATTGCAGGACTATTCATTGAGAGCGGCGCGAATGTGAATGCCACAGACAAGTTTGGCAACACCCCCTTAAGTTGGGTAGCGCACCAGGGCGAACTTCTTATGGCCAAATTCCTTATCTCAAAAGGCGCCAACGTCACATCGCGAGATACCCACGGCAATACCCCTCTGCACGTTGCCGTCGCAGCAAGAAAGAAAGGGATTGTCGAATTGTTGCTGACCCATGGAGCAGAGGTGAATGCCACAATTCCTGATGGCCATACGGCACTCGACATCGCAAACGCACAAAATGATACCGCGCTTGCTGACTTTCTTACTCAACATGGAGCGAGGCGAGGAACCTCTGCAACATCGGAACATAATGCAAAAACACACTGAAAAACAGAACGGTCTAAATTCGTCCTGAATCTTCAGAGGGAAACATTGCCTTCGCCTGCGGCTCTCGGAAAAACATTCGCCAACCAGTTGCACGCGACACATACACGCGTACACCACGTATAATAAAATACATGAGCATACTAACTGACCTAGAAAACGATCCAGGGTGCTCCTTCGAAAAAAAAATCAGGGCATACTTTCAGCTCATAATTGATATAACTCACACACTGAAAACGGTCAGTCGATCGGTGTGTACTCAACACTTCTAAGACTGTCATCGAATCTTGTAAAATTCCAATGCCTCCATCTACTACTGCAAATACAGATGAGTCCTGCAAAAAGATTGACCAATATCCGAATCACATGATTATGTCTTTCCAAACCCCACTAACCCAGATGTAGATGGTGAAGGCAAATATCACGAAATCTGATGAGGAGTGGAAAAAGGTGCTCTCCGCTGAGGAATATCGGATACTTCGCGAAAGCGGGACAGAACGCGCCTATACAGGCATCTACTGGAACAATCATAAACCAGGACGATATATGTGCGCGGGATGTGGGTATGAGTTATTCACATCCGAAGCGAAATTTGATTCCGGGACCGGTTGGCCAAGCTTTGATGCGCCAATTGCTCCAAAACGCGTGGGAGAGAAAGAAGACACCAGTTTTCTGATTAAGCGAATCGAAGTGTTCTGCGAGCAGTGCAATAGTCACCTTGGGCACGTCTTCGGTGACGGGCCAACTCCAACGAGAAAGAGATACTGCATCAATTCGGTAGCATTAAAATTCACTCCCACAACGTAATCACCATGCGAGTCGCCATTCGGCATCATCTTGTCAATATTCCAACGTGGGTAGTGCTATGCATGCTATGCGTTCTGCCCTCTTCAATATGTGCTGGACAACCGATCCACCATGAGATTCACGTCCTCCTTAATCCAACGCAACACTTCCTAAAGGTCGAAAACACCATTACATTTCCAAAACACATTCTGTCGAAAACGAAACGGCAACTAGACTTCTTGATCCACGGAGGCCTTCAACTTTCCACTCCAACAAAAGGGACAACGCTTACTCGGAAACAAGGGCCACAAGCTGCAATTCCGCTGGACAACTACACACTGACTGTTCCTACTAATACACAGACCATTATTCTTCGATATGAAGGCGAAATTTACCACCCCCTAGTAGCGGAGGGAGAAGAATACGCGCGAAGTTTCACAGAGACGCCTGGCCTCATTTCCCCCAAAGGTATCTACCTTGCTGGATCAACCGCTTGGTACCCCCAATTCAACAACCATCTAATGTCATTCACGATAGACATCGATCTGCCAGAAAATTGGAGCGCCATCAGTCAAGGAAAACGTACAATATTCAATGACCAAAATAATCAGGTGCAAATTCGGTGGGAATCACCACAACCTCAAGATGAAATTTTTCTGATAGGTGGAACGTTTACCGAATATCGCAAACAGGCCGGTCCCGTTGAGATAATGGCATTCCTTCAAACACCGGACGCTGCGTTGGCAAATACCTATCTAACGACTACAGCGCAGTACTTGGAGATGTATAACACTCTGCTTGGCCCATACCTCTATCCAAAATTTGCCCTCGTCGAAAATTTCTGGGAAACGGGGTATGGCATGCCCTCCTTCACTCTTCTTGGACCAAAAGTGATCCGCTTTCCATTTATCCGCCATTCATCTTATCCCCACGAAATCCTCCACAATTGGTGGGGACGAGGTGTGTATGTGGATTTCCAATCAGGGAATTGGAGTGAAGGCCTCACCGCCTACCTTGCAGACCATCTGATCAAAGAACAACGTGGAACCGCAATCAATCATCGACGAAATGCCTTGCAGCAATATGCAGATTATGTCGCGGACGCAAAAGACTTTCCTCTCACTGAATTTCGATCGCGTCATAGTGCAGTCACACAAGCAATCGGCTATGGAAAAACGTTGATGTTCTTTCACATGTTACGGCAGCAACTTGGAGATGAAGCCTTCGTTCTGGGGCTACGAACCTTCTATCAAGACAATACCTTTCGTCACGCGACATACGAAGATCTCCAGCAGGCGTTCGAGCAAACCTCAAGACAAAATCTCAGTACGGAGTTTACACAATGGATCACCCGCCCAGGTGCACCCGTCCTTCGCGTGAGCAACGTACACGTACAATCCAATGGCTCAACATATCGACTCACCGCCACCCTTGAACAAACACAACCTGGCCCACCATATACACTGCACATTCCCATTGCAGTCAGTTCCACAGAACAGACTCTTACCTACCAAACAACGGTGTCGATGAATGCTCTCCAGCACACAATTGATATCCGACTCCCCTTCCGCCCACTGCGCTTACACATTGATCCAGAATTTGACGTGTTCCGCCGATTAGATCGCAATGAGACTCCCCCGGCATTAACACAAGCGTTTGGCACCGAGAAGGTTAGCATTCTTCTCCCAAGCCAAGCTCCAAAACATCTACTCGCCGGATATCGCGAACTTGCCCAGTCATGGCAAGCCTCACAACCTGGGGCGGTCGATATCAGAATGGATAACGCACTGACGACATTCCCACCGGATCACAGTATCTGGCTATTCGGATGGAACAATCGATTCCACCATCGGACAATTGCAACTCTAGCAAATTATGATGTCACAATCGCAGAGTCGACTGTCCTTATTGGAAACAAAAAACTCTCCCGCGACACCCATTCTATCGTCCTCAGTGCACGTCGTTCCGACAATCCTGATCTTGCGCTAACGTGGGTTGCAACGAACAACGTGAATGCGCTACCAGGGCTCGGACGTAAATTGCCCCATTATGGAAAATACAGCTATCTAGGGTTTGATGGTGATGAACCAACGAACATCGTCAAAGGACAATGGCCCATTGTCAACTCGCCAATGTCCATTGCCATTCAACATTTCGATGACCTACGCGAATCAGACCCAACAATGCAATTGGCCCCTAGGCACGCATTGGCCACCCTGCCAGAGCTCATCTCCGAAGAGCGGATGGTCACAATGATTGCATGGCTTGCACACGAATCGTTACAAGGACGTGGGCTTGGAACACCCGAACTAGATCGCGTCACAAAGTTCTTAGCGAAAGAATTTCACAAATTTGGTCTCAAACCAACAGGCCCCAACGACAATTACCTTCAAACCTGGCAGGAAGACGTGGAAAATCTTGGAACCAATGTCGAAATGCATAACGTGATTGGGATTATTCCTGGAACCAATGCAAACTTTGCCAACCAAAGCGTCGTAGTTGGTGCGCACTATGATCATCTCGGCCTTGGATGGCCAGATGTTCATGCCGGAGATGAAGGTAAAATCCACCATGGTGCAGACGATAATGCAAGCGGAGTTGCTGTGCTTTTAGAATTAGCGCGAATTTTAAGTCAAACTTTACAACCAGAGCGAACGGTTGTGTTTGTTGCGTTTACAGGAGAAGAAGATAGTTTGCGAGGGTCGCAATACTACGTCAAGCATACACAACAATTTCCAGCCGGTAAGGTTATGGGAATGGTCAATTTTGATACAGTCGGACGCCTTGAGAATAAACCACTTGCTGTGATTGGAACAGGGTCGGCTCGAGAATGGGTCCACGTATTTAGAGGTGCCGGATACATCTCTGGAGTGCCGATTGAGTTTGTGATACCTGACCTCGACTCAAGCGACCAGAAAAGCTTTCTAGACGCAGGCGTCCCCGCAGTTCAATTTTTCACGGGCCCCCACCTCGACTATCACCGACCAACCGACACCGTTGACAAGATTGACTCTGCGGGACTTGTCAAAGTGGCCAAGGTAGCCAAGGAAGCAATCGAGTATCTCGCGAATCGACCAGATCCATTAACTTCTACTCTCACATCAACAGGTCGGAATTCTTCAACACTGACAAAACAACGAGGTTCACGCAGAACAGTGAGCCTCGGGACCATCCCCGACTTTACATATCAGGAGACAGGCGTCAGGATCACCGGAACCACACCAAACTCGCCAGCAGAGACGGCAGGGCTTCAAGCTGATGATGTGATTGTGCAACTAGGAAAAACAGCCATTGATGACTTGCGGTCACTGTCAAAAGCGCTGGAAATACTTCGACCCGGAGAAACGATTTCGATTACCTTTACTCGTAACGGAAGGCAGCACANCACACAGACAACGGTTGTCGCGAGATAACACATGGAGGGGAAATGGTACTTTGTGAGTTTTCAATGAGTCCGTTACAAAAAGGGGAGAGTGTTAGCAAATACGTCGCACGATCATTAGACATTATCGTGAAAAGCGGAATCGATTATCGATTGAATCCAATGGGAACGATAGTCGAAGGCGAGTGGGATGAGGTCATGGAAGTCGTAACACGCTGTTTCAACCGCATGAAACAAGATTGCACTCGCGTGTCTGTGAGTATAAAAATTGACTATAGGAGGGGGAAGAAAGGCCGCATCGAATCCAAGATAGCCAGCGTAGAGAAACACCTCAACCGCCCACTTAAAAAATCCTAGACTCGACACCTCTAACAGTCAGAGGCGCCGAGCTCGAGATGTCAGTTCGCGTTACCAGCGGTCACGCCGACCACCGCCACCGCCACCGCCACCGCCGCCGCCAAATCCACCGCCACCGGAGCGTGGCTCCTGAGGTCGTGCCTCGTTGACGGTCAAGGTACGGCCATCCATCTGCGTACCGTTCAACGCATCGATCGCAGTTTTCGCTTCGCTATCACTGGTCATCTCAACAAAACCGAAACCACGTGACTGTCCAGTGTACTTATCTGTAATAATTCGAGCCGAATCTACTGATCCATGAGCCGTAAACAGCTCACTCAACTGCTCCTCGCTAGCAGAATATGGCAACCCACCGACATATATCTTCGAACCCATAGGACACTCCTCCTATAATAATGTTGATGCTATGATGATTAAAATGATTTGGTATTCGGGCAGAACTCTAAACAAGTCGAAAGGCAGGAACAGGCCGGCGCCAAAAGATCTCACGCACTGAGATCAACCTGGAACGGGCACTGTCGGGGCCAAACCAGCTATACGCTCTATTCCTCTCTCGTACACCGAACACAAACGCAACATCGATTCCGGAACCGTACCATATCCTCCAGCACGAAAGCAACCCAACCGCATCGTTCTGATCGTATTGACAGCAACCGAGCGCATAACCTACCATACCGCAGTAGCTGGGGGAGTCGTCTTATGGCTGAGAGTGTTCTCTCGGAGAACACAACCCTTCGAACCTGACCTGGTTCATACCAGCGTAGGGAAGCGGGNTTTTGCAACCGTGCATGCATTGCTGAACCGCACCCAGTTCTGGTGCGGTTTTTTTGTTTGTCATGCTCTTTAACGATGAGAAGGAGCTCTCCGTTATGAAAACCGACCTCACCTACTCATTTCCGTCATCTCGGAAAGTCTACGTGCAAGGAAGTCAGCCTGACATTGCAGTGCCGATGCGTGAAATTCATCTCTCTCCAACAGAAACTAACAATGGGAACGGCGCGTCAGAACCGAATGAACCATTGCTTGTCTACGATACATCAGGCCCTTTTTCTGACCCCAGCATCACGGTGGATATTCGACGTGGCCTTCCGCCCATACGCGAACGCTGGATTCATGATCGTGAGGATGTAGAAGAACTTCAGTATCCTACCTCCCAATATGGACGTGCACGAACAACGGACCCTCAACTAAACGACATCCGCTTCCCTAATATCCGAAAGCCTCTTCGTGCAAGAAACGCCAAAAATGTGTCGCAGATGCACTACGCAAAACAAGGCATCGTAACCCCTGAAATGGAGTTTATCGCGCTACGAGAGAACCAAAAACGCTCCTCTCACCAGGCACACTCCACCACTAATAATGGAAATCGCAACGGTCAATCAGCGATTGCTCAGCAGCATCCAGGCAATGCGTGGGGCGCAAACATCCCAAGTGAGATTGCCCCAGAGTTTGTGCGGGACGAAGTGGCCAGGGGACGAGCAATTATCCCCTCCAACATCAATCATCCTGAAATTGAACCAATGATTATTGGGCGCAATTTCCTAGTAAAAATTAATTCGAATATCGGCAACTCTGCGATTGCGTCCTCAATCGAGAACGAAGTCGAAAAAATGGTGTGGTCGACACGATGGGGGGCAGATACCGTGATGGATCTTTCCACTGGAAAGAATATCCACGAAACACGGGAATGGATGATTCGCAACTCCCCAGTCCCAATCGGAACGGTTCCTATTTATCAGGCGCTAGAAAAGGTAGATGGCATCGCCGAAGAACTGACTTGGGAAATGTACCGCGATACCTTGATTGAGCAGGCAGAACAGGGGGTTGATTACTTTACCATTCACGCAGGAGTTCGACTACGCTATGTCCCGATGACCGCGAATAGGCTCACCGGCATCGTGTCCAGAGGCGGCGCGATCCACGCCAAATGGTGCCTTGCACACCATGCTGAAAACTTCTGCTACACCCACTTTGAAGAAATCTGCGCCATTATGAAAACCTACAACGTCGCCTTCAGTCTCGGCGACGGACTGCGTCCAGGATCCATACGCGATGCCAACGACGAAGCTCAATTTGCCGAACTTGAAACCCTTGGCGAACTAACCAACATTGCGTGGAAACATAATGTCCAGACCATGATTGAGGGCCCTGGCCATGTTCCAATGCATATGATCAAAGTCAATATGGAAAAACAGCTGGCGACGTGTCACGAAGCCCCATTTTATACGCTCGGCCCACTAACCACAGATATTGCTCCGGGGTATGACCACATTACCTCAGGCATCGGCGCCGCCATGATTGGATGGTTTGGCTGCGCAATGCTCTGCTATGTAACTCCAAAAGAGCACCTTGGCCTTCCGAACCGAGACGATGTGAAAGAAGGAGTAATTACGTACAAGATCGCAGCCCATACGGCCGATTTGGCCAAAGGCCATCCGGGAGCACAGGCCCGCGATAATGCGCTTTCCAAAGCCAGGTTTGAGTTTCGATGGGATGATCAGTTCAATCTGTCACTCGATCCTGAAACTGCAAAGGACTTCCATGACGCAACCCTTCCCACGAAAGGTGCCAAAACCGCACACTTCTGTTCAATGTGTGGACCACGATTTTGTTCCATGAAAATCACTGAAGATGTCCGTTCGTATGCAACCGAAAAGCGACTCGACGAAACAGTTGCCATTGAGGCAGGCATGCAGGAAAAAGCAGAGACGTTCAAACAATCAGGCTCGCAACTCTACTCGTAAGAATATCACGACCATGACACGCAAATGGGTTACTCCCCTTCGGGAACGAGATGTGACGCGTGCGATTTCGCGCGAACATTTTCGTGAATTTGAACAGATCATTGAAAGTGATGTAATTGTGGTTGGAGCTGGCCCCTCTGGCCTTCTCTGCGCACGGGATCTCGCGGCAAATGGTATACGTGTGCTAGTCATCGAACAAGGCCTAGCGTTGGGCGGCGGATTCTGGTCCGGTGGGTACCTGATGAATAAGGCGACGATCTGTGACCCTGCGCACAAGATTCTTCAGGAACTTAGCGTTCCATGTACACCAGTCCCTGAATGCGACGGTATGTACATCACCAATCCTCCGCACGCAACCGCACGCCTCATTTCATCCATGTACGACGCTGGCGCGCGCGTCTTGAATCTCACCAAGCTTGTGGACTTGGTCATCCGAGATGAGGGACAACTCAATGGCGTCGTCGTCAACTCCACTCCAGTCGAGGCAGCCGGACATGATGTCCTGCATATCGATCCGATCGCACTTGAAAGCACGATCGTTGTGGATGCCACTGGGCACGATGCATCTGTCGTCCACCTCTTGCACCAACACAACTGCTACCAACAGCCGGTTCCAGGCAATGGGGCCATGTGGGTAGCTCAATCTGAAGAACTGGTCGTCAAGAATACCGGGGAAGTCTATCCACACTGTTTTGTGGTTGGATTGGCAGTCGCCGCAGTCTATGGGACGCCACGAATGGGTCCGGCCTTCGGCTCTATGCTCCTTTCTGGTCGGAGAGGCGCGGAGCTCGTACGAAAGGCACTCACGAATCGTTCCGACTGCGAAAAAGAGTAACCCCCGTGCCTCCCAGCATTTCGATTATCGTTCCAGCCAGAAACGAGGAGCGTACT
Organism: Nitrospiraceae bacterium; assembly: GCA_002726235.1. Taxonomy (GTDB): domain Bacteria; phylum Nitrospirota; class Nitrospiria; order Nitrospirales; family UBA2166; genus UBA2166. Next base: position 14,491 of record PBSN01000001.1, read on the forward strand.
CTCGGTCGATGCCTCGATTCGTTGTTAGCGCAAGACTACGGGGACTTTGAATTGATTGTAGTAGACGATCAGTCCACAGACCACACCGCCGACCTGATAACACGTCGAACCACACAGGACTCCCGGATTCGTAGCCTTCGAATAACTAGCCTCCCTGCGGGATGGACTGGCAAAAATTATGCCCTTGCGTGCGGTGTGTGCGAAGCACATGGCGCGTGGTTATTATTCACCGATGCTGATACCTGGCATGCCCCTCACGCGCTCAGAGAAAATCTCAGCTTTGCCCAACACCATCACATCAGCATTCTCTCGATGAGTCCAGATCAAGAATGTGTGAGCGCATGGGAAAAGCTCCTCCAGCCCACAATTTTTGAGACCCTCAATTATTGGTTCTCATACCGCCGCATCAACGATCCACGAGATGAGCAGGCAGCAGGCAACGGACAATACATCATGATCCGACGGTCACTCTACGATACCATCGGCGGTCACGAAAGCATTAAAGGATGTATTCTGGAAGATGTCGAACTCGCACGACGAGCAAAGCACACTGGCGGTACGCTATGGTTTGCCCCAGCGCAGGGAAAAGTTCGAGTGCGGATGTATCACACCTTGACAGAAATTTGGAATGGGTGGGCGAAAAACCTGTATCTCCTTCAAGATCGAAGCACGTGGAGGCTACTGCGAACAAGCGCACGCACCATACTGCTCGATATCGCCCCAACTGCCATACTCATGTTTGGCACATGGCACAGTATACACACCGCACTGCTTGCGATTGCAGGTATCACGCTCATTGCTCGATGGCGCAATCTCCGCCAACGATGGCAAGAGCTCGGTTTTGATACCCAATACGCCCTGTTCCACCCCATTGGATCAGGCATATTCCTCGGACTGCTCTGGTATTCAGCCATAAGACACAAGGGAGGATTTGGGATCGCATGGAAAGGACGTCTTTGCAAAGAACTACCCTAACGTCCTTCTCATAAACGTCGGCACGAACTACAGAGGGAGAGTATGATGAGTGAGCCAACACACGACGCACCACCTTCAAACATTGTATGGGGAGTGGTAACTGATATTCTCTTTTGGAGCAAAATCAAGGGGGGATTACAGCGAACAGGCTACCCCCTGCGACGAATCAGAACAGCCCTCGAATTGATGGAAACACTAAAAAATGAGACGCCTAGCGTCATTATTGTCGACATGGGTAACGACGCCATGAATGCATTTGCCGTAATACAAACACTCAAAGAGGATGAAGAATATCGATCAATTCCAATCCTCGCATTTTGCAACCACGATGACGTCGCAGCATTTACGCGTGCTCGCACATTAGGTGCAGACAAGGTCGTCACAAACGGAGTGTTTAGCATGAGTATGGATGACTTGGTCACAGAACTTGTGCAAGGTAATGACGACGACGAATTATGAGGCAATCGTCCACTGATCAGCTCCATCCATCGCTGGGCACGCCATGTTCCGTTGTGGGAAATCAACACACCCCAACCCACTACGGCAATCCACAATCTGAGCATGCTATCGTGCGCAACGGAGTGGGCATCACAGACGCCTCTCATCGCGGAAAACTGAGGATATCAGGAGTCGATCGTGCAACATACCTACAGGGACTCGTCACCAACGACATGCTCAAACTCGCGAATGGTATTGGCATGTACTGTGCGATTCTAACGCCAAAAGGCAAAATGCAATCCTATTTCAGAATCTTTGAGATTGATGAAACATTGATCATCGACCTCGACGAAAAGGCCATAGATACAACCTATAAACTTCTAAAACGCTATTTGCTCTATGGCATCAAAGCCACGCTTGAAGACGTGACCAGTTCATATGGACATCTTGCCGTCCACGGACCTCTCTCAGCCACCTTGCTCACCAAAGCATGTGATCACCCATTGCCAGAATTGGACGTACCAAACTACGCCAAGGCATCCATCGCCACAACTCCGCTTATCATCGTGAAAACGGACGAGTGCGGCGAAATTGGATACGATTTACTCATGCCAGTTGCATCTATCACGCCCGTATGGGAACGACTATGGAAAACCGCGACGAACAATAATATTCAGCCGTTCGGCGCAATAGGGTCAGAAGCCTTAGAGATCCTTCGCATCGAAACCGGCACCCCCCGATATGGGCGAGAACTCGACGGAGAGGCATTTCCAGCCGAAGCCTGGCTTGAAAATAAGGCGATCAGCCTAGCAAAAGGGTGTTATATGGGACAGGAAACCGTCACCCGAATTGATACCTACGGAGGCGTCAAGCGAAAACTTGCCGGCGTAACCATCAGCGGGAACACCCTTCCAAAACACGGAACAGAACTCCTTGGAACGGATGATGACACGCGAGCAGCAGGGCGAGTCACCAGCGCAATCCACTCGCCAGCACTGAACCAAGTCATCGGCCTTGTCTACCTTCGAACGAAGTACCTGAATCCTGGAACTGAACTCACCATCACCTTTGACGGTCACACCCACAACGCCACCGTCGTTACTCTTCCATTTCCTCGCTGATCAGCACTGCAGATCCTACCAATGAGTGCTATAGTATATATGCAATAACCGTGTCATATGGAAATCATGAGCAAGACCGATGGCCACACCCTATCGAGACTTGTTAGATAAGATTCGCCTCGCGTTTCCGCAACCCGTATCAGATCCCATCCACGACTCCTACTTTGTCCACTCTATTATGCGAGCCTTAGATCAGGTCGACGAAATGAAAATGGAGTTGCCAGTCCTTGGGTCAGTCATNCCGGCGGATTATGAGGCTGCACGCGGTGCAAAGATACAAACGCACATGTCGTCGATAGAAGAGGTGACCTCAGACCTTGTGAGCTATCTCCAAGGCATGACGATTTGCAGTCACCCCTATACCCAGCAAAATGTTGTACCCCCACCTTCAATCCCAAGTCTTATTGGTGTCCTTCTCTCGTCCTTATACAACGCGAATATCTCTTGGGACGAATACAGTCGCCGTGTTTCATTGGCTGAAGTGGAGGCAATCGCCATCACGGCACAACTCCTCGGGTACGATCCAGATAAGGCGGGAGGCGTATTTACCTTTGGAGGAACCGGAACCACCCTCTATGGCGTCAAGATTGGGTTAGAAAAAGCCTGTCCACATACCATGCGAGACGGGATATCCAACGACATCGTCGTCTTCGTCTCGGATGCCGGTCACTATTGTGCCCATAACGTCACCAGTTGGCTTGGCATTGGCACCTCACGCCTCCATACCATCCCGACGACAGCCGAAAATGAAATTGACGTGCATCTCCTTGAGCAGGAAGCTCGCACGGCACTGAGCACTGGAAAAAAAATTGCGGCGTTTATCGCGACCCTTGGCACAACCGATGCGTTTGGCCTTGATGATTTGCAACGTATTGCCGTATTGCGAAACACATTGGTTGACGAATTCCAGCTTTCCTATCGCCCTCACATCCATGCAGATGCTGTCATCGGATGGGCGTGGTCAGTCTTCAACGACTACGATTTTGAAGACAATCCTCTCGAGTTTCGCCCGCGTACCGTTCGTGCCCTCGCAGGAACCTGCCGCCGAATACGCCACTTGCATCTCGCAGATTCCATCGGCGTGGATTTCCACAAGACAGGGTTCGTGCCATATATTTCAAGTGCCTTCATCGTCAAAAATCGAGAAGACCTGCATCTCATTACACGCCCACAGGAACAGATGCCCTATCTCTATCACTTTGGCGAACATCGCCCAGGAATGCTGACTCTAGAAACCTCACGCGCAGGAACCGGGCCGTTAGCAGCACTCGCCAATCTCCGCCTCCTTGGCCAAGAGGGACTTCGCGTCATCATCGGCCACATCGTCGAGATGGCTCAACTCCTCCGTGAACATTTAGAAGGACATGAAGCCATTACCATCCTCAACCGTGATAACTTTGGAACCGTAAACATCTTCCGTACCTACCCACTCGGCGTCGATACCTTTGCGATCAAAGAACAGGAGTTTGAAGACCCAGATTACCGAACCTCACTATTAGAGCATAATGAATATAATCGAAAGATTTTTCATTACGTCCATGCCGAGGCGATGGCCGGACGAGGGGTCGTGCTTTCACAAACCGAGTGTTATAGGCGAACACACTATGGCGAACCCATTGCAGCGATAAAATCATTCATTTTGTCCCCATTCGTTGATACACAAGACGTCGAGATTGTCGTCAGCAAAATTCTTGAAGCGAGAAAACACATATCATGACCATCAATCATTATTACACACCACCCCTTCAACCAAAATTGAGAGAGAGGGGATAGGGGAAAAAGACTCTCGCTCTCATGCATTACCAGTCACGTTGCTGCAAAGCCTTAGATTCATTCCTTTGCAGAATCGCTAGATTCTTTGTACAAAAAAAGGTATCGTTCTTCGACCATGTCGCACTCCCACTTGATTAATCGCCTTGATGGACATTCTAAACTTCGCCACAAATCTTGATTTGACCAACTCAGTAGCCATAGCTGCAATTACAGCCATTTTTCTATTTGCGAATCGAATCGTAACACTCAAATTAGGCATTCCGTTCTTGGTGACCATAGTATGTGGAGGAAGTTCACTGTTTATCATTCTCTACAACGATCCAGTTGATCCTTGGGCATACGCTGTCGTTGGAGCCTTTATCGGATACTGGATGAGAAATAAATTCTCCTAAACACTCAATGACACACAAGTCTGGAAAAACACCATAGGAACCCATGAGCACGTTTTCATCAAAATACATCCTTAGTCGATGATAGTGCCTAGTTTTTAGGTTTACACCTGTGTAACGGGTTAATCAAAGACGAACATAAAGCCCTGCGCGTGAACAACTGCTACACTGGGCGGAGAGCAAATAAAGTGCGCCTGTAGCTCAGCTCGGATAGAGCATCGGACTTCGAATCCGAGTGTCGGGGGTTCGAATCCCTCCAGGCGCGCCAGTTTTCTCCTAAGAGAACAGGCAAGTGTTTGAACACGAAACGCATAAAGCAGTGATGAATTAAGGCAGAATTTGCACTAGTTCTATGGAAGTGATGATGTTGATCAACAGCCCCACTCGTGTGTAAAGATCTCAAATAAATGAAACGTCGAGCGTATATTTTTGGTGCGGGAGTCAGTGGTCTCGTGTCCGGCTGGAAGCTTCTTGAGCGTGGATGGGATGTGACGATTCTTGAGAAGGAACAGTTTCACGGAGGGATGTCTCGCACATGGCGATGGACTGACTTTCTAATTGATGTCGGGCCTCACATCTATCATACGCCCGATAAGATGCTCACAGAGTTCTGGGAGCGCGAATTCGGCGACTTGTTTATCACGCGAGATTTTTGGTGCAAGAACGTGAAGGGGCCAAACTTTGATCAATACTATGATTACCCATTGTCGTATGAATCATTTGCCCAATACCCTCAAGACCTCAAACGGAAAATCTTTTCCGAACTAGAGCATCTCAATCCTGACGAAAAAGCCAAGGCTCATAACTATAAAGAGTATGTGTCGGCCCTCGTGGGCCCAACCGTGCAGGACATGTTCTTCCAGAATTACCCGCAAAAATTGTGGGGGATCAGTACGGAAGAGATGACTGCAAGTTGGGCACCGAAGCGTATTGAACTTCGAAAAAGTGTCACGCCGTTTTATCACGGACAATGGAATGCGGTCGGACGGTATGGGACGGGATGTGTGTACGATCGTATCTATGAAAAGATTGTGAAGCTAGGTGGAAACGTCATGCTAGGTCATGGAATTCAGGGCTTAGAACATCGCCACAACGTGTTGACAGCGTTGCAACTTGAAAATGATCAATCAATAATCTTAGAGCCAGATGACATTGTCATCTCCACGATGCCAATTAGTTTCTTGTGTCGCTTGTTAGGTCTTCAAAGCACCCTCGCATTTAGAGGCGTCACGTCAGTGTACCTTGCATTTGATCAAGAGTACGTGCTCCCTGATGGCTTGGATTGGCTTTATTTTGATTCCCCTGAACTATGGTTTCACCGGCTGAGTGAACAGAAGAAATTTTCTGTTGACTGTGCCGTCCCAGGGAAAACCTGTGTAACGGCTGAAATCGCCTACTCTCGAAACGATGCGATCGACAACCTCGGACCAGAGCGGCTAATTGAAGGTGTGCTTGATCAAGTGTGCAGGACGGGATTAGCGCAACGGCATGATTTTATTGATGGAACGGTGCATCGCCAACCAGCGGTCTACCCTCTACTGCATAAAGACTACCAGCATGAACTCGCGAAGGTCCAAAGCCATTTGGGATTGTTTAAGCAACTGTACTCACTAGGAACCACGGGCGAATTCAATTACGCAGATAGCCAGATCTTGTTTCTGAAAGCCTTTGATCTCGTGGATATTCTTACCGATCAGCATTCTGAATTCTCTCAGGTAAAACGAAAACAATCGACTGCCGTTCTTAATACAACCGTCTCGCTTAACGGAAGACTCATTGGAGAAGGGCATCGTCCAATGATCATTGCGGAAGCGGGATTGAACCACAACGGAAACTTGGAGTTGGCAAGACAGTTGATTGATCAGGCCGCCGACACAGGTTGTGATGCCATCAAATTTCAAACGTATCAGAGCACAAGCCGAGTCTCCAGCAAAATTAAGTCAGTACGGTATGCTGAAACGACGCTCGGAGAACAGGAGACGTTGCTCGAAATGTTTCAACGTCTGGAACTAAGCTACAACGACCATGTAAAGTTATTAGATTACGCTCGTCAGCGAGGCATCGAGATGTTCTCGACCCCCTTTGATACGAGTAGCGTCGACATGCTCGAGTCCCTCGGAGTCACTCTATATAAAGTTGCATCGTTTGACCTCGTCAATGTTCCGCTCCTCAAGTATATAGCGTCAACCAAAAAGCCCATGATTGTCTCCACTGGAATGTCCACCCTTGGCCAGATTGAGGAAGCGCTTGAGATAATTCGAGGTGAGGGAAACGGTAACGTTATTCTTCTGCATTGCGTTTCATCATACCCTGCGGCTCCCGAGGATATGAATCTGAGAGCAATTGAAACCCTGAAAAAAAGTTTTCGGATTCCCGTTGGACTTTCTGACCATACGCTTGGAACTATGGTTTCTCAGGTGGCATTATCTATTGGGGCCAACGTCATTGAGCGCCATTTTACACTGGATCGCAGTCTGGAAGGTCCAGACCACATTCTTTCCTCGGAGCCTGAGGAAATGCGGCATCTAACGCGTTGCTCACATCTTATCAACCATGTTCTTGGAGATGGTGTCAAAAAGATCGAAGCCTGCGAGTACGAAACCATCAATGCACAGCGGAAAAGCTTGTACTCTCGCATTGATATTCCTGCAGGCGAAATTGTCACATCGGATGCCGTGACGATTAAAGGACCGGGAGGTGGACTGCAACCACGCTATATTGACATCGTGATTGGACGGACCGCGAGACGAGATCTCAAAGCGGACCATCCAATTACCTGGGAAGATGTGTAGGATATGTCGTATCGTGAACAAACAGAAAATATATTGAAGCAAGTGATAGCAATTGCGAAAAAGGAAGGTAAGCTGACGGGATTTTGTATTGGGAACACTACAAAGGTAGATACACATGGATTGTTTTTCTCTCCAATACGAAATACTAAACAACTAGTTGCCGGTAGCGTGATTGTGTACGAAGCACACCATTCTGAAGAAATCGCACGCATTGTGGATGGACGGGTCCAGTACATTCTTGTTGACACAGAAAAAAAAGTTGGCCCAGACCCAAAAACGTCCTATGGGATCGGGGATATGGGAAATATCGAAGGTGCCGTGCGCGATGCGATACAACATTCGACCCTGTTGACATACAAAGGAAATGACCTGACAGTCAATTCCATCGACTGCGCATTGAGCCAACTTATGACTTCCCCAATACAGAGCATGGGTGGCAAAAAGGTGACCATCATCGGAGCCGGAAACTTGGGAGCAAAGTTAGCGCTTAAACTGGTCGAACGTGGCGCGCACGTGGTGATTACGCGCCGAAACAAGAAGAAGTTGGAGGTCATTGTCCAAGCGTTAAACTATATCAAACCGGGAAATACGGTGGCAGTTGTCGAAGGAATGACTGACAATGAATTAGCTGCAAGAGACGCGCACCTCCTCATCGGCATGGCGGTCGGACCACCAGTAATCACCGAAACAATGGTCAGTAGCCTAGCAAAGAACGCGATCATCATGGACGGGGGAAAAGGCTGTCTGCATCCACTAGCAGTACAGCGTGCTCAACAACGTCAATTGAAAATTTTTCGTGTTGACATTCGCTCTGGGTTTGAGGGAGAAGTTGCAATGTTGCTAGAAATGCACCAGTTGCTCAAACATACCGTGGGTCGACGCCAATTCGACGGGATTCCCGTTGTATCGGGTGGTCTATTCGCCTGGAAAGATGAGATTGTCGTCGACAATATTCACCACCCCACTGCAATATTTGGCATCGCGGACGGCCAAGGAGATTTTATGCGGCAACTATCGCAGGAACAGTCAAGGAATCTCGAACGACTCGATGAGTTAATCGCCAATGAGTCATTCGTGAAATGCCACGACATTTAGCAAACTTTCTCACAAGAGAAGTCTAAACAATCAAACGAAAATCTACTTCATGCCGCATAAACTGCTACGGGTTCCGCTTAAAGTCTCAGAGTCGTTTACTGGCAGTGAGTCGCATGATGAAATGTTAGTGATTCGATATACAGTCGTGGGAGAACCGTTTCGCTTCCGCGAGTTGTTCTGGTGACATCCGGTTTTTGACACGATCACGATTCTTGATTGCAAGATTCCTGACTTCGCTGTCAGTCAAAGTCGTCGCGGCGAGGCTAAAGCACTTATGCGCTAGCACATAGTCTCGTGGTACCCCTTGCCCGTTGGCGTACATCACGCCAAGATTGTATTGGGCCAACACATAGCCAGCTTCCGCAGCTTGACGGTACCAGTACACCGCTGCCTTAACATCTTGCAGCACTCCTCTTCCCTCCTCGTACATCAGGCCAAGATTTACTTGGGCCAACGCATAGCCGGCCTTAGCGGCTTGGTGATACCAGCGCACCGCTACTTCAACGTCTTGCGGCACCCCATTTCCATCCTCGTACATCAATCCAAGATTGAATTGAGCCTTCGTATCGCCAGTCTCCGCAGCTTGCCTGAACTTCTGGATAGCCATTACATAGTCCGTACGGTTATACGCATCCACACCATCGTCATAGTTACCAGCCAGTACAATCTGGCTAACACTAAATACCAAAAGCAGGGAGAACACGACGGGTGTCATCATGCCAACAAGTGGAGAGAAGTATCAGAACAGTATGTTTTGTTCCATTTTGGTGGACATTGCACATCACCACATGAACAAAAAACGCAATAGTTGTCAGCTTTTGGATTGAGCATTCTCTTGCAACCCGTGCACACATAGAAGATCTAGCAGAGGCGGTGTGAGCATCATTTCTGTCGTAATCAATTTGCACAGCGGGCAGCATATCGGTAATATGCCTTCGCCTGCTAAATCTATTGGCGCACCCTACAATAAATCCTCACCGTCGAGATTGGCTTACCAAGTCCAACGCTGGAAGCATCGGGAGATTGTATCCTCTAGACTGAGGACACTTGACTCACCGCTGTGCCATTTCCAATCAAGGATAAATAGAAAACCCAAGAACTTGCAGTTGCTTTTTCACTCTCGCAACGGTGAGGTATAGCAACAAAAAAAATATATAAACATTAACAAATTACCCAACAACAACCACGGAACTACCGGATGCATTAACCAACCCTACACAAAACTATAATTTCAAACCTTAGAGGGTCGAACTCATGGCGTGATGGCTACCCCATTAGGACCATCCCCAACAGGAATCGTGGCGACGACCGTATTCGTGGTCACATCAATCACTGAGACAGTATTAGAAAGCCAGTTCGTCACATAAGCGCGAGTCCCATCCGGCGTAATGGCGACTCCGTTGGGAGCATCCTCAACCGGAATCGTGGCAATGACCGTATTCGTGTCTACGTCAATCACTGAGACGGTGCCGGAGGAATTGTTTGTCACATAGGCACGCGTTGATGACTTGACCGACTGCGAGACTGTGGGCTGCTGAAGGGATACGGGTTCAACATTTTTATCCCCTTCGCACGAAACGGCAACGAACGAAAATACTAAGATAACAACAATTCTTGTAAGTTGGATACATCTCATCATGGGATGTTATTCATTTTTTCACCATAGCGGAAGAAGTGTACGCCTCACAGGAACACAATTCAATATCCACCGTCGGGAGGGAATGGCTTTGCGGAGAAGTATCATTTTTGCCCATGCCATTTTCATCTCGGTTGAAGGCCTTGAGTTTGGGTGATATTAAGATACGGATTCTTTGAGCATGCAATAGAACGACACCGCCTCACGAGTGGAGCTATTCTAAATTGAACCTATCCCACCACCTCAGACAAAGGTCTGCGCATTGCTTGCGAACGTGCTTCTTCTGCACGGGATATGGCTACCGCTGACATTGGAGTGTTATAGGATGCTTTGGTCAGATCAAACCCAAGCACGCAATAGAGTTCATCCAAATTGGCCTCATCTAAATCGCGAGCGAGTACCCACTTGTGATTCTCTACTGGCAAGCAGTAACCGGACTGCTGGAGGTCTCGCATAATTTCAAAAACAGTAGCTACGCCAAGTTCGCGTTCGAGGACGTCATCACTCAATCCACCGCCTTTCTGATGTTGGCTCTTAAGCAAATGGAGAACATGCAACACCGCCGCCATCCTTTCGGCTGGTGTCATGGGATGTTCTGAGACGTAGCTGGAATATTTCCAGTCCTCAAGAGCAGAAGTCAGCAATGCCCCAAGAAGGACGACGACCCAAACCAAAAACATCCAGATCAGAAAAATAGGAATAGCCGCGAGCACACCATAGATGACATGGTAGGAAGAAAAAATTAAAATAACCCCCCCCACAAATAGTTTCTTAAGAATCGCAAATAGAACCCCGGCCAAGATGCCCCCGGTCACTCCACTTTGCCAATGAACAGTGCGGTTGGGAACAGCACTGTAAAAGATGGTCAACTCAATCACCATGATCAGATTTGGAACAACCTCATGGACTAGTGAAGATCCAAGAGAATTACTGAACTGAGCGACATCAAACCAAGCGGACAACGCGTAAAGATACGTGGACAACGACAAACTGATTCCAATAAGCAACGGGCTCAGAGTTAACAAAGCCCAGAACATGAGCACCCGAAAAGCCAGTGGGCGCTGGATGCGTACGCGAAAAATTCGATTCAGCGCACTTTCAATGGTGGCAAGCAGAATGATGGCCGTCACTCCCAGTCCAATAATTCCCATTGTTGTCAGCTTGCCTGTTTGTTGAGTGAAGTTGTGCAGATAGCGAGACACAACATCGCCTGCAGCAGGCACAAAGTTCTGAAAGACGTAGTACTGAACCTGTTGCTGAATCCCGTCAAAGGCAGGAAAAGCTGAAAAAAATGGCAAAACTGATAGCGAGCAGAGGTACCAGCGATAACAAAGTGGTGTAGCTCAACGATGCCGCAATGCGCAAACACTGATCATCATGAAACCGGTACAGAATAGAGCCTGAGAGTTCCTTGAGATCGCCTACATGAAAATTGCGTGGGCTCGACGTAGCCATAGTGCAATCCTCCCTATTGGACTAAGAGTCCTCTACCATCAGTAAGGATAGGTTGTCCAGAACACTCCCATCCCTATCACTCTATAAATTTTCCACATCATTGGGTGGGTAACGCCCAGCAAGACGGCTCTTCTTTTTGAGAAATCAGACAAGGTTGGGAAAGAAAAGGTGTAGCAGTGAGGAAGGGACCAAAGCACTGAAAACTTCCTCAACAATGATGTGTGCAGGGTACGCCGAACCGAAACAGGATTCAATCTTCCCCTTCATATGTTGGGATAAATCAAGGAGGAGCAAACGGTGTGTTATGGCTAATATCGACTTCGAACGTGTTGACGTAATCGATACGTATGTGTCGCGTGATGAGGTGTTAGCGAGTTGGTGTCCACTCGCGGGCCAACCGGTTTGCTTCCGCAATCTCCTGTTGCGACATCTTTTGTGCGAGTTCATCACGGCGTTCGATGACTCGATCTCGTGTTTCTTGGATAGACACATCCGCTACAGCAAGGGTATACCACTTATACGCTTGGATGGCATCTGGCAATACCCCTCGCCCCAATTCATACATCTTGCCAAGATTAACCTGAGCAATCGCATAGCTACCCTCTGCGGATTTCGTATACCAGTTCAACGCTTCCTGATTATTCTGCGGCACACCCTTTCCGTAATAGTACATCCAGCCAATCCAGTTATGGGCCTTGGCATGGCCAGACTCTGCAGCCTTCATGAACTGCTCTAAGGCAGTTGCATAGTCCTTCTGATTAAACGCATCCTTTCCATCGTGATAGAAGTCGTCGCCTTGGGGTACTTCAGCTGAGGTAGAGGAGGAGACTACTGCGGGAAGCGGATCGACAGAGTCCGCGGTCTTCTTGGGTTCACATCCGATACTGGACACAATGAGAATGACGAGAAGAGGCATCGTGATCAAAGGCATACAGTTTTCTCCAACCAGAACTTTAGATTGATAGTCACTTATCGCCAGAAGACTGTGCGGAACAATCTTCACCACATTACACCTTTCTTAATCAAGCAGGTTGAAGGAGGTGTCATTGTAACTCAGAATTCACTCACATTATCATCACTGAATAAGTGTACGTCTGCCAAAAACACGACTCAAGCTTCACCTCATGTAGGGAATGGAGAGAGGAAGAACGATGCGTTATGACTAATGACGGTGTTTTGCTTCAGATGCGAGAAACTACTAACAAGCAAGCCCCCACGTGACCAAATCATGAACCTAGAGAAAGCAGGTTGTAAATTTATTGACGAGCTTGGAGGTGAATGCAAACGGTATCGCAAGAGGTCCAAATATTGCGCCCATTAAACCCAAAAAAACAGACTTTGCTCCTCTACGTTTTGCTACGGAATGACAGACAACTATGCTCAATATATTTAGCGCTACTAAAACGTAAATCGCCATCTTTGTTCTCCATCAATAAACCCCATTCATGTCCGGTTAGACGCAGAGCATTATCATTCACGCGCACATTCCACCTCACTACTGCGCAACACTTTATAGCCCATGGTAGATATCTTCACATGATTCCTTCGAGTAAAGCATCAGCCTTTCTAGTGCATGGGGCTTTACCTCATTTCATTTGTCAACCTTTGGGCTTCATCGATTTGTCCAGCATTCAGATTCAAGGCTACTTGGCATCAACCGGATTGCTCCAACAGATTGATGACAACAAATATCGTGACAACGAGAGTCGGGGTTAACGCCGCTGAACAATCGATGCCAAGTTTGACGATTCATCGACCATATACATTATGTCACGCGGTCCAAGATTCAAAAGCACTATGGCAAACGGGACAATAATTATAAAACCAACGAGGTTGATGAGGTGCTAGCGAATCGGCATCCGCTCGCGGATGAACTTTTCAGCCTCAGCGATTTGGTGAGGGGTCATAAACGCGACAATCGCATCACGTTTCCTAACTTCATTCCCTCCATCTCCAGAAGCCGCGAGAGTGGCCCACACATAAGCGAGCACGTAATCCATGGGAACGCCTTTCCCAAAATAATACATTGAGGCAAGATTGTATTGGGCTCCCCGATCACCAGCTTCAGCGGCTTTCCGATACCACCTCACCGCTCGCTGATCGTCCTGCATCACACCTTTCCCATGAGCATACATCACGCCAAGGGCGGTCTGAGCACCCGTATCGCCAGCCTCAGCGGCTTTCGTGTACCAGTACATTGCTTGCGCATAATCCTGTGGTCCACCCCTCCCCTCGACGCACATTGAGGCAAGATTGTATTGAGCCTCCATGTAACCATCTTCAGCAGCTTCTATGTACCAGTGCATCGCCTGCTCATGGTCTTGCGACACACGTTCTCCAAACCGGTACAGTGATCCAAAAATAGATTGTGGCCGTAGATTGCCGGTCTTGTCCGACTCCATCAACTTCGTAAAAGTCGCCGCATAGTCATCCTTAAGATAAGAAATCAAGGCATCTTCACCGTCTCCAGCCACCGCAACGCCAGTCCCACCGACCAGAAATACCAGTGCGAACACTATGGACTTCACCACACCTCCAATTGAAAATTGATAGATCATACGCGAGTCCGAGCCTCGTTCAGTTCCATGAACATGCACCACCGTGAAATTGGTGCGAGTGTTTTGGTGTCCATTCGCTGGCTAGATAGCTTCAACAACAAGGTTTTTGATCGACTCTTCTAGAAATCAGGTTGTAAAGCCACGCGAAGATCGCCCCCCCAACGATGCCATCGACAAAAGCCCACATAAGGCCAATGATGCTTCCAAGCGGACTGATGGTGTAGCCCCGATAGACATACCCAATAAAGGTCTTTTCCCCGATGACATGCGGTTCAAAAAAAATGATCCACCACGTAAGTATGAAAAGGCCGAGTCCCCAAAAAATCCCACATGCGAGAGCAAACGCTTTTATATTGAATGTCATGATTCACCTCCTCGTGTTAAAGAAAGCAAGTGGTGAACAACAAATATAACGCAACGACACATACAGTGTACGCCTCTCCGAATCGCGATTCAATCTTTACTGCCGATGCATATAGGGAATAGGAGAAAAATTACGGAGCTCCAGCATCTCACTAGATGCCTTGCTCAGGAGACTGTCCGTCTTAGAGACGGGGAATAGTTAGAGTTCGCTAGCATCGACCTTTTCAATTGTTCACAGTTAACTAAAGTTTCTTCCTAATAAATCTTCCTATAAGAATTTGGCCAATTCGAACAAACCGATGCCGGATCTCTTCACTTTGTCGTTTCACCTGATATTAATGCCGAGACTAATTGTGTATGATTGGCACTCAACACAATCTTGCCGTACTTGTCTTGAAAATTTCCAATTTGGGACTTACCCGCACCGCCTGCATTACCCTTACCATTAGTACAAGACAGGAACCTACCCACCAATGCGACGCAAGAAGATCATCCGCGTAAACTAAGCCAATGGTTATCTCAACTCACAGTGATCAACCCGCCACATGTAAGCCTGGTACTTATGCGCTCATCCTCAAAAGCACAACTCGGCAGAAAATTCACATTGGCCGACTCGGAGCGTTGTCATTGAAAAAAGGTATCTATGTCTACATAGGTAGTGGATTCGGCCCCGGAGGTGTTCGTGCCCGTCTAAAGCACCATCGTCGCGTGTCTCCCTCTCCTCATTGGCACATCGACTACCTGCGACAAGTTCTCCCTATCGTCAGCATATGGTATTCCCATGACCCCGAACGACACGAGCATCACTGGGCAACAACGTTCATGCTACTCTCTGGCACAGACATTCCACTACTGGGGTTCGGGGCATCAGATTGTCGGTGTAGAACCCACCTGCTCTATTTCGTTGAAGCCCCGTCACCTACAGAGTTTCGACAGCACTCAAGAAAATTACGCTGAGAATTACGGCTTCCATCGCCATCGTGTTGCACCACCATCAATGGGGTCATTGCTTAACATTTACCCCATTACCCTTTCAGTCCGAGAACCCCATCTTTGCACGCCTTGGCTACCCGAAACTTCACGGCCCTTTTAGCGGGGATCTTAATCGATTCACCAGTCTGAGGATTTCGCCCCGTTCGCGCTTTACGATTGCTAACAGCAAGCTTCCCTATACCGGGAAGGAGAAAAGTGTTCTTGGCCTCCTTGTAAGCCAACGCCACAAATTCATCAAGGCTCTCTGTTATTGCTCTCTTGGTCAGCCCGGCCTTCGTGGCCAAATGGCTAACAATCTTAGTTTTGATCATTGGTTTGGTCACAGCTACTCTTCCTCATTTCAATTACCTGGGGTTAAGGATAGCGTATCGCACGAGCAGAATTGCATCTGATTTTCAAAAGAAAGTTTCAAAAAACCGATGCAGGCTCTGGAATGCTTGGGGAGCGATGAGAGAGGAAGGTAGGTGGAAGCGCCCGTATGAGTTTAAGCCTCGCCTCCGGAGCCACCCTTTCCCTTTGATGAGCAAGAGCCTTTTCTCCTTCTGAATTCCCCCACCAATCCACTCGGAACCCTGTCTTCGAGATACCCGGATTAAATCTCACCCTAGCGCAACCCGTCACCTCGGAACCCGGATCCGTTCTACAAGTTGTTGGACATGCTCAGGCGGAGCACTTGTGACTCGTGAAACAGCATAAGCCACGGAAAAATTGAGAATCATCCCGATTGTCCCAATCCCCTCTGGAGAGATCCCAAAGAGCCAATTTTCCGGAGTATTTGCATAGAGCGGCATGATAAATATCCCTTTTAAGCAAACAATATAGCCCATGGTGAAGATAAGCCCAGTGAGCATGCCGGAGATGACGCCCCACTTGTTCATCCTTTTGCTGAAGATGCCAAGGAACAGAGCAGGAAACAACGATGCCGCTGCCAGGCCAAATGCAAAAGCCACAACTTGTGCGACAAAGGCTGGTGGATGTAGTCCAAGATATCCCGCAATGCAGATCGCGCCTGTGGCCGCCACTCTACTAGCCATCAATTCGAGCTTTTCACTAATCGTTGGTGCAATCGTGCTCTTGAGAAGATCATGAGACACACTGACGGAGATCACCAAAAGCAACCCTGCCGCAGTTGAAAGTGCGGCCGCTATTCCCCCGGCAGCAATAAGCGCGATCACCCAATTTGGAAGCCCAGCAATTTCTGGATTAGCTAACACCATGATGTCACGATCAACGTAGATCTCGTTAGCGAACGACGCACCGTCAGCGATATGTCCCTCTCCGGGATTTGTCACTAGCCGTTCGCCATATATACCTCGACGATCACTATCAAAATGCGGTGCGTCGGTCACGCTCCCGGTCAATGCATTGCCAGCAGCATATTGCACCTTGCCATCATTATTGTGATCAACCCACGCGATAAGACCAGAATCTTCCCAAGTGTGAAACCATGACGGCATGGTTCTGTAGACCTGGCCATGACCATCAGGGCCATTAACTGTGGTCACGAAATTCATCATAGCCAGTGCACCAACAGCCGGTGCTGATGTATAAAGCAAAGCGATAAAAACCAGAGCCCAACCGGCTGAGCGTCGCGCATCGCGAACCTTGCGAACGGTGAAAAACCGTACAATAACGTGTGGAAGCCCCGCAGTTCCAAGCATCAATGCCAAGGTGATGGCAAAAACATCAATCATCGACTTCTGGTTGAATGGCGCGGTGTAAGACGCGAGCCCAAGATCGACGAGCACCCGATCCAGCGTTTCAAGCAGATATCCAGAGCCATCACTCAACTGAGAGCCCAACGCCAATTGAGGAACAAGATTGCCGGTAAACTGGAAGGAGATAAATACCGCTGGAACCGTATACGCAAATATCAGCACGCAGTATTGTGCAACCTGCGTGTAAGTAATCCCACGCATGCCACCAAGAACAGCGTAAGTAAACACAACAGCCATGCCAACATAGAGTCCTACCTCAACAGAGACCCCAAGAAAACGAGAAAAGACGATCCCAACACCCCGCATCTGCCCGGCGACGTAGGTAAAGGAGATGAAGATTAGGCAGATAACAGCGACCACACGCGCAACCTGAGAATCGTATCGATCACCGATAAATTCTGGGACCGTGTACTTCCCAAACTTGCGAAGGTACGGAGCGAGCAACATAGCGAGGAGCACGTACCCTCCCGTCCAGCCCATGAGGTAAATGCTGCCTTCGTATCCTAGGAACGCAATCAACCCCGCCATCGAAATAAATGACGCCGCCGACATCCAATCCGCAGCAGTAGCCATCCCATTTGTGATCGGGTGAACATGAGCCCCAGCCACGTAAAACTCGCTAGTTGACCTGGCTCGAGACAAAATCGCAATGCCTATATAGAGCACAAAGCTAAAGCCTACGACACAATACGTAAGGGTTTGGAGTTCCACTACCAGGTCCGTGTCAATCGTCCTGAACGCCAAACTTTCGATCAATGATGTTCATACGCCAAGCGTAAAAAAAAATGATCCCCACAAATGTGCATATCGATCCCTGTTGAGCAAACCAGAACCCTAGCCGATATCCCCCAAACTTGACGTGATTGAGTAGTTCAACCAACACAATCCCGAACAGAAGGGATGTCGTGAACCAGACCAAAAGGCACCCGATAATCAAGCGGATATTGGCATTCCAGTATGTCTGTTTGTCACTCTTCATGGCACACTAGCCGATCTGGCACTGATCTCATCATGGTCTTCCGTTATTACGAATACTGCACGCACAGCGACGCCGAAAAGGGAAGGTGCACAAAACAAATTTCGTTCTGGTATGTAGTGCTATGAAAACACCAAAAAGCGACGGACACCATTTCCATTTTCCAAACTCATGTCGCTTCTGATGCTCTCTCTAATCCCTCATACTTGGACATTCCTCTCAATCTCCTTGTAGGCTCATCCCATTCCAGCAATCTGATCGGCTGGCACCACTTCTTCGACTAACGCATCAGACTGGTTCCCCAAGTCGTAAAATGCGTGCTCCCATCACTTCTTGCGGAATAGCCACATAACCGGATCCTGTTGATAATATCCTTTGATCGCACTGTACAATGCGGAATGCTGTTGTTTCAGTGCAGTAGGGTTCTCAAAAAATGCTTCGGTTGCCACTGCAAAAAATTCTGCAGGGTGTTCGGTTCCGTACTTGTCTAACACTGTTGAACGACCCCGCCGCCTTGCCCGACGAAGATATTGAAACTCCGCTTCGAAGACCTTCACCCACCCCATATACTGTTTATGGTTCCTTAAGATTGGTGTACCATCCGCCGCTCCACCCTCCATGTCAAGAAGATGTGCAAACTCGTGTACTGTCACGTTTGTTCCATCGCGGTCATCCAAAGATGCCTTGCACACTTCATCCCACGAAAGCACAATCGCTCCCGTCGGCCACGCTTCACCACAGAGAGCATCCACCCCCTCATGAACAATACCAGGCGCGTCACCAAAATCACGCTTTACGGGGACCAAAAACGCACTGGGATACAGCAATATTGAATAGAGCTCTGGATAAAAGTCCGTATCTCGACGCAACAATAACAAACACGCATGTCCAGCAATGGTCACGATCATCTCATCTGTAATCGTCAGCCCCCCACATCCTTCAAATCGTTTCTCCGCAAGAAATACTTGAACTCGCCACTTCAGCTGATCCTGATCAGAAGCACTCAATTGAGTGTACAGCGGAACATTGGTCTTGAGAATTTCAAGCCAATGAGATGGAAATTTTGCAAAGCGTAACCGCTCACGGTGACTGCGTCTCAAAAGCCCGTTTATGAAACCAAACATTGCTACGATGACTTTTTTTCCGAAAGGTGTTTTTCCCTGAGAGACTACTACATCTTGAATGCTACCCTGCTAGACAAACACACAAGACTCGCATAGATCGCAGCATATATCACGTCTTGCCATGCGATCGCCTCAACCCAAATAATCTTGCGTTGGGTTCAATGCAAGCAACTAGAGCAACTGCATCACGAGCTAAGTTAACACTGACAATAGGCAGAAATAAATCCGTCTAGGTAAATAATTTGCAATCTAGGTCACATTTTTCAGGGGCACTTTCCCTTATTCTAGAACGGTTTGTTGCCATTTTGGTTGATTTTACGCGCTTTACTCTGCAGTCATGTGTGAATTTTGAGTGATGAATTCTAACGCCGAAAACGCCTCCGAAAGCCCCTCTTCAGGTGATTCGTCTGACCTTCCCCCCCCACGAATTCTGGTTGTGGAGGACGATGCCGCCGCCGCAAATGTTCTATCCATCACGCTTCCAAAGCTAGGATATGTCGTAGCAGGGACAGTCTCCACAGGCGAAGCTGCCATTGAACATATGAAACGAGAGCGCCCAGACCTTGCTATGATGGACATCCGCCTAGAGGGGCGAATGGACGGAATCAAAACCGCACAAATCGCACAAGATCAATTTGATGTTCCTGTAGTCTACATGACCGCTTACACGGGCACGCTTGCCTTCCAATGTGTGCTCGGCACAGATCCTCGAACCCAACTCAGCAAACCGTTTACCAAGCGCGACATTAAAGCAGCAATTGACCTCGCATTATCGCAGGCAAAACTCAACAACTCGAATCCACCCCTCGCACTGTAAACCACTGCCCAGGATTTCACCTGGTAACAGACCGCCCCAGTATTTAAAATCCCCGTTGCTTCCTCTCATTTTCGTAAAAACTATCTGCATAGAGTTTTAAAAAAGTGTTATATATTGCGCGTTAGGGAGGATGCGTTAGGAAACAGAACTCCCCTTATGCTTAAATCATACAGATGATATTTTGAGTCTTTAATGTTAAGACTTTTCCTAAGTAATTTTTCAACAAAAAAATCTAGAACGATTATTTTACGGTAGTAAAATGACGGGGCAGAACACCTTCATGCCCCTAGGCATACTCCACCTCGTCGAGGCCAAAGCTTTCTATTAGGAATAAAATGGTATACTCAGCCGACAGAGCAAAAATCAAATATTCTGCAAGGGGTGGGAAGTGTGAGGATAAGGATAGACCAGAGTGTATGGTGTTCGAAGTATACGATGAAGCAACATCCGAAACTAAGTGATTACTTTCACGCATTTAATTCAGATAATATTCAGTATTTTGAGAGTGTAAAAAAATACTTGCTAATGACTCAAAAAATTAAAGGCGACATTGTTGAGTGTGGCATTGGAAGAGGCCGATCTTTAATAGCAATCTGTCATATCATAAACGAGTGGAAGCAGGGGAAAAAAGTTCATGCTTTCGACTCATTTGAAGGTTTTGGATTTATCAATCCTCAAGATAGGTCTTTTAGAGATCCGAAAAATGGAGAATGGTCACATTCACCTAATGAAAAAATCAGACATAATAAAAAATTTATAAGCAGGATTTTGGAATTGCATATTTACGAAAAAAATTTCAAAAACGTCGAATTGGTCAAAGGATTCGTTGAAAACACGTTACCGAAACATGCAAACAAAATTAAGAAAATATCATTCCTGAATGCCGACGTAGATTTATATAGTGGCCATACAGCAATCCTTGAAAATTTATGGACGAAAATATCAAAAAATGGAATTATTTATTTTGATGATATTTATCATAAGAAAGTTAAAAAGGTGCCTTTTCCTGGAGCAAGAAAGGCATATGACTATTTCTTTGCAGGTAAACGAAAATATATTAAAGAATTAATTTGTGAAAAAAGAGGAAATCTAATTGTACAAAAAATTATTTAAACCTTTGAATTTGATACTTGTTAATACTTATCCCGACAAAGTTTTCACCGCCGAATTTCAGAAACCATTGTTTTACGCCAATCAATTAACACGAAAAGAGTAACACAGCACCTTCACGCTCCTAGAAACATACTCCGTCTCGTGCCCTCTCTCAACGCAGGTTAGCTCAGGTTGCTATGATTATCAGCGGGAATTCGCTCATGAGAAACAGTGACAAGACTACGAACGGCCAAGCACAAGAAACCTGGCTTGACCATGCTCATACCTCAGGTCAAATTCTTCTTCTTCTTCTCACGTGCTTTATTGTTCTTTTTTCGATCTTCACCGCAGGGGTTGAGAGCGGAATATTGATAGGCACGATTCTTGCCATCGCGTGGTTGTTTCTGTCTATTGGGTGGTGGGTTATATATCGCCTACTTTACTATGTCCTATCTCCACGGAGCAGGTCTCACACTCCATGATCACCCCTAACATCTGAGGTTTTTGCTTTTCATCGACATCATGGTAGTCGAAAAGTATTTGTATACCACCGTGATCTTCAAGCTTCTTTCCCTAGTCATGGTTCATGGTGATTACAAATACTTGTATCAGGTTCAAACTCGCGTTCAAGGTACTCGATAAGAAGCTGCACGTTTTTCAGGTTGGATTTCAAATAGACATCATACAGATCCCCGACGACAGGAACCGCCCCTAAGATGAAATCGATCCCAACATTCCACATCATGCGCATGAGAATTGTCTTCGGCACACCAAGCCTCCATGCCTCACGCAAAATATAGAGTGCCGTCACAGATGTGAACACGTCTCCGACAACCGGAATAAATCCGATGATAGCGTCGAGACCGACGCGTTGGTCTGTTCCAGGAATAGGGATACGGTCGTCAAGCCATGTGGCAAAGCGCTTTAACCGTGCAAGGTGAATTTCTTTATCTTCTTGAAGCTCCATCACGCCTATGACCGTTACGCGTCACTCATTAAAGTGCTGACTCTGGCCATTGCAATAAAATCGTCGTGCGCTCGCATCCTGCTTCTGCAGCATTCACAATCTGCATACGCACATCCGTTCCATAGACCTGCTCGATCGTATCCATTAAGGCTCTCTGAGAGATCGGCTTGCTAGATTCACACCGCGTATTGCAGTGAAACGCCAGCGCATCCTCTGCAATCGAAAGCTGTTGTGGATCATCATCTGAAATACTTAGCGGCCAAAGAAGACATACCGCTGGCTTGACCTGGTCAAACGGAATCTTCAAATGTGCGGCGGCACTGTGAAGCCCACAACGAGTCTTATCTTCTGACTGGTAGGCAAAGACACACAGTCCGTCTTCTGTCGTATCGAGACTAATCAGTCCATCATCTGTCTCTTCAAAAACATTCTGGAAACCATCCCTGTTCTTCAAATCGGGGCAAAACTTCGATGCCTCTGGAAATACACCGACAATGGCTTCCATCTCATCTGGTGTAATACAAACTTCATAGGTCGCACAACACGACCGCCTAGGGCCTTTGCCTTGGCATCCGTCACATGTATGCGAGAGGGTCTCAACCTGCTTTATCTCAACGACCATGGATGTGTTTTTCAACTTCTTCGAGGCTTGTCGCATCACTAGCACTCTTATCGGCTACGTCCCTGTCGGCGAGGTCGGAGAGCGTGCGAACAGTGCGGGCATGTGTCTAAATGTACGAGATCAACCAACCAAGTCGTATGCGAACGTGTCGTGATCATATTCCACACCAGCGAGCGGTGACAAGTCAGACAGCGGAGCGACCACATCAGCCAGAGCACTATCACGATACTGAGCACAGTTCCAGTAACCAAATAGGGCATGATTGGGCCATGCCCAGCAATCAAGGCAATCACGGCAAAGGGAAAGGCAATCAACGCAATCCCGCAACTGAGAAGTGCTAAATACAGTTTCCACATCTGACCGGTAGCTTCAAGCCAATTGGACTTCGTCACATCCATTCGTTGACCTCATGATCCGGCAGTCGAGATTCATTTGCCACAACAAGATTTTTATCGATTCACATTGGCGGAACCAAGCGAATCGGCATCACCTCAACATCAATCCATACGCCTTTAGTCACATAGGGATCGGATTGAAGCCACAGATCTAATGCGGCCCGAGACTCAAAATTCATGTACAGCGTTGAGCCGATCATATTACCTTGATTGTCCAAAATTGCTCCCCCATTGATAAACACACCTGTCTCCTTGAGAGCAACGATGTTGTCCAAATGCGCTGATCTCGCTTGAAGCCTTCGCGTTTTAGCTTCAGCATCTTTACCATCGTAAGCCATGACAAGAAACTCCATCGCCCCCTCCAGAGAAATCTTATAGGCAACGCCGTTCGGCGCGTATCACCATCCCATCGATAATATCGTTTTGTATAAGTACCGCTTCCTTCCGCAATTTTGAAAGATTCTTAATCTGACGTTCGACACTCAGTGCAACGCATTTATTGTCTCCAATGGCCTTCGCAAGCACTAACTCCAATGGCCCTCTACCGCGAAGATATTTTGCCGCCTTGTTTGAATTGTCCTGATGCTCCGCAAAACGTCGCGCAACATCAGTGGAAATACCCGTATAAAGCGTCCCTTCTCTACATCGAACTATATAGAGATGCCATTGCAATGCCACAGAGCCATCGCCCCCCTGACTACATGCGGACGTCGAGCGCCATGCTAAAATCCAATGCCTGCATAGCCACTACAATCACAATTGTGGGAGGGTACTCCAAACAGCAAAGGGACCCAATCGCACGACAGAGCAAGGAGCCAGCACGAACCACCTTCGATTAAACAATTGCAACTGCTCGGTTATTTAGGCTGAAAGTGAAAGCAGATACGCGACATTTCTAACCTCTTCTACATCTGATAATGATACTATGGGACCTTGGTCACTGTCTCCCCCTTCGTACCTCGGTCTGTCCATCCAAGCAATTTCCCACTATATTGACCATTTGGCGTTCAGCAATCATCATTTTTAGCAGGACTGCTATAATTTCTTAGACAATTTGAATGCACTGTATAATTTCCCTTGTGCTGAGCCAAGCACAAAGCCCAATCCACGTACACATCAGGTGAACAACATGAAATGGGCAAAACGACTAAGCATTGTTTCCACCGTTGTCCTGATCGGGCCTGTCCTAAGCATCGCGTGTGGACAGGTGCATCTGGATCGAGACTGGCGGACCGCCAGCCGAGTCAGTGCGCAGATTGCGCCTGCCCCTGAGATTCCAGAAGCCATTGTCCAGATCTATGCCGCACGCGCATTTAACTGGCGAGGAATTTTTGGCGTTCATACTTGGATTGCCACGAAGAGATCACAGGATCAGCATTTTGTGGTCCATGATGTAATTGGGTGGCGTAGGTTTTCCAATCGTGCTGTGCTGGCTTCATATGTCGATGTTCCAGACCGACTCTGGTTTGGAAACCAACCTGAGATTCTCGTCGACCTACGAGGACAAGCCGCCGAAGAAGCAATCCTCCACATCGCTGACGCAATTGGCACATATCCCTACACATGGGACTACCGCCTATGGCCAGGACCAAACAGCAATACTTTTACGGCTTTTGTCGGACGGCATGTACCCGAGCTTCGACTGCACCTTCCGCCAACGGCAATCGGTAAGGATTTTCTTGAGAACAGCACTATCCTCGCCCGAACGCCAAGCGGAACAGGCTATCAACTCTCTCTCGCCGGCCTCGTTGGAATGACAGCGGCATGGCGAGAAGGGATTGAGGTGAATATTATTGGGTTGGTGTTCGGTGTAGATGTCCGCCGTCCAGCCATCAAACTCCCTGGTATCGGTCGAGTGGGATTTTCTCAGGACTAATCATTTACGTAATGTACTGTTTGAAATATTCTGGTATTCGCTTTTCAAGCCAATACTCTTCTTTCCCAGGAAATGTTCCCTGGACAAACCCCACATGTCCACCACGCGCACTAAGTTCAAGACTGACAATCGGTGAAAGTTGATCGACCGTTGGAATAGCTTCGACAGACGAAAATGGATCATCTTTTGCGTGAATAATCAGTGTAGGAATACGAATATCCAAAAGATAGGGCCCGCAACTTGAACGAGTGTAATAGTCGTCGACCCCTGCAAATTCGTGTAACGGGGCAGTAACGTAATCGTCAAAGTCACGAAATGTCTTGAGCGTAGTTATCTGTTCCACATCAAACGGAAACGATGCGGTCTGAGATTTCATTTTTATTTTGTTGACCAGCCTTTTTACAAGATACCACTGATACAAGCGTGAAAATCCTTTATCCAATTCCTGCGCTGCAAGATGCAGATCAAACGTGGGCGACACGGCAATACCAGCACATAAAGGGTTGTTCGCACCAGTTTCTCCCACCCATTTCAGAAAGACATTCCCGCCCATCGAATATCCTAATGCCACTAATGGGACTCCCGGTTCACAAATTTTGATATGGCGGATGACAGCAGCGAAATCACTAGTGTCTCCGGAATGATAGGCACGCGACAAGCGATTGTGTTCGCCACTGCAACCTCTGAAGTGGACAAGGACACCGCGCCACCCGTGAGAATGAATCGTCTCGAGAATTCCGGGGATGTAGTGAGATCGATAGGAACCCTCTAATCCATGAAGCACAACAACGATCGGACCATCCTCACGCGCAGTCCATGCGAGATCGAGAAAATCTCCATCCTGCAACTCAAGCCGTTCGTATTTGAGAACCATGGAGTTATTGCGCCTGAAGAGTACCCCCCACAGCGTTTGAATATGGCGATTTGAGCACCACCACGGCGCGGTGAAACTACTCTCCTGAATCATTCTCCTATGTTGCTATGATCTGGAGGGGACAATTCGTTTGACGAGAGCTTTCATACTCATGCCTTGAACCACGATAGAAAAGATTACAACAGCATACGTCGCAGTCAGAATAAGTGGTTTGAACTCGTTTTCTGGTAACGATAATGCCAACGCAACAGCAATACCACCACGAAGACCACCCCATATCAGCACGGGGATAGCCCCTTGTGTAAACGTCATACGTACTGAAAGTGCAGCCATCGGAATTCCGACGCCAAACGACCGCCCAAGCAACGTGATAGGAATTGCCAAAATTGCAGCGGAGATGTGATCAATCGAAAAACTTACCACCAGAACTTCTAGGCCGATCAGAAGAAAGAGCACTGAATTAAGAATTTCGTCCATCAACTCCCAAAAGTGAAACAGATGTTCTCTAGTTGTTTCAGACATGGCAAACTGCGCGCCTTGATTCCCAATGAAGAGGCCAGCGACCACCATCGCGATCGGCCCACTCATATGGACTTTGATTGCGATTGCATAAGTCACCATTACCAACGCTAAGCTAATAAGAATTTCAATGACATATTCGTCGATAACATGCATCGCGCGATAGCCGACATATCCAGCCACAAGCCCCAACAAAATTCCGCCGACTGCCTCTTGGAGAAACACGATCATGACATCCTTCGGCCCTACCTGCCCATAGTCTCCTCCAACGGCAATAGAAAGCAGAATAGTGAACACCACCACCCCTACTCCATCATTGAATAGCGACTCGCCAGCCACCTTTGCTTCCAGTGCAGACGGAACATTGATGGTCTTAAAAATTCCAAGCACTGCCACCGGATCCGTCGGGCTAATGAGAGCACCGAACACCAACGCCCATATCCACGGCAGCGACAACCCAAGTAAGCCAAGCACAAACCACAGTGCGGTTCCAATCACAAACGTTGACGTGAGGATACCAACTGTAGCCAATGTCAAAATTGGCCACTTGCGATCTGCCATAGCAATGAAGTCGACATGTAACGCCCCAGCAAAGAGGAGAAAGCTCAACATCCCATGCATCACCGTCTCATGAAAGTCAATTTGTGCAAGGAGCTTTGAGATAGTTATTCCTATTTCACTCCCCGGAAGAGTTGCATCAGCAAAAATGACCACGCTCGATGCCGAAAGGGCAATCAGTAACAAGCCAATAGTATGCGGAAGTTTCAGATATCGATGATTGAGAAACCCAAACAATGCCGCTAAACCAATGAGAATGGCGGCGATATCAAATACAGACATTGGCGCCTCCCCTCTCTGCAATCTAGATATGAACGATAATAAGCAAGGCGTAGGACATCGGTTGCGGAGAACATGGCGCGATTTAACAGGGAAGTCAAGAGTCTAGATTCAGCCCTCCAAGTTTATCCTTCGGCATCAATACCTACCTGACAAAACAGATTGCTATAATAACCAGCGTTACACAGGAGAAACACATGCGAATTATCATTTTTTTGATTTTTGTTCTGGCCATTGTCTTTGGACCTCAATTGTGGACCCGGCGAGTGTTTAAGAAACACAGCACGCCACGCCAAGATTTTCAAGGAACCGGCGGGGAATTTGCGAGGCATCTGCTCGACCTCATGAATATGGGCCATGTAAAGGTCGAAACCACCCCAAGTGGAGATCACTACGACCCAATGACCAAAACCGTCAGGCTCACGCAAGACAACTACGACAAGAAATCACTGACCGCGGTGACCGTTGCGGCACACGAAGTTGGTCATGCGATGCAAGACCAATCAGGATATCCTCCACTCAAACAACGCACCCGCTTAATTGGCGTGGCTCAAGGCGCAGAGAAGATTGGTGCTGGAATCACGATGGGCATTCCAATTGTTGCGATGATCACACAAACTCCAGCCGCAGGGTTGATCGTACTGTATGCCGGCATTCTGACCATGGGCATCTCCACCCTTGTCCATCTCATTACACTTCCAGTCGAATGGGACGCAAGCTTTAGCCGCGCACTGCCAATATTGCAACGCGGCGGGTATCTGTCAAAGCAAGACATGCAGGGTGCTCGCCAAATCCTCACTGCCGCAGCATTTACCTATGTCGCCGCATCACTAGCAAGTCTCCTCAATCTCTGGCGCTGGATTATGCTACTCCTAAGGCGATAGTACGAGTTGAAAAAAGAAAACAAATTTCCTGTCCGCTCATGGCAACTTAAATGTCATACACTATAACCTCACAAACCCCATGGAAGGAGAAAACAGTGAATCTGATTAAAGTTGTCTTATTAGTGATGATAGCGATGTATCTCACCGGGTGTTTTTTTACCAAAGCTATTACCGTCCCGATGCGTGGCGTCGGTGCAATGATTTCTGGAGTGGGGGCCGTGATTTCTGTCATTCCCGTTGCCGGCAATATCGCTGATGATGCACTCGAAGAGGTTGATGATGCAATCGATGAGGTTGCGGATACCATTGACAAGGTTCCGATCTGAAGGGCATCTCCATGTTGCAATCCATTAAAGCGTTTTTTCAAGAAAAAATTTCGGCGGTCCCCGACAACAAGCCAGACACCTCTGAACACGCGCTGCAGCTCGCCACTGCAGCGCTTCTCATTGAGATAGCCCGTGCGGATTTTGAAGTAAAGGATGAGGAACGCCACGCGGTAACTGCGGCTATCCAATCGGCCTTTCAACTCTCATCAAATGAGACAGCAACGCTCATCGCACTGGCAGAAGAAGAGGTTAACCAAGCTACGGATATGTTTCAGTTTGCCGCATTGATTAATGAACAGTTTCCGCGAGAACGGAAAATCCTCGTGCTGGAATACCTCTGGACAGTGGCCTTTGCGGACGCGGATCTAGAGAAGTACGAAGAGCATTTGATCAGAAAAGTGACGACACTGCTGCATCTCGATCACAAAGACTTCATCGATGCCAAACTTCGAGTGAAGCAACAATTACGCCCTTGAGCATCGCCTACTGAGCGTTGTGGCCACCAGCCAGATAGTGCCACAACACTCCATGCAAATCTCTATATTTGGGTGGACTAAACCGGGTGTCACCAATACGTAGGAAGGTCAGACTCTCCCTCTCTGAATCGAGCACAATGCCTCGGTTTTCACCCAGCCGAGCCAAACTTCTATCCGAACTCGTTTTTTTTCAGTCGATGAGCCAATTACATCATTGTCAATAACCAAATCTCCCTTGTTTTCGCTAAAAAACAGTACGTTATCCTGTGCATAAAGTGCTATTCATAAAAACAAACACTATTTTCTATTGACAAAACATGTGTTGTGTGCAGACCAAAATTTAGTTGCGCTTTTTAGCATAAAGTTGCCTTTTCCCCCAATAAACACAGTGTTTCCACGCGTCAGATGTACCATTCATGCTTTAATACAGGCGTTCAGACGATTGGATTTTCTGACACGAATTTTGTTACACACATGGCGCTGTGCATAACTGCGTGAGGGCAACCTTGAAGTTCACACAACTGGCTTTATCGATTTCATCGTATTGCCTAAAAACTAGGCACACTGGACGAGACTAGAAAGCAGGCATACTGAAAGAAAATTGTTAGACTCCCCACGCCATGAGGGCAAAACGGAGCATTGTCGGTAATTATCGGTTAAAGTCCTGCAATCCATCAGAGAAACGAAGCCCCACTTTCCACAGCAACACAGGCCATAAAACATAACGTCAGATTGAACCAAACGTCTCACCCCACCCTTTCAGCTTCAAGGGGCAGGTGATGATATTCATAACGTCCCCCACAACCAACAAGTGAAATAACGGGCGTGATAGCGTACATTGCAAATTTAAGAAGTACTACGCTTTTAAAAATTGTTTTCCCTGGCCAACAAGACGATAGGGCTCAATAAATACGCGCCGATGCTCATCAGGAATCACCTCACCAATTTTCAGGGCTCGTTTCCCGTGAGAGTGTACAGTTGACAACACACAATCAACGTTAGTCGCCTCAACAATAATGCAGAAACCGATACCCATGTTGAACACGGCAAACATCTCTTCATGTGAAATGCCCCCTACCTGTTGAATAAGAGAAAAGATTGGCATTGCTTCTGGTACATGGTCGAGACGAAACCCGACCTTCGCTTTCACCCGTGACAAATTGAGCAATCCATCACCGGTAATGTGAATCATGGCCTTCACAGACACCCCTCTGCCGAGAATATCCATCACTTCTTTGACATAAATAGAAGTTGGTCGTAGTAGCTCTTCACCAAGTGTATAAGGCAGCGTTGAAAGTCGAGAGTCAACGGTGTATTGGCCCTGCTCAAAAAGAACCTTTCTGGCCAGCGTCAGGCCGTTACTGTGAATGCCATTACTCTCTATCCCAATGATCGCATCTCCCACACAAAGATCCTGCCCGATGATGACCTGATCAAGAGCCACCACACCGATTGCCATTCCAACCAAGTCAAACCCATACCCATCCTTATGTCCCGTAACAACTTCTGGAATCTGCGAAATTTCCCCACCTGGAATAGAGATCTCAGCCTGTACTGCGCCCTCACACAAACCAATCGAGATGGCTTCAAGCATATCAGGGTGTGGATCCTGCACCCCAATATATTCGACCATCGAGATGGGCTTCGCCCCAACACAAAGGAGATCATTGACATTCATTGCGACACAGTCGATTCCGATGGTGTCATATCGATCCATCATTTGTGCAATCAGGACCTTAGATCCAACACCATCAGCCGTAATGGCACAGCCAGTTCCACCCAGATCAATCACATTCGCAAAATACCCCCATGGAAGTGTGACAGATCCGACCCCTCCTCCCTGAGGCCATGTGTGACCGAGTCGCGCAGTAATTCGTTTGAGGGCATCCCCAACACGATCAACCGCAACACCAGCCTTGTGATGTGGGGCATCAGAATCGTTGCTCATATCTTGCTCGCGCGATATATTTTGCGTATTGGGTCCTCTCAGGAGACACCATTACGATTACATGTAGGCACCTTCAGGTCAAGAGATGATGTGGAGAGATAAAACGTTCTAGTCACATTGATCTTAAATCCGTCAAGATGCTAGACTAGCGGTTTCTTGTTCCCAGCTGAATTCCATCGTTTCGTCAAGCGTAGCAATTGAGTAGGAGGCTTTGATGTACAAGAGCATTTATGTCCCTGTCGATAACTCTGATCACTCCAATGCGGCCCTCGACATTGGGGTATCCCTCGCCAAAACCTTTGGTGGGAAAGTTGTCGGGAGCCACGTCTATGCTGCGAAAATGCATGATCGGCGTTTTAAGCAAATGGAAGCGGGACTACCCGAAGAATATCAGGGAGAAAAGGAACTTGAGCGGCAGCGCCAGATCCATGATTCGCTAATCACACGTGGCCTTGAGATCATTTCGGACTCCTACATGGACGTCGTCACCAAGAAATGCGGCGATGCCAATGTCCCCCACGAAACGCTGGGCCTCGAAGGACGCAACTTCAAGGTTCTTGTCGAAGACATTAATACCAATAAGTATGATCTTTCCATCATCGGATCGTTAGGCCTCGGTGCAGTCAAAGACAGCGTTATCGGAAGCGTCTGCGAACGTGTAGTCAGACGAGTACGAACGTCCGACGTACTGGTGGTCAAGGACACCGCTCCAATGAATGGTGGTTCCATCGTTGTTGCGGTCGACGGCAGCCCCCTTTCATTTGGAGGTCTCAAAACCGGCATTGCCCTTGGAAAAGCGCTCAACAAGCCGGTTGAGGCAATCGCCGCCTTTGATCCCTATTTCCACTACGCAGCATTTCATAGCATCTCTGGAGTTTTGAGTGAGGAGGCAGGGAAAGTCTTCAGATTTAAAGAACAGGAAAAACTCCATGAGGAGATCATCGACAGCGGACTTGCAAAAATTTATCAGTCACATCTCGATGTGTCACGAGATGTTGCACAAGAAGATGGCGCAGACATCAAAACAACACTGCTCGATGGAAAAGCCTTCGAGAAGATCCTCAGATACGCTCGCCAAGTAAACCCATGGTTGCTCATTGTCGGGCGTATTGGAATCCACAGCGACGATGAGATGGATATCGGCAGTAATACCGAAAACCTCCTGAGATCCCTTCCGTGCAATGTTCTAGTATCAAACCGGGCGTTTATTCCTCCGGTAGATACCCAAGCCGAGTACACCATGGCGTGGTCTGAAGAAGCGCTTCGCCGTATGGAGAAAATTCCGATCTTCGCCCGCGGTGTTGCCAAAACCGCGATTCATCGTTACGCCATTGAAAAAGGGTATACCATCATCAGCAACTCCGTCGTAGACGAAGCGATTGGAACTATTCTCCCCAAATCAGCCTTGGACTCGATGCGAGCCCTCGGGGAAACACTTGATAAGCAAGACATCGACCGGAATACTATGCAGGGTGACGATTCTGTAGCCAAAGACCTTATGGAAAATACCCTCAGCGGAATGATGGCGGGAGTTGTTGAGGAGAGCGGAGGAGAAACAAAAGCGCGTGATTACTATGTGTGCAAAAACTGCGGGCATATCGGAAAGGGTGCCAAACCCGTTACCTGCCCTGTATGTCCGGCATCCGGTGACTCCTTTGAGCTAGTGGATAAAGCAATCTTTGAAGCGGCCGCAGAAGTTGAGGGAAACATCGAATCTGAATATGCCTACGACGACGTGGCGATTCAATGGACCAGCACCGCAAAGCAGGCCATTCGTACCGTACCGGCTGGATACCAACGCCGACGATGCAAAGCACAGATCGAAAAGTCTGCACGAAAACTTGGCATGACAACGATCACTGAAAAATATGCGGGGCCAATGATTGCCGAGGCTATTGCATCTCCCTCCAGCAGAGAAAGCACAACGCCGCAAGCCTCCCCTCAGGCAAACACATCCAGCCCATGCATCTGGACCGACAGTGCCAAAGCTCGCATTGAGAGGGTCCCTGAAGGATATATGCGCGACTGCACACGAGCGTTAGTGGAAAAGTACGCCAAAGAAAACGGAATCACGAACATAACGCTCGATGTTGCCACAATCGGAATCGACCAAGGCAAAGTCACGATGGAAAAAGCCATGAAGACTGGGAATGTGAAAGAGGTCATCGACCAGATCCTCAAACTCGAATGATCGAGACTTGCTTGATAACTCACCTTAATAATACATCATGATGGTTTTGTTGTGATACTTGGAAGTAGCGTTCGATGACCGAAATTATCCCATCCCTGAACCATTGGGTTCACCTCATGTCTGCCATCATCTGGATAGGTGGTGCTATATTTCTTGCTATCGCAGTGACACCGATCTTACGAAAACATGTCGCGCCAGACCTTGCAGGAAAATTGGCTGCTGGAATGTACAAAAAATATCAACGAGTGGTTGGAGTCCTGTTTCTCATCATTCTCGTCACAGGTGGCATTAACCTTCACTTTGTTCGCATTCGCCTTGGCGGGACGCTTGACCAATTCTACATTACCATCCTCTCCGCCAAGCTAGTGCTTGTCATGGTTCTTATGACATTGTTCCTCTACAATGCCCTGTTCTGGTCACCTGCAACCCCGGACAAATCTTCCTCAGATGACGAGGACACTGATCCCCCAGACACACGGTTTCCATTTCAACGCACAACGGTTTTGGCCGGCATTCTCGTCGTGCTAATGGCTGCAATCCTCAAACACCTTCATTTGTAATCAAAATGCATGTGCGCTACACTGCCCTCGGTACTCAGAATCATCACATTCCGCGCCAATAGAACTCTACACACCAGCTAACTAAAAGATGAATGAGTTGATGTCGAACACTTTATGTTGTAGTTCCCTTCGCATTCTTGCCTTGGGTTTTTTTCTTCATTTGTTCCTCGCCGTACCTGCACATTCAACGTCCAACGATTTGCCTGACTGGGAAATGTGTCTCGCGATATCAGCGAAGAAAGTTGGTGTCCCAACCACCCTGCTTCATGCAATCGTCGATGTCGAATCAAACGGGCATCCATGGGCATTTGGTTTCAGAAACAAAAACGGGAAATGGGCCAGTCGATATTTGGATGATCGACAAACCGCAGAAGAATTTCTTCGCTATCTGTGGAAGGAGCAATTGCACTTTGATGCGGGCTTAGCGCAAATTAGTAGCCCAAACCTCAAACGGTTTTGGAAAACTAAAGGCATTTCTCCTCTTGATGCCCTCGAGCCATGCACCAATCTCCAGCTCGCCGCAATCGTGCTTGGTGAACAGATTGAAAAACACGGTTACACCTGGCGCGCAGTTGCCGGGTACAACGGATCCGTAAAATACATTCCACGCGTGTGGAAAGCACTCTGCCAGCGACAACCAATGGCAGGCTGTCCACGCGGGTGACCTCCATCCCATCAAGGACACGTTGGGCCATTCTCGGCCTGCTCTTCCTGATTAGCGTCATCACCTACATCGACCGAGTGAATATCTCTGTCGCCGCCAAAGACATGATGCCAGCGATAGGTCTGACGCCAATTGAAATGGGAAATATTTTCTCGGCATTTGTGCTGGGGTATGCACTGTTTCAAATTCCAGGTGGATGGCTTGGTGATCGATTCGGACCACGCCTCGTCCTCACAGTGGCAGTCATTTGGTGGTCCATATTTACCGTTCTGACCGCGTGGGCCCCCTCACTCCCAACTGCAACAGTTTTTGGGACCATTGGTTCGTTCATGCTCATACGATTTTTAATCGGCATGGGAGAAGCAGCTGCTTTGCCAAACTTTGCCCGAACTATCGCTAATTGGTTTGGGCCACATGAACGAGGATTTGGCATGGGCCTTTCGATTGGAGGTATCGGAATTGGCTCAGCCATAACTCCCCCACTCACCGCGTGGCTTATGCTCACCTACAATTGGCAAACACCATTCTACGTCACTGGCATAGCAGGCATTCTGATTGGAACAATTTGGTACGTGTTGGCAACTGATCACCCCGAACAACACCCTCATGTCAATCAAGCAGAACTCAAGATCATCAAACAGATTGCAAACGATGAT
This sequence comes from Nitrospiraceae bacterium, assembly GCA_002726235.1. Taxonomy (GTDB): domain Bacteria; phylum Nitrospirota; class Nitrospiria; order Nitrospirales; family UBA2166; genus UBA2166. Next base: position 49,601 of record PBSN01000001.1, read on the forward strand.
GCACCCAAGTGTCGCCAAAAATCCCCAATTCCATGGTGTGCTTTTGCGCTCAACCGATCAGTATGGCTGATAACGATGAGCTATACTTGTCTTGGCTATGTTGCCTATGTATATCTCTCCTGGTTTTATCTTTACCTGGTCAACGTCCGCGATTTCGATGTATTGAAAGGTGCTTTTTTCGCCGCAGGGCCATTCATTGCAATTGCCATTCTCTGTCCGTTGGGAGGATGGGTTTCAGACCGATGCTGTCAAGTATGGGGGATTACTATTGGCCGTTCCATAGTGGGATGTTTTGGAATGGCATCTGCGGCGGCATTTATTGCAACCGGCATACAGATTTCCCAATCCTATACGGCAATCCTGTTCTTATCGTTGGGTGCGGGCTGTCTATACTTCAGCGTGGGATCGTTCTGGGCAAGTACGATTGATCTGTCAAAGAATCACTCCGGAACCCTATCGGGGATCATGAATACCGGAGGAAATCTCGGCGGGACTCTCTCCCCAACCCTCACACCATGGCTGGCGGAAAAATTCGGATGGACGGTCTCACTGCACGTGGCAGCGGCCATCGCATTTCTGGGGGCAATGCTCTGGATCTTCGTGAAAGCCGGGGAGCAAATCGAGGAAAGTAATGCGTAGGCCAAAGCGACTCCACTCTTCTCTTAAACATCTCCTTATCTGTTCCATCACGTACTCGTAAATCAGACTCGCCATGATGGGCTGGGAAGACAGCTCGGATTGCTTGCTTTGCATCTTGCAATAATGGTCTTCGGTAATATTTAGGACAAGGGCTTTAAAATCAGCGCGTCAAACGCTCCCTTCAGTACTTTTCGATCCATGCAGGTTGCTGCTGGCTTCTCGACATCCTTTACCTTGCGTTCGTCATAGATGTAGTCTGCGATGGTTTTAGCTAGAGCCGTCGTTAAGATGGGTTGCATGGAACCTAATGCTCGACGCTTGGCTTCGTCAAACGAGAGATGGCCTTCTTTTCCAAAATGCGAGAGTGCTCCAATGATACGGTGAGTGTCCATTTCGACGACGACAAAATCCATGCACCACCGAACAAATGTAAAGACCGGATCCGGAATCATGGCTGGCCAAAACTCTGCCTTTCCACGGACTACGAGGTTCGGTCCTGCCATTACCCCACCCTCTCCGCTAAACTGCGAGGCCGACTTTGACAGATCCAAACGATCTGCAGTCACCGGCAAACCTTCTCGAATCAACCCTTCAGCAACTGCACGCCGAACGAGTTCTGCTTCATCTCCAGTCACTTCCACCGCAATGACTAGATGCTTAGCGAGTAACCGACTGAGTTCCGATCTGAGTTTGGGAATCTCATATGGAGCATCACCACCCACCGCAGTTGGCTTTATGACCCGCAGATCTTCAATATAGGTCTTCCTTATCCCAAGATCACTGATTGCTTTGCGAAGATATTTGACACGCTGAAGACTCCCACTGAACGGGCCAGGATTTCTCGATTTCTCAACATAGTAAATGATTTCGGCATCAAGATCGGCAATGCGCGCCGTGAAGCTAGCACCGACAGTATCAAGATTCATCACTGCAAGCGCGAAATGAGTCCCTGTTTTTTTATCATGCCAATTTTGAGCAATACGAACATCCTCAAGGACCTTGTCAGTAGAAACTTCAATGCGCCTATCGATATCAACCTCGTGGATACTCATGGCACTTGAACCACTGTCACGAGTCACATATGATTCGATGTCGAGGTCATGCACCATCACCCTCGCTCGAAGTACTTTTGCGATCGCCACATACGCTTTATTCTCTGCACTCTCACGTGATTTTGATTGTCCAATGCCCTTGAGAAACCGCTCAGGAGGATATTCAACGCTCGGCCCATTTATCCATCCTGGAGCAGATTTGTTCACAAAACGCACACCACAACCAGCCAACAGAATACATAGGAAAATAAGCAATACAACCTCAACGAGACCATGTTGTTTCATCGCTCTACAACACCGTCCTATGGCTGAGAACCTTTAGCTCACCAATTGCAATCTCAACAGATGGGAACGCCTTCTCATCAAGGACTTTTCCATTCCGCCCTACATGGCGAACATGAAGCTCATACGTTCCAGGCTGAACACGAACACGTGCCAACTGAATCTCATCAGGCAACGTCCGCCAGCTGCGTATATCAACCTGCTCAGTAATGGACCCCGCAAGTGTGGCGATAAAACCAACCAAACGTCCCAGGTCTTTCTTGTCTGTCGCTTGAGCAACTTCGCGCTCAGCAGCTTTGACAAGCGCAAATTTCAGAGCCGCTCGCGCAACCGCTCGTGAACTTTCCCACACAAGACGATCATCCAAATCCTGCTTTGCAATTTCTGTCACATCTTCCATGAGGACGGTACGCACAGTCTTGGTTTTCCCTCCCCCAATCAACGAGATTTCAGTGTGATTGACTTTGGATGGCTGCGAATCAAATTTGGGGAGGGCGACGCTAAATACATTCCCAGTCAGACCATACAAAATATTCTGCGCCACACGACCATTTTTTGACGACTTGAGATCACGCGTCGCAAAAATCATCCCCAATGCCCGCATACTAAACGGAAGATCGATAAACTCTCCAGTTTTTTTGGGTGCTCGCCCATGGAAGCTGATCACCACGAGTTCACCAAACTCTTGTACCTCATCAGGAGATTGCCATGTCGCATCAGGAAAGTCTTGCTGGTATTTTTCAAACTCCTCTTCAAGGTTGAGCGCAACGCTCAGTCGAAGCAGGTCCTCTCCAAGAAGAGATGGAATGGAAGTTCCGTACACAGCGTGGTGAAGTTGAAACGCCTCATAGGCAAGACGATACGCAACGAACGCATCCTCCAACTCCCCACGAGATTCGAACAGCAACCCAGTCAGATAGCGTGCGAAGGCATCTTGTGTATAGGCATAGGTGTTTTCTGCGCGGTCTGACAAAACATTGAGTATATGATCAATCTTCCGTGCTTCGACCAGCGCATCATCAAACAGCCCTTGATATGTATAATTCAAGGCCATAATGACGTGGATCAATACCTGCTCAAAGTGCTCACCTTCATACGGCAGTATATTGTCGTTGATCAACAACGCCACTGCCTCCGAGCTAATTCGACGTGTATACAAATCCTTGATCATATGTTCAGCTCTCTCAAAAAACATGGTACTTTCCTGATACCGTCCGGACAGATGTAGCAACATGCCACGATCCATCGCGTAGAGGACTTGGTTCTCTTTTCCATACTCGTCCTTGTGTTTTTCGACAAGTGCGTCCGCAACCTCTGGCTTCCCTTTGGCAAGAGCCTGGTCGACCTGCACATAATGACTTTGGATGGAACTGCAACTCACCCCCATAGCGAAGATGAGCAGGGGAATACCGAGAGAAGCAATGGTCAGAAAATTACGCGCTTTCGTTCGACAACTTTCTTGAGTTTCTTCTGCCCAAACCATGCTTTGACGTTGTTCTCAATATTAACGAGCTCCAGATCAACCTGATAGAACACTGCCCTTGTTCCAGCATCCTCATCAAGAATCGTATTGATAGTTCCTTGAAGCATAAAATCAGCGCCAATTTCCTTGCTCGGCCCCTTTTGTGTGGATTCTACTGCATGCATCGCCTGTTCACGACGCTCAGCACGAATCTCCTCACGCGCTCCCCGCCCAGCAACAAACATAACCTGTTGTGAATTTGTCAGCTCTCGCTCCAGATCTTTCATAAACGTCTGCACGTTGATGTGTTCATGACTACGATTCACCACACGCCCAACCACGACAACAGGCTGTGTGTTATGGGATATCATATAGCTTTTCAACCACGGCCGTTCTACCGCTTCCTTCACCATTGCCTCAGCCACCAAACGAGAATCAGTATCATTCCAGCGACCACTGAGGTCAACGACAGTTCCCGTGTCAACACGCGAAACTCGGGTCGCCGAACAGGCAACCACCGCCACAACAATGATCCCAAGACAGACAAACGCGAGCATCGAACGCCAATACTGCGTTCGGATAGAATTAACGCCAAACATCATATTTCCGGATCTATTCTTCGCCACACTACGTGAGTTTGAGTCATATCACACCGCAGTTCACTGATTACGTTCAGATTCCTCTGCACCGAGATGATCGAATAACCGCACAGCATTCTTCCGTAAGTACTCACGAACCTCACCATTGAATGCTTTAACCCGCTCGATTTGCGCCTCAAAGTCATCGAGATCAAGTTTGGCAAGTGAATAGGTAATATCCTCATCCTTGTCGGTCCAATGATTCACGATCTGCACACCGCTTAGCGTGGTGGCTGAAAAAGTTTTAAGCGCCTGCTCTATCAGTTGTTCTTCGGTGGACTCTGCAAAATCTCCCACAACACTTGATGCGGCATAGTCACGAATCAAACTTGCTGAATATGTTTCGAGAATCTTTCCTAATTCCGCACGCGCCCGATTGTCCGCAGCATTGGTTGCCAAAGGCGGATTGTGTATCCCCTTAATCGCACCAACCCCGTAGAACGCCTTGGTGTCACTTTGAAATGCCCCACTTCCCTTCTTGACCCATGCTGGCGGTCCTCCAAAACACCCCTGCAAGAACAGCGGAACCAAAACCAAGCTAGAGATCATAAATACGATCATCCACAGGGTTTTTCTGGCCATCTGATCACCTCCGTATCACATGTTCACCACGCAGAAGAGGCTACCACGCTCCACTTCTAAACGTAGAACCTTTCATGGTATCGCCTCACCTGCCCTCTGAGGGAACGTTCGAATGTAGGTAATAACATACCAGGCTTGTTCTTCGTTAATCATTCCCGGACCGGTCATCTTCGGCATGGCTGTACCAGGTGATCCATTGTTAATCACCCAAAACAGTTCCCCATCAGTCCGCACTTCATGAAATTCTGGATTGGTAAAGTCACGCGGAGACGGATCGAGACCTCGATTCACTGCAACAGCGCCATCACCCTTCCCTCCAACCCCATGGCATTGACTACAAATCGCAACACCTTCGAACAACTCTTTCCCAAACCGAATATTTTCTGGGGTCGAGGCAATAGGATTGGTAAGGGTTTTGACTTCTGCGAGCAGCGCTAACGGAACACGCGGTTGCAGAGGATCGCGCTCAGCAGCGCTAGATCCAAAAACCCCAACAAACAGCAGACTAAGGAGAATGAAAGGAAGATGGTATTTGACTAAATATATATTTCGCATGACATGTCACAATTGTTTCAGCTCGATCACAGTTGAGGAGATTCTTCCTCTCTGAACATCACTTCGAGATCTCGAAGGTAGTTCTCCAGTTGTTCCCTGTAGGTCCCTTGATTATCTGCCTCAATCGCTTCCTGGTATGAAGCACGAGCAAGTTCAATCTCTCCAACCTTTTCATAGAGACGTCCAAACTCTTGATGGATAAGAACCATCGGCATAGCGAGGGGCACAACAAGAGAGGCATTGCGCAACGCGATCAACGCTTCGTCATATTTCTCGATCTGACTCAAAGCCCGTGCAAGATTGTAATATGCACTGTCGGATAATGGGTACCTCGGGTTTTCTAAGGCCTTCCGATATTCCTCTATGGCTTCATCCCATCGTGCTTGACGGGCATACACCGTCCCAAGATTGTTATGGGCTTCAGAGTAATCTGAATCAATACGGATGGCCTGCTTGTAATGTTCTTCTCCCGCATCAAGGCGACCACGCTTCCCATAAATGACACCGAGTTCCAAATGTGCCTCGCGATGGTTGGGGTTCAAGTCGATAGCCTGCTCAAGCAACACAATAGCTCTCTGATGATCGGTCTGCAAATAGGATCCCCCAAGTTGGTAATGTTCATTTGCCTCACGTTGCTGTTTTAATGACACCTCAGTAGCACAACCGACAAGCCCCATCAATACACAGATCCCAACAACCCCCTTCCGGAACAAATATTGCTCCCTCCTACACAACCGTATCACACCTAAAACGTGGTGAATCGACTAAACTCAATGTATCGCTTTTTGATGTCCTCATCAGTCAATGCCGCAAGTCGATCGACGCTGAAGGATTGGACCGCGAACGATGCCATTACGGACCCATAAACCACGGCTTGGCGAAGAGATTGCTCATCCGACGACGAAGCAGATGCCAGAAATCCCATGAAACCGCCAGCAAATGAATCCCCTGCTCCAGTCGGATCTTTGAGATCATCCAGAGGATATGCGGGCAACGCAAACATGGCATCGCCATGAAACATGGCAACTCCATATTCACCCCGCTTAATAATTAGGGTCCTCGGACCAAAACTCCGGATAATGCGTGACACCTGTACGAGATTCCGGTTGTCGCCCAGCGCCTGTGCTTCCCCGTCATTAATGATAAGAATATCGGCTTCCTTCAATACCTTTCGAAGCGCTCCAATCTTACCGTCAATCCAAAAATTCATGGTATCCAATGCGACAATAGAGGGACGTTGCACCTGGCTAAGCACCATCAACTGTAACTCAGGATCAATGTTCGCAAGAAACAGTTGTGACGGAGTGCGGTATGATTCTGGAACCGTAGGACGAAATGTCTCAAACACATTCAGTTGAGTATCGAGGGTTTTGGCTTCATTCAGTTTATACGAATACTCCCCACGCCATCGAAAGGTTCGACCGGGACGACGTTCAAGTCCGTTCAGATCAACGCGATCTCGTTGCAAAACGGCAAGATGTTCCGGAGGAAAATCTTCCCCAACAACTGCAACCAACTGCACATCCGTAAAGTAACTCGCCGCAGTGCAAAAAAATGTGGCCGAGCCTCCTAAAGCATCCGTGACCTCTCCAAACGGCGTTTTTACAGAGTCTAAGGCGACGGAGCCCACGACTAGAAGCTTACCCATTATTTCCTCCCACGTGATTTTGGAACCAATGCTAAGCGACGCTGAGGGCGTTTCGCAAGCCGCTTCACCCGCTGCGGTCGAGGTGGAGGCTGCGGCCCACTGTGCCGCGCCAACAGAGGAGCCAGTCGCCGCCGCGTAGTCAATGGAACCATGTGCTGAGGTGTCACCAGCGCCATTTTGAGCGCCGACTCGCAGGGACAACTTCGATCAATCGGCAGTGAAGTCAACGCCTCACGTATGATCTGTTTGGCACGCTCGACATTACGATGCAAAGTCTCAAGAATCGCTTCGACGGTGACCGACTCATGTGTTTCATGCCAACAGTCATAATCCGTGACCATCGCCATAGTGGAGTAGCATATCTCTGCTTCACGAGCAAGCTTCGCCTCGGGAACATTGGTCATCCCGATCACATCAACACCCCAGCGGCGATAAATAAGAGACTCGCCTTTTGAGGAGAACTGTGGACCTTCGATGCACAAATAGGTTCCACCACGGTGAACCACCACGTCCTGCGGTCCACACGCATCTGCCAGTATGCGCGCAAGATCGGGACACACCGGGTCGGCAAAACCAACGTGGGCGACAATTCCAGGTGCGACAGGTCCCCCAAAAAACGTATTAATTCGCTGTCGCGTGTGATCAAAAAATTGATCAGGAATAACAACCTGCCCAGGCTGAATGTCTTCCCTCATACTCCCCACTGCGCTCACAGAGAGAATCCACTCCACACCCAACTGCTTCAACGCAAAAATATTTGCACGATAATTGATATCACTGGGTGCGATACGATGACCTTGTCCGTGCCGCGAAAGAAACGCGACACGCATGCCTTCGAGTGTGCCAAGCACCAACGGACTAGAAGGCCGACCATAGGGTGTTGCGGGATTATACTCCCTGATATCTGACAGCCCGTCGATCTCGTATAGCCCGCTTCCCCCAATAATCCCAACCGTCGTATGTATTGATCCCTTCTTCATTATTCCTCTGCTTTCTTTAGTGAACGGTGTTTAGGACACCTGTGAGTAGCGAGCAACATCTCGCATGAGGTCGTCCACGATAGCATTCACAGTCTCATGGGCGGTGATTGATTTCCATATGATCGTTGGATCTTTTCGAAACCATGTCATTTGGCGTTTGGCATATCGCCGGGTATCACGCTTCAATCGCCGCACGCCCTCAGTGAGACTCTCCTGTCCTGCTAGACATCCCATCAACTGGCGATATCCTAGTCCTGTCATCGCCGGAAGATCGGCAGGATAGTTCCGCTGCCAGAGATCCCGCACTTCTGCAACCAACCCCTTTGCTATCTGGCGATCAACACGATCTTCAATGCGCCGGTACAACACACTCCGTTCACGTGTGAGAGCAAGCATCGTAGTCTGGAACGGCATCTCTCGAAATCCATGTTGCTCATGGATCGTGGAAAGTGGTTGATGGCACACATGCATCACCTCGAGTGCACGAATAATTCTCACCTCGTCACGGGGATGGATCCGAGTGGCAAGACATGGATCTTGCCTCGTTAATTCCTTGTGTAATGTTCCCTTACATTCACGTTCCAGAGCCATCAGATGATCACGAAAAGCCCAATCTGGCTGCGGGCCATCCCAAAGACCATACACAAGCGCTTTGACGTATAGTCCAGTCCCGCCGACAACTAATGCGNGTTTTCCTTTCGCATGAATCCGAGCGATGTGCTCCATCGCAAGTCGACGATATTGGCCAACACTAAACCTCTCGTCTGGATTAACAATGTCAAGGAGATGATGNGGGATGCCGGCACGTTCCTCGACAGTCAGCTTACACGTCGCAATATCAAGGCCGCGGAACACCTGCCGAGAGTCGGCATTGATAATTTCAGCGTTCAAACGCTGTGCAAGCGCCACCGCTACATGACTCTTGCCCACCGCAGTCGGACCGACAAGACACAACACCGAAGGCATATTCTCACTCACCGTTCGACTTCATTAGATCCTCAGATCCTTCCGAACATTCGGTCAAGTTCGGTAATCGACAATCGCATCACAATCCGCCTGCCGTGCGGACATGTCGTGGGCATCCCCGCTCCTACCCACTCGTAAACCAGGTGTTTCATCTTCTCAGGCCCTAACGTCTGATTTGCTCTGACTGCACCATGGCACGCCATGGTTGCGAGAACATTGTTAGTTTTCTTATCCAGCGCATCACATTGACTTGGGCCTTCATACTGAACTCCATCCACAATCTCATCAGCAATCTCCACAAGAAGAACATACACGTCCGTGTGCTGGAGAAAAAAAGGAACCGCTCGAACACGAAACGCGTGTTTGCCAAACCGTTCAATCTCCAACCCCAACGCACNAAGTTCTTCAAGATGCTGATTCAACACCTCAGATTGTGCAGGTTGAAGTTCAACCACTGGTGCAAACAAAAGGCTTTGTGTCGCAACGGAGCGAGTCCGTGCCTGCTCAACCAAGCGATCGAAGAGAACACGTTCGTGCGCAGTGTGTTGGTCAATCACCTTCAGCCCATGCCACGCTCCGATATCGACGTTGGCAACAATATAGGTCTGGTTTAGCTGTCCCAGTGGCCGGATCTCACAGGAATCAAGGTCAGACTGCGGAGCATCAGATCCGGCGATAAGAGAGTGATCGACGCCGTTCTCTGTTGCTCCAGTCGTTGCATGAAGCGTGCCGCATTCCGCGTGTTCGGCAATCTCAGTGCGACCGACAGATCCACCCCAGCCATATCCACGTGAGAAGGATGAGGCAACGCCGGCGGATGGTAAAACGAACTGAGCTGTAGGTGATCCTAGGCCAAGACCAGATTTGAGTGCGTGAAAGATCGCATGATGAATCGCTTCCTGATCCAAAAACCGAACTTCCCGTTTTGTGGGATGCACATTCACATCAACACGTGTCGGATCGACACCCAAAGTCATGACAAACGTTGGGTGGCGGTCTTTGGGAATTCGCATGCGATAGGCTTCATAAATCGCGTGGACGACCATAGCACTCTTGATCCATCGACCATTCAAGACAATCTCTTGTGGTGTGCGCGATGTCTTGACCTGCTCAGGATTCGAAAACATTCCCCAAATCGCAATACCGTCAAGTGTCTTCGAAATTTCAACACTTCGGTTTACAACATTTGCTCCGAAGAGCTGTAAAACCCGATCGCGCATACTGAACATTGCCGGAAAATCCGAGACGGGCTTGCCATTGTGGGTAAGTTTCAAGTGAACAGCGGGAGCACCAAGAGCTTGATTCTGAACCATGCGGCAAATATGACCGAACTCGGTCGGAGCAGTCTTCAGAAACTTTCTCCGCACCGGGGAATTGAAAAAGATATTTGAAGCCTCCACTGTGGTCCCGCAATTCAAGGCAGTATCTTCCAGTACCCCTGGAAGCCCATTCGCCAACGTCAACGCTACCCCCGTCTTCCGCCCAGCACACATTGTTTGTATCTTCATCTTCGAAACCGCGGCGATGCTGGGAAGGGCCTCTCCACGAAACCCCATCGTCTGAACGTGCCACAAATCATCAACAGTGCGGAGCTTGCTCGTCGCATGCCTCTCGAATGCCAACCGAATATTTTCTGAGGGAATTCCTTCGCCATCATCCGATACGCGAATCAACTGCTTTCCACCGTCCACAATATCAATTGTCACCACAGTGCTACCGGCATCAACTGCATTCTCGATGAGTTCCTTCACCACCGAGCACGGTCGATCAATGAGTTCCCCAGCGGCAATCTGGCTAATCACTTCCTCACTCAACATGCCAATGATTTTTGTAGACTCTAGCGACATCGGTTGCTCACTGACTGATATCGGGCAATCTCTGCCTCGCCAGCTTCGCCTCCCTCGTCCGCGGATGACGCTCAATTAACCGCAGCAAGACTGACCGTGCCTGAACTGCGTCTCCCACCTCATCATAGAGATACGATAGTTTCCACATCCCTAGTGCGCCATTCGAGTGTTGGGGGAAGGCCTCTACCAGCCTCTCATACGCAGCAATCGCCCTGACGCAATCACCCTTTCGAAAATATGCGGTTCCCACAAGATACTGTACATCAACGGCCCTCGGTGCATTGGAAAACCGCTGTTGAAACGCCTCAAAACCATGAATCGCACTGTCATAGTCACCTACTTGGTAGTCCTGGTATGCAACCTCAAATAATTCCCGAGACGAGAGCTCCGTCTGATTATCAGTTACGTTACCTGAGGGGCCAAAAGCTTGAATGTCAGGTTCCCTCTCGGGCATATCCGATGACACACATGATGTGGTCCCCGCCCCATGATCAGAAGATGTCTCTAGATCTCCAGCAGTTCCTTCCGCCACCATCCCAGTCTCCACACCTGCAACACCAGACGTGCTTCGCCGCATCCCGTCTTCATGGTCACGCCGCAAGTCGGTAAGTACTTTCTCCATTTCTTCGAACTTGACACTCAACTCATCTAGACGTGATCTTAAATATCGCGGACTGGCTTTCTTCTGTTGCGCCATGACATTGCCTACAGCTTTCTTCAACTCCACAACTTGCGATTTCAGCTCATCCTGTTGCGTTTTCACATCGTCCGCTTTGTCCACCAACTCAACGACATCTGCTGTGGTCGCAAAGCAACCTGTTATCGCTAAACTCGCCGCAAAGAGTAACACGCCTCGATACACGCCATGCAAACAACGGACTCTAGTCATTACCATTCCCGCAAACGCCTTATCGCGCTGATGCGCCCGATTCAACACGCGGCGCATTCTGTTCAATAAATCGAGTTAACTCATTAATACGCGTCACGGTTGCAACCCCCTGAGCTTCCATTTTATCAACGGCCGCCGATATTGGCGCAAACTGTTGCCCAAGCTGCTTCACCACTCGGTCAAATCCCACCAAGCTTTCCCGCAATTTTTCCAGCTGAGCAGCAGTGGCAGTTCGCTCCACCGCTTGCTGCTTTGCCAACTCCTCCGTCCGCGTTTCCATCCAGCCCTGCATCGCCTGGACCTGCGCCGACACCGACTGAATCCGCGCATCCCCCTGGACCCCCTGTTCACTCACCTCTGTCGCAAACTGTTGCCCAAGCTGCTTCACCACTCGGTCAAAATCCATCAGGCTTTTCCGCAACTCCGCAAAGCGTCGAGTGGTCATCTCATTATCCATTGTGTCCTGCTTTGCCAACTCCTCCGTCCGCGTTTCCATCCAGCCCTGCATTTCCTGGACCTGCGCCGACACCGACTGGATCCGCGCATCCCCCTGGACCCCCTGTTCACTCACCTCTGTCGCAAACTGTTGCCCAAGCTGCTTCACCACTCGGTCAAAATCCATCAGGC
>PBSN01000002.1 GCA_002726235.1 Nitrospiraceae bacterium
CTACGATAAGCACGACGACGCAGCCGCAATTAAAATTCTCGCCGCGTTTATTCGAACAACTTCGAATCTTGCAGAACTTGTTGACGCCTACTCCCTGCTAAGCGATGCGTTCACTCGGCGTGGGGAATACCAAAGAGCCGTGATGCAACTTGAGCACCTGCTGTCTCTTCTTCCTCCAATTGACACTCTCGGCATACACACGACACTACAAGTTACAACGAAATGGCTACAACGGATTGCACGTCTGCACACACAGCAGGGCGATTTGGTGTCCGCCGTGGACACCATGCTGCGGGAACATGCCCTCGCAAAGGCGGAGGATCAGGAGAGGCTTGTCGCACAAATCGAGACGATGCTCCAGACGCAACTTACGCGTGATGACCTGCATGCGGTGGCTGATCGCTATCCCACCATGTTTCCCGGAGACGCCGCGCTCTCCCATCTCATCCAACGGTATGATCACGCAGGCAATAATGAGTTCTTTAGCATGGAGCAGTTGGTCAATCGGCTGGTGGAACAGTTTCCGGAGCAAAAGTCCGCACAAGTCGCCGTGACGCGTCTCAACACTTTACGCGTCCAATTGCAAGCCCACCGCTATATCATTGGCGTGGCACTGCCGATGAGCGGGCCTTTGGCGCCGTATGCCAAAGACATTCTCACTGGCATCCGCCTCGCGATCAACCAACAGCAAATGACAGACTCCCTGGGCATCGTCACCATTGATGTTGCGCAACAGGATCGCACGCTCATCGACCAGGTCACCCAACTCCAAGCCGACTTCAATCCCATTGCGCTTCTTGGGCCGTTGCTCAGCAAAAACCTCAACGCCCTCGCCGAGTGGGCGGAGTACTACGGGATCCCCGTGGTGTCACCCACCGCGACCCAGCCAGCCGTTGCACGACACGGGTCGTTTTTGTTCAGTACGGCAACAACCGGAACACTGCTTGGCAACGCGATTGCCCAATATGCAATGTTCGACCTTGGCATGACTCAATTTGCCATTCTGGCTCCCGACGATCCCTATGGCGCTGAACTGTCCACGGTCTTTGCAACCGCCATCGCACAGATAGAAGGCATCGTTCTCGCAACCGTGTTCTACGACCCAGGCGAAACGGATTTTAAGCCGTATATTCAAATCATCCGAGATAACGATTTGAAACATGACGGAATCCTTCTGCCCCCGCTTGAAGGAGAGGAAGGGGAAGAGGAAGACGAGTCCTATTTTCCCGGGTTGGATGCCATCTTCCTTCCCGATGGGCACAAGACCGTTGGACTCATCGCAGCACACCTGCACTATCACGATATGAACGTGACGCTTCTCGGAGCCAACGGGTGGAACAATTCGGACCTGATTCGATACGGCGAGCAGGCGGTGGAAGGCGGGGTTTTTGTCGACACGTTCAACCTGCATAGCCCCAACACGGCCATGCAAGCGTTCGTGCGCGACTATCAGGCTTCATACCAGAGCGACCCGTCCGAATTTTCCGCCCTCGCCTATGACACTACCCAGATGGTGCTGCACACCATTCACCAAGGCGCCATGACCGGACGTGCAGTCGGCGCCTCGCTGAGAGCCCTGCACCAATTTCCCAGCCTGTCGGGTCCCGCCACGATGACCCCAGCGGGCACTCTCAATCGGTCACTCGTCGTCATCACAGTCGATCAGGGAGCATTTGTACAACTTAATTAGCCAATAGGTTCATATCCCATGGATTACCTCGAACACATTTTCCTGATGCTGTCCTATCAGCTTTTACCATTGTTATTTGCAATGGTCTTGCACGAATTTGCACATGGATGGGTCGCAAATTATTTGGGGGATCCTACCGCTCGACTTGCTGGCCGATTGACATTGAACCCGAAACCTCATATTGACCCAGTTGGGACTGTGCTCTTTCCCGCAATGTGTCTCATTCTCCAAAGTCCAATATTTTTCGGGTATGCGAAACCGGTACCTGTAAACTTTTTCAACCTTCACCATCCCAAACGCGACATGGTGTTGGTAGCAGCAGCCGGTCCTGCCATGAACCTTCTCCTTGCGATCATCAGTGGAATTCTCCTGCGCATCATTCTTACCATCGAACCTTCCGTCACTGGCACAATGTCTCCCCTTCAACCATCAGAAACGTCACACAGTATGACTACAATGTTTCTGCTCCCACTTGTCTTCATGCTACTCTTCTCAATTAAAATCAACGTTCTGCTTATGCTATTTAATCTACTTCCTATTCCTCCGCTTGATGGTGGCCGAATTGCGGTCGGAATTCTGCCATACAAACAGGCACGTATGCTGAGTGGCCTCGAATCCTACGGGATGATGATTGTCATCATCCTTGTTGCATTTGACGGTCAATTACAGATCATGAGCACCTTCTTCTGGCCTCTCGTTGATCTAGCCACTCTGACAATCCTCTCGGGCACACTCGGATGAAGTCTCGCGTACTGAGTGGAATGCAGCCCAGCGGACGCCTGCACCTCGGAAATTTGAGCGGTGCTCTCTCCAACTGGACAAAGCTTCAGGAAACATATGAGGGATACTTCTTTGTCGCAGACTGGCATGCGCTTTCCACCAACTATTCAGAGACAACCCAGATCAAGACGTTAACTCGTGAAATGGTAATTGACTGGCTATCAGCGGGCCTTGACCCAAATAAGGCGACAATCTTCATTCAATCCGATCTTCCAGATCACGCCGTACTTCATGTGCTGTTGTCCATGATCACGCCAATCCCATGGCTCGAACGAATTCCAACCTATAAGGAACAACAAGAGCAATTGGAGGATCGTGATCTTTCAACCTATGGTTTTCTAGGTTACCCAATCCTGCAAACCGCAGATGTGCTGATCTACAATGCGGACTTTGTTCCTGTTGGCATTGACCAAGCCCCACATGTTGAACTTACACGGGCCATTGCGCGCCGATTCAATTCCCTGTACAAACCCGTTTTCAAAGAACCGCAGACACTGTTAACCGAAGCACCAAAACTTCCTGGAACTGACGGTCGCAAAATGAGCAAGAGTTACAACAACGCGATTTATCTGTCCGACTCGGAAAAAACGTTACGCGAAAAATTGCGAACCATGGTGACAGACCCGGCACGGAAGCGCCGAACAGATCCCGGTGACCCGAACATATGTCCAGTCTTCGACCTTCATAAGGTGTATTCAAGCACGCCTGTAATTGAGCAAGTGAACTGTGAATGCCGCACGGCCAAGATTGGATGCATTGATTGCAAACAATTCCTCGCCGAAACCCTTGTGACACAGCTCAATCCAGTGTGGGAAAAGGGCTGTGCCATACGGAAGTCACCAGCGATGGTAGACGATGTGGTACAAGAAGGCGCGAAACGTGCTCGTATGACCGCCAACACGACAATGCAGAAAGTGTGCAAGGCTATCGGAATATAGAAATGGAAAAGGAATATATATGGCAACACGCATAGGCATCAATGGCTTTGGTCGGATTGGAAGAACCGTGTTGCGGGCGCTACTCGGTGATTCGAGATTCAATGTGGTAGCAGTGAACGACCTTACGGACGTTCAAACGGCCGCACACCTATTCAAATACGACTCGGTTCACGGAACGTTGCCAATTGCAGTGAAAGCGAAAGATGACACCATTGTAGTAGGCGGACACCCAATTCACGTTCTCGCGCAGGAGAATCCAGCCACGTTGCCATGGAACGATCTCGGGGTTGAAATCGTAATCGAGTCCACAGGTCGCTTTACCGATCGGAACAGTGCCACCGGGCATCTTTCAGGTGGAGCCCGGCATGTAATCATTTCCGCACCCGCGAAACAGCCAGATGTGACCGTGGTATTAGGCGTGAATGAGAGCAGCTACGATCCAACACGACATCAGATCGTGTCGAATGCCTCCTGCACCACAAACTGCCTCGCGCCAGTATCGAAAGTCCTCCACGAGCAGTTCGGAATCAAACGCGGGTTGATGACAACCATCCATTCCTATACGAACGATCAGCATCTTCTCGACCTCCCGCACAAGGACCTTCGCCGTGCACGCTCAGCAGCGCTCTCAATGGTTCCGACGACCACAGGAGCAGCAACGGCACTCTATGAAGTGCTTCCCTCTCTCAAAGGCAAGCTAGATGGGATGGCGATTCGAGTTCCTACTCCCAACGTATCACTTATCGATCTCACGCTTGAACTGGAACGAGATGCAAGCAAAGATGATGTCAATCAAGCATTTCGTAATGCAGCCGATGGGCCATTAAGCGGGATCATCGCCTATTCCGAAGAACCGTTGGTCTCCATCGACCTCAATGGCAATTCCCATTCTGCAGTCATCGATGCACCACTAACCACAGCGCTAGGCAACCGCATGATCAAGGTAATTGCGTGGTACGACAACGAATGGGGCTACTCCTGCCGCATCCGCGACCTCGTGGCATATATCGCAGAACGACGGGCTTAGTCGGTCTTAATCACACGCGTAATACGCATTAAAAAGGGCCATGTCTGATGAACATTAATAAGGTGTCAATTGAAGATATTGAAATCAGAGAAAAACGCGTATTCATCCGTGTTGATTTCAATGTTCCACTCGATACAAATGGTGGCCCCCTCATCATCGCCGACGATACCCGCATTCGCTCCAGCCTTCCAACCATCAACTACGCTATAGACCAAGGAGCCAAAGTCATTCTCTGTTCGCATCACGGCCGACCTGCCGGGAAACCGGAACCCGAACACACCCTTGCTCCCATTGCAGCACGCTTGGGACGGCTACTGAAAAAAGATGTTCTGTTCGCGCGGGATTGTGTCGGGCAAGCTGTTGAGTCGCTCGCGGCCACAATGGCTCCCGGGGATGTCTTGCTGCTTGAAAACGTACGCTTTCACCCAGGAGAAGTGAACAACCACGAATCGTTTGCAAAAGCTTTGGCAGCACATGCCGATGTATACATCAACGATGCATTTGGAACGGCACATCGAGACCATGCGTCAACCACTGGGATTACCCGATTCGTCCAAACAACCGCCATGGGCTTCCTGCTTCGAAAGGAAATCCGCTATCTTGAAAGCGCCATCGTATCCCCTACCAGACCATTTGTCGCAATTCTTGGCGGAGCAAAAGTTTCCGGAAAAATCGGAGTCATTGACAATCTCGGAAAAACAGTTGACAAAGTCATTATCGGGGGAGGGATGGCCTTTACCTTCCTTAAAGCCCTCGGATTAGAGATTGGAGCGTCAATGATCGAGGACGACATGGTGGATCGCGCACGAGAGATTCACCAACACGCCATTGAACGCGGGATCAAATTTTATCTTCCCGTCGATTGCGTGGTTGCTACACATCAAGACGCGGACGCCGAGACCAAGATCGTCCCGATACAAGAAATCCCAAACGACTGGATCGGGGTCGATATTGGACCAGCTTCAGCTCGGCTATTCGAAGAAGCGATTGAAAATGCGAAAACCATTTTGTGGAACGGCCCGATGGGCGTGTTTGAAATCGATGCATTTTCGCGAGGAACCTTCGCAGTAGCCCATGCCGTAGGCCATGCCTATGCGATGAGTATTGTGGGTGGTGGTGACACAGGTTTGGCCGTGCATCGGGCCCACGAATCGGAAAACATCTCCTTCGTCTCAACGGGAGGTGGTGCTGCCCTCCAATTTCTTGAAGGGCACAGCCTGCCCGGACTTGCTGTGCTACCCGACGTGTCCCCCTAACAAGATGATAAAACAGCCCTCCAGTATCCTTCTCGCTCCACTCCAAAGTGCAACATACAGCAATACAATTTGTCGTTTCACTTGCGATGGCTTTGTTAAACAACATCTTTGAGCATCCTGCTTATGCGACGACGCGTCCTCATAGGTAACTGGAAAATGCACAAAACCGCTGGGGAGGCTAGCAGATACATCAGAGATTTTTTGCCCCTCACCCAGAACATTGCCAGCATAGACATCATTCTTGCTCCACCATTCACTGCTCTTCATGTCGTAGCAGAATCGATCAAAGACACGGCGATTGGCCTCGCCGGCCAGAACATGCATTGGAACTCCCATGGAGCATTTACCGGTGAAGTCTCTCCAGCCATGTTGTGCGACAACGGATGCCAATCAGTGATCATTGGTCACTCAGAACGGCGACAGACGTTTCATGAAGATGACAACACGATTAATCGAAAGGTAAAGGCCGCAATCGCGCATCACCTCACCGCAATCATGTGTGTCGGAGAAACACGTGAAGAACGTGATACCGGAAAAACGTCAGACGTCCTCTCCCGTCAACTGGCAGCAGGATTGGCTGGAATAGGTACCATTGACGCCAAGCAACTTATCATCGCTTATGAGCCCATCTGGGCGATCGGAAGTGGAACGCCCGCAACTCCCACACAAGCCAGCAAGGTACATATCAAGCTTCGGGAACACCTCGGAACGCTCTTCACTACCTCAACAGCGGAATCCATTCAGATCATCTACGGAGGCAGCATCACCGCCGAGAATATTCAATCCCTGCTGGCCATGCCTCACGTCGACGGCGGATTAGTTGGTGGGGCTTGTCTCGACCCTCATAACTTTGGTACCATTGTCAGTTCTGCAACTAATTGAAAATAACCCATGTTGTACACATTCCTCATCACCTTTCACGTTCTCATCTGCTTTATAATGATCGGAGTCGTGCTCCTGCAGTCTGGGAAAGGGGCGGAAATCGGCGCAGCCTTTGGCGGATCCAGCCAAACCGTATTCGGATCACGGGGTCCAGGCACATTCCTGAGCAAAGCCACGGCGTGGGCTGCCTCCATTTTCATGCTTACCTCACTCAGCTTAGCCATACTGAGCAAACAAGCGGTTACTGGCTCCTCCGTTTTGGACAATCTCGACGACGGCGTGACTTTGGAGCAAGTTGAAGATAGCCTNCCCATAGACCAGCAGATGATCGACGAAACGCCCGCCGAAGAAGACGCGGACAGACCTGCTCCAGAAGATTCCCCTCCCGCAAATCCTTAGGACTCGCGCAAAAACAACTTCACAGCTCATGACGGCAACACGTGCGCTTGCCTTGTCATCACCACCAAAAACACCTACGCTTAACTTNCTGCCCCCGTAGCTCAGTCGGATAGAGCAGTGGTTTCCTAAACCGCGTGTCGCAGGTTCGATTCCTGTCGGGGGCGCCAATCTTCTCAATGACTTACGAAACGCTCACCTTCTCCACATCGTCAGGAATTCCGGTTTTAGTCACGGTTGGATTCACATCACGAGTGATAGCGCAACTGGGGGCAGATCGCCTTATTTCACCGCTTGGTAGACAGCCGGGTTTTCCTTTCCAGTGACATTCAGAATACCCACTGCGCCCTTATCAATACGAAAGATGGAATGATCCACCAGAATGTAGCTTCCGGGAACGTCCACGGTGAATTCTGCGACGGAGGCGCCTGCCGCGGGAACGGTGGTGGTTTGAACACTTTCGAGCGGACTGGCCGTCAACGAACCCTCATGATATACACGGTCAAAAATCTCTCCGATAATATGCCACGAGGAGACAAGATTCGGACCAGCATTCCCGAAATACATCCGGATGCGATTGCCCACCTTTGCCTTGAGCGCGCCATCGCCTGTCAGTGATCCCACACTTCCATTGAATACAACGTACGTCGGATGTTCCGCTGCTCCCTTTGCTTCATCAAAATGCTGAAGTCCCTTTGCTCCGAACTCCCCTGTCGTGTAGAACTCGCTTTGTAAAACATAGAACTCCTTATCGACAGGTGAAAGGCCACCTTCCGGTTCCACGAGAATCATGCCATACATGCCATTGGAAATATGCTCTGGAATGGGGGCCGTCGCACAATGGTAAATGTAGAGACCAGGGTTCAACGCCTTGAAACGCGCCACTTTTTCTTCTCCTGGCTCGGCTAACAGCGAAGTCGCGCCTCCTCCCGGACCAGTCACCGCATGTAGGTCGATGTTATGTGAGTTTTCACTGCCCTTGGCATTCTTGAGATGTAATTCGATCGTATCTCCGACACGAACACGAATCATGGGCCCCGGAACCTGTCCATTAAACGTCCAGAACTCATACCGGGTGTCACCATGCTCGTCTTTGACAAGAACGCCCTCCTTCTCGACCGTCTCCAGGTCGACACGAACAAGCGCAGGCGAGGCACGATCGATCTGTGCCGGCACTGCCGGAGCAAACGTGAGATGGGCAGATTCGGTCGCCTCATTCGCGAGAAGACTTGGAGAGGATATGAATATTACGAGAGCACACACACTTACAATCGATAGGATTGTATATAATAATCTTCGTAGCATCACCGTGACCTCCTAATCCGACATTTCCAAGATAACCCCATCGCGGGCCTCATTTGCTACTACAATACGCGAATCCACTCACAAAATCATCGATCGTTCTGCTCAGCCCACGAGTGATCCTCGCACATCTTCATGTTCCGATCCAGGATGGCCTTGAACCGGTCACGCGGCACCACGAGATCCGCCATCTGGAATGTGATGGATCGGGCATGCCTGACTGGCCTTACCCCAATAGTTGGTCCAGCGCGAGACATAATTTCGCACCCTTCACCCCCACTCTCCCTGCACCACTACACAGGTCCCCTCCAACCCCTCCCAAAATTTCAAAAATAATTCACAAATGTGGAGCGCACCCTGGCCATAACCCCTCCAACTTGGATTGTGGAGTCGGGGTCACTTGGTGATGTGTAGAAGTTTGAAAGTGAATGATGGAAAGAGGGAGAGGGAGCTAAATCACGTCACGGTTTGAGTCACGGTTGGACTCCAGAAATACCGGTTTTGGTCACGGTTAGAGGAAACTAGGCCTTGCCACTCTGTGCAACAGGAAACGACGAAACGCCTTGGTAGCATTTGGTTTCTGTGTGATGCTGTGGCACCATGTTGTCTGCTGTATCGAGAGAAGGTAGGTTTCCTAAACCGCGTGTCGCAGGTTCGATTCCTGTCGGGGGCACCATCTATTATCATTTCCATCGTGTCCCACCTAGCGTCAGTCAGTGCCTCAGCGTGCGTCACTGTGACCTAGGACGTGTGATTGGCTCATTCAGATTCGAGCTTGCGCAGCAGAGCCTGTGCATCTGGCTTATGCCTGTGGAGCCAGAGCCACGGCTCCTTTGGCTTCGTTGTACTGAGAATAAGTTTCGCCTGATTTGCTGCCAAGTCAGGCTTCCCAGATTCATAATGATAGTAGGCTAAAAGCAGGCGAAGCCGTGTAGATGTGGGATCAACATCAACAGCTTGTGTGAGATAACCCTCAGCTTGTTTCTTGTTTCCTTTCAATAATACCCGAAGAGGTGCTGGAACTTCGTTGAGCAACATTCCCATCATATTGAGTGATCGAGCATGTTTCGGCTCTAAGGCCAGTGCTTGCAAGAGATGTTGCTCCAACTCAAACGGCATTGTGGGTAAAATTCTCCAAAAGGGCAGTTGCGTTGCCACAAGTCCTTTCGTCGCCGCAAACAGAAAATGCGCTTCGGCATTGGTTTCATCAAGTTCTAAAGCCAGACTTGCTGCAGCTTGACCACACCGATACCATTCGGCTTTTCCCTCTTCTAGCAAACCTCCCAGTTCCAGACAGGCCCACGCAAGTCGCCGATACGGCAATGCATATTCGGGACGCAACTCTATTGCCATACGATACAACGAAATAGCCTGTTCAAGTGCATCGGGATAGGATGGGGTATCTCGGAGTATCTGCTCTGCACGGTCAATCCACTCCTGTGCAGATTGACCAGCATAGGTTGTTGTACCAATCCCCACAAGCCACAACAACAGAACCACGATAACGCCACATTGGCGATACATCGTCCAACTCATAACGTAGCCAGCAGCCCAAAAAAGATTACACCCATCGCCCGCAATCGACCGAACAAAGAAGCGATAAGATCGTTATTGATATCGGCGTCCATATAACCCCACAGGTATCAGTAAACGCGTGTGAAAGAGACAAATACAGAAAAAACCATTCCGATTGCGATTCCATATGCTAATTAATTCGCCGTGCAACGTTTCATACACGCCGATTTGTGCACTGGGGACCCATGTACGCATCTCCACAGATTGTGCTCCTCATAGAGAAAGAAAAAATCCACCTCACCGAAGCATGTCACTCTCCTTTTTCTTCATAACAGGGCAGCTGTGGGGATCAAATCCTCACAGCTGCCCTATACGCCGCGCCTTGTCCCGAGACACAATTGAATCAAGCGCAGGGACGATTTATCATGACATGCGTGATAAATCGTCCGGCCCAATACCGCAATCACACTCAAACATAGTGGCGAGTCAAATTGAAGAAAATGAGCAAGGCATCACCTCACTAGCATCAATAGTCCTTCACTATTGCCATAAGACGACGAAGAGTCGCATGCACTGATATCGCGTGGAATAGCTGTATCTGGCCTGCCGGACGAATTTGGCAGGGCCGGAAAAGCCACCACCATCTCCTCACGGCGTGCATACGAGATTACACAATACAAGTGTTCCTTGACATCATTTGTGCTGCCTATGACAGCTCCTCTCACGGCTAACCAAGCAAACCACCTGTCGCATTGCACTTCAAAAGCATGCGCTCTATAAAATTATACAATTGTCAACTGCAAACTATCCGTTTGAATTCTTGTTAATTACTCGCTTGACAATTTCACTAGAAAATCATCATCATCTCGACCCTTATTAAATTATTGTTGATTTCAACTTGCAATTTCGCTAGAAAATAACCATCATCTTGGCTCTTGCTTAGAATCTAATTTAAAATCTAGTTCTACGCCACCACAGGAGGGTCCCAGTATGGCCAAACCCATGAGTAAAGCTGCTATCATTTCCCATCTCGCCAAAGAAGCAAACATAAGCAAGAAGGCTATGTCTGCATTTCTCGAAAATCTCGCATCGCTTTCCTATAAGAGCGCAAAGAACGGATTTACTATTCCTAACATCGGCAAGCTGGTGGTCGTGAACCGAAAAGCACGGACAGGGCGAAACCCTCAAACGGGTGAGGCTATCGAGATTCCCGCAAAGAGCGTGTTGAAGTTTCGCGTATCTAAAGTCTGTAAAGACGCCGTGTTAGGGTAAAAATCATAGTCGCAATTTGAGCAGACCGCGCAAGCTCCGCGGATGATCGAGAGCTGTGGTGAACCGCGTCCTTACTTTCGCACTTATGCTTACCAGCAATGGTAAATTGACGGCCGTTCCTGCATGGGCGGGCAGAATATCACCACATGAAAAGTCTAGCCCGCCAGAAAGCACAAACCTTTCTGAAATATATTTCCAGGCGACGTCAAGCAACCTTGATCTACCTTAACAGCTACTCTGCCCCCTCTCTCTTGCACCATTTCGTCGGGGGGCATTGAGACATTCTGCTGGAAACTTTTGATAAGTCTTTCGTCTTTTCAAAGGCTTCATGTTTAAGCTTTAAAACACCGCGATTAGGTTTTACTTCAATGCTGTAAGAATTTTGGCATCCCAGACCCCATGTTGTACATGCTCGTGACGAACCTTGATGTCAGTGATTTAATTTTAGCTCCATGGCTTTCATACAACACCTCAATTAATTTTCAGAGTTCTGGCTTTGCGAGAACCTCTCCGATGATCCTATCACCAACAATTATCTAAAATGACTGTTTGCTCCTACCTGAATTTTGGCACCACATATGAAATTGGTTGCTAAAAACCACTGTTTGAGTTCACCAACAGTTGCCAATTCCATCGACAAATAGCTGACATTTATTGACTGCATCCAACAATGTTACCTTGAAAGCATATGCACTGATCAATCAGTTCAGAGTCTCGCAAGCTACTACTTTTTTCTTGCAGTACATACCTGCTGTCTACTAAATACATGCACATCGTTTCATGGCATAGCACTCGCTCGTCTATAATTGACATTTCATCTATAATTCACATCCCATCGCAGTCAGCCAAGCGATGATATACGAGCAATTTTTCGACAAGCTTTTCCTGCTACGAGATGAACGTATGTATGTCACTACCAACGTCTTCTAGAGACGTAGCACACGTGTGCAACAAGGAAGGATTAACGAATGGGTTATAAACCAATCGGCGACTATGGCATTATCGGCGACCTTCATACGGTTGCTCTAGTTGGGACAGACGGGTCGATTGATTGGTGTTGCCTCCCTCACTTTGACTCCGCAAGCGTATTTGCCAGCATCCTAGACCATAAGGCAGGAGGGCATTTCAAAATCTCGCCGAAGCGTGATGGAAATCGACGTCAAATGTACCTGCCGGAAACCAATATCTTGCATACACGTTTTTTGCAAGATGAGGGTGGGGTAGGTGAACTAACCGATTTCATGCCTGTCGAATCCGATGAACCTGGACAAAGCCCAAAACGTCATCAGATCATCCGTATGCTTTCGGTCGTCCGCGGTCGGGTAACGTTTGTGCTTGAATGCGCGCCCGCGTTTAATTACGCTCGCGACTCTCACTCAGTTGAGATAGAAGAGAATGGCGCGATCTTCCGATCTCCCAACCTGACGCTCGGACTCGTTAGCCCGGTTCCCCTTCAGGTACGAGATGGGATTGTGCATGCTGAGTTTACACTCTCCGCAGGTCGAAGTCTGACATTTTTCCTCGAGCACCTCGAACCAAACGAGAAGGGAGCATTGCTTTCTACACCTGAGTCCGCAGAAGAAGCGTTTCAGAAAACCGCAGCTTTTTGGCAGCAATGGCTCGCACAATGTCAATATTCAGGACGCTGGAGAGAAGTTGTTCATCGATCCGCACTCACATTAAAACTTCTGACATACGCACGCACCGGCGCCATCGTCGCTGCTCCAACCATGAGCCTTCCAGAGTTTTTTGGAGGCCGTCGAAATTGGGACTACCGCTATACCTGGATTCGAGACGCGTCCTTCACCTTATACGGACTGCTTCGATTAGGCTTTTCCAATGAAGCTCGGCGTTTTATGGACTGGTTGGAATCGCGATGCCACGATCTCAACCCGGATGGATCCATACAGCTTATGTATGGCATTGATGGGCGACATGAACTCCCCGAAGAAGAACTCCTCCACCTCGACGGCTATCGAGGCTCTCGCCCGGTACGACTTGGGAATGCCGCCGCTGGACAACTTCAACTCGACATGTATGGGCCTCTGATGGATGCGATCTATCTCTACAATCAAGATAAAGATGGCTCGCCAATTTCCTATAGCCTCTGGATGAATTTGTGCAGATTGTTGGATTATGTTTCAGCAAATTGGCAACAGCCGGATGAAGGAATCTGGGAAGTACGAGGCGGACGGCACAATT
Organism: Nitrospiraceae bacterium; assembly: GCA_002726235.1. Classification (GTDB taxonomy): domain Bacteria; phylum Nitrospirota; class Nitrospiria; order Nitrospirales; family UBA2166; genus UBA2166. The sequence goes on from PBSN01000002.1 coordinate 13,261, forward strand.
TTGTATATTCACGGGTAATGTGCTGGGTGGCATTGGATAGAGGCATTCGCCTATCAGACAAACACGGATATCCCGCAGACCGCACCAAATGGATTGCGGAACGCGATCGGATCTACACGGAAGTGATGCAATGCGGGTGGAACAAAAAGGCCCAAGCCTTTGTTCAACATTATGAAGGGGCAGGCCTTGATGCCGCCAACCTCATAATGCCGCTAGTTTATTTCGTATCCCCCAATGATCCGCGCATGATTTCTACCATCAACCGTACCATGGAACAACTTGCTTCAGGCAGCCTTGTCTACCGATATCAGACATGGGATGCAGCGCCAGATGGATTACAAGGGGAAGAAGGCACGTTTAGCATGTGTACGTTTTGGCTCGTTGAAGCCTTAACAAAGGCAGGACGCCTCCATGAGGCACGACTCATTTTCGAAAAGATGTTGAGTTATTCAAACCACCTCAGATTGTTTGCAGAAGAAGTCTCTCATACCGGAGAGCAGTTGGGGAATTTCCCGCAAGCCTTAACCCACATGGCACTAATCAGTGCAGCCTATAACCTCGACAAAGCCCTCAACAAGAAACAATGGAACGAGGCCCACACACGCTGGGCGAGCGCTAATCCCTATACCCGCTAGCATAATTCATCCAGGCTTAGCCAGCTACTAAAATGTTTTCCATTCTGTGGGCCATCATCTACTCGTCTACTCGTCACATCTAACCCTGTGCACGATTTTCGTAACTCTTGTCGCTTGGCTATAATAGCAAGCTATGATTCCACTCCACGATGACAACCCCACAACAATCAAGCCGATTGTCACCGTTTCCCTCATCATCGCATGCATATCGGTCTTCCTCTATCAGCTATCGCTTCCAGGCTCAGAAGAACGAATATTCGTGTATCAATTTGGGGCAATTCCGGCCGTCATCTTCGGCGAGGATGCGATTTCATCCAAACACGTCATCATCCCAGCACCACTAAGCCTGATCAGTAGCATGTTTCTCCATGGCGGGTGGATGCATCTCATCGGAAATATGCTCTATCTGTGGATTTTCGCGAACAACATCGAGGATGTAATGGGACATCGCCGCTTCATTGCGTTCTACACATTGTGTGGTGTCATTGCAGCACTCAGTCATATCCTCACTGCTCCTGCCTCCCCTATCCCAATGGTCGGAGCTAGCGGAGCAATCTCAGGTGTGCTAGGAGCGTATCTGCTCTTATATCCACGCGCATCAGTACTCGTGCTCATTCCAATCTGGGTGTTTATCAAAATCATACGCGTTCCCGCAGCATTTGTACTAGGCTTGTGGTTTCTCATGCAACTCGTGAGTGGTAGCGCAAACCCGTCCGGTGAAGGCGGCGGCGTAGCATGGTTTGCTCATATCGGAGGATTCATCGCAGGTATGGTCTTGATTGGGTTTTTCAAACGCCCGCAGATTCGTTTTTTTAACCCCCCCAGGCGACATTCACGCGGATACGGCTGATGGCAGGTCACGGTCCAGTGCTTGACAGCTCTTCGGCAGTATCCTACTCTATGTGATTCTATTCATGAATCCTGATTTGGAGTAGCCCCATGACGTATGCCATCGTTGAAGCAGGTGGAAAGCAATATCGAGTAGCTTCTGGTGATCTTCTTGACGTCGACCGATTCGCTGGAGAAAAGGGGTCTACAGTCGAGTGGACCAATGTGCTACTCTATCGAAAAGAGGACGGTCCCGTCGTCGGGACTCCCGTCGTCCCAGATGTGAAAGTGACGGGCACAGTCGTTTACCAAGGTCGACGGCGATCCATCACTGTCTTTAAGAAGAAACGCCGCAAAAATTACATCCGGACCAAGGGACACCGACAATACTTCACACGTGTCCGTATTGACGAGATTGTAGAAAATTAACGTAGCCAACGGGGACGATATGGCACATAAAAAAGGGCAAGGGGCATCACGGAACGGAAGAGACAGCAACCCCAAATGGCTTGGCGTAAAACGCTATGCTGGAGAATCTGTGCTAGCCGGTAACATTCTTCTCCGACAGCGGGGAACTAGGATTTATCCTGGTGCCAATGTTGGCATGGGTCGTGATCACACCTTATTTGCGAAGCTTCCCGGCATCGTAAAATTTGAGTCCCACTCCGGTCGGCGTGCGGTCAGTGTTTATCCTGCCACTTAGTTTCGTTTTATAAGTTATAAGGCCCTTCGTTCCGCCTCCCAGACTTGTCCGGTCGTGTTCCCTGAAGCATTACTTTGGGTAGCCACACCATCAGCCATGTTCATTGACCAAGCAAAAATTTTTGCCAAAGCCGGGGAGGGAGGGAACGGCTGTTCCTCTTTCAGACGGGAAAAATATGTCCCATTTGGTGGACCTGATGGGGGAGACGGAGGCAAAGGGGCAAGCATCATTGTTGAAGCGAGTCACCATTTAACCACCCTGATCGATTTTCGCTACCGACAGCACTATACCGCCAAACGCGGTGGACACGGCGAAGGGAACAACAGACACGGCAAGAATGCTTCAGATGTCATCGTTCGAGTCCCGATTGGAACGATCATCCGAGACATCGAAGAAGACGTTCAACTCGCGGACCTAACCGAAGAAGGCGCAACCGCAGTCGTTGCCCACGGCGGAAAAGGTGGAAGAGGCAACGGCAAACTCGCCACCTCAACTAATCAATCGCCGACCCGCGCCACTCCGGGAACACCCGGTGAAGCCCGCTGGTTACACCTAGAGCTAAAACTTCTCGCTGACATTGGATTAGTCGGATTTCCAAATGCCGGAAAATCATCATTGATCGCGGCGCTATCTGCCGCAAAACCCAAAATCGCCGATTATCCATTCACCACCCTCGCCCCACAACTCGGGATGGTATCATGGGGTGACGAACAACACTTCGTCCTTGCTGATATTCCAGGAATTATCAAAGGTGCACATGCGGGAAAAGGACTTGGAATCCAATTCCTCCGCCATATCGAACGGACAAACTTTCTCCTCCTTCTTATTGACATCGGAGAATTTGAGCCAGATGATGCTGTCGAAATGTTCAACGCCCTCAGAAACGAGCTGCGATTCTATGCGGAAGGCCATTTTCAGCTCGACCGCAAACCATTCGCAGTTGTCGGAACAAAGCTTGACCTACGAGGAGATGATTCTCGGCTCAATCAGCTTCAATCGTTTTGTGTCAATCAACGCATCCCATTCTTCACCGTTTCGTCCGCAACCATGGAAGGATTAACCCCACTCATTCAATATGTGGGCACCCAGCTCACAACGCTTCGAGAACAATGCGTCACGCAATCTTAAATGGCTGCAAGCGAATTGTGGTCAAGGTTGGGAGCCATGTGCTGGCTGTCCAAAAAACCGGGCTCAACGCCCAAGCACTCAAACGAATTGCAAAGAACGTCCTTGAGGCGAAGGAATTGGGATACGAAGTCGTCATGGTCTCCTCTGGAGCCATCGTATCCGGCATCCAGAAACTCGGCCTCGCACCACGATTAACCAGCCTGCCACTCAAACAGGCCGCCGCCGCAGTTGGTCAAGGAAACCTCATCCGTGCGTATGACCATGCCTTCGGAGCCGCAGGACAACAGGTGGCCCAAATTCTCCTGACCAACGATGCCATGACGGATCGCAAGCGATTTCTAAATGCACGCCACACCATTACTGCCTTGCTCAAACTAGGGGTAATCCCGATTGTGAACGAAAACGACACTGTCTCGGTCGATGAGATCAAATTCGGCGACAATGATACTCTAGCCGGAATGGTGGCGAATCTCATCGATGCCCAACTGCTCATCATTCTCTCGGATGTGGACGGGCTTTTTTCAGACGACCCTCGTCGTAATCCCAAGGCATTACTCATTCCAACTGTGCATAAAGTGACCGCTGAAATCGAAAAACTCGCGACAGGTGCAGCAAGTGTCGAAGGCACCGGTGGCATGGCCTCAAAAGTCGAAGCGGCAAAACGAATGTCAGTGTCCGGAATTCCAACCGTAATTATCAACGGAAAACATGCGGGATCAATGTCCGATGTATTGGCCGGCAAAGAGATAGGAACCGTGTTTCTTCCGCAAAGAATCCATCGTGCAAACCGCAAACATTGGATCGCCTTTATCCGTCGAACAAAAGGGCAGCTTACTCTCGATGATGGCGCGACAAAAGCGGTGCTTCAAGGTGGTAAAAGCCTCCTTCCTGCAGGTGTGGCCGCTATCAACGGTGATTTTTCCCATGGAGATGCCGTCGGTTGCGTGGATAAGGAAGGGCACGAAATCGCCAGAGGCCTTGTGAATTATTCTTCAAGCGCTCTTGCGCAGGTTAAGGGTTTGAAAACTGGCGAAATAAAGCAGGTATTAGGTTATAAAGATTACGATGAGGTGATTCATCGCGACAATATGGTGATTATGTAATTGAGGCTGTTCCAATGGACAGTCAACCTTACAAAGCAAGGAACTCGACCAAGCGTACTATTTATCGTATAGAGCAGATGGCGACACTAGGGAATCAGACTTGGCAAAGACACTCTGGTAATAGCTTTTGCGAAAGAGATGAACGCAAAATATAGCGAGGAACATATGGAAATTCGACAGTGGGTAATTGAACGAACGCGTCAAGCAAAACACGCTTCCCGTCCTCTCTCTCTTCTTTCAACAGAAGTAAAAAATAAGGCATTGGAAGCCATGGCTAACGCAATCAAGGCTAACGAGGCCACAATTGTTGAGGCCAATCGCAAGGATCTCGACGCTGCCACACAGCTAAGCAGGGCCATGGTGGACCGACTCACCCTCACACCAAAACGCATTGCCGACATGCAAACAGGCTTGCACGATGTTGCGGCACTTCCCGATCCAATCGGAAGCAATGGCGGCATGTGGAAACGTCCTAACGGATTGAAAATTGGACGAGTTCGTGTGCCAATTGGAGTAATTGGAATCATTTATGAATCCAGACCGAACGTCACTGCCGATACCGTTGGACTGTGTCTGAAATCTGGAAACGCCGTCGTTCTGCGAGGCGGCTCGGAGGCAATTCACTCCAACACCGCCATCGCAAACATACTCACCAAAGCTGCTCAAGATGTTGGAATTCCCGAAGGAGCAATTATCTTTCTCGAAAATCCCGATCGCCAAGCGGTGACCGAAATGCTGTCACTCACAGAATATATTGACTTGATTATCCCACGCGGCGGAGAAGGATTGATGCAAGCGGTAACCTCGCAGTCAAAAATCCCTGTGATCAAGCATGACAAGGGGGTCTGTCACATCTATGTCGATCGCGATGCCGATATACAGATGGCACAAGAGGTGTGTTTCAACGCCAAAGTCCAACGTCCGGGCACCTGCAACGCAATGGAAGCTCTCCTCGTTCATGAACACGTCGCACCAACATTTCTTCCCTCCATTGGGAAGAAGCTACACGAGGCTGGGATAAAAATCAGGGGCTGCCCTAAGACAGTCTCCTTGATTCCAAACGCCACACGAGCAATCGACAACGACTGGGGCCGAGAATTTCTTGACCTTATTCTCGCTGTGAAAATCGTCGCCGATATGGACGCTGCGATGGAACATATCGTGAACTACGGATCATCACATACGGAATCCATCATCACAAAGAACAAGGCAACAGCACAACGCTTCTTAAAAGAAGTCGATGCCAGCGCTGTCATGGTGAACGCATCAACGCGATTCAACGACGGATTTCAGTTTGGATTAGGCGCAGAAATGGGTATCAGCACGACACGCATTCACGCACGCGGGCCCATGGGTCTGGAAGAACTTACCTGCCAGAAATTCATCGTCCTCGGCAATGGTCAGGTAAGGGAGTAAGGCAGCGTCGTATTTATCTATGATTTTAAGAAAGCGTACACTACGTACCCCCCCAACATTCGAAGCAGGAACATAATCCGTGTAATCTTCTCTCAAGCTTGACACAACTTTTCATACTGCACAGCATATAGTAAATTTATCGGATGATTTGAACTTTGGCCAATACACCTAACCGTCAGCTCTTTGAGAATGGTCCATCCAGAAAGTTTTGGGAAATGAATGAGTGAAGTAAGCCAAGACCTGTGCGCTGCCATTGCAAATTACATCCAAGCACATTAACTGCGATGCGAAGCAAGAAACACGCCGTGACACCCAAGACAACGTTACAGCTTGGGCATTTTTAGGCCATTAGGATACAGTTCTAAGTGAATTTCCAGTCACGATATGATTTACTCCTCACCGAGCGCGATCTAGGCGCACTCATCAAGCTAAAGTCAAATCCACTATCCCGAGAGACATGCAACACAGCTTCACCAAACTGACATCATGAACCTCGGCTTATTTGGTGGAACATTCGACCCCATTCATGCAGGACATCTTGCGATCACGCAAGAAATCGTTGATCGTGTGCTCTGCGATCAGATTCTTTTCATTCCTGCTGGTTTGCCGCCCCACCGAGAAAACTCTACTGTTACTGCAATTGAGCATCGACGCGAAATGGTACGTCTTGCAATCGCGTGCATCCCCTCGTTCTTGCTTTCAGACATTGAAATAGACGGTCCATCATATTCGTATCATACAGTTGAAACGATACGGGAGATGCATGACGATGACACCAATCTCTCCTTCATCATCGGCCTCGATAATCTCTTTGCCCTTCCACATTGGAGAGAACCCCAACGCATCCTCAAGGTTTGCAACCTGATCGTCGTTTCACGTCCAGGATGGAAATTTGAGTCTATTGTGGAACCACCGCACAAGGAATTTCTTGGGATAGACATTGAACCAGAAGGCCTTAAAGCTCTGGATGCCGGAATTTGCAATACACTCGTCATCTCCCCGAATCAGCGAACTAATCACTCACGATCCATAACCCTTCTTCGAGTCCATACCACCGATGTTTCGTCAAGCAAAATCCGCGAGGCTATAGCGCAAAAACAAGAAACTCAGACTCTATTGCCCGCCCCTGTTAAATCTTATATACTCAATTCCAGACTCTACACTACGGAGCATATTCACTCTGAATCCTAGATCCAAAGCCCTCGAAGCAGCGCAGGCTGCCATCGAAACAAAGGCGAGAGATATTGTCATTTTTGAGGTCGGAGAACTGACAACCATTGCCGACTACATGGTAATCTGCTCCGCACAGTCTCATCGCCAAGTGCAAGCCGTGATGCGCCACGTAGAGAATCGACTAAAGAACCTTAAGACACTTCCACAGAGCATTGAAGGGACAGAAGCTGCTGTCTGGATTCTCATGGACTATGGCGACATCATGGTCCACATTTTCACCAATGATATTCGGGAATACTATGGCCTCGACTCCGTATGGGGTGATGCACCTAGTCAAGTCTTTGAAAATGAACCATCGACCATGGCCGCAGGCCGTACCATGGGATAACGCCAACGACTTCTGATCCGTGATCGTTACTTCTAACCCAGAGAAAATCTCACCTCATGCTCCAAGACCACACGCTTCAATTTGAGAAATACTCGTCTATGGCGCTTCGCGGTGACGTCCTCACCCGTGAAGAATGTCGAGAGATCCTCACAACTCCGAATAGCGAAATCCTTGCTCTCCTCAGCGCCGCCTATGAGGTGAGAAAACAATTCGCCGGAAATGCCGTTCAAGTGCAAATGCTGACCAACGCCAAAAGCGGAGCGTGCATCGAAGATTGCCAGTACTGTTCACAATCGTCTATTTCTACTGCCGATATCGAGCATTACGGTCTGTTGCCCGAGGACAGCCTCGTTGAGGCTGCACATCGCGCTGCCGAGTCCAAGGCCGTCAGGTACTGTATTGTCACCAGCGGCCGCGGGCCACTCGATCGCGAAGTGGACCTTATCGGGAAGGCAGTGAGTCGCATCAAGCGCGAGCTTCCATTGCAAGTCTGCTGTTCCCTCGGTTTGCTCACGGAACCCCAAGCCTGTCGCTTAAAAGAGGCAGGGGTGGACCGAATTAACCACAACCTCAATACCAGTGAGCGATATCACGCCGATATCTGTGAAACACACACATTCCGCGATCGCATTGATACCATCATCAATGCCAAGAAAGCCGGACTTGAAATCTGTTCAGGTGGAATCATCGGAATGGGTGAGAACGATGAAGATATCATCGATCTTGCACTGGCCCTTCGTGATGTCGGCCCCAATTCAATTCCGATCAACTTTCTTCACCCTATTGAGGGCACGCCATTGACGAGCTGTAACACCCTCACGCCACAACGATGTCTGAAGGTGTTATGTCTGTTCCGTTTTTTGCATCCTCGCAAGGAGATTCGAGCCGCTGGAGGGAGGGAGTATAATTTTCGTTCGCTCCAACCACTCGCACTGTTCGTAGCAGACTCCCTGTTCGTTGACGGCTACTTGACGACTCCAGGACAGCCACCCAATGAGGTCTGGCAGATGATCGATGATCTTGGGTTTACCATCGCTAAATAATTGCACATCGGTCATATTTCATTTCCACGACTTTCCCAAACACCATCCCACACTATATTCCAAGTCTGCCTCTACCAAAGATCAACTGAGGTCATAGAGAAATAGCATATGCCTCTTCATAAATCGAAACAACGCACACGAACAGGACTCCCTCTTTGGGTTAAACTCCTGCTCGCCATGCTCTTCGCCAGCACCCTTGGAGTCATCGGCGTCAGTGGAATCGTGTGGAATTTATCTCTAGACCTTCCTGACGTCGAAGCGCTCCACTCACATCAACCAAGCTTGGTCACGCATGTTTATGCGGATGACGGGAGGCCCATCGGACAGTTTTCTGTCGAGCGTCGAATTCTTACGCCATTAGACAAGATGCCGAGAGAACTCCTGCAGGCCGTCATTGCAGTCGAAGATGCTCGATTCAGGGAGCATGGGGGAGTGGATATTTTTGGAATCGTTCGGGCAGTTGTGACAAACCTCGAAGCCCTTCGAATTCGACAAGGGGCTAGTACCATCACGCAACAACTTGCACGATCCGTATTTTTGACCCCGAAACGCAGTTACACGAGAAAAATTAAAGAGGCAATTCTTGCCGTTCGCATGGAAAAAACGCTGTCGAAAGATAAGATTTTAGAACTCTACTTAAACCAGATCTATTTTGGCCATGGCGCGTATGGCGTCGCCGCAGCTGCAAAAACATATTTTTCAAAAAACATCTCAACGCTTTCGGTGGCAGAGTCAGCATTTATCGCAGGGCTCCCAAAAGCCCCGACGTTGTATTCACCATTCCGATATCCTGAACGTTCCCAGCGACGACTCCGCCACGTTCTAAAACGGCTTCACGATGAGGGATTCATTACCGGAGCCCAGCACGAAGAGGCAATCTCAACACCATTGAAATACCAGCGAGAGCAGGAAAACACAATTGCTCCCTACTTCGTCGATGCGGTTCGCCAACACCTTCTCAGCACATATGGCGAAAGCATGCTCTACAAGGGAGGACTCCATGTTAAGACTACGTTGAATATCGATGACTATCAGGAAGCGGCCCGCGCAGTACGAAACGGCCTTCGCACGCTCGACAAACAGCAGGGATATCGAGGCCCTCTGAATCCGGAACAGGCCAATGGGTTTGAAGCCTCGCAGGACGGCATCCTGCAGGCAGTGGTCAACAAAGTTGATGCAGAGTCAGCCGTAGTCACTGCGGGAAACCTCACCGGAACCATTGCGCTCAAAGACATGCTCTGGGCGGCTCGCCGCCTCATTGGCCCAGACGTCAATGAGGATATTGTCGTGTTGAAATCCCCAACGGCGGACCAGATTCTCAGCGCCGGAGACACTGTCGAGGTTATGGTCAAGACATCACGCACCGGGATCACGAGGTTTGCCTTGGAGCAAACCCCGCTTGTCCAAGGGGCACTCATGGCCATCAATCCAAAAACTGGAGCCATTCGCGCCATGGTCGGCGGTTATGACTTTAACCGTAGCGAATACAATCGGGCTACGTCTGCCAAACGGCAACCCGGATCAGCATTCAAACCCATTATTTATACCGCGGCACTACAGGCAGGTATGACACCCGCAACCATTTTGATTGATTCTCCGGTAGTCTTTCAGAAATGGAAGCCAGAAAATTATGAGAGAAAATTCTATGGGCCCGTCACACTTCGTGATGCGCTCATTCATTCACGAAATGTGGCAACGATAAAACTGCTAGAAAAAATCGGCTTTCGCCGCGTTCATGCACTCGCCGAATCCCTTGGCATTACCAGAATGCTAGACGTGGACCTCTCACTTGCCCTCGGATCATCGATCCTGACATTACAGGAACTAACGAACGCATATGGAGTGTTCGCCAACCAAGGCGTTCACCTGAGCCCGTATTCTATAGAGTCTGTTCGCGATTCAGCTGGCGTGGTACTTGAGCAGCACGAACATCATCCTCAACCCGTGCTGTCGCCCGAAACGACATATCTCATAACCACTATTCTTGAAGATGTCATTCAGCACGGCACAGGAAGCCGGGCAAAAGTAATTTCCTATCCTGTGGCTGGCAAGACCGGAACAACCAACGATTTCACTGATGGCTGGTTCATGGGCTATTCCCCACATACGGTGACTGGAGTCTGGGTGGGATTCGATAGGATTAAGTCATTGGGCGACAAGATATCAGGGGCTCGCTCGGCTCTTCCAATCTGGATCGACTTCATGAAAAACACCCCCCCCCTCTCTGACGAGAAACATTTTATCCCCCCAGACAATATCGTATTCGCCGAGATCGATCCCAAAACAGGGTTTCTCGCCAAGCACGGTGCATCTGACACCAAACGAGAAGTCTTCGTGCGCGGATCCGAACCCATCGAACATACCCCTCAGCAAGTCAATACACGAGATTTCTTCAACCTCGATCACGCGACCCCTTAGGGTCAGTCATAACTCTCACGACCAGAAGGAAACTTTCCAGACTCAACATCCCTTCTGAATTGGCGGAGCGCTTTGATTGATGAAGTTTTGAGATGTGCGTACTGTTTCACGAACTTTGGAACAAAAACATCAAACAACCCGAGAAGATCATACAACACCAAGACCTGGCCATCACATGCGGCACCAGCTCCAATTCCAATCGTTGGAATAGCCACCGACGCAGCCACCTGCTCCGCAGCGTCAGCCGGTATCGCCTCTAATACCACCGCAAATACGCCAGCGGATTCAACCGCTTTCGCATCCTCAATCAGCTGGTCCACAGCACTCTGTGACCTTGCTTGGATTCGATACCCTCCAAGCTGATGAACCGATTGCGGGGTCATACCGAGATGCGCCATAACGGGAATCCCGAACTCGACCATCGCACTCATTCGGTCAAGGACAACCACGCTGCCTTCGAGTTTAACTGCCGCAGCCCCACATTGAAGAAATCGACCGGCATTCTGGATGGCATCATCAATGTTTCCCTGGTACGACAGAAACGGCATATCAGCAATCACAAGACTTTTCTTTGCTACTGATGCCACCATTCTAGTGTGATAGAGCATCTCCTCCATCGTCACCGACAACGTATCCTCTTTCCCTTGCACCACCATGCCAAGCGAATCTCCTACCAAGATCACATCGATTCCAGCTTCTTCAACAATGCGCGCGAAGGTGGCATCGTAGGCCGTCACCATCACAATTTTCTTCCCTTGTCGCTTGCGTTTCTGCAGATCAGTGATTGTCGTTCTGGGTTTCATCGCTTCAACCTTACTATGGCCTGAGACGTTCTAACATTCTCGGAAACGGAATCGCTTCACGCACATGGTCAATGCCACATACCCACCGGACCACTCGTTCAATTCCCATTCCAAAACCTGCATGAGGAACGGAGCCATACCGCCGTACATCCACATACCATGAAAAGTCTTCGATTAGAAGACCATGCGCAGTGATTTTGTCCTGCAGGGTTTCAAGATCATCTTCACGCTGACCACCGCCGATAATTTCTCCTGCTCCTTCTGGTGCAAGCATGTCCATGCTGAGAGAGATGGTGGGATCGTCAGGATCATTCTTCATGTAAAATGCTTTACAGGCCGCAGGATATCGGTGTACGATCACTGGCCGGTCAAACCATTCTGCGATCAAAGTTTCTTCATCAGCCCCAAAATCGTGTCCCCACTCAAACGCGACACCCTGATTCCTGAGACGTTCAACAGCATCCCCATAGGTCATTCGAGGAAAGGGCTTTTTGATCTTTTTCAATTTCGCGATATCTCGATCAAGTACCGCCAGTTCTTCCGAACACCGAGTGAGAACATGGCAAACAATGGTCTCCACAAAATCTTCTGCAAGATTCATGTCGTCCTGCAGGTCAAAATACGCGACTTCCGGTTCGATCATCCAAAACTCCATCAAATGCCGGCGTGTCTTAGATTTTTCTGCTCGAAATGTCGGACCAAAGCAATATACTTTTCCAAACGCCATCGCGCCAGCTTCCATGTATAGTTGACCACTCTGCGTCAAGTATGCAGGCTCCCCGAAATAATCAACTTCAAACAGCGTGGTTGTGCCTTCACACGAAGCCGGGGTAAAGACCGGCGCATCGAGAAGCGTAAACCCACGCGAATCAAAATAGTGACGAGATGCTTTAATTAACTCACTTCGGATCCTGAGGATCGCGTGCTGACGCGAAGAGCGCAACCACAGATGCCTATGGTCAAGAAGAAACGCAACGCCATGTTCTTTCGGCGTGATTGGATACTCTTCGGCAAGTGTCATAACCGAGAGATGTTTAATGGAAAGCTCAAATCCAGACGGTGCACGTTGTTCAACTCGAACCGTCCCGGTAACGATGATCGATGATTCTTGAGGAAGGTGACCCGCTATGCTGAAAACGTCCGCATCAACATCCCCCTTAAAAACAACACACTGGATAGTCCCTGTCCCATCCCGCAATTGCAAAAAATGGAGTTTTCCGCTAGACCGTCTGTTCTGCAACCAGCCTTTGAGCACAACCTCCTGCTTGTCGAATCCGGAAATATCCCGAATATACACCCACGGTGGCATCACAGGCTCTTAGCGAAGTTCCGCTCTCTTGATCAGCTCTGGAAGTCGATCAATTGCGGTGATGGTCATCAGGTGAACACCATCACAAGAATCGCGAATGGCATTAATGGTCCTGACGGCAAGATCAATTCCAACATCGCAGGCTTTGTCTTCGGGTACCCCATCAAGCTCATCAACCATATCCTGTGGAACAGAAAGTCCCGGAATATTGTCATTTAGAAACCGAGCCATTTTCGCTGATCGCAACAGGATAATTCCCGCGATCACCTTGACCTGGAATTGGCGAGCAAAGGCCATAAATTCCTTAAAACGAACAGCATCGAAGATAGCTTGAGTTTGAAAGAAGTGCGCACCCGCGTTCACCTTCGTCTCAAATTTTGTTTGTGCAAGCCCACGGGGTAGCATGTCCGGCGTCATGGCAGCCCCCACATGCAAATCGGTCATCCCATTCAGCGTTTTCCCGTTCATGTCGTGTCCTTGATTCATCCCATCGATAATCTGCATCATCTGAATGGAATCAATGTCATACACCGGCTTGGCATCCTTATGATCTCCAACAGTGGGGTAGTCGCCAGTCAAACACAAAAGATTTCTAATCCCCAGTAGATGTGCGCTGAGAAGGTCAGATTGAATGGCAAGTCGATTACGATCACGACAGGTGATTTGCATAACCGGATCATGCCCAATTTCGTACAACAATCGACAAAGGGAAATCGATCCGGCACGCAACACAGCTGCCGTATTGTCAGTCACGTTGACACCATCAACCATCCCTACCATTTTCCCAGCTAGAGTCATCACCTTCGAAACATCAGTACCCTTTGGCGGGTTAAATTCGATAGTGGTCACGAAAGGCCTGGTTGCCAAAGCCTCCCGAAGACGTGGAACGTTATTCATCATGACAGCCACTTACAAAAGACATGAATCGGCACAACATAGACTCGTCCCTCACTTCGCCGCGCGTACAGTAGCCTCAACCGTATTCTCCAACAACATGGCAATGGTCATCGGACCCACGCCACCCGGAACAGGGGAAATCCACCCCGCAACTTTAGAAACGGTCTCAAAATCGACGTCCCCAACAAATCCGGTGTCTACTAAGTTCATTCCAACGTCGATCACGACGGCACCCGGCTTAACCATAGCCGCATCGATCATCTTGGCCTTCCCAGCTGCGACAACCAAAATATCAGCCTCACGACACCGACCAGCCAAGTCTTGTGTCCGAGAATGGCAAATCGTTACCGTTGCATGGCGTTCCAGCAGAAGCATCGCCGCTGGTTTTCCAACAATCTGGCTTCGGCCTACCACAACTGCTCGTTTGCCTGCAATTGACATTCCCGTTGACTCAATCATCTTCACCACTCCCTTTGGAGTACACGCGACAGCACGAGGGTTGCCTTGAAGCAACCCTCCCATATTATAGGGATGGAACCCATCGACATCTTTTTCAGCCGCAATGGTTTCAATAATCGCACGCTTGTCGATGTGATTGGGAAGGGGAAGTTGAACAAGAATGCCATGAATACTCGGGTTGAAATTTGCGGCCAAGACCAGATTAATAAGTTCATCTTGAGATACCGTCACTGGCAAGCGATGCTCCTCGGAGAAGACTCCAACAGACTCACACGCCCTGTGCTTATTTTTCACATACAAGGCCGAAGCCGGGTCATCTCCGACAAGAAATACCGAAAGGCCAGGACGAACGCCTTTGGCCTGCAACGCCGCGGCCTGCTCACGCAACTCAGCTCTGATTTCCTGAGCCAAAGCCTTACCATCGATAATCTGCGCCGCCACGCGTAGCATTCTAGCAGGATGTTGGAAAAGGTCGCCAGCAACGTTCTCATTCCGTTGTCATCCTCACGTACTTATGCGTACGTTCCAGGTACCAAAACAGCTACAGCCTTGCTAGGCAATCCTTCCTTCCCCTCTCATATTCCAGCAGACTGCCCGGTTGTTCCCATAGGGCCAAGCATGAGACAATTTTGCATTATTCAACGAACACCGGGCCCATGGTGACGTGCAAGATAAAGTAGCTCCATCCGGAACGAAAGGCCGCAGCGACACTCAAATATGGCCAGCCATCACAACCAGGCCCCACAACTAATTGCCAAAGCCAAAAAGTCACCACGGAAGCACTCATCCGCGGTGTGCAAGAAGCCGCCATTCCAATCCAAGAAGATCGCGATCTCGCCCAACTCTTGCTATAACTCGACCGCGCTGAAGCAATGCCTGAAGAATTTTACCAAGTTATCGCCAAAGTCCACGCATTCATTTATCACATACGCAAAGAGTATCAATCGACACGAACAACACCCTGACTACTGAACACACCATGCACGGATCTATCATTATTCGCGACCTTTCCATCAACACTCACTGTGGGGTGACACCCGAAGAACGTTCGGTTGCGCAACAACTGATCGTCAATGTCGAGGCAACCTACGACACGACGCAAGCAGTCATTTCTGACGATATCTATAAAACTGTTGACTACGAACGGGTGTGCCAAGTCATCAAAGACATCGCACGCACAGAAACATTTGCGCTGCTAGAAACATTAGGCAATCACATAATCAATCGTCTTTTTGAAACCACAGATGCACAAACAATAATCATAACGCTCACGAAGAAAACCCTCGCCACGATTTTAGGGAATCAGGGGTCGATTGGAGTAACGACAAGCGCACAACGTCCAGATGGTCCACAGGGGAACCGACCCTCAGCGCTGCTTACAGAACATCTCGCATTAATCCCACCTGGACGTGCCCTCGACATTGCAACCGGGAAAGGGCGGAACGCGCTGTTTCTCGCACAGGCTGGCTTTCAGGTAAACGGCGTCGATCGAAATCGTGAAGCACTAGCGGCATGTGAGGAAAAAGCAAAACAACTCGGTCTTCGGGATCTTTCACTCAACGAAATCGACCTCGAACAGTCACCATCAATTGAGAACAACTCCTATAATTTGATCGTCAACACCTACTACCTTCAGCGCAACCTCGCTCCAGCAATTGTGAATGCGCTGAGAACCGGAGGCATCCTCATTTTCGAAACCTTCTTGATTGCAAATCATCATCGATTCAATCACCCACGCCGAAAAGAGTTTTGCTTGGAATCCAACGAATTACTCAGTCTCTTCCGAGGTCTCACTGTCCTGTACTACCAAGAAAATACGACAGGGAAAGGCCCCTACCTCGCCCGTCTAGTTGCCACGAAATCGTCAAACCCCGTTCTATAACTTAAATTACATGCTAGCTAATACTGATTTTCAAAAGCGATGAAATTACACGATCAAATCGATCCTTGGCTTCTTTCGCGATTACCGCTTCCGTAACTTTTAAAATCACATCCTCATAGAACGTATTAATCGTTGTTAAGATTCCATAGGATTGTGTCGACATGCCCATCCTTTCCCGGCTTATGAGACGCATACGATAAAAACATTCACCTCCACCTCCCTCTTCCACGTCAAGAGGGATTGATTTCTACTATTGATTTGACCGAGTAGCCTCGATTAATGCATAGACCCCTGCTGAGATGCTAACAATTTCACGACTGTGCGGAACAACGCGACGGCTTTCCATTCGATGGCCGGATCACGGAAAAAGTGGTCGAGGCCTAGTTCGAGGACAGTGACACTGCCTGGAATAATCTCATCCACGAGAAGGGTCAGTCCATCATTCGGGCCATAGGGGCGAAGTGCTTCGTACCGGCTCCTCACCCCTCCTGATACGTCCCCAGAAAGCGGAACGGCCATATAATTTACAACCAAGATATCATCCGGGATGCGAACATGAGCATAGCGTGCACGTCGGACATCTGTGGTCATACTCGCAAGACCAGCAACATTCCATCCTTTCCACCAAAAGTAGAGACGCAGTCCCCACCGCTGAGGCCAGTTCATGACACCGTCAGCAAGCTGTGTCCCTTGAATCACCCCACCAACATTAACCCACGCGCGAACGTGCGTCGTTTGCGCCGAGGTCAGATGGGCCCCCAGCGCTAACGCCGCTTCAGCACCAGATTTGCTGGTGCTAACCAGAATCAATTTCTCTTCTCCATCACGTCGTCGCATGATCTCGTCAGCAATGATTGCCGCATTGCGTTCAACAGATCCGCTTTCCTCTGTTTCAATCAACACCGTTTGGATACCCATGCGATCAAAAATTTCCCGTTGTTGCCGAAAATCAGCACCCGTTGAAGGATCCGAGCGATAGAGCCATCCAGGTGCGAAAAGGATCACGTACGACCGATATTGAGTGGCATTTAAGGATACCTGTTGTTGTGAACGAAGGATCGCATCGAGTTCATCGGAAAATTTCGCCCGCATTTGAACGTTGGAATCAAGGCCCGAAAGATGCGACGCGAGCATTAATGTCGCAAGATCTGTCGACATACTATTGGCAATATGTGCGATCGTGTCCCGATCAATTTCACCTCCCTGAAGCTGTGCGTGGAAGTCGTCAATCTGTCGGTGCGTTTTAGGATCGGTATTTTCACCTCGTAGGTAGCGCTCGAGGTAATAGCGCGCAATGACAGAATCAACCGTGGTGTTGATGTGATGACCAGCCAATTCCCCTTGCACAGGCACGCGAGGAATGGAGGCCTCACATGCTACAAGGAAGACACTCGCCACACAAGCAAGTATGGTATACATTATCGAGCGTTGCACGAGGAAGGAACTGACGATGGCATCTCTCGAAGATGAGTTTGGGGACATTATAAAGAAGGCTCGCCAAGGCCAAGGACTAACCCTTGACGATGTCATCGGCAAGACGGGCATCCCTAAAACCACTCTGCGCGCTCTTGAAGGGTGCAAGCAACTGCCAACATCAAACGAAGTTCAAGCGATCGCGCCACTTCTCTCCTTAGACCCAAGAACATTAGAAGCGATTGGACGAGAACAGTGGCAACCACTTGACTCTCCTGGCTGGGTCGCCGAAACCGTCGAGACCGTACGCGGCGATATTGGAGGATACGAGGTTAAAGGCTACCTCCTTTACGATTCAACCACCAAAGACGCAGTTATGATCGACACCGCCTATAACGCGAAGCAGATGTTGCACCACATAGACACACTTGGACTTCGCCTGCAGGGCATTTGCCTCACCCATGGGCATTCCGACCATGCCAATGGCATCGATATCATTGTGGCAGCACATCCGACGACAGTACACATCGGACATGGTGATATGTCGATGATCACTGAATACCAATCTTTAGTGGACATTCAACCCTCACACGATGGGCATATTCTGGAGATTGGATCTATTGATCTTCAGTTTATATCAACCCCTGGCCATACTCCAGGCGGCGTCTGCTACTCTACCGGACCGTTGTGCTTTGTAGGAGATACTCTCTTTGCCGGTTCGATCGGACGTTCTTGTCCATGGAATTTGTACCCGATCCATTTGCAATCGGTAACGGAGCAGATCCTACAAATGGACGCATCGGTGATCTTGCTTCCCGGGCACGGTCCTGCCACCACCGTCGGAGAAGAGAAACGACACAATCCGTTCGTGACGGGCTACGCTATGCCATCATGAGGAATATCTGGAACCGCCTTCGCACCCTTTATAGAAAAGGTGGTCCCCATACCATACTTTTTCTCCTTACGATCCTAACCACGCTTTCCGCTGGCGCATTTCAAGCAGGAACGAATCCGTTCAGAAGCCCCTCTCACCTCATTGAGGGCATTCCATTTTCCATGACCTTGCTCTGCATCCTCCTCACGCATGAGATGGGCCATTATGTAACGGCGCGGTGGCACAGAGTTCCTGCAACACTGCCCTATTTTATTCCCGGCATTCCATTCTTTATTGGAACCTTCGGGGCCGTGATCCGTATGAAAGGTCCAATCCTTGGGAAGCGTGCATTGTTCGATATTGGCGTTTCCGGGCCAATCATAGGTTTCGTATTCGCAGTGATCGCGATCGTTATCGGATTGCACTATTCGAACGTCGTTGTCGTAGATGGATTGTCAGGAATACAGCTCGGAGAGCCTATTCTCTTCGATTTGCTTACGCGGATGGTCATTGGGAACATCCCTGATACATACGATATCGTACTCCATCCCATCGCGTTTGCCGGCTGGGTTGGACTCTTGATTACGGCATTAAACCTGATCCCCATCGGCCAACTTGATGGCGGACATGTTGCCTATGCGATGTTTGGAGAGCGGCAACCCATGATTGCAGCAATACTGATTCTTCCCATCCTCCTCTACCTCGGAGTGCTAAGCATACTCACAATCGCATTCCCCTGGATGAAGGTATTGCCAGGAGCCCCCGGATGGCAAGGTTGGATTATTTGGAGTCTCCTTCCTCTGCTCATTGGGCTCCGCCACCCACCAGTGCTGGATGCGTATGTTCCGTTGGACCCAACGCGAAGATTGATCGGATGGATCGCGGTCATCATTTTTCTGGTAAGTTTCGTGCCCGCTCCGTTCACAAACCTTTAGTTGTTCAGACCTGCCCTGCCAATACGCGAAGCATATCGTGCTGTATAAGCCTATTGCTGGCAAGCACTTCGTTATAATAAATTGAGAACGGGTTTCCAACGAAATCGCTGATCGATCCACCCGCCTCCGTCACCATTAGACTCCCCGCGGCCACATCCCATGGCGCCAGCTTCATCTCCCAAAACCCATCAAAGCGTCCCATCGCCACATAGCAGAGATCCAACGCGGCAGAACCCGTTCGGCGCACACCCTGGGCCCGAACCACAAATCCACGAAAGAAATTGAAGTTATTGTCGGTCCTATCCTGACGTACATCATAGGAAAATCCCGTCACCAGCAACGCATGGTTGAGCGTAGCAACACGCGAAACGGACATCGTCTGTCCGTTACACGATGCCCCTTTCCCTTTTTCCGCAACAAACAACTCCTTGCGCATCGGATCAAAGACCACCCCCATGACGATAACCCCATCAATCTCCAAGCCAATGGAAACGCAGAACGCGGGAAATGCATGCGTGTAATTGGTCGTCCCATCAAGTGGATCGATCACCCACTTGTAGCGCGACACTGGACCCGACGATAGTCCCCCTTCCTCGGCGAGAATTTGGTGGTCAGGAAAAGCCGAAGAAATTCGCTCAACAATCGCCCGCTCCGCTGCACGATCGGCATCGGTAACCAAATCCATCACCCCCTTAAACTCGATGGTAATCCCCTTCTCCATCCGATCCAGAAGAATGTCTCCTGCCTCTCGTGCAGCCTCAATTGCAACGGTCTTCCATGCCTCAGAGTTTTCCATCAGTGTCACCATCTTCAAAAATGCGGAGAAAATGAATGGGTTCCCAGCTATTCGAACATTGCACTCAAGGGAATATCGAGACCAGGGAGCAGGGAGATCGAAGGGCGTCCTCCAGCATCTAGCCACCCACAACCTGGATCGTCCGAGAAATTAGCATGTTTGTCTTGGTAAATCTTTCCATCATCCATCTGAACATAAACCGCTGGCGATGAAAAGGTGCAAGGTGAAGGGTCGTTTGTCCTTGGAGCCAAATTTAAAATGTGTCTCCAGAAGTTTTCTTCATGCTTCGTTTCATCGCTTAGTAGAGCCAGACAGACAAGGCATGTCAAGAGATCTGCAAGATTTAAACCCTAGCAACATTCGACGTTCTCTCGCGACCTGAGGCCTCGCCAGAGAACCAAGCCATACAAATACGTCACTTCAATGTCAATTTTCTTGACAACCCGAAAACTGCACGCCTATGCTCTTCTGTTGAGACCACAACCAAAACAGTGTCCATCTCACATAATCTCGTCGAGCCGGTGAGAATCACCCAAGAAAGGATTCCTTGACACCAATGCCATCCCCGGAGGTTGTACCAGAAACAGTACTCAGCAACCTTCAAGAGACCAAACCAGAGAGCGTCACAATTGTCTGCTTGAGCGGAGACATGGATAAGGCCATGGCGGCATTCATCATCGCCACAGGCGCTGCCTCAATGGGCATGAGAGTCACGATGTTCTTCACGTTTTGGGGCCTTAACATGTTACGTCGCAAAGGAAGCACATCAAATGTCAAAGACTGGTTGAGACACCTGTTTGGTTTACTCAACCGCGGCGGCGCTGACACTCTTCCATTATCGAAATTTCATTTTCTTGGTGCAGGCACAGCCATGATGAAAAAGGTCATGAAGCAAAATAAAATGCCAGGGATACCAGAACTGATGGATATCGCTCAAGACTTAGGTGTGCGATTTATCGCCTGTACCACGACGATGGGTCTGTTAGGCATAACCAAAGACACCTTGATCGAGAGCGTCGATCAGTACGCGGGCGTGGCAACCTACTTAGCAGAGGCCAAAAATGGAAGCGTCAATCTTTTTATCTAATATGTAATATGAGAGGGCAACTACGTGAGCGTACCTTTTCAAGCAGATGAGCAACTCGACACATTAGGCATGTTTTGTCCAATGCCAATTATCATGACATCAAAGAAATTTAAACAACTCGAAATCGGCAAGGTCCTGGAAGTCCTGTCGGATGATGAAGGCATCAAGCAAGACATGCCCGCATGGTGTAAGACTACCGGCCAAGAGTTCATCGGCCTCGAAGAAAAAGAAGATGGCCTCAGGATGATTTTCAAAACCTTTGTGAGAAAAATAAAGGCATAGGAATAATGAGTCAAAAAAATAAACGCTACTTATCTCTGATCCAACCAATCGTTTTTTCTTCTAGCCCCCTCCTCAGAGTCCAGACCCCCGAACACCGAGTCCGCTCCCCGCTCATTCCCCCCGCAGCCTAAACAACGAAAGCGGTTCAATATTGAACAACAGTGAGGTAAAATTCGTCGGAAAGGTCAGAAGACGCGCATTGTATGCCCGAACTGCTTGGTTATAGTCAAAACGCTCTTTGTTGATTCGCGTCGCGAGAACATTGAGACTCTCGATCAGGCCCCCAAGCGTAGGATGTGCATTAAGCCGTTCGATGTTATACAGGAATACGGACAAACTCACTCTCGGCAATTCAGTTTCGTTATATGCTTCAATTTGCATTCCACGATCTTGGGCACCTTCCATGATCACTTGCGCATATGCAAGCTCACCAATGATAGCAGTTTCGTATGGGGCTTCCTTCTTGATGATCGCACGGATATCCAAGATCCCCTCCGTTCGATATCGAAAGAGCTGTTCAATACTAGCCCATCGCTTTGCTTGTTGCTCATGTAGGCGGTTTAACTCACACGATCCGTCGTACATCCAAATGGCCAACCCTCCGAGCATCGATACAACAACGGCTACACTCGTCCAGACTATTGTACTGATCTGCTTTTCCATATTCGGAACTCCTTGATTCCCTATCCTGTCTTCGCCCACCAATCCGGGAGTAACCCAACCGCAACGAGTCGGTCCGTCAGGCTAAAAGGTGCTTGTCGCCGTAATCCAGCCGTAGCGGTCAACGCTTGATACCTCAACCTGACATTATCGTCAAGCGTTCGCAAAACCCGGTCCACAGCGAATTGGACCACTGGATTCCTTGAATTCCAAAAAAACGTTTGTTCATCACCCAACCGTTGGAGCATCTCCACATGAGGACGCCGCTCGCGTTCGAACGCTGCCAGCGACGAGCCTGAACAGTCACCTTTGGCAAGACAGTCCTGAACGACCCGTGAACACACTACAGCATCGTGCATCGCCTGCATTCTCCCTTGCGATATATGCGGATTCATTGCATGTGCGGCATCACCGATAATCATCGCCCCATCTGTAACCCATGTTGCAGCACGAACCCGAAAACACGGTCGAAAGATGGTCTGGTCAAGGTGAGTGAGTTGCTTAAGAGGCTGGATGAGACTCGGATCGATCTCCTCCATCGCGTCTTTGATGCGCTGAAAACCCACTGCGTCTAATGATGCTCTAGTCATATTCGGAAGCAGGTAAAAAAAATAGAGTTGGTCGTTGGGTACGGGGAGGAGTCCAAGGATCTCCCCTTTCCCAATATAGTAACGAGATCGATGTTCAAAACCTTGAGGGCGATCCAACACTCCGAGCAGATATCCCTCTGGGTATTGATGTACCTGGGAAGAAATGTCTAACGCCATTCGAACGGCGGAACCAATTCCATCTGCACCAACAACCAATTGGGCTCTAATTTCGTGACTCTGTCCCTCATGTTCCGCCATCACCCCCGTAACAATTTTCCCATGCCGCATGAGTCCCTTGAATACAGCCCCATACAAAACAGTCAATGTGGTTTCATCGGCAGTGGCATCCAAGACGTGTTGATGAAGCGAGCTGGAAAACGCGGTTAACGCAACATTGTATGGTGATGGCAAATCACCGTAATCAAACGCACACAAGCGCCCTTTACCAATGCGGAAAAAATCGAATTGGCGGGTTTGATACACGGCATCTTCAGGTAACCCATTGAGAATTCCGAGGTCATCAAGAATCTTTTGACCGTTGGGCTGAAGAATCTCACTCCGAATATCATTCGGAAGCTGTGAACCACGCTCAAGTATAAGCACATCGATCCCCTGCCGAGCCAGCAAGAGTCCCAAGATTGCCCCTCCACTCCCGGCTCCGACGATAAGAACATCATATTTTGTTTTCATAGCACGCATATTATATCAGCGTCTCAACACGGCGTCGGAGCGATTAAAATTATTTTATCCCACAAATAAGATCACCAGAGATGTATGATTGACTCTATGCACAGAAATGTTGTAACAACGCTAGCTGGTAGTACTGTTTGACATGTTTCAATACTAACTTTTCTTAGCGTGCAGTCCTCATACTTTAGGAAGTTGAACAAGCCATGAGTGATCCGGTTTGGCTCTCTCAATACGAATCTGGCGTTCCTAGAAACATCGAATATCCGGACTGGACGATTGTGCGGTTTCTGCTCGAATCGGCCTCACAATTTCCTCATCACACCGCGATATCATTTTATGGAAGACCAATAACGTATCGCGAACTCGACAATGTATCAAACCAGTTTGCGCAGGCATTGATAGGACTCGGGGTAAAAAAAGAAGATCGCGTCGCGATTATGCTGCCAAACATCCCTCAAACGGTCATTGCATACTTTGGCATCCTGAAAGCTGGTGCACGAATCGTCCATGTAAATCCGTTGTATGTGGAACGGGAATTGGAACATCAGATCAGCGATTCCAAGAGTACAATCATCATTGCGCTCGACCTGTTTTACGAGAAAATTCGGAACGTGAAATCCAAGACCTCCCTGCAATCCATTATTGTGACCGGCATCCGTGACTACTTGCCGACGATACTTCGCTTTCTTTACCCGATTAAAGCGAAGAAAAACAAGCAATGGGTCGAAATCAAGAAAGTTCCGCCAGTCTACGATTTCTGGCAGTTGCTCAAAGAGGCAACGTCGGAGCACCCAAATATCAAGAACAAGCCAGAGGACCTCGCCCTTCTGCAATATACCGGCGGAACAACCGGTGTCTCCAAAGGGGTCATGCTCAGCCATACAAATGTCGTGGCCAATACACTTCAATGCCAATACTGGATGACAGATCTTCAACCAGGCCAGGAAGTATTTATAGGGGTCCTCCCATATTTTCACGTCTATGGGATGAGTACCTCCCAGAACTTGGCGATTTCGCTAGGAGGGACGCAAGTGCTTCTCCCTCGATTCCAGGCGGATGAAGTTTTGAAGGCAATCGAAAAACACCGCGCCACGGTGTTCTGTGGCATTCAGGCAATGTTCATCGCCATCAATAACCATCCACGCGCGTCGAGTTTTGATCTCTCGTCACTCAAAGTATGTATGAGTGGAGCCGGCCCGCTTCATGCGGAAGTCCAGAAACGCTTTGAAGACCTGACAGGAGCTAAGTTGATTGAAGGCTATGGGCTGACGGAAAGCGCGCCTGTCACCCATTGCAACCCGTGCCGAGGCACTCGCAAGCAAGGCTCCATTGGAGTGCCATTTCCAGACACCAGTGCGCGCATCGTCGATATTGAAACCGGAAATGAAACGGTTTCACCCGGCAACATCGGTGAGCTAATCATCTCCGGGCCACAAGTGATGGCCGGGTACTGGAATCAGCCGGAGGAAACCAAAAACACGATTCGGGATGGATGGCTCTATACAGGTGATTCCGCGAAAATGGATGAAGATGGGTTTTTCTATATCGTCGACCGCAAAAAGGACATGATTAAATCCGGCGGGGAAAATGTGTACCCGCGGGAATTAGAAGAAGTACTGTTCCGCCATCCCAAGATCAAGGATGTCGTCGTGGTAGGACTCCCGCACAGTTTGCGTGACGAAGCCATTAAAGCGTACGTTGTCCTTAAGGATGGTGAACACGCAACGGATGCTGAGATTTTGAATTTCTGTCGGGAAAATCTCGCAAAATTCAAAGTCCCGCGCTGGGTAGAGTTTCGCGCCGCATTGCCGAAGAATCTGGTGGGAAAAGTCTTGCGACGGACCTTGCGCGAAGAAGAGTTGGCGAAAAAGAAACAGTGACAAAAACCATTCGCCCCTACGGTCTCTGGTCCAGCCCAATCACTCCGGAATACCTGTCGCATGGAAAGCGCCTCATGGAGGTTGGGTGGGACTCTGATGGACACATCCTCGTCTGGCTTGAAGAACGATCTGACCGCGGAGTCCTTGTCTGTGTCAACGATGATGGACAGGCACCTCGAGACCTCACCAATACCCTCTCTGTACGAGCGAAAGTCGGGTATGGCGGTGGAGAATTTACCGTTGGACATGGGCATGTCTATTTTGCGGAACAATCGGGATGTCTCTATCGACAGTCGGTAACATCTGGTACCGCAAAACCCTTACTTGCGTCTTTTGGCCACGCAACTTCACCATGCCTATCTCATGATGGAGCATGGTTGCTCTACATCCATTCCTATGAAGGCACTGATGTCATTGCAATCGTTGATTCTGAAGGAACACAATGGCCACAAAAGCTAGCAAGCGGTGCCGACTTCTATATGCAGCCTTGCTGGCACCCCACGGGAAGATGGCTGACGTGGATCGAATGGGACCATCCTCAAATGCCCTGGGATGGAACGCGATTGATGCTGGCACAAGTTGTTACTGAGAATGATCACTTCCCACGTCTTCTGAAGCCCTCTATCATTGCCGGTGATACCAACACCGGAATCTTTCAGCCAACGTTTTCACCTGATGGAATGTCAATCGCCTACATTTCAGACCAGAACGGATGGAGCAATCTGTGGATCTATGATGTTAATCAAAAGACGCACCGATGCCTGATCGATGAACCGGCTGACTTGGGAGTCCCCGCGTGGACTCAAGGACGACGGACGTTTGGCTTTCGCCATGATGGACAATACATCTATTTTCTGCGGAACGAGCGCGGTCGGTGGAAACCTGGCACGGTTGAGATCGCAAGTGGGAAGACTTTCAACCTCACAGCGTTATCTGACTATGAGTCCTTTGGACAACTCGCTGTATCACCAACCAACCCAACGATTGCCTTTATCGGATCAGCAGGGACGATTCCACCACGCGTTCTCACATACACATCCGATGCTGAAATCCAAATCCATACGCGAGCCACAGATGAGACACTTGCCACAGAGCGCCTTTCACGACCTGAGCCAATCGAGTGGGCGACCCCTTCCGGTGGAACAATTCACGGAATTTATTATCCGCCGACCAATCAAGACTTTGATGGACACGATCGCCCACCAGCAATCATCCAAATTCATGGCGGCCCGACAGGACAACGCGACACCAGCTTTAGCCTCGCAAACCAATTTTTTTCAACGCGCGGATACGCGGTGCTCGAAGTGAATTATCGCGGAAGCACGGGATACGGAAAAGCATACCGCCAAGCCCTGAATAGGCAGTGGGGCATCTACGATGTTGAAGATGCGATAAGCGGGGCACAACACCTGATTGACTACGGTTTAGCGCATCCAAAACGACTGGTTATCATGGGTGGGAGCGCTGGGGGCTATACTGTTTTACGCGCCTTAACCACTCGGCCAAGATTTTTCAAAGCAGGAATTTGTCTCTACGGCATCTCCAATCTGTTCACCCTTGATGCCGAAACCCACAAGTTCGAATCCCATTATCTCGAATCTCTCATCGGCCCATTACCCGAAGCAAGCGCAATCTACCAGGAACGATCACCGCTCTTTTCAGTAGGGAATATTCGCGACTCCCTTGCAATCTTTCAAGGGGAAGAAGACAGGGTAGTTCCGAAGGATCAGGCTGAGTTAGTAGTAAGCGCGCTCAAACAGCACGGAGTTTCCTATGAATACCACCTTTACGAGGGAGAGGGGCACGGATGGAGAAAAGCCGAAACGGTGACGAAATTTTATACTGCTGTTGAAGCGTTTCTCAGACAGCACGTCGTGTTTTCATAATCACTCCGAACTCCCGAGCATGCCACCCACACTATGTTTCAATTGGCAGTGAGAAATCACGACTCCATTCCCACCATGAGCCAGTGTAGTTCCGCACTTTCGAGTATCCAGCGAATTGAAACACCGTTAATAACCAGGCTGATCGAACACCTCCCGTACAATAGCAGATAATTTCCTGATCTTCAGTCAGTGTGTTTTCTCGAAAGACCCGCTGTAGTTCTTCGCGCGATTTGATCGAGGCATCTTCATTAAAAAACTGATCCCACGGAATATTGATGGCCAATGGCACATGTCCACCACGTGGAATCCCCGGTCCCACCGCACCGTTATATTCTTTCGAACTACGCGCATCGATCACCACATGGGATTTGAGACATGTGCCCTCTGCACGCGAACCGACCAATGTTTTCATTTCATCCTTCAAAACGATAAGCTCCGGACGTACGCTAGCTTTAAATGCTGACGAATCCGGATTCGCAAATCCTATTTCAGTTTTCCGGCCCTCACGTTTCCACTTCACCCACCCGCCATCCAACACCTGTACATTCTGATGCCCTAGATAGGAAAGCATCCAATAGATCCTTCCGTCAGAGCCCCACGAATCAAAGGGATCGGTATAGACAACTACGCGATTCTCATTTCCAATTCCAAGCGCACTTAGCTTTTCCTCCAAACAACTTGTCTGTGGATCGAGTAGGCCCTTAATATCAGAATCGGGATCGCTGAAATCACGCCACTCGGTTTGTACCGCGCCAAAAATGTGTCCGGCGACAAATTCGAGTTTCGGCCGCACATCGACAACAACCAATCCAGGCAATCCAAGGTCCTTCTCAAGATCCTCAGTGGTCACAAACAGTGATGCCATTTCATTCCCTCCAAAAACACTAACCTTGCTCATTGTCCTCATGGCAACCAAGTCGATACGCTGCCACGAGTTCCGCGTGGTTCACATTATATGTACCCTCTACCGTCTCGGGGAATGGCCCGCTGAGTGGAATCTCTCGCTCAAAAACCGGGAAGTTGTACGGATCGTTCCCGGTTAGACCATATTTGTCGCGCAACATTTGGTTCTGCGCATCGGTCTGAATGTGGTAGGTGACCACCGTGCGAAGCGTGATGGGTCCTTCCGCACCACCCAGTTGAGGCATTCGATATCGAAAGCGATAGTTGCGACTTTGGAGCGGCTTCAGCCGATTATCCCACACCTCCCAGATAACCGGCTGCCACAGAATCCAACGTCCCATGGTATGGGATTGAGCCTCTAACACGTTGCCCGCTTGATCAACAATTTCAAAATCGAAGGTAAAGTGCCGGTCAGGATCACCAGTTGGCAGTTTGTGCCCAGCCCCGGAGTTGGTAATTTCCATTAAAAACTCAACTTCCTGTCCGGAAGGCAACTCGGGAGGATCAGCGGTAAGTTTTATCGTAATGGCACGTTTGACCTGCTCAGGGTCATGTCCCCCTCTCCAGAGATGTTTTCGTCCTTTTCGCATTGGGCCGCCAGTCGCGACCGGTCGTTCGACCGCAGGCATATGGCACGTCTGGCAAATGTATCCTTGATTGAAGTAATGCTCCCCTTCAAACTCCGGATATGTTCCGCATGGCCCAGCACGGTAAAACTGAAATGGCCCTGACGGCACCTGATGACATCGATAGCACAAATCCATCGACCGGTAGATGGGATCGTACATCGTCGGATGTGGCGCATCAGAGTCTTCATAAGGACCAAGAATGACGCCATCTCGAACATGGCAGGCAGCACAGGTGATACCTTCGTGCTGAAACTCTGGATCGTAATTTGGATTGGGCATCTTCACCGCTTTCTCGACGCGATCCCTTGGAATATCGATGATAAGTTCTGGCTGTTGATTTTCAAGCGGAGTATGACAATTCAAACAAATCCAAATATTGTTATCCCGCTTCCAATACGCTTGGAAGAAAGGATCATCAAATGCTTGGGCATGAATAGAGGTCTTCCACTCTTCATAAATCGCTTGGTGACATTTCCCACACGACTCAGCCTTGAGACTATCAATCCCTTCAGGAACTTGCTGAAAAGGTATCGCCTGCGCAAAATCATCGCGGAGGCCAAAGATCACCACCGGACGAAGTTCGGTGTAAAAAATATACACACCACCCCCAAGAAGACCGACAATCCCAAGTGTCAACAATCCACGTTTCAAAACTATGTTTCCATCAAAACCTGGATATGCCGATAAATGGATTTCGCAATCGATTCGAGGTGATAGCCTCCCTCGAGGCAAGAGATTATTCGCCCACCTGCATACTCCTCGGCAATCCCTTTCACAATACGCGAAAGTTGCGCATACCCTTCTTCCGTCAGTCTCATATTCGCAAGCGAATCATTTCGGTGAGCATCAAACCCGGCCGAGATGAGAACCGCATCCGGCTCAAATTCTTTTGCCGCCGGAATCAGTCTACTATTGAATGCCTCGATATATTCTTTGTCCCCGCTTCCCGCCCTCATTGGAACGTTAATCGTCGAACCTAAGCCCGCTCCAAGGCCCTGTTCTGACTCCCCTCCAGTCCCTGGGTAGAAAGGATACTGATGGGCACTAAAAAACAAGACAGAGGGATCTTTGTAAAACGCCTCTTGAGTTCCGTTGCCATGGTGAACATCCCAATCGACAATGAGAATCTTCCTGAGACCGTAGCGTTTCTGAAAATAGCGAGCGCCAATCGCCACATTATTAAAGAAACAAAAGCCCATCGCACGTGTCGGTTCGGCATGATGCCCGGGAGGACGAATGGCACAAAATACTGAGCGCACCGTACCATTCATTACGGCATCGATCCCTGCAAGAACCCCACTAACGGCCAGAAACGCCACTTGGAGGGAATCTTGTGACATCGGAGTGTCCCCGTCGACATATGCGAGATCATCTCCGACTTGGGTCCCCACAGCACGCAATGACGCCACATGTTGCGGAGAATGCACACTCGTAATCCAGAATTCGTCCGCAGGCTCCGGCTCAATCAGTGTTAGTTTTTCCGTCAGTCGCTCTTCCTCAAGCAGTGACATAATCGAAGTAAGCCGCTCCGGCCGCTCTGGATGCATGTGACCTGTTTTATGCTTCAAAAAATCAGGATGATAGACAAGTCCGACATTCGCCATACAATCATGCTCCTCGATTCATGCTCCGTAGTATTCTATACGATCGTGAAAGTGAATTGCTCAGACAGGTTTGGGAAGTTGGTGAGAGGCAAGCAAACCTACTCGTCTTCGCCGCAATCATGCAACTCGAAGCATTGGGAGTTGCTCAGGATGAGAGACTGGAGAAGTTTGTTATCTTGAAGACCGAGAAAGCAGACGAGTACCTGAGTTTTGAATTTAGCGAAATCACATCCAACGCTCGTCTGTTCGACCAACAGCACACCTTCCCAGTACAAATCGATGAAACCACGTTTATCACCAGGCTTTTTGGCGGGATACCCGGAGGTAGCACCACAGCGAAATGGCGTTCCGCAAACCGCAAAGAAACCCTGGCAGAAAAATTGTGTCTGCCCTTTTCCATAACCCTGCCCAACCCATTCTCCGACGAAACTTTCCGCCCGGGTTTTACTTTCGTTCCAAGAAAGCCGCGTAGCATACCGTTGGCTTAGTTCTACCCACCCGCGCTATTTACGGGCATTGGGTACAACAGTACCATCATCTCTCCCGCAACTCGCGAAGCAAGAATTTTATTATTGGATTCGACAATTTCTTTCTGCGAAAAACTTTTATGGCAACTCCTAGTCAAAGTGCAAATCTAACACTGGGACAATCCCACCCTCTCAGTTCGTTCCCTAAATCGTAGCCGTGAATTACAGAACTCTATAACTCTATTTGGCAAAACACAACGCCCGCATCCCAATCACATCGACCTTCTATCTATCCCGCCATTTGTCGCTATCACCCCACTCTGACTCGGTAGGTTGTTCAAGTTCGCCGTAGTCAAACATCAAGTTATCCTGGTCCTCTTCTTCTGCCTGTTGTCGCCGACGGATTTTGAGTCGTCGAACGTGCATTCCAAACGCAACGAATGCCAGAGTTGAAATTCCAATCCAGATCATGAAGTCGCTGGTCACAAATGGCACCCAACGCAGCCATACAGATTGCCGGTCTATAAATGCCTCAGCTGCTTGATGGGGCAATAGCGACACGACCTGTCGAAAGGCAATGGGAAAAGGTACATCTTGCGCAACGAGCGCCAAGATTCGCCTTGGTGTATCTTGACCATACTCCTGAATGATGTCCCGGACAAACCCTGCTGACAATGCGTACCCTCGGCGAGCGGTAGGAGCATTGCCACGAAAAAACATATTTACCCGCTCGAGTGAAAATTCGTCGCGCTCGCCTACAGCCCATAGCAACCTAGCGCGATCTTCGATATCCCAAGTACGGGCCGCAATGGTGGCAATGCCTTCATCAAACCATCGCGGAATCTCTCGCCCTCGAGCAGCACGATGATTCAAAATGTGCGCGACCTCGTGAACGAGAAGATCTTCGATTGCCCGGGCGGGATAGGAATGTACGCGCTCCGCAAGCAGCACGATGGTACTCGCTTCTCCATTGGCAAATCCCGATACCCATGGTGGGAGTTGTGCCCCAAGCTGAGAGGTTTCGGGGACCACATAGACGAGAATAGCCGGCCCGGGATAATCCAAACCAGCTAGTTTCATGGCATAGCTGTAATGCGGCCACCCCATGTTATTTAATCGCTTGACAATGGGTTGCAACGATTCCGGCGCTTCAAAAATCAGGTGAGGAGGATTCGCAGCCTGCATGGAATTTGGTTGGAACACAAGGCAGAAAATAACCAGAAATTGCAGAAATTGACGCTCCCAAATTCTGGTGATAAGGTGTTTCCGATGGCAAAAATCCCGCAACGCATTCTTGGAAAAACTGGCGTCAACGTGCCAATTTTGGGATTTGGAACGGCCCCCATTGGAAACCTCCGTAATGCCAAAGATGCGGCTGCCATTTTTCACGAAGCCATTAACCTCGGAGTGACCTATATCGATACGGCTCATGATTTTGCTGGGTATGGACATGCTCAAAAGTATCTCGGCCCTGTGCTGAAAGAACGGCGAAACGAAGTCTTTCTTGTGACCAAATGCTTTGAGCCAAATGGAGAAAAAGCACTACACCTCTTGGAACGCAATCTCAAAGAACTTCAAACAGACCATACTGACCTAATGTTTGTCCATAGTTTAGGGCATGACAAGATGGATCCATTACAGGTCTTTAGCCGACGCGGGGTATACCCCACGTTAATGCAAGCCAAAACGCAAGGACTGGCGCGGTTCGTCGGCGTCTCGGGCCACAACCGTCCACACCGCTTTGTGAAGGCGATTCAGCAATATGAATTTGATGTCCTGATGAATGCAACCAACTTCGTCGACCGGCATACCTATAACTTTGAAGAGCAGGTTTTCCCCCTTGCTACGCAAAAACAAATCGGATTGGTTGCAATGAAGGTGTTTGGGGGACAAGAGAAATCGCTCTTTGCCGGATTAAGTAATCGCAACATACCAACGCAATACCTCGATATCGCGTTTCGATATGCACTAAGCCTTCCACAGGTTGCCTGTTCGATTATCGGCATGTCAACACGCGACGAATTGCTCCAAAACGTCGCGCGAGCGCGAAACTTTACTCCGGTCACCCCGCGAGAGCTAGCCATGCTTACCCCCATAGGAAAAACACTGGCGAACAAGTGGGGAACTCACTTCGGCACACTTGTGTAAAATGACACCGTCATTAATTTGTGTACTGGAGTCCCATAGGCGTATGGGAATTCTACGTTCCAGCGTGGTCTTTTGTTTGCTGTGGGGGGCACCAGCTGGTGCGTTTGCAACAACCTCCTCCGTCATCGATGCAGGCGTGTCTTGGCAATCGATAACCATTTCACCAGAACAGATGGTGCACGCGAAAACTCGTGGCAATGCACTGCTCGCACGATCTGACCTCGCACTCCTGTTTGAAGCGGAGAAAACCATCCACCTTGCAACCCTCCTTGAACCAGCATTGCTCATTTCTCACCACGAATCGGCGGTCAACTTTCCACATCACCATCTCCCAACATCGACTGTTCTCCGCTTAAAACCCCAGAAGGCTGTGGATCAGATATTTCAGGCGTTACAAGAAGAGTTGTGTCAGCATGATCCCGCCATATTAGATCTGTCGTTAGATGATACCATCACCAGCTGGCTGCCGGTTGCGATTGCGGCTGTCCCAGCGGCAGTGACAACCTCATCATCCATCCAGTTTGCACAGGATTTAGCCGCCACAATTGTCGTGTTATTCTTCAAAATAGGCCAACCCGATGCGTGTTACGTTGACTCGCCCTACGAGGGAACATTCTAGATGCCCGCTCAATTCCAAAACATCCTTTGTGCCAGCGCTGTGCTTGTCTGCTTGTGCATGAATTCGATCCGCCCTGCAATTGCTGAGGAGGGAGGTGACAATGGCGCACTCGCACGAAGCCCGGATCATTCGACCATTGTCACAGCACTCCTATATCCCGTAAACCGCATTCTCGATATT
This sequence comes from Nitrospiraceae bacterium, assembly GCA_002726235.1. GTDB lineage: Bacteria > Nitrospirota > Nitrospiria > Nitrospirales > UBA2166 > UBA2166. The sequence continues at coordinate 47,089 of PBSN01000002.1, forward strand.
TTCGACATCTTCCGCATAAATGTCGGCTTTGGGCCGGGATATGGCATCAATGTACGGGCGACCAAAGTGCTTCAGGTTGGGATTGAGAGCTACTCGACCGTACGCGTTGGGCTCGGCAAAGAATCCGGAATCTGGAATCCCCGATATGGAATTGTATATACGGAGTCAGAACCGTTCACCGCTGGAGCCAGCATGGCCTATATGGGTGGACGACAACGTGGGGCGATGGAAGTCGGAACAACGGTGCACCTTGGTTTTGTGGGAGCGGAGGCTGCTATTGACTTAGCTGAAATCGCGGACTTTTTTTTGGGATTCGTCATCATTGACTTCAAAAAAGATGACCATTAGCGTGTTATTGTATTAACCCATGAAATATTTCGCGTATAGAAGCCAATGCGGCATGAGGCAATTGATCATCACGACATGTTTCCTCCCCCTGATTGTTCTTATCTCAATCGGCTGTACCGACGATAGAGATTGGATCACGTTGCAGCAAGAAGCCGCGAAGCTTGTCGAAGAAGGGGATTTTGCGGGAGCCGAAGACCTCGCTCAGAAATCCCTCACGCACGCAGAGAACACCATTGGACCGGATCATGCAGATGTTGCACACGTCCATAATACACTGGCAATGGTAGCCTATGGCAATCAAGACTATGCACAAACAGAAGCCCATCATCGCCACGCCCTAGCCATTCAGGAACAAGCGCTTGGCAAAAACGACTTCGAAATCGGACGAACGCTCGCCTCTCTTGGTGACTTTTTCCTAAGTCAAAACAAGCTCACTGAAGCCGCAGAAACGCACGAACGCGCACACGAAATCCTCGTCGCCAATCTTGGTGATCAACACCCTGATATCGGTCGTAGTATCAATAATCTTGCCAGAATCTATACCGCACAGAATCGGCTAAGGGAAGCGGCCAGTCACCATGCGCAAGCGTTGGCCATCCTCGAAGCTACACTCGGTCCTGATGACCCAGAGGTAAAAATGGTCATTGATAACCTCACAATACTCTATTCCGACATTGCCCCATCAGAAACGGCGGACACATCACGGCCGATAGATCCATAGTAGCCCTATGCGATTCACTCACCACATATTTATTTGCACCAACCAGCGGCTGAAGGGCGACCCTCGAGGGTGTTGTGCCAATAACGATTCCGAGCATTTTCGGTCTTTTTTTAAACAGGAAGTTGCACGGCTTGGTCTAAAGGGAAAGGTGCGGGCAAACAAAGCCGGATGCCTAGACCACTGCATGTATGGACCAGCAGTGGTTGTCTATCCTGAGGGAGTATGGTACTGGATTGGATCAGAAAAAGACGTGACGGAGATTATGGAGCGCCATATCGTCAAGGGGGAGATCGTTGAGCGGCTACTTATCCCCGACTAAAGCACCATTTCTTCCTAAGAATCTAGTGAAAAGCCCCTGCCCGTGTCGTGGCTCTCTTGCTCACGCTCCCCACATACGGCCAGAGCCGCCGAACCATCGCGCCGAAAAGTAATACTGAGAACCATCATGTCATAGTTTATCTCTGTGGCGATTGAGGAATGCGAGAATCCTCGCTGAAAAGTCTTGTGGCTTTTCCTGGGAAAGAAAATGCCCAGCATCGGAATATCGTTCGATCTCAGACTGCGGCAATATCAGTTTAAATAAGTTGACATTCTCCGGAGGAATAATGGGATCTTGCTCTCCCCAGGCGAGAAGGACAGGCCCATCAAATGCCTGCAGGCTCCTTCGAAACATATTTTGGTGATCGAATTGAAACCCTCGCAGTACCTTCTGTAATATTTTTCTGGATTGAATGGTTTTGACATTCATCCATACCCGGTCATCAAACTCGCCCTTACTCTTTTCACCGTCCGCAAACAACGCTCTGCCTAGCATACTGACCATTGGCCGATTGGTGGCATAGACACCCATCCATCCCGTCGGCGACCACTTCAGAAACTTGAGCAAAAACGGCATATGAAACGCCTCATTGGTATACCATGTATTGGCGATCACTAAACCGCTAACTTTCTCAGGGTGCGCCGCAAGCAGTTCAAAACTGATCGGCCCAGCAATATCAGTCACAGCAAATACTGCATGATCGACATTAATGGCTTTCAAAAAATGATTGAGCCACTCCCCATACGCCGACCAGGAATAGTCCGCATCTCGTGGTCGATCCGAGTAGCCGAACCCGTATAAATCTGGAACAATCACCCGATAGTTTGCAGCCAAAACGGGGATAAACTTGCGCCATTCCCACGAGGACAGGGGCAACCCATGCAGTAGCACGACCACCGGACCGTTCCCGCGATCAATGTAGAAAGTTTTCTTACCGTCAACAGTGACAAAATCCCCTTCAACATATCGAGGATCCTCTGGCCCCCAGAGAATGTCATGCCCAGCACACCCAATGCTCGAAAGGAGGGTGAAGACAACGAGAACGCGGAAAATGCCAATGCCCATTGGCTTTCTCATCACTTGAATTTCAGCACCTTCAGGGTCGCAATGTCTTTCCACGCTGACACCATTGTCGCCCCTTCAGGAATATCTTCTTCATCGTCCTCATCCAACACCATCACTGCTTGGAGTTCTTGGTCTACATACTCCTCAATAGCATCGACATTGCTACTAATTCCAGCCTTGATGTTTGTCCAGCCCTCCTCTCTCCACCCTTCAACCTTCGATACCAAGGCACGCGTACCAGGTCGCAGCATAAACACCGGACCGGACGGAAAAGCATGCTCGGCAAGCCATTCATGTACATCAGGTGATTGGGAGGCACTGCCAACAAAAAGGTACAGCAATGCGGCTCGTTTCGACACGTCAGTGAGGGCATCGGATGCCCCAGGCATAGGATTGGGAAGGCTACCATGAGTCTGTCCAAACGCTGAAAGATCGAACGGACCGAATTTCGGTTTTTCAACATGCATCATGGTAGCCGCAAGTTCAACCAATACGATGGGACGTGTCCGATCCGCACTCCCAATCATCGCTGTATAAGACTGAGCCTTCACACGCTTTCCATGAGCGAGCCTCACTGTAAACTCCAGTACGCCTTTCTTTTTCGGAACAAACTCCTTCCTCGCCCAACCATCGCCCCCTGTCATTGCCTGACCGATAGACCTCCCATCGACGAGAAACTCCACGGGTTCACCACCAAGACCGGTTTGCATAAAAAATCGTGTTTTGACCAGTCTTGCGGAAAGCAAGACCGGCTGCTTTGGTTGCGCCAGAACATCGGAGGCGATGAGTTCAGCCGACTCCCGCGACACTAGAGTTACGTCAGGGACATCTGAGAATCCCCACAGCGCGATGAGGAAAGGAAACAGAAAAAAACCGAACGCCCTAAATAACATTCGATGATCTTGAACTTTCCAGAAGAGGCTGGTACAGTTTCCGGCGTTTCGTTGAGGCGATTCCAAAGACATTCCGACTACAATTCATCACACAGGCCGGCGTAGCTCAGTGGTAGAGCAACGGTTTCGTAAACCGTAGGTCGGTGGTTCAATCCCACTCGCCGGCTCCATCATACACTAAAAGATGCAACACCACGCTACCACACAGGTATCATCGCTTATCTCAAACGTTTTCATGAACCCGCCTTCCTGCCAATCATTCTCATCATTAGTCACATTCAGCTGGGCTATCAGATAGCGTCGTGATGGCGGTTGTGGCATACTGGACTGCAAGCGTTTGATGACAACCAAGGACCCTTGGCAATTAGACTTGGGAGCTCGCCCCCTCGGCGCTTCCGAGGTTTTCTTCCGCGTTTGGGCTCCGTTTGCCCAAACAGTGTCCGTTCGGGCTTCCGAACGGCAGGGTGATGACTTTCCCCTTGAGAAACAGGATTTCGGATATTTTCAGGGCACGATTGCTCTGTCGGGTCCAGGTACACGGTATCAGTACATATTGGATGGGGAAAAAGCTCGCCCGGATCCTGCCTCCCGCTCACAGCCCAACGGTGTTCACAACCCATCAGAAGTCGTGGCAATTACTGGATTCCCTTGGACAGATCAGAACTGGAAGGGCCTGCCACTCGAAAGACTTATCCTGTACGAACTCCACACAGGTACGTTTACACAGGAAGGAACGTTTGAAGCGATCATTCCGTTCCTCGATTACCTCGCAAATGAAGTGGGTGTCACAGCAATTGAATTGATGCCCATCGCGCAATTTCCAGGAACACGTAACTGGGGATACGACGGGGTCTATCCATTTGCTCCCCACAACAGCTTTGGAGGGGGACAAGGGCTCAAGCAGCTCGTGGATGCGTGCCATGCACGCAATCTCGCAGTCATCCTCGATGTTGTCTACAATCATCTCGGACCTGAGGGAAACTATCTCGGCGACTTCGGACCCTACTTCACGGACCGCTACCACACACCCTGGGGACAGGCCATCAATTATGACGGAGCAGATAGCGATCCGGTCCGTCATTATTTTATCAGCAACGCTCGCTACTGGATCACTGAGTACCATATCGATGCTCTCAGACTCGATGCGATTCACGGCATCTTCGATTGCAGGGCGATCCACATCCTCGAAGAATTGACATCGGCCGTCCATCAGCTTGGAGAACAACTCGGTCGAAGTGTGCTCGTGATCGCAGAAAGCGATAGCAATGACGCGAAAGTCATACGGCACACACGCGACGCTGGATATGGTATCGACGCTCAGTGGAGCGATGATTTTCACCATGCACTGCATGCCCTGCTTACTCATGAAACGGTTGGTTATTACGAAGACTTTGGCCATCTCGATGACCTTTCAACAGCATTCACCGATGGATTTGTCTATCAGGGTCAGGCTTCTGCGTTTCGCAAGCGGCGCCACGGAAGTCCAACCAAGGGCTGCGACTCATCACAATTCATCATTTGTTGCCAAAACCATGACCAGATCGGAAACCGGCCTAGAGGTAATCGGTTGAGCACCCTTGTTTCAAATGCGGCATTGAAGGTTGCAGCAGCTTCTGTACTCCTCTCCCCAAATACTCCTCTCATTTTTATGGGGGAGGAATATGGAGAAACGGCGCCATTTTTTTATTTCGTCGATCACGCTGACCCACATCTCCAAGCTACAATCCGCGATGGGCGTCAGGCTGAATACAAAAACTTTGGATGGTTGGAGACTGGGCCCGATCCAAATACTATTGACGTATTTGAACGTTCGAGAGTTCATCCCGGAGTTCAGACTAATTCCAAACAACAGGCCATACTACGATGGTATCGCCGGCTGATCAGTCTTAGAAATCAAGTCCCTGCCCTAGGAACTTCAAAAGGAGGAATGCTTAGCCTATGGACCTTTCCTGAGCGAGTGCTTATCATGCATCGCTGGGCCTCCGATGGACCTCAGGCAATTGTGGTTTTGGGATTCAACCCTGCCCCAACGGAAATCAACATATGTGCTCCAAAAGGAACATGGACACGGGCACTTGATGCCTCATCGGAAAAAAACGGAGTGACGGGTCAAGCGAACATGCCAAAAGAACTTACCATTGATGCCAAGGGTCAATCCATCCCTATCCCAAGCTTCACCGCGACGGTATATCTAACATCGTGTTGAAAAATAATTCCCGAGCCATCAAGGGCCTGGCAATGCGAAAGTCCATGCTGACACCACACTCGTCCGCAGAATGACCTCCAATTCGCGTTAATAAGTCGTGAGCTTACACACCACATCTCCACGAAAACACCTGAGGAAGAGCGTTGACCAATTCGCCGCTGTCATCATTCGGATGGGGGGAATCGGGATCATTCTCAGCATCCTTGGAATTTTTGTATTTCTTGTAGCACAAGTCATTCCACTATTCCTTTCCCCAACCGGCTCTTTGGCTCGGAAAATTGATACTGGCGCCACACCAACTAGCTTTCCACAAGCAACACTTGTTGGCATCGATGCCCGCCAATCACTCTCCTATGTTCTCACGCCAAATACCATTTCATTTCGCCAGCTGCCATCAGGAAATGTTTATCCGGTCACACTTCCAATAGCGCTTGAAGAGGCAAACATCACCGCAGTCACACACATGACAGGAGCCACGCAGTGGTTGGCGCTCGGAACCGATGATGGGCACATTATCCCAATGCGTATTCGATTTCGCTCGGTTTTCGATACCGCCGGAACACAAGAGACAATTCCACAAATGTCGGTCGAACCAGCATTCGCAATCGATCCAACTCACGCACCAATCATCCGATTGGCTTATCAACATGACGATGACGGCATCTCTGCCATTGCCCTCAACAACCAAGGGCACCTTTGGTATGGAACATTTCGAACGCTCGACCATGGCTATGAATCCGTACAGCCTCCCGTCGACCTTTCGCCCCACATCACCGGGACGATCACATCACTTGTCATGGATGGGTCTGGGGAGATATTTGCTGCGGGCACATCCAACGGTGAACTCTACTACTGGAAAACACAATACGATGCCCCTCCAGTGCTAATCGGAGCGTATCGTGTTGCTCCAGCAGGAGTCGCAATCACCGCCATCGCGTACTTGATTGGAGACCGCTCTCTGATTATCGGAACGGCGAAGGGATCCGTGTCAGCATGGGCCGAATTGTCCGGCCGGCAAGACCCTGCCCACTCACGACTCCACGCTATTCACCACCTCGCTCCACACTCAACACCCGTCACCGTCATTGCCCCTTCGCAACGGAATAAGGGTTTCATCACAAGCGATACCACTGGCAATTTACATATCCACCATGCCACATCGGAACAGACACTTTTGCGTATTCCAGGAAATGGCACTGCAATCACAGCACTCATGTTCGCACCAAAAGCCAACGGAGCTGTGGCTCTCGCGGCCGACGGCAACCTCATGGCATACGATATCAAAAACCCCCACCCCGAGATCACACTTGGAACGCTCTTTGGAAAGGTCTGGTATGAAGGCTATGACGAGCCAGAGTTCGTATGGCAATCCTCAGGAGCAACTGACGATGTTGAACCGAAGTTCAGCCTGACCCCCATCACCATTGGCACGCTCAAGGGAACGTTTTATGCCTTGCTCCTCGCAGTGCCTATAGCCTTACTCAGCGCGATCTACACCTCGATGTTCATGCATCCATCACTACGCGCCACACTCAAGCCAAGCATTGAAACCATGGCAGCATTACCCACTGTTGTACTAGGGTTTCTCGCTGGTCTTTGGCTTGCGCCGCTCATTGAGGACATGTTTCCAGCCTTAGTGGGAATGTTGATCGTCATCCCATGCAGCGTTCTCACTGTGAGCCTGCTCTGGCAACTAGTACCAAGTCCAACACGAAAACGCATGCCCCAGGGAATGGAAGCACTCATCCTCATTCCGATTATCGGAGGAGCTGCCACTCTGTGCTATCTCAACACACCATTCTTTGAGCAAGGGCTTTTCGGCGGAGACTACAAAGGGTGGCTTGATACATCGCTAGGCCTGTCGTATGACCAACGCAATGCCATTATCATTGGATTCGCGATGGGATTCGCCATTATCCCAATAATCTACAGCATCTCAGAAGAGGCGCTCTCAAATGTGCCAAAACGCCTGATCGCGGCATCACTTGGCCTCGGAGCCACCCCATGGCAAACCTTGACCAGACTTGTACTTGTAGCTGCAGCCCCTGGGATTTTCGCGGCCATTATGATGGGGTTCGGACGGGCCGTCGGTGAAACAATGATCGTCCTCATGGCCACGGGGAACACGCCTATCATGGACATGAACCCATTCAACGGTTTTCGAACACTTGCGGCAAACATTGCGGTAGAAATTCCGGAGGCACCGCAGGGAGGCACCTTATACCGCACATTGTTCATAGCGGCACTCCTTCTCTTTATAATGACATTCGTGACGAATACAATCGCCGAAATGATTCGACAGCGGTTGCGTAAACAGTACAGCCAATTCTGAGAATCCCTTTGCAAAACACTATCCTGAACACCTCAACAGTTCACAATGTTCATATGCGTCGTACGCATTCCGCTTGTTTGTCAATAACTGTCTTGCCAGAATGCGCAATTATGTATTTTTCAAGTGGCTCCGAAGGCGTATAGATATAATGAAAGCATGGTTCAGAAAAGTCATTGCCTCAGGTGACCTGTTTATTTGGGGTAGTGGCGCAGGGCTTGCCATTGCTCTGCTCATGGTCATCGGGCTTGTAGCGCTAATCGGCATAAATGGATTGGGATTCTTTTGGACTTCAGACGTATTGGAGCTTACGCTTGATGATGGAACGCGCGTCATCGGCGAACTCACAGGATCCGAACAAATCCCCAACTCTGTTACCCCAGAACACCCACAGGGTCAGACGAGAATTCAGATTAAAGTGGGCAACCGCGATCTTTACGGACAAGACTTTCGATGGATTGATGAAGCTCGAATTATCACACGGACAACGCCTCCCGATGTCGTGCTACTGGAACGACAAGAGTGGGGGAATATGTACGCGCGCATTCAAGCAATCCACGCGCAGGGCTCCCCCATCGCCGCAGGAGGAGATGCCGGATGGAATGCCCTCCTACCGCTCATCGACAATGCCACCATGCTACGCACTCAAATTCGCCATATTGAGAAGAGTGAAATTGGAAGTCTCAGTGACGCAATCGAGCGAGCTCGATTGAAGATACGAAAGCTTGAACTGGCGCTGCCGCAAGAGCAGAAACTTCAGAACGCCAACCCAGAACGCTACACGCAACTGCACGCCACCATCAACAATGCAGAGGCGCAATATCATAAGCATATCGCTTCACTGGAAAAATTATATGTCGATTTGGACACCCATACCGCCATTCTCATCGACAGCAACGGTCTCGAGACATCCCTGCCCATTGGCAAAATCATTCGCGCGCTGCGTCCGAATTCAATGAGTTTCCATGAGAAAACTTGGATCTATATCGTCAACGTATGGGAGGTCTTGACCGGCGAACCACGGGAAGCCAATACCGAAGGAGGGCTTTTCCCCGCAATTATGGGGACGGTGATGATGGTCCTAGTCACGAGTATCATCGTGGTCCCATTTGGAGTGATTACCGCGTTGTACCTTGGCGAATACGCCCGGCAAGGCGTCATCGTGAAAATCGTCAGAATCGCAATCAATAACCTTGCCGGCATCCCATCAATCGTACTCGGGATCTTTGGACTTGGATTTTTTATCTATGTCGTTGGCGGAACAATTGACACATTCTTCTTTGCTGAAACCCTTCCCAATCCAACCTTTGGGACTGGAGGTCTGTTGTGGGCATCCTTTACACTCGCACTCCTAACCGTGCCAGTGGCTATTGTTTCAACCGAAGAAGGCTTATCTGCGGTTCCACGTGATTACCGGGAGGCCTCGGTAGGGCTCGGAGCCACAAAATTTGAAACCATCTGGCACGTTGTGCTCCCAGTCGCGATGCCGGGGATTTTGACAGGATTCATCCTTGCCATTGCCAGGGCAACCGGCGAAGTCGCACCACTGATGCTGACCGGAGTCGTCAAATTAGCTCCGGAGCTTCCCTTGGATACGACTTTTCCATTTGTGCACCTTGATCGGAAATTTATGCACCTTGGTTTTCACATCTATGATGTTGGGTTTCAATCTCCAAACGTTGAAGCCGCCATGCCAATGATTTACGTCACAACCTTAGTCCTCCTTATCATAGTCGTCACGCTGAACCTTCTCGCCATTGCACTCCGCCAGCGTCTTCGAAAGAAGTATGCCGGTTCTACGGTCTAGCAAGGTGTTGGAAAAACTCAAAAATCATCAGAAACCGATTATTCTATACGCCAGACTTAAAACACCAGTGGAGAGATAGGATGTTCAAAAAAGTCCATTCAGCAATTCCGCAAGCCACCAGCACATGAGCACGATAACGGACCAAGGACGTCACTGGAAGCCTTTTTCAACATACCTACTAGGTACGTAATCCATGGCATCTGAAGACACACCACGTCGCGGACACACTCACGCACACATGTTAAATATTGTGGAATCCCCCCCCGAACAAACCAGCACCCCAGTGAAACGACCCAGCAATGCAGAACCGAAAGTGCTCATACAAGATGTGAATTTCTTTTACGGGAACGTCCAAGCGTTGTGGGCTATCAACTTAGCTATTCCAACACGACAAATCACCGCCTTGATCGGTCCTTCAGGATGCGGGAAGTCTACCCTCCTTCGCTGCCTAAACCGCTTAAATGACTTGATTGAAGAAGCGCGTCTGGAGGGAGCGATCCTTCTCGACAACCTGAATATTCACGATCCTCAACTCGACATCACAGATCTGCGAAAACGCGTCGGGATGGTATTTCAACGGTCAAATCCATTCCCAAAATCAATCTATGAGAACGTGGTCTATGGACCCCGGCTTCAAGGAATTAAAAATCGCGCCGAGCTGGACGTTATCGCGGAAAAGAGTTTAACCGAGGCTGGCTTGTGGGATGAAGTGAATGATCGCTTGGCGAAAAGCGCATTGGGACTATCCGGCGGGCAGCAACAACGCTTGTGCATTGCCAGAGCTCTGGCAGTCGAACCGGACGTCTTGCTGATGGACGAACCCTGTTCTTCCCTTGACCCTATCGCGACAGGAAAAATTGAAGAGTTGCTCTTTTCGCTCAAAAACACACTCACGATTATTATTGTGACTCACAACATGCAACAAGCCGCCCGAATCTCAGACCATACCGGATTCCTACTGATGGGCGAACTAGTCGAATTTGGAGAAACGAAAACGATCTTCACCGTCCCAACTGATCCCCGAACAGAAGACTATATCACCGGTCGATTTGGGTAGACCGTTATTTTACTTGTCCTTCAGCCTCACCGGTAAGAGGAACAAAGCGCACACTGCTGATTTGTGAGATCCTGAACTCTCCCCTGATCTTCTCTCCCAACGTGAGATTTTGCGACCGGTTTGTATCCCCAACGGGCATAATCAAACGGCCACCCTCCTTGAGCTGTTCAATGAGCGGAACAGGAATGTGGTCTGCCGCTGCAGTGACGATAATTTTGTCAAAGGGAGCGAATTCATCCCAACCTTTGTAGCCATCACCATATTTAACCAAAACCGTTGTATGCCCAAGACTTGCTAATGACGAACGCGACAAATTCGCCAACTCCTCAATAATCTCAATGGAGTAGACTTGATCCGTGAGTTCAGCCAGAACAGCCGCTTGGTATCCCGACCCAGTGCCCACCTCCAACACTTTTTCCCCATGTTCAACACCGAGATGCTGCATCATTAGCGCAACAACGTAAGGCTGTGAAATAGTCTGACCATAGCCAATAGGTAATGGCTGGTCTGAATACGCCGCATCCCAATATTGCTGTGGGACAAAGCGATGGCGTGGGACAACAGCCATAGCACGAAGCGTGGGAACATCGGTGATGTCACGAGTGACAAGATCCCGTTCGACCATTTGAATTCGCAATTCATGGAACAAATCGTGATCGGGTTTAGGGGTCGTACAGAAAGCTAGCATCCCAGCAACTCCCAAAAGAAGCACAGCGAAGAACATCCTGCCAAGGCGAAGATACTCCCACAAATCAAGCACCTACAGGCCCCCTATGCGAACCACTGACAGCAATGAAAAATAGCTCCCCATGTTGGACGAGTTTCGGAACTATTGCTTTTCGCCAACATCCGCCGGAGGCTGTCCTACTGCTTACTCAGGACATCTTTAATTTTAGAGCAATATAATGCGCAATGGTAGTGAGTAGAGCGTGCCGCTTTGATTGAGTGAATTTCGCACCCGATTCAACAGCGTCTGACCGGTAGCCTCACCGTGTTTTTTGGTGAGGACTTCCCAAGCATCGGATTGGGTTTCCTATATTGCAACTCTGTGCATATATGCAGATTCATGCTGTTTCCTGATAAGCAAATTCTCGAACGTCGATCTTGCCAAATGGGTTGAATCGAGGAAATGGCTCCCCGGGCAGGGCTCGAACCTGCGACAAGTCGGTTAACAGCCGACTGCTCTACCAACTGAGCTACCGGGGAACACTATGTAATGTGCGAGATTTGAGGTTCGGAGTATACTCGAAACGTAATCGTGGGTCCACGACAGTGGCATGAAACTACGAAAAATCTAAGTGAGTACTGTGTCGCTAATCCATCATAGGCGTTTCATCAAACCCAGCATAGTGTTTGGCCCAGGAAAGGTAGATTGCACCACTATCTCTCATGGCAGCTTTCATTTTGATGGCACGATCCAAATTCTCACCACCAACCTCGGAAGCGTGCAGTTCTTGCACATAGCGATCAAAGGCTCCATTCAAACGTTCCATGGCCAACTCAACTTCAGCTACTGCAACTCTTACATCTTCAGTCATCGCCTCTTACTCGTTTTTTGAGATCACATTTACTGATAGGCTTGCCCCAACTCAGCAGCTTCCCCAACCGTGTCAAGAATCTTCCCGTCACCTCCAACGGCGAGCATCTCGATGGCATTATGCTTGGCCGCATCGCACACAACCACACACAACTCGCACCCCTTACACCGATGAATAATAACCTCAGCGACCATCTTCTCACTATTGAGCATGACACAATCGGGCTCCGGACAATACATGATACACAGCCGACATCCCTTTTTCGCGATACACTTATCATCTGTCACAACGGCAACGTTATACATACGTTATCTCTTTTCTCTCTTCAACTCATCCCCAGCTACTGCTTAGGCGGCAGCAACCATTAGCTCATATTTATTGTCATTGGCCCATGCTCCAGCACGCTCATAGGCATGGGTCACCGTTGCAAGATTTTTAGCCAAAAGTTGTTCCTTCTTGGCAAATTTTTTCTTGATGGCTTCATCAAGGGTCGCAGTGCCCCCTGACGCCACATATTTCTTCCCAAACCGATCTTGAAGCGCCAAATCAAGGGATTGCAATGACACACAACCAGTAATTCCCGCCACCGACCCAATCAACGCCATATTAGTTGCCAACTCCGTCCCAGCAATATCTATAGCGATTTTGGTAGCAGAAACGTAAAACGTGGATACATTCAACTTGACAAGGCTTGCTTTGTCTTCTTTGGATAACAACGGCACATCGGAATTGATAATCAGCAACCCGCCATTTTTGACCCCGGAATAGAACGGAGCAGTGTAACTCTTTTGCATGGTGATCACTTGCGGATGAAACACGATAATAGCGTCAGGATAGACCAGCTCGCCTCGGTCATAAATCCGATCAATACCAATTCGCGTGTAGGCTTCCGCAGGGGCCATCCGTTTTTCCGCTCCGAAAAACGGATTTGAAATTGACCACTTGTTCTCTTTTGAAGCCGCCATCGCAAGCACATGAGCCGAGGTGACTACTCCTTGGCCACCTAGACCAGACATCCTGATATTCAACCGCCGTTTAATCATGCCACAATCTCCCTTTGGTTTTCTCCAGTCTCTACGCAGATGATTGCGCGAGCGCAGCCTTAGCTACCGCCTTCCTTTCTTTTTCTTTGGTCGCAATTTCAGTGATCAACTCTTTGGCTTCGGGAGACACATACTCCTTGTACGCAAATCGCAAGCCGGGTTTTTCAGAATCCCGCATCTCCTGCAGACCTTCCATACTTTGCTTGCCAATTTCAAGAATGCATGGTGTATACACCTGAAGATAGGTTGGGCCGATCTCTCTGGCAACGTACACAGCATTTTTCACAACTTTTTCCACCAACGATGGTTTGCTAACCGTACAGCTCACAACATAGTGGCATCCAGACTCCCGAGCGATCTCTGGCAAACGCACTTTCTCAAACTGCTTCCCAACGGGAGCCATTTTCGCCACAAATCCCTTTTGCATCAATCCGCTCTCCTGACCACCGGTGTTGGCATAGAGTTCGTTGTCAAAGCAAATGGTGGTAAATTTTTCCTGTCGAAACCATGACTGCAGAGTATAATCCAAGCCAATATCCACCGTCGCACCATCACCAGCCAACACCACGACATCTTTCACCTGGTCAGGAAAACGGGATGCAAGAGATCGCTTCAGCCCACTAGCAATCGCATTTTGATTGCCAAACAGAGAGTGAATATTGTGGACAGCGACATGCGGAAATACCAAGCTGGTACATCCTGTCGACCCAACCATGACGGTGTCTTCTGGATTTGGAAGGGACGAAAGAATATAGCGAAACGCCATGGACTCTGGACATCCTGCACACAACGAATGTTCTTCAATCAGTTCCTTGCTAGCACCAACATCCTTCCATCCACGATCTACTTTTCCCCACGTAGCGTCGTCGACTAGATCACGGTATTCAGGGGGCATAATATTGCGAAATTCGGGAGCTATCTTGATGCGTTCTTTAGACATGAGATAACTCCTCCTTATCTGCTTTGAGGGTTCTCAGAATGCGCTCCATAACGACTTCTGGAGGCATGGTCATGCCTCCGCCGACGTGAGGGCCAGCAACAACCCGTTGATTGTCCTCAACAACCGCCTTCACCTCTCGTGCCAACCAACCCGCAACATTAAACTCTGGAACAAAAATTCTCTTGGCATTGCGTGTAGCCGCCTTAATTTCTTCTGTTGGAAACGGACGCAAAGTCTTAATTTTTACCAATCCAACATCAAAGCCTTCATCCTTCATAAGGGTAATAGTCTCTCGCCCCTGTGAAACTGCAGTACCCGATGACACGATTAAGACTTCAGCATCCCCATTCTCAATTTCAATCAAGCCGTCAAGCAACACCTCTGTGTGTTTTCGAGACCGCTCAATTGCCGCTCGAACCTCTTGCTGCCATGACGCGTGAGTCGCATAGCTGATGTAATTGTTTTTCATCACGAATGGATCTCTCATCATTCGAACCGGAGGGCATTCCATGTCCATACAGGGAACCGGTGACCGATAGGGATCATAGCGTGGAAGACACATATCATCCGGCGTCATCATCACAACATCTTTAGTATGGGTTACAAAGAATCCATCACACGCTACCGCGATGGGTAGATGAACATCAGGCTGCTCCGCGACTACAAATCCTTTCATGATGAAGTCGAAAAGATCTTGCGCCGTTTCGGCGTGCCAAATCAAACATCCAGTCTCAAGCATGTAGTACAGTTCAAGAGTATCAGGCTGGATACTCAGTGGCGAATTAATCCCCCGACAAGTGATACACACCTGAATGGGCAACCGCGACCCTGCCCACATTGGGAAATTTTCCATAGCACGAAGCGTTCCTGGCCCAGCCGTGGTTGTAAAACAACGGGATCCCCCAAACGAGCCTCCTGCACATATTGACATCACGTCAAACTCACTGGCTCCTCGGGAATAAATGTCGACATACCCCTCCGCAAACAACTCGCCAATGAGAGATGCCGCTTCACTCTGCGGAGTGATTGGATAGGCCACCGACATCTCACAACTGGAACGTTTGATGGCTTCCTTAATAATTTCACTCCCTGTTAAGAAGGAAGCGTCCCTCGGAGCTTCGAAAAAAATCTCATTTGGATCGGTATACACCTGTCCCTTTTTATTCTTGGTCCCTATCAGCGCTGTGGTTGTCATAATTATATTCCTCCTTCACACAACGAGGTATCGCCTCCCACGCCGCTATACCGTTCCCTTTAGTTTTTTTATCCAGCCGGCAAAATTCATGATTTTTTCCGGTGTAGCATCTCGAAACGTGAGGTTCGCATCCTCATGGCCCGCCTGCGCACACATCGCAATGGTAAAACAGTCCGTTCCACCACGAATAATCTTAAGCGCCAAATTGGCTTGATGGCAATGGACGCCAACGAACATACACGCGTCAATCTTATTATGCCAAATGGTAAGATTGGGGTGATTTGGATTGATTTCGACTTCTGGATTGATTTTCGGATACTTGGGGCGATAATCCGCCATGGGAATGAGCATTGGTTTCGCTCTTTTTGAAACAGATTCTCGAATGGCATCATACAGGTATTGTATAGCCGTTGCTTTTTTAGCTGCTTTTTCGTTCCAACTCCACAACACCAAGGGTCCCGGAAAAATGGTCGGGACATTAGCAGACAAAAAAACCCTCGCAGCTCGCTCCATTGCCTCTTCTTCTGGCACAATTCTCCCCTCAATATGCCCTTGATCAGGATCAGGCAACCTAATACCCATTGATGCCGCGGAAGGCGGAAGAAATTCCTCCGGGCCAGGTAAAACACGATACGGCTTCATAAGCTAAAATTTACCTCCATTTTCTTTTCCTCAACGCTTCAGCATTTCTCAGCGACAGATAATTGGAGAAATGCAACATAGCTAAAAGAGGAAATAAATGTCAACTTTCTGATTGGCAACCACTCCAACCTTAAGAATGAGAACCAACATCACTCGCGTTAGAGACCAAATGTCTCTTGTCCGACCCACCAAGCATCCGGCCTTGTCGAAAGCGCTAGACCAAGCATGACTAGCAATGCTAGTAGCGACTAAACTATATGGAGCGAGGCTCCCTGCTGTCAATGGCTCAGATGCCCAAATTCACAGGCTGTTAGAACCTCATTCTTTCTCCACAAACACCCTGCAGAACTTGTCTTCTGGGCATGAATATCGTACACTCCCTCGCTCAAAGGGCGAGTGCCCTTTTTTTTTGGTGGGGTGCGCCCATAACTTGAGGTGGGGGGGGGCTAGGTTTATTCAAATACCGTAGAACCTGTACAAGTATTCACAGCTTAAATTTGCAAGGATATTTTTAGCCGTCTAAAGGACTCTCGATGGGTAAAGAACTTATTACTGTTATTGAGCAGATCGGAAGGGAAAAAGGAATCGACAGCGTTCAGATTATCTCTGCTGTCGAATCTGCACTAGTGAGCGCTGCCAAAAAGCGGTATGGATTAGCGGAAAACATTCAGGTCACAATCAATCAGACGACAGGAAGCATTGAAATCGTCTCTCTCAAAACCATCGTAGACAGAGTTGTGAATCCGCGGTCTGAAATCCTTCTTGATGAAGCGCAGAAAGTCGACAGCGAAGCCGAAATTGGCGATGAAATCGGATCGCTAATTGAAGTCGAAGACTTTGGACGTATCGCAGCACAAACCGCCAAACAGATCATTTTCCAAAAAGTCCGCGAGGCCGGATGGGAGGTAATCCAGCGTGATTATTCGGCTCGGATGGGAAGCCTCGTCAACGGAATCATTCTGGGACAGGACCGAAGAAACTACGTCGTTGATATTGGGAAAACTGAAGCGATACTGCCGGTATCGGAGCAAATCCCACGCGAGACATATCGACGCGGAGATCGCATCAAGGCCTATTTGTATCAAGTCAAGCGAACTCCAAAAGATGTCCAAGTCATTCTATCACGAGCCCATACGAATTTCGTCGCTAAACTGTTTGAGTTGGAAGTCCCAGAAGTTGCGGAAAAAATTGTCGAGATCAGGGGACTGGTAAGGGAACCCGGTGATCGAACCAAAATCGCTGTGATATCCCGCGATCGCGCGGTAGATCCAGTGGGTGCCTGTGTAGGGGTGAAAGGCTCCCGCGTTCAAGCCATTGTACGCGAACTCAGAGGGGAAAAAATTGACATCATCACTTGGACCTCTGATCCTCGGATCTTTATTGCTGAAGCCCTAAATCCAACATCAATTGAAAAGGTTGGGATCGACGAGGAAAAGAAATCTGCATTAGTTGTCGTCTCCGACCAACAACTATCACTTGCAATTGGTAAAAACGGGCAAAACGTCCGATTGGCTGCCAAGCTGACAGGATGGAAAATCGATATCATTGGCTTGAGCGAATATGAAAAAGAGAAGGTCGAGAGAGAGCAAGTAATCGGTAGCGCAGTCGTTGCAGAGGAAACAACCTCAAACACTGACTCACCTGAAGGATCCTCTGCCATCACAATGACTCCCAATGCTGATGATACCGCTACGGAGGCACACGACATCACACCTCCGGCTATCCCCAGTAATGATCAAACTCAGGAAACATAACGTAAGTGTCATCGCACACGAATAGCTGATACCAAATTTCCAATGCGCGTATTTGAACTTGCGAAACAGATTGGCACTTCGAGCAAGGAGGTCCTGTTGCAATTAGATAAAATGGGGCATCCCGGCCTTACCCACATGAGTTCTATTGATGAGGCCATCACCAAACAAATTTTGAAAAAGAAATTACCCACAACTCCTGCCCTGTCACCGACACGGCGACAAAAGTCTCAACCTGCGCCGGAAGTAAAGACAGGACAAGAAAAAAAACGCATCCTCCTCAAGCGCCGGAAGCTTGAAACTAAATCAACGACGACTACACAGCTTCCAGTTTCAGCATCTGAGCTAATCACACCTTCACCGCAAGATACCCGGCCGTCCATTGGGACGGTGTCCGACCACTCGAAACCATCACCAGTTATAAGTGAACAAATGATATCGGGTTCCGAGCACGCCTCAGAAACACCACTCGCTCAACCCCTTACACCTGAAGATGTCGCGCCACCTAAAACCCAAGACCATCTCCCCACTTCTTTGACCACGCCATCCCCATCCATCTCAGCAGAACACACCTCTGACACACTCCACGCCAATGAAAACCCCATACCACCCCCCCCACAGCCTACAATAGTCACTCCGGCAGAAAAAGCACCGAAACCTCCAAAACCCGTTGCAAAACGTACAGGTGATGTTCGTGAAGATGCCACTCGATGGAAAGATCTTCGCACTCTTCCATCGCTCCGTCGCGAAGAGCGTTCTCGACCTGCCTCATCCACACATCCAACAGATGGCACTAGGCCCAGAAAAAAAATCATCAAACTCTCCGATGGTCTCAGTGTCAAAAGTTTTGCCGAAGCCATCGGACAGAAGCCTACTGACGTCATTCGAAAACTCATGGCATCCGGAGTCATGTTGACGTTGAATCAACCGATTGATTCCGACGCCGCGGTTCTTGTCGCTGATTTATTCGGACTCAAGGTTGAAGTCACGACAGAACAACCTCCAGAGGAACTGCTCCAAGATCCTGAAGATGCTCCGGAAAGCCTGCTTCCGCGCCCACCAGTTGTCACCATCATGGGGCACGTTGACCATGGCAAAACTTCCCTGCTTGATGTCATACGAAAAACCAAAGTGATTGACAGCGAAGCTGGAGGAATCACCCAACATATCGGTGCCTACACGACAAAACTTGGAGATAAACCGATCTGCTTCCTGGACACCCCAGGGCACGAAGCATTCACAGCGATACGCGCCCGCGGATCTAAGATCGCTGATCTGGTTCTCCTTGTCGTCGCCGCCGATGATGGGGTGATGTCTCAGACACTTGAGGCAATCAATCATGCGAAAGCTGCCGATATTCCAATCATTGCCGTCATCAATAAAATGGATCAGCCGGATGCCAACCCAGAACGCGTCAGAAGCGTCCTCGCAGAACATGGTCTAATTCCTGAAAGCTGGGGAGGACAAACAATCTACGCGGAGGTGTCGGCGAAGCAGGGAACAGGAATTGAGAACCTATTGGAACTCATTCTTTTACAAGCTGAGATCCTAGATCTTAAGGCAAACCCCGCGCGCTTAGCGAAAGGCGTTGTAATCGATGCGCGGCTTGATCGAGGACGCGGTCCAATCGCAACCCTCCTCGTTCAGATGGGCACATTGAAAGTCGGAGATGCGTTTCTCGTCGGTGCCCACAGTGGACGAGTGCGCGCTCTTCTCAATGATGAAGGTCGCAAGATTACCGAGGCAACCTCCTCCATGCCGGTAGAAGTTATTGGCATTCCAATGGTGCCTCAGTCAGGGGACATTTTTCTCGCGGTCAAAGACGAGAAAGTTGCACGCGAGATTGCGAAGCGGCGACAAGAAGCACTCCGCACTCAAGAACTCAATCGCTCGAAACGACTCACCCTTGACGACATCTATACGAATATTCAGGACGGAAACATCAAAGACTTGAACCTCGTCATTAAAGCTGATGTACAGGGAACCACAGAGGCTCTTGCAGAAGCCCTGGGAAAAATTGACACCCCCACCGTCAAGCTCAACATCATCCACAGCGGCATCGGTGGGATTACCGAGTCAGACGTCCTGTTAGCCTCTGCGTCACGCGCTATCATAATCGGCTTCAATATACGACCGGAACCCAAAGCGGCAAGAGTCGCCGAACGCGAAAGCATTGATATCAGGCTATATAACATTATCTACAATGCCATTAACGATGTGAAAGCTGCGATGGAAGGTTTGCTCGCACCCATTGTCAAAGAGCGTATCATGGGTCGAGCCGAAGTTCGACAGACTTTTTCAGTACCCAAAGCCGGAACAGTGGCCGGGTCATATGTTGTTGAAGGGCTCATTTCTCGTGCTTCAGAGGGCATTCGCGTCATCCGAGACAACGTCGTTGTCTATCAGGGCACCATCGGATCGTTGAGACGATTCAAAGATGACGTCCGCGAAGCCAGCATGGGGTACGAATGCGGGATTGGAGTACAGAATTTCAACGATATCAAGGTCGGTGACGTCCTAGAAACCTTCCAGATGGAGGAGGATACAACGAGGCGGGCCTAACGGGTCATTTCTATCTACTACGCTGTAGCCCTCCATCTCATATGGTCGTTGCCGTTTACACGATTGTTATCATCATTTCTGAGAGCCATTCGCTCAAAGACAAACGCCGAGTTCTTATGCAACTACGTGACAAAATTACCAGAAAGTTCAACGTGTCAATGGCAGAAATTGACCACCACAATTTGTGGCAAAAGACGACGTTGGGCATCGCATGCCTTGCCAATGAACAACGCCACGTGAATCAGGTATTGGACCAAGTAATGAACGCCATCTATCGACTGCCCTTTCTCGAAGTTGTTGATTGTCGCAAAGAATTTACTTAGCGTGGCACGAACAACTATAGTCCTATGATTTTTCCTCGACCTGAGCCAACAGAAACACGCCTGGGGTTGCTGTGAGTAGTCAAATGCGAGAGCAACAACACCTTGGTTTAGACTATGGCCACCTTGAATCCTGCCTGTGACGAGTAGAGTAAAACCCGTGCCAGAACATCAGCGAGTGTCTCGCGTTGGTGAAACGATGAAGGAGGAGATCGCTGATATCCTCAGGAAAAAGGTTAAAGATCCACGCATCGGATTTGCCACCATTACCAGCATTGCAGTGACGCGAGATTTTCGTCATGCGTGGGTCCAAATTACCGTTCTTGAAGGAGAAACTGCCGAGAAGGAAACCCTCCTAGGGCTAGCCCGGGCTTCTGGATTTATTCGTTCTGAACTTGGACGCCGTCTCCGATTACGACGCATACCAGATCTTACCTTTCAATGCGATAGCCAGATTAAAAAAACCCAGCAAGTGCTCGCACTTCTCGACACTTTGGACACTCCCAAAGAGGCAATCGACTCTTTAACTCTCCACGAACCCCGAGACGAGAACGCACCATCATCGTAAAAACAATTGCGCCACCATCTCCACTCACACACCAACGGATTGAAATGAACGGCATCCTGAATATCGACAAACCACATGGCTGGACATCCCATGACGTCGTCGCCAAACTTCGGAGTCTTCTCAAAATCAGGAGGATCGGCCACACGGGGACTTTAGACCCCGCGGCTACGGGAGTGTTACTAATTTGCATCGGGAAAGCCACACGAGTTGCAGAGTATCTTGTTGCACGTGAGAAAGAGTATCGTGCGGTGCTTCGCCTTGGAGAAACGACAGACACCCAAGATGGAACCGGCCAAGTCATTGAGCAACACGATGTCGGCAACATTACAAAGCCACAACTTCAGGCAGTGATGCGTCAGTTTACTGGAGATATTTTTCAAATGCCGCCGATGTATTCCGCAGTGAAGATCAATGGCGTACCACTGTATAAGTTAGCTCGGGCTGGTCAGACGATTCCACGGCCTACACGCCCCGTCCATATCAGCCATATTGGTATCGACGCCATTCGCGGTACAGACGTGATGCTCAATGTGACATGCTCAAAAGGCACCTATGTTCGGACACTCTGCCACGACATCGGAGCGGCACTAGCTATTGGCGGACATATGCGTCACCTTACCCGCCTCAGAGTTGGCTCATTTCAGCGTAACCAGTCACTCACCATCAACACCATTGAACAACTTCATCGAGAACGAAGACTTGAGTCATCACTCCATCACACAGACGACGCACTGCATGACTTCCCAGCAGTGGATGTAATTGAGCCAACTGTCACACGGGTACGACATGGAGGAGGGATTCGAGCCGAAGAAGTCACGGCAATCCTGGGATCAGGGAGATCAGGGATGCTCGTGCGAATCCGCGAACTTCGCAGAGGATTACTTGCCATAGGACGCCTCTCCTACCCAATCGTGGAACTCGGACGACATGGAGATACTCGAATGGCCGTGACGATTGAAAAAGTCCTTGTATAGTGAGTCAAGCAGAACCGTTCTCGTTTTCAAATCACCTGTGGAGGGAATATGACCATCAAAAACCAAGCAAAGAAACAACTGATTCATGACTATCGCCAACACGCAACTGACACGGGGTCTTCAGAAGTTCAGATTGCGGTTATCACCAACAGAATCTCATACTTGACCGAACATTTCCGACACCATCCAAAAGACCATCATTCACGTCGTGGTCTCCTATTCATGGTGAGCAGGCGACGAAAACTATTGGACTACCTTCGCAGAGGACAAGAAGACAAATATCAAGATATTATCCGGAAACTCGGAATCCGGAAATAGGCAGCACACAACGCGGGAAGACGACGGAAATGGGGAGGGGAAGAGGGATATGAGCATGAGACAGAAAGTTGAACTCGAAGTAGCTGGCCGGCCACTCATACTCGAATCTGGCTGGATCGCGAAGCAAGCACATGGGTCAGTATGGGCACGATATGGAAATACCGTCGTTCTCGCCGTCGCAACAGCGGCAAAAGCTCCGAAACCAGGGCTCGACTTTTTTCCTCTGACAGTGGAATACCAAGAGAAATCATACGCTGCTGGAAAGTTCCCTGGCGGGTTTTTTAAGCGTGAAGGACGACCTTCGGAAAAAGCAACATTGACTAGCCGACTCATCGATCGCCCGCTTCGCCCGCTTTTCCCAAAGTCGTTTTCCTGTGAAACTCAAATAGTGACAACGGTGCTCTCGGTTGATGAGACCGGCACCTCGGATGTCCTCGCAATGACTGCAGCATCAGCAGCGGTAGCAATCTCGGACATTCCCTGTGCTGGACCCATCGCTGGAATCCGAATCGGGCGGGTAAATGACGCCTTCGTCGTTAACCCTGACATTGCAACCCTGGAAGAGAGCACTCTAAACCTCATCGTTGCTGGAACCGCGGACGCAGTAATGATGGTCGAAGCTGGAAGCAACGGCTTGCCAGAAGAAACCATGATTGAGGCAATCTCTCTAGCCCACAACGAAATCAAGAAAATCGTACGTGCAATTGTTGAACTTCAGTCACTGCTAGGACGTCCAAAGCGTATCGTCGTTGCAGAAGCGATCGATCCAACGCTACAAGACAGCATTGAAAACGCTGCCACTGCGCCCCTGAGAAAAGCACTCACAACGACCAACAAGGCCGATCGAGAGCTTGAATTACATACCTTGACACAGGAGATCATCGAACAATTTGGCAATTCCGACCCGGAACGCCAAAGACAGATTAAGAACATTCTCCACGATATGGAATCCCAGGAAGTCAGGCTCAAAGTCCTAGACCAAGGTATTCGCATTGACGGCCGTGGATTAACTGATATTCGACCGATTACGTGCGAAACAAGCGTCCTTCCGCGAACGCATGGCTCTGCGATTTTCACCAGAGGGGAAACCCAAGCCCTTGCGGTAATTACTCTTGGAACAAAGCTGGATCAACAGAAAATTGACGCCCTCGAGGGCGAAGGATATCGAACGTTTCTTCTACACTATAATTTCCCCCCGTATAGTGTCGGCGAGGTCAAACCTCTCCGTTCGCCCGGTCGACGCGAAATCGGACACGGCGCCTTGGCCGAGCGTGCACTCGTTCCAATCCTCCCATCACAGACCCAATTCCCATACACGATCCGTCTTGTTTCAGAAATTTTGGAGTCCAACGGATCGTCCTCCATGGCAACCGTCTGTGCTGGATCGATGGCCATGATGGACACTGGCGTTCCCCTTGAAGAGCATGTAGCAGGAATCGCCATGGGCCTGATTAAGGAAGGACAACGCGTTGCGATTCTTTCGGACATTGTTGGCGCGGAAGACCACCTCGGAGACATGGACTTCAAAGTGTGCGGAACGGCATCAGCCATCACCGCCCTGCAGATGGATATCAAGGTCGGAGGCGTCTCTACAGATGAGATGCGGAAAGCGTTAGAACAAGCCAAAACTGGACGCCTCACTATACTTGAAAAGATGCGCAAAGCGATTCCACAGCCGAACGCAGACCTCTCAACCTATGCCCCTCGCATCTTTACTCTTAAAATTAACCCAGAGAAGATCAGTAGTGTCATCGGGCCAGGGGGCAAAATCATTCGGAACATCGTGGCAGAAACAAACGTCAAAATCGATGTGGACAATTCAGGTCTTGTCACCATTGCATCGACCGACGAGGCATCAGCAGAAAAAGCACTTTCGATGGTCACCGCACTCACCGAAGAGGTTGAGATTGGAAAACTCTATTTTGGAAAAGTGAAGAAAATTATGGAATTTGGGGCATTTGTTGAGATTCTGCCGAACGTCGATGGACTCGTTCACATCTCACAACTCGCGCCTCACCGCGTCAACACTGTTTCTGACGAAGTCTCGGAAGGTGACCAATTCATGGTGAAGGTGCTAGATATCGACAAACAAGGCAAAATCAGGCTAAGCCGCAAAGAAGCGATGAATCCCAACGACGACAAACCGGTCAATGAATAGGGTTTCTCTCGCTCCTCATCACCTCGGCAAAGGCTGAGTCACGGTTTATCAGGATTTCTGAATTCCGGCATGTACAGGAATGGCGGACTAGTACATGGATAACCTTTACATGCGAATATCGCCATGATGCAACGTACAGGACAACAACAGGACGCTCAATACCATCGTGTGACGCTAGACAATGGTGTTCGCGTTGTGAGCGAATACATTCCGTCACTGCGGTCCGTTTCGCTCGGCATCTGGATAGACGTCGGCTCCCGAGATGAACTGCGGGGTGAAGAAGGCATCTCACACTTCATTGAGCACATGTTTTTCAAAGGAACTGCTCGGCGATCAGCAGACACGATCTCTCGCGAGATCGACCAAATGGGAGGTGAACTCAATGCATTCACCTCTCGAGAAACAACAGCCTTTTACCTCAACGTCCTTGATAACGACCTCATCAAAGCAATTTTGCTTCTCATCGATCTCTTTCAACATTCAACCTTCGCGGCACGCGAACTCGAGAAGGAGAAACAGGTCATTCTCGAAGAAATGCGCATGATCCAAGATGATCCGGAAGACTACGTGCATGATCTTCATGCCTCCAATGTCTTAAAACGCCATCCGCTTGGGCGCCCAATCATTGGAAGCGAGAATGCGATTAAGCAACTTCAAAGATCAGACCTCCTCAACTATCGGATGCGTCATTATCATCCCGAAAAAATCGTCATTTCTGTTGCAGGCAAATTTGACCAACGTATCCTCATCAATACATTATCCAAAACCTTCGGACGACTTCAAGCTAGCGCCTCTCCTTCAAATGGCCGATCTCGGCCAACGATCACCCCCGGAGTAGTCGTTCGTAAAAAACGCCTAGCACAAACCCATCTCTGTTTAGGGGTCAAGGGACTCCCACGCGATCATCAAAACCGATATGCCCTTGGCCTCCTGAATTCAATGTTAGGCGGTAGCGTCAGTTCCCGTCTATTTCGTGAAATTCGAGAGAAACGCGGCCTTGTATACTCAATCTATTCGTGCCTCTCCACCTTTGAAGATGTCGGCATGCTCACAATATATGCTGCTACTCAATCCACAGAAGTCCCACGCGTTCTCAAGCTGATAATGAAGGAACTTCAAAAGTTTCATGCCGGCATTCTTGAGACCAATGAGCTACGGCGCGCAAAATGTCACATTAAGAGCACCATCATACTTGGCCTTGAAAGCACCAGTAGCCGCATGACCAAGCTAGCCAAGGATGAGATGTACTCCAGACGCTATATACCATTACAAGAGATCATGGCTGCAATTGATCGTGTCAAAGCTTCTGAAATTAAACGCTTAAGCCACGAACTTATCGACAAACAATTCCAGACAGTGACCGCCCTTGGACCACTTTCACGTCACACCCTCCAAGAAATTTTATAACACCCCTCAGGAATTCAGCCGACGACAGTTGAACCTCCAAGCGCAATATACTGACTGTGATAACGTGCAATAACGTTTTTTTTCTATTGACAACTTCAAGATGGCCAGCTATTCTTCCATCCAGTCGACCATGGCAAACAATTAATATTCACCGTCGCTAGGGGGGGGAGAGCGTGTCATGTCAAAACCGATGACAAAGTCTGCAATCGTCGAGCATCTTGCTAACAAATCAGGGTTCACAAAAAAGGCCACCTCTGAGATTCTTGATGAGATAGCAAAGCTTTCCTATCGAGAAGCTAAGAATACATTTACCCTTCCTGGAATCGGCAAACTTGTCCTAGTGAACCGAAAAGCACGAAAGGGACGCAATCCTCAAACCGGTGAAATGATAAAAATCCCAGCCAAGCGCGTCGTAAAGTTCAGAGTTGCAAAGGTGTGCAAAGATTCAGTCGCCGGTAAAAAGAAATAACCGACACGCAAATCCCGTCATCCAAACATTAGCATTCCGTGACTTTCCGAAGCAGGCATCGCGTCGATATTTTGGTGCTGGGTTCGTCTGATGTCAGACCAGTCATCCATCACCATCAAGGGCGCGCGTGCACATAATCTTAAAAATATAAACGTTGCGCTCCCTCGTGATCAGCTGGTAGTGATCACGGGGCCAAGCGGTTCAGGAAAGTCTTCTCTCGCCTTCGACACCGTCTATGCTGAAGGACAGCGGCGCTACGTCGAATCGCTCTCAGCCTACGCAAGACAATTCCTTGAGCGAATGGACAAACCAGAGGTCGATAGCATTGAAGGGTTGTCTCCTGCAATTTCCATCGAACAGAAAACAGCATCGCGCAACCCACGATCTACCGTTGGCACGGTCACAGAAATTTACGATTACCTTCGTCTTCTCTTCGCCCATATTGGGCAACCATTCTGTTTCCGATGTAGTCAGAAAATTACCGCGCAAACCATACAACAAATGGTTGATTCGGTCATGGCCTTGCCACAAAACTCACAATGTCTAGTTCTTGCCCCAATTGTGAGAAGACGGAAGGGAGAATATCGGAAAGAACTTATCGAAATGCGCCGACAAGGATTTGTTCGCGCCAGAATCGACGGTGTCCTGCACGATCTCGGCAATGACATTGTACTTGATAAAAAGAAGATGCACACCATCGAAGTGGTGGTTGATCGGCTCGTTCTAAAATCAGATCACGGCGATCGCCTCCGCCATCGCCTAAGCGATTCTATGGAGATCGCAAAAAACCTCACCGGCGACCTAGTCGGAATCTGTCTCGACAATACCACTGATTTGCTCTTTAGTGAAACACTCGCATGCGTCAAGTGCCAAGTAAGCTACCCTGAACTAAGCTCACGTTTATTCTCATTTAACAGCCCCTATGGAGCCTGTTCTGCCTGTGATGGCCTCGGGCTTACTCCGACGAGTGCGATCACGGCTGAGTTACCCGATGACCTTGGTGCAGCTTATGGCCGTCGATATGACGAGTTCCTTCAATGTCAAACATGCAGTGGAAGTCGATTAAAGCTCGAAAGTCTCTCGGTACGCATTGGGGGCTACAACATTGCTGAGATATGTCACCTCTCCGTACGTGATGCGGAAAGTTTCTTCGCACAACTCGATCTCAAAGAACGAGAAGCTGTCATTGCCAGAAGTATATTGAAGGAGATTCGTGACCGCCTGGGATTCCTCATAAACGTTGGCCTTGACTATCTCACGCTTGATCGAGCAGCTGCCACACTTTCCGGTGGAGAAAGTCAGCGAATTCGCCTGGCAACCCAAATCGGATCACGCTTGGTTGGAGTACTATACATCCTAGACGAACCAAGTATAGGGCTTCATCATCGAGACAATCGCCGACTTCTTGCAACGCTCAGGGAACTCCAGGAATTGGGCAATACCGTCGTCGTCGTGGAACATGACGCAGATACAATCCGAACTGCTGACTACGTGCTGGACATGGGGCCAGGGGCTGGGGTGCACGGTGGCACTATCGTTGCCAGCGGAACACCACACGAGATAATGGATAATGCCTCGTCGCTTACAGGACGTTACCTGTGTGGAGACAATGCTATCTCTCTTCCCGTCCGGAAGAGACAAGCGACTCGGTTTTTAACTGTAGAAGGTGCCTTCACCCATAACCTTAAAGATGTCACCACACACATCCCACTCGGGTTGTTCACATGTGTCACTGGAGTATCTGGATCAGGAAAGAGTTCGCTGATTTTCGATGTTCTCTATCGCTCTCTCATTCAAACGTTGTACAGAAGAGACGGAAAGCGAAAAGTCGTAAAATCATCAAGGAAACTCCAGCGTCTTGCTGGTTGTCGTGCTCTCAGCGGCATAGAACACATCGATAAGGTGATCAATATTACTCAAGATCCGATCGGGCGAACGCCACGATCCAACCCGGCGACATATACTGGACTATTTACCTACATCCGAGAATTTTTCGCACAGCTTCCAGATTCGCGAATGCGCGGCTACCGTGCAGGACGGTATAGCTTTAACGTCAAAGGCGGCCGTTGTGAAGCATGCCGGGGCGGCGGCCTGATCACAATTGAGATGCACTTTCTCCCAGATATTTTTGTGAAATGTGAAGTCTGCGACGGTCACCGCTACAACCGAGAGACGCTAGATGTTCGGCATCAAGGACGCAATATCGCCGACGTGCTTAATCTGACGGTCGAGGAGGCCATCGAGTCCTTTCAGCATCTCCCGCTTATCCGTCGAAAGCTCGAGACGTTACGCGATGTCGGACTTGGATATATAAGGCTTGGACAATCAGCAACCACATTATCTGGGGGGGAGGCTCAACGCGTCAAGCTGTCAAGGGAACTATCAAAACGGCCGACCGGGCGCACCATCTATATTCTCGACGAACCGACGACGGGCCTACATTTTGTTGATATTCAGAAGTTGCTTGACGTACTTGATAGGCTTGTTTCTGCCGGAAACAGTGTGGTCGTGATTGAACACAACCTCGACATTATCAGACATGCTGACCACATTATCGACCTAGGACCGGAGGGGGGAGATCGAGGAGGAGAAGTCATCGCCACGGGACGACTGGAAGAGATACTGGAGATTAAACACTCTCACACCGGTCACGCGCTGTTGCAATCCGGCATCAGTATACACCCGCACCACTCCACCACGGAGCCGGCGCGAAAGCAACGTTCTACGTCATGCCTCCAAGACAGCTTAACAAGCTATTGAAATACTCGATACGTATCAAAATTACACCTGCATGACAAGCCACTTGGCTAATAGAACACCATCGGCATCATGTTAAAACAACAAGACCGCAGGCCTGTTGATACCAGAATCGTACATGGGCGTACGTGAGAGTAGCAACGGGCCGAGAACTCCACTGATACCTTTTTCAACATTCTGCTAGCTTTCCTCATCTACGGTGACATGCTCCCTAAACTTTTCTAACGTCTCTTTTCCGATACCTTTAACATTCAGTAGATCATCCACAGCGTTAAATAACCGCTCGTTTTCTCTATATTCTACAATTCGCTCAGCGTGTACCTTTCCGATCCCCGTAATCGGCTTCAACTCCTCCACTGTAGCAGTGTTGATATTGACATTGTGGTCTGCATAAACAGCAGCTATGCTCATGACCATCACAATGCTCATGATCCCAATAAACGGGATGCTGTCCACAAACAATATCCTTCGCTTCCTCATAAGTCCTATCCTCTCTAATGAGTTAGATGAGCGAAATACCAGCACTTCATCTAAGTCAACAGACCAGACCTCCTCATACCTCTGGCCTCTTCACCAATGGGACAGGAGGAGAAAGCGGCTGATCCGCCGGGCGATACGTTGGAACGACTTTTTTGAGAGCATCAATCACTCCCCGAGCGTCCCCAAGTTCCGCGCGCTTTTCTAACTCTTCCACAGTCTTGGCCAAAAACGCCGATTCTGGGACATAATTGGGACGAATTCTGAACACTCGCTCAACCGACGAAGGCTCAAGCGTCTCGTTCGTATCAATCAATTCTTCCTGCAATTTCTCACCGGGGCGCCTCCCCACAAAGGTGATTAAAATTTCCTCTTCGGGGACAAACCCCGACAAGAGAATCATATTCCGTGCTAAGTCGACAACTTTAATCGATTCACCCATTTCAAGCACAAAGAGTTCACCTCCCTTAGCTGATGCTGCAGCGTACAACACCAACTGCACCGCTTCAGGAATCAACATAAAATATCGCCGCATTTCCGGATGCGTAACCGTCACCGGTCCCCCCGCCTTAATCTGCTCAAGAAAACGCGGGATAACGCTGCCGGCACTTCCCAACACATTTCCAAACCGTACTCCAGTGAACGCACGCCCGTTGCTGGAGTGCACCCCCTGCACTAATAATTCTGCTACCCTCTTTGTGGCCCCCATCACACTAGACGGACTCACCGCTTTATCTGTTGAAATAAGGATAAAATGTCGCACATTGTGGCGTTGGGACACCTGAGCCATCACTTGAGTTCCAACAATATTATTCTTGACAGCCTCGCAGGGATTCAGTTCCATGAGCGGAACATGTTTATGAGCCGCAGCATGGAAGACCACCTCAGGTTGATGCTCAGAAAAAACGGCATCAACACGCTTTTCGTCAGTCACATCACCGATCACTGCATGCACAGGCCACGCCTTGTTCGCTGCGGCCAACTCACTCGCCACCGTATACAACCCATACTCATAGCGTTCGTACAAAATTAATGCCGATGGGTGAAACGAAATAATTTGCCGGCATAACTCAGTGCCAATAGAACCACCAGCACCAGTCACCATAATTCGTTTGCCTTGAATCAGGCGTTTAACCGGTTCAGGATCGAGCCCTACTGGCGCACGCTCCAGTAAATCACTGATAGAAAGGCTCCGCACCTGGCTCATATTGACATCACTTCTAGACAGATCGCGCACATTTGGCAGTGTCTTAATTGGAATCTTGGATGGTGCCAATGTCTGGACAACCTCACGAATTGGTCCGGGCTTCACCGAAGGGATCGCAATGAGAACGGCGTTAGGGCGGGTGGCTTCCACTACCTCAGCAAGGGCACCACGCGTCCCCAATACCTTGACCCCATGAATATGCCCACCAACCTTCGCAGGATCATCGTCGAGAAACCCAACCGGCTCGAACTCGTACGACGGATTGTTTTGCATATCACGAACAATCCGCTCACCAGCACCTCCCGCACCATAAATCAATATCCGCTTCCCTGGCTTCACACGACCAATATCACGGTATACTCGGCGTGCCATCCTACTTCCGCCAAGCAAGACAATCAGCACGAGCGCATCGATAAGGACAATCGGCTTGGGGTACGTATCCTCGCCCAGCCCCCAGTAGATCACCATGTAGAAGATGATTGTGCTGGTGACAACGGCTCCAATAATATTGCGAAGATCATAGATGCCAGCGTATCTCCACAGCCCTTCGTACAGCCTAAATGGAATAAATGTCAGCCCTCGAATCACCACCAGCCATGGCACCATATCGACGAACCGTCCCAACATCTCATCTGGAATGACTGGCCCAAACTGCAACCAGAAGGCAATAAAGTTCGCCAAAACAATCAAACCCACATGCAAAAGAACAACAAATGGGCGGCGATATTCTAAGAGAAATTGCTTCACAACAAGACCCAAGTTACACGAAATCCGTGCATTTTACCGCGTCACATTCACTCCAGCCGTCATATGAAGGCCAATCATACCGCACCGGTCATTGATTTTATACGTCTTGGGAGTTTTTTTTCTCCACCATTCGTACCCCCACCATCAAAACTCCATAGAGTACAGCCCAGCCACCTAGCAAGATAAGCCGTGCACCATCGCCCAAAAACGTATACAGAATTGCGCCACACCCACAGACACACATCAAAACATACTCCATCCACACTGTCCTTTTGCGTCCCCACCCAGAGAGAACCAACCGTTGGTAATAATGCTCTCGATGCGGCAACCATATTTTCTTCCCTTGAAACAAGCGACGTAAAAGCGTAGCGGTCGCGTCCATGATAAACGGAGAGAAAATCAAGATCGGGACCCACACATCGAACACCCCAGCACTAATCCCTACGACGGAAAGTGCCCCAGCGAGAAATCCAAGTGAGATACTCCCAACATCGCCCATAAAAACTTTGGCTGGAGGCATGTTATACACGAGAAACCCTCCAGCTGCAGCTACAATGAACAACGCAAGAGCCCCAAGAGCTTCATGACCACCAATCCAAGCACTACCACTGAGAAACGCAAATCCTAAAACCGTCATCCCCCCAGCAAATCCGTCCATCCCATCCATAAAATTATACAAATTCACAATCCACATAAGGAACAAAGCAGTCAGAAATGCAGAAGCATCTCCTAGTACCCACGTTCCAAGGAGTGGGATTGCAATGGTGTCGATTTTGACACCCACACCAAAGACCACGCTGCATGCCACCACCGCATGGACTCCGAACCGAATACCAGGTGACACACCCACCCGGTCATCTGCAAACGACACCACAGCAATACACAAAGTTAAGAGAAGAATCCACTGGATCTGCTGAATCTGAAAGGAGTCGAAATGCGACCAGATGGCTCCATGCAACCATCCCGAGACACGGCCAGCATAGACCAACAGAAGCCCGGCAAAGAGACTCCCCAATATCGCAATACCTCCGATTCGCGGCGTAGGATGGCTATGTAAGGAGCGTTCGTTGGGATAATCAAGCAGGTAAAAAAGGCGAGAACTAGGCGAGGAGAGACAGCGGGTCAGCCAGTACGATGATAGGAGGACAAACGCAGCAACAACAAGATTCTCAAGGTTCACACCCTCACCTTCCGATACCAGGAGATGAGATCGGGTAACGCATCAGAAAATGATACCAACGGATTGTAGCCCAACTCCGACGAGATACGATCCGAACTATACCAGGCCGACCCAATTAATTTATCGATCGCCAAAGAATCGAATATGCAACGCTTCCTCTGCACATACCCGACTAGGTCACCGACCAACCCCAGTATCTTGAGCGTCCCTATCGGTATATGCCACACAGGCACCTGTTTCCCAAGACCAATGCAGATCCATTCATATAACTCACGAGTCGAATATGGCACACCATCTGTCACGATATAACGTTGGCCATCTGCCCGTGCCGTGGTCGCCGCTAAAATAGCTGCTTCCACCACGTTAGATACATGGACCATACTACGGAGATTCTTTACATCAGGAAAAGGAGGAAAGAGTCCACGGTCAATTGCGTCTATCATGCGAAGCAGATTGCCGGCATTTCCAGCGCCGTAAACCAAAGGAAGACGTAAACAGACCGTATGCAATCCAGCGCGCCTCCCATAATCAATGACTAATTCCTCCGCGTCGAGCTTTGACTTTCCATATCGCGTTACTGGCTGGCCTGTGGAAGATTCACTGAAACACTCTGACGTGTCTTCACCCATGGTCTTAACGCTACTAAAGAACACGAACCGTTTGATTCCACATTGCACTGCGGACTCGATAACATTCCGCGTACCATCCACATTGACCTTATGGTAGGTATTGTCTAGGTCTTCCATGTCAAACATCTCATGGCCTTTCCCTGCCAAATGAAACACCGTGTCACTGCCTAACATGGCTTTGTTTATGCTGTTGAAATCTTGAAGTTTTCCGACAGCAACCTCCACATCCTGTGGCCATGTCCGTTGAGATGAGTTATCACGAACAAGCACTCGTACGCTACATCCCATCTGAAGAAGAGCTTCAACAAGATTTCCTCCGATAAACCCTCCTGCACCAGTGACAAGAGCTCTTAACCTTAATTTTCCACGATGATATTGTATGGACCTCTGTCGATTCTTATACAACAAACTCCCTGCCATTCCATCTCGAGAAGATATTTCCAGGCTTCTTCCTGTCGCCTCCTCATACAGCATGATCGTTTGCTGAATGATCATTTCCAAACTGAATTCATTCTCTGCGATAATTCGTCCACGCTCGCCCATCCGCTGCCGTAACGAGGAGTCTCTGATCAGCTGCAAAAGTGCTTCCGCTAACGCCTCAGCATTCCGAGGAGGCACTAAAAACCCGTTGTCACCGTGACGCACGATTTCCCGACAACCCGGCGCGTCGGAAGTGACAATCGGCCGCCCAGCCGCTGCGGCTTCAATCAGAGATTTCGGCAACCCTTCGCGATAAGAAGGCAAACACACAATGTGACTTTCACCTAACAATTTTGGCATGTTTTGTACCCAGCCAAGATGCTCAATAATCCCTTCTTCATCCCACTGAAAAATCTGATCTCCCGACACCGATGAAGGATTGTCTTTGTCTGGCTCCCCGGCAAATACAAAGCGCGCCGCAACCCCCTGCTGGCGAAGCAATCGGGCGGCTATGGCAAACTCCCCCACGCCCTTGTCCCATAACAACCGCGCAGGCAAAACAACCACCGGAACTCCGCTTGGCTCTGGCTGTGGAAAAAAGCTCTGCAAGTTGACACCTGAGCCAGCAATGCGACGGATACGCGCTTCTGGCACGCCTAATTGAACCAGCAACTGCGCGTCGTCGTGGTTTTGTACCAAAGCCACTCCAGACCGCAACAGATAGGTAAGCCCCCAACCCACAATGGGCTTGAGCCAGCGAGCTGCCCCGGCACCTGAAGTGAACAGCCAACCCATACCAGTCAACGCATTGACCACATGCGGAACGCGAGCCACGCGCACGGCAATACTGCCGTACAACACAGGTTTCATCGCGACATGATGCACAATATTCGGCCGTTCACGCATGTACAGAAAGATCAACCGCAACAGCGTCCAAAGCTCCTGCAATGGATTGATGCCACCTCGCGAAAGTTCAAACGGGATAAGCCTCAATCCAGCATCACGGATAACATCCCCATATTCACGAACGCGAGTTGCAACACTGACGTCATATCCTTTGTTCTTGGCAGCAACAGCAAGTGGGAGACGGTGTGAGACGAAATACCAGTCTTCCGTCACAACAAACAACAACTTCTTCCTCTGGCGAACAGTTTTCCTCTCCATGCAATCAGTACTCTCTTGTTTTGATTAGCCTTGCTCCATCAACCACGCCTGAAACATTAGCACATTCCACAAATGATACTGCCAATTACGATGACCACTGAGATGCTCAGCCCATTTCTTTCTGATAGGTACTGGATTGAAAAAACCTTTCTTTTGCAGGGCCGAATCATCCAACAAGTCTTCCGCCCATTCACGCAACGGCCCGCGTAGCCAAGTGCCAATAGGAACACTAAATCCCATTTTGGGCCGTTCAGTCAGTTCATTAGGTACATACTTGTTAAGGAGTTGCCGCAAGATCCACTTCCCTTTGCCATTACGAATCTTCATATGCAAGGGAAGACTCCAAGCAAATTCTACCACCCTATGATCCAAGAATGGCACTCGCGTCTCCAGTGACGCTCCCATTGACGCACGATCAACTTTGCAGAGAATATCACCAGGCAAATATGTCACCGCGTCGAGCGCCATCATCCGATGCTCTGGAGCGTCAAAATAAAGCAATTCTTCACAAATATGCGATAGAGCCTTACCATCATACTCGCCCACAACCGGCCCTATGGAATCTGACCAGATTGACACTAGGTGCTGATAAATTTCTTCACCCGATACCGCCGACAGCACCGATGCCAACTTGTAAGCTTTATCGCCCACCAGGTGCATTTTCGGCGCACCAGGATAGACGGTCTGCAGAGCAACATATAACCGATCCCACTGACTCGGGCTCAAAACGGCAATCCCAACCTTCAGCATTTGACGCAGTGGTACTGGAACATTGAGAATCTTCCGCGTCCATGTATAGCGGTTGTATCCCCCAAAAAGCTCATCCCCCCCATCACCGGACAGGCTAACCGTTACACTGCGCCGCGCCATCTGGCTGACAAGAAAGGTCGGGATCTGGGACGAGTCCGCAAAAGGTTCGTCGTAGAGCACTGGGAGGCGAGGAATGACCGCACGTGCCTCTTCCGGGCTTACATAAAGTTCTGTATGATCGGTTCCAAGATGCCTAGCCACAGCACTGGCGTGGACGGCCTCATTATACTGATAATCGCTAAACCCAATCGTGAAGGTCTGAATTGGGCGGCTTGCCTGTGCCTGCATCAGCGCAACAATCATAGACGAATCAATTCCACCAGACAAAACCACCCCAAGCGGCACATCAGCGATCTGTTGGAGTGACACCGCGTCAGACAGCCTAGCTTCAAGACATTCAATCGCCTCAGAATCAGAACCTAAGAATGGCCTCTGCAAACCCTTCGATGCCACATCCAGCAACGACCAATACAAAGATGGCTTGCATTCGCTATGCTCACCAGCCGTCACTGTGAGTAGCGCACTTGGAAGTAGCTTATGGATATCATGATAGATCGATAACGGTTCCGGAATATAGCTGTACCGCATTAACGCCGCCAAAGCGTTGCGATCAATTTCTGCTTTAAAAGCCGGGTGTGCTTTGAGCGCTTTCAACTCAGAGCCAAACAGGAAAATCCCATCCTGCCACCCATAATAGAGCGGCTTCTCTCCCAGACGATCACGCCCAAGAGTAAGAGTGCGTGCGTCCTTGTCCCACACTCCAAAAGCAAACATACCGACAGATTTCTGAACCGTGCCTTCAATCCCCCAGACATCAAATCCCATTAGTAAGGTTTCGGTGTCAGAATGACCGCGCCAATTTGGCACATGACCACCCTGTTCAAGTTCCACGCGAAGCGCTAGGTGGTTATATATTTCTCCATTAAATGCAATCACATACCGGCCACTTGACGATACCATCGGCTGGTACCCCGCATGTGAAAGGTCAAGGATAGAAAGACGAGAATGGGCAAATCCCATTCCAGAACTTTGGCAATACCAAACGCCATGATCATCGGGACCACGATGATGAAGCGTAGCAGCCATTCGATGCAACGTATTTTCGTTGCATTTACCAACACCAAGAAATCCTGCAAATCCACACATCTTTTATTTTTTATATCTCACTGCACATCAGAACGGGAAACCATGCCATTCCATGAGTGAGCTGCGGTGCAGACAAAAGTCTACGATCTCTCCATGGTGCTCAGAGGTGGTCGTGTCTGCTGCGGAATGAACATGAGGAGGAAGGCACGCATACGTCGCACAAGCTCTGGGAACCCCAGAATAACAATAATCCAATAGCCAACCACGTGATGTCGCAAAGCCGAACCGTAATTCACCGTGCCGACAGCCCACATCACGGACATGGCCATATACAGAAGCAACAACATCCCCATTATTTGCCGCATGGGACCCTGTGCTCTTCGGATCGCCAACAAAGTACATAGGAGTAGCGAAATCCGCCAATATCCTTCACACGCTGCATATAAATCTAAAACGTTTTTCACCCTCCACGGAAACGGCTCTAACATGTAATGAATAAAAATCACTCCAATTGATCCACCGAAACCATGCACAGTTCCAGACTCCAAGTCCGCTTCGACATTTGTTCTGGCATCGGTGTCCATTCGATTATCCCTGTTTCCCATCGCTTCATTGACAAGCTCCCCTTGGAGAAGCACCGTGACATACCCTAAATTAGTCCCTCCCGCCATGCCCGCACCAACAGCCCCAATAAGCATGATGCCTGCAATAATTGCTCGCGGTCTTGTCGAAAAAGCCCTAACCCAACTGCGATGACCGATAGGCCAAAACAAAACAATAGGCAATGCAAATAAAACCACAACAGCTAATCCTGCATGTAGCATGCCCAACAAGGCACCCGCGCAAGTGGAATAAAAAATGTATCTCCACTTCCGATGAATGTGGTAACGCAACCCGAAATAGATTAGCGCCATAAAAAACAGGATTTCCCATGCCTCCCGCATGGTATTTGACGTATGTATAAGCAGAGTAGGAAGTAATCCCCACGCAAGAAATGTACTTAGTCGATATTCAGTTCCCAATGTCTCCATCAATTTGATAAATAATATGCAGGAAAGCATAAACGCAACAATAGAAACTTCCGCTCCTAGAAATCGAGATTCGCCGAAAACTGTATACACAAGCCCAAGAAAATGATCGTATCCTTCTGATCCTGTCTTGAGTTCAAGATCTCTTACTCCGCGTGCGATTTTCAGTGCCCTTCCATGAAATCGCTCTGCATCTCCCCCAGCATCAGGAAGCGTCGTGATGAATGTGTTCGTTATCGCAACAAAATGATGCGCCCCGACCACAAGAAAAAAACCGAGAGCTAAATGCGTCCCCCGCAGAAAACGCACAGACCAAAGCAAAGGGAGAAAACTATAGAACAAGAATATCCATCCAAATCCATGGACAGGCTGCATCATGGCAGAAATCATGGCAAAATCTCAGTGAGAAATGACGTATTCAAACCGACGACCGGGATACTCTGCTGTAATACAGTCGCTTATACCCTCCCCCGACAACCTCGGCCAATACTGAACCAAAAACCATACAAAGCACAGCGCCAAAAAAGTATCTATTCAACACAAGATTCTCGATAATCATCCGTCTGAATTTTATAACAAAACTAATCCGTTGCCGCATCCCAACAAGCTGCATGAGAGAGCTAAAAAACCATTTCATGCAGACGACTTTCCTAAACCTGCTGTCATCTATGTCTCGACAACCTGACAGGCGCATGACTAGGGCGGGAGGAGCCATTTCGGAAGCATTAACGATTTTTCGCCGAGAAAGACTCTCACGCACTTCAGAAACATACAAGAGCGAATCCACAATGGTGTATACGTTTAAGGCAACTCTCTGCGTGCTACTTCGCAACACACGGTCCCAGAAATCGACGTCCTCATAGGCACGTGTTGTATCATCATACCTAACGTCTGCGATCACCTGTTTGCGGCAAATCACGTTACCCCCTCCTGGCACTACATCTCCTTTGACAAACGCCTGGGAAGGATGTGCTATTTCATACACGCCCTTTTCCTTTTCTTTCGCAAGTGCGCCAACTCTTTTTGCATGCGGCCACACGACACCGCTGTCCTCATAATGCAACCCCACAAATAACACATCCACGTTCCATTTCTTTATCACCTCGTCCGCACGCTGAAGATAGGAGAGATCGTATCGATCATCGGCATCTAGACACGAGACATACTCTCCTTGAACCTCATCAAGCCCACGATTACGGGCTCCTCCTGGTCCTTGATTAGTTTCCATCCTGATAAGGCGAATCGTGATATCCCGGCAAAGGTGTCGATTATTATGAAGCGTCGCTGTCACTTCCAATAGGCTATTGTCCGTACTGCAATCATCCACAATGATGATTTCATATGGTTTTTTTGTCTGCAACAGAAGAGATTCAATGGCTCGCTTAACG
Organism: Nitrospiraceae bacterium; assembly: GCA_002726235.1. Lineage (GTDB taxonomy): Bacteria > Nitrospirota > Nitrospiria > Nitrospirales > UBA2166 > UBA2166. Next base: position 86,612 of record PBSN01000002.1, read on the forward strand.
TATCTCGCTTTGTTGTACAGAGGAATAATGACTGAATGTTTCATTCTCACGCACCAAAGGTGCTACCAGGAAGGAACCTAAACCTTCGACCGCCAGCTCCTCAAGGTGTTACTGGGGGAAAGCATGCAAGGCAGACAGATGAACGCAAAGCGATATGATTAATGGCAGACCGTGTCACTCGGTCAATACATTGGTGGTGGAATGGACTCGCCTCGTACTTCTCGTCATGGATATTAGACGAATGAGGTCGAATGCCTTGTTCCTGATAAAACGGTCTCGGGCAAATAAAAATACACTGGAAACCATCCCGGGAGAACACATCAAGTACAAGCCCTTGGCTACGATCACAGTACGCGTAAAAAAAGGAATTCCAGCACGAAGCAGTCCAATTCGAATGAGCATTCGAATATACATGACTGAATGGAGCTTTGTTCGAATGCGAAACGCGTGTGCAACCGCGTAAAGCACACGTAGAGCATCAAGCAGCTGATGGCGCGACAAGTCCTTGTCACTGCGCGATGCCCCTTCAAAATGTTGCAGTAACCAATACATGTCTTCCCCAACTTTCGGACTCATATCAATGCCGCACCTAGCCTTAACATTGTTCCTTGTTACTGCTGATGATTCAGTAACAAGGACACCTTCCATATCTCCTTTTGTCCAGCACTTTCGGCCCTCATGCGCTCTGATAGACACAAGTGTCTCAGAAAGATTTGTAACGAGATATCCACTATTGATGAGCTTCGACCACAACGCATGATCTTGTCTTCGGGAGAAATTCTCGTCGTAACCGCCGACCTCCCGCACAACGTCACGCCTCATCACAACTGCAGAATGAGCCACTGGAGTAGTAAAAAGACTCGTCCACACCACATCATGAGGCATTACAGGAAACAGTTGGGTATACAAGTATTGACCTTCAGAGTCGATCAGTCGCACATGGCTTCCAATAACAGCAACCTCCGGATGAACTTCGAGAAACCTGACCTGCATCTCAAGGCGCTGTTGAAGCGCGAGATCATCCGCGTCAATGCGAGCAATGTACTCGCCACGACTTTGGTGAAGTCCGATGTTAAGAGCCTTCGTTTGCCCAAGGTTCATCATATTCCGTACAAGCCGTATACGTGAATCATGAAACGATTCTACAATCTCCAGCGAAGTATCAGTGCTGGCATTATCGACGATAACGAACTCGAAATCCTCGAACGTTTGGTTCAGAATACTACCGATCGCCTGAGCTAAAAACTCCTCCCCATTGTATACAGTCATAAGGACGCTTACGGCAGGCATCAGACGCACACATCCTTCTTGAGAGAGGCAACGTATCGCTCAATCGCCTCTTGCCAAGACCCCAGCACACCGATATTAGAAAACTGCAGTTTTAGATTGGTAAGCATTTCGGAATCGGGCGTCGAAGCGGGGCGAGGGAATGCGGAGGAATCGACTTTTTCGACGTGAGTCTTCAGGCCAACAGAGTGAAGAATATAGGTTGTATACTCGTAACGGGAACACCCTTCCGCATTGGAGATATGGTATGTCCCATATAAATCAGTAGAGAGCAAGGCAAGAATTTTTTCGGATAGGTCACTGGTCAATGTAGGACTGCCGTATTTGTCACCCGCACTGTTGATCACCGTGTTTTGCTTCGCTTCCTTGATGCGTTGAAATACAAAATTTCGTCGATGGCTGGGCGTTCCACCAAATAGCCAGCCACACCGAACCACAAAAACTCGCTGGCAATGTTGTTGCGCCTCTAACTCCCCTAGATACTTTGACCGCGCGTATTTGGTCTTGAGAACGACTGGATCATACTCAGAATAAAATGTGAGGTCGTCCCCAAAGAGCCCGCAGGAACTCATATAGACGAGTGTAGCACTGATACGCTCACAGGCTTGTGCAAGCACAGTTGCGGCCCACGTATGGACTCGATATCCATCACTCGGATTGATTTCGCAGGCATCAACATCTATACCTGAAGCGTTAACGACGTAATTGGGCTTAAATCCTTTGATCGCCGCCCAAACAGACGACGGATCGGCAATGTCCATCTCCCCATGCGTAACGGACAGCACATCATATCCATGTTCCACCGCAATACGCCCGAAGTCCCACGCCAACATTCCACCACCACCCGCAATCAGTATCTTGTTCTTCACTGATGCTTCAACTCCCAATCATATGGGATCGCGGGATCAAAAGGATCACGACGTACGATCTCGTTCGCGTCATAAGGAAGTGTTGAACAATTTGCAACTACTGCAGGAGTCACACCTATCCCTTTGAAACCATTCCATACACCCGGTGGAATTCTTACTAACACGTAGTTGGATTCGCCAACAAACAATTCGTTCAACTCCGCCTTCGTAGACGACATCGATCGATCATCGTACAACACGAGTTTGATCGTGCCAGAAACAACAGCATAATTCAGTGTCATCTCTTTATGAAGGTGCCACCCTTTGATGACTCCCGGATACACCGTGGAGAAATAGATCTCGCCAAAGCGTTCGAAATGAGAGTCATCACACCGCAGCATGTGCATCACCTTGCCTCGTTCGTCTGGAAACTGCGTGAGCGGATGGATCAACACCCCGTCAATCATGACACATCCTCTGCGTAGTACTGCCGATACCACTCAATCGTCTCCCGGAGCCCCGCTTCAAGTGTAAAATCAGGCTGCCATTCTAGAATACGCTTGGCTTTTGCTGCCGAGAGATGCTGTGAGTGTATTTCTCCTTTCACATCATTCCGTATGTCCACTTCAATGTGTGTACACTGCATAAGTTTCTGAATCATGGCGACGAGCTCTCTCATATTTAGTGGCGATTCATTGCTGAAATTAAAAGCCTCCCCATTCACCTGCTCATTTCCAAGACATTCTGCCATTCTCATATACGCACAAACCGCGTCCTTCACAAAGATCAGATCACGCACATAGGTTCCATCACTGCGAATGATGGGAGGTTCGCCACGAAGCAATGCGCAAATTGTCCCGGGAACGATTCGGCTCCAATTGAGATCTCCTCCTCCATATACATTTCCACATCGCGCAATCGCGACAGGCAGCTGATAGGTATGATGATACGCCTGCGCAAGATAATCGGCGCAACTCTTTGAAACTTCGTAGGGATGCCTCCCATTAAGAGGCAGAGCTTCCGTGTATGGGAGCGCAACCTGCTCACCGTAAGCTTTGTCGCTAGAAGCAATGATCACCTGCCTTACACGATCACCATGGAGACGGCAGACTTCCAAAAGATTGTATGTCCCCCGGATATTGGCCTCAAATGTCTGTAATGGCGATCGATGCGCGGCCCCCACGATGGTCTGGGCTCCAAGGTGAAATACCGTTTCAATCTCATGTTCATTGATCGCTCGCTCAAGCGTCAAATACTCTTCGAGTGCCCCATTGAGCACCGATACTTGCTGAATGTCGTGGCTGCGGTAGAGTTCAGATTGCGGGTCCGCATCACGCACCAGTACAAACACCAAGGCATTGAGACGCAGTAAGTGTTTGACTAACCAGGAACCAACCATTCCGGTTCCACCTGTGACAAACACTCTCCGACCTTTCCAGAATTCGAGGTTCATCTACTAATACCAGTGATCATTCCCAATTCTTCCAGACCGCCTGCCCTTGTTGCCAGAGCGTCTCAAGCAAGCGAACATCTCGAAGCGTGTCCATGCACTGCCAAAAACCTTCGTGCCGATATGCAATCAACTGCCCGTCATCGGCCAGCCGTTCAAGCGGTTCACGCTCAAAAATCGTATCATCCTTCTCGATGTATTGGACCACGCCGGGTTCGAACACAAAGAATCCTCCATTGATCCAGCCGTCGCCCATTTGGGGTTTCTCCTCAAATCGCACGACGCGATCTCCATCCAAACTGATGCCTCCAAAGCGGGCTGGTGGACGCACCGCGGTCACCGTCGCAAGGCGTCCATGGCTTCGGTGAAATTCCAGCAAGTGTTGAATATTGACGTTCGATACCCCGTCTCCATACGTCATCATGAACGCTTCGTGTCCAACATACTGAGCAGATTGCTTTACCCGGCCACCAGTCTTGGTGTGCAAGCCGGTATCCATCAAGTGCACCGTCCAATCCTCACATTCGTTATTGGATACACTTATGTCACCGGATTTTAATCGAATCGTCATATCCCCGACTTGATGCCGGTAATTCACAAAATATTCCTTAATGATCTCTCCCTTGTAGCCTAACGCAATGACAAAGTCTTTGAATCCATGAGTCGCATATCCTTTCATGATATGCCACAGAATAGGCTTTCGCCCTATTTCAACCATGGGTTTCGGTCGCACGTCAGTTTCTTCCTGCAGACGAGTCCCGAACCCTCCGCACAAAATTACGACTTTCACGATCCGCCCATTCTATTTTTTATCTTCTGATACATAGCTATATAACAAGCTACACGGACTCATGACTGAAAAAGTTCACAACATTCGTTGCGCAACTCAACTCCATTGCCGCCCGAGACGCACGAGTCAGCGTGGCAATATGCGGAGTACATAATACTTGGGGAAGCGTGGCTAGGGCCCCAGTGTACGGTTCTTCGGAAAATACATCGACTGCCGCACCGGCAAGATGGCCGGACTGCAAGGCATCATACAAAGCTTGCTCATCTATAAGATGGCCGCGAGACGTATTGATCAATCGGCTGCACCGTTTCATCACAGCAATTTCTTTGCGCCCAATAAGTGGAGTTTGATTCTGCGGTGAACACGATGCATGCAATGAAACCAGATCCGACTCGACAAGCAATTCACGAAGAGATCGCATTTCCACTCCACGCGGCAACGTTGAAACATCCACACATGGATCAGTCACTATAACACGGGGTAGAAATGGACGAAGATATTGTTCCACTGCTCGACCGATCCGCCCAAACCCAACAAGTCCAATAGTCAGTTCGGAGAGGAGATACCCATAATGCTTTCGCCACATGCTACTACGAAAGTCCGTGGTGTGGATGGGGAAATTTCGAGCCAAAGCGAATATCATTGCCAAGGTCAACTGGGCAACCGGTTCTACAACCTCGTCCGGAGTTGTCAAGACTGCAATATTCATCCGCTGCGCTACAGCAAGATCAATGGCATCAGTCCCAATCCCACACCGACTAATGCATCGTAAACGCGACAATGAGGTAAGAAGTTCTGCGTCGTACGGTTCGACGGCAGCAAGAACAGCATCAGCATCAGACAACACATCAAACATTTCTTCACGCCGCATTCGCCTCCCCCGGAGATTTTCATGCACCTCAAAGCCCGCATTAACGAGAGCTTTTCGAGGGCGATCATCATCCTGGCAGAATTGCGATAATGCGATATAGACCTTTTTAGAACTCATTTTTCAATCGACCGTCTGGCCTCTGCCGTACACACGAAAAACCTCCAACGCCAATACCCCATTCAAAGGGAAACAACCCCACTGCGATGTCCTATCGAGTAACGTTGTCATATTTCATTATCGTTCTTATCTACCATAGATCGTTATATATCGTCTCCTTAATCGCCCTTTTTGATAATCCTGCGCAATACTTTGACGACGGTCTTCGCAACACGATAGGACATCCGTTCAAGAACCAATACAAACACCACATAATAGACGAATCTTGCAATCTCGATCGCAACTCGCTTCACCTGACTCACAACTGCCTGCCATACGACTCTCCTATGCCCATGTTTAATTTCGCGATATAGCGCCGCAACATTTATCATCTTTCCATCTAATCCTGAACTGCCTGTGCATCCCGTTGGTCTAGCAATCACGCTTATGTTCATTGCATCGGTTTGCCAAATGAAAGTTGGAAGAAGGTCAGACTTCCTCAACTCTGGAAGATAGGGGTGACCATGCACCTGCACATCAATTGGCTCAAATCCATTCTTACGCAAGACGAAACACAGACTATCAACTGAATAGGTGAAGAAATGTGTAGGGTCACTGAGTGGCGAGGCAAAAACGTTGGGAACTTCGAGGTACAGGTAGCCATCAGTCCGAAGAATATCCTTTCTAATGTGCTGGAGAAACCTGTTTGGATCGCGGAGATGCTCAAATGCATGAACTAATATGCAAAAGCGAATCTGCTCATCAAATTGGTCCTCATATATGTTGTGCGCAACCTTTGCATCTGTAATGCCCAGAGCATCGCGGGCAAATCGGATACCTTGCTCATTATAGTCATAGGCAATCGTTTGGCATCCCCATGTCCTAGACGCAGCGTGCAGAAACATTCCTTGGTAAGCGCCTAAGTCGATGATTGTATCCTTGTCGGTTGGAACAATGTTCGGAAATTGCCTTGCGTTGCGCCGTATCATCTCGAAAAAAGTGTGGAAGCGCTGAAAGCTGATACCACTCCACGGAATTTGAATCGGTAGATCAATGATCTTGTCCGGCATGGAAAGCGCGTACGGGCTAACCCGGTACGCACCGTTGTAATGTCGCACGAGTACTTCGTCGCTAATTTCAGGATATTGAAAGACGACACCACAACCTGCGCAAATATGATTTTCATATGCATGAAGGGTTGGATTGATCGATTCGGTAGATACCAGCAATGAGCCAAAAGAGATCTTGCGAGATTCTGCCGACCCGCAGATTCTACAGCGACAACCGTCTGTAGATTTTGCAACTCCGAGCATTTTTGTTCTCCTTATCTCGCCTGGCCAGTTTTACGCTGCACCATTCACTCTATGTCATAAACGAAGCAAGAGGCGCATGGGCTCGGCACTAATCTCGTCCGGAGTCGTCAAGACTGCAATATTCATCCGCTACGCTACAGCAAGAACAGCATCAGCATCAGACAACACACCAAACATCTCTTCACGCCGTATTCGCCGCCCAGCGGTTTTTCATGCACATCGAAACCCGCATGGACAAGAACTTTTCGAGGTTGATCGTCGCCCTGGCAGAATTGCGATAATGCGATATAGACCTTCTGTGAATTCATCCCCGCACTGGTCGTTTGGCTTCCGCCTCACGCACGAAAGATCTCCGTCACCAAATCCCGATTAAAGGGGGCAAAGATTTGATCGGTTACTGCCTTGACATGTTCAACCGGTGGAGGATTTCTCTGGCTCCTTACCAACCCTAATACCGTCTTACGAAAAGTTCCGTCGGTACAACTTGGAATAAGATCTCCATAGACCTCGGATTGGTCGAGGTTCAACAGTAACTCCGGCCGATATCTCAGAGCCATACGACCCCATGCCACAGCCTCAGGCCCCACAGTGCTCCCGACAAATATCACAAGACCACAGTGTCGCAGAGCGTCCTCGAAAGAAACCGGCGCCTCCACGGCAGGAAACCCAAGGCAATTGATATCAAGCGGACGGCGTGGGTGAGCCTTGACGTGGAAGCGAATGTTTTCCTGTCGCCCCCCCTGAGGAAATGCCGACGCAATTGCAGCCAGCAAATGACGGGTCGTATATATATCAAGTGGAAGCCCCACAAGAATCTCAGTGAGAGGTGCAGAATTCAACCGCGTCGCGTGACCGTTGGAACTCTGATCGGCCAAATGTGCATGTCGAATGCTTCCACACATCATCAGCCGCTCATGCGGGATGCCTCCATCTTCAAAAACCTTTTGCGCGTATGGCCCTGAGGTAAATAACACATCAGGAAGCGGCATGTGTGAACTTTCTCCTTCCCCTAAAAAAAATGACAAAGAGTACACTGAGAGGGGCACATGCTGAATGCCGGCAGTCCGAATCCCCAGCTCCCTTGCACACTGCACAAGGAGCTTTTCCCAGGGTTGGTTTTCGTAGGGAAATACGACCCAGCGCCATGAGCCACTCCGCAACATTGCAGTCAGGCACTGATAGAAAATCTTGTAGCGACACACAGCGGACCTTCCGCTTTCTAACCACCACTCTCGCTCTATTAACCTCCTGATGTCCAAGTCAGCTACATGACTCAGAATTGTTTTTTTGGACCACAGCAATGAAAACAACGCCGATATGAGTGATGACAGAGTACTGTAGAGAATCAATGGACGAAAGTAGTCGACCCGTTCCCCAAGTTGCCGCTCAAGCCCCCAACATTGAGGATCTGAAAATCGGATTACATCGTATCCGATGTTTTGGAGCAAACGATCCAGATCAGGCAGAACAGGGTCGTTCCACCCACCACTCTCGCAAATATTCGGTAAGGCGGGATAACTATACAGTGCAACGGTCGGCGTCTTCGGCGGAGAGAAGCCTCTCCCCGAACAAAATTTCTGCTGTATCCCATACCAGACCATTCGCAACAACCACCAAACACGGCGCGCCACCCCTAAGATTGCGGCTTCTGCTTTGTGCTTCAAAAGTCCCTCGCCTCGGAGGAACTCAATATCCGGTTGTGCGTGACAATTTCCCTTTAACTGCTCGAACAACCAAGGGTCCTCGACGATCAGAACGAGGCTAAGGTGACGCGAAACGGCTTCTTGAATTACGTCGATGCCTACCCTGAGATAGCAGACTAGCAGAAACAAATCGCTTGCTCCCCACGATTTCCATGCGATCGCACTCGACCGCCACGCGATTGCATCCCGTTGCCCCTCACCGGCCATCGCAACGAAATCAAGAAACGGCTGGCGAAGAGTACTCGCAACCCGATGCAGTCGATCTTCAAGCGGCCACAGCTTCTCCAAACCGAGCACTTCCCCGACTCGCTGCCTCTGATGAACGTCCTTCCCAAGATAGAGCCAATGATCACCCTTGCCGCATCGAAGACCAGACAGCTTTACGTTGCCACCAATATACTGCCCCCCCCCGGTCAAAGAAGATTGCTTTACCCGACCACCAATCACAGAGGTAACCACAATTCGTGGCCGCTCACGCCTCATGTGGGCTCCTTTGAAGCTCAAGTAACTCTCTGAAATTGCGCACACAGACAATATCGCGAGGAATGCCTTCCCTCCAGTTCTTCCACTCGGTATATCCATAGATCATGATGAACTCAATGTTGCTCGCCATCGCAACCTCATAGTCATACCGACTATCGCCACAAAACACGAAATCTGAGTCAGAGCCCGAAACCTCCTCTTGCGCAAAGAGAGAAGCAAGAATCTGAGACTTGCTTGAGGGAGAGCCAAAAACTCCATCGAAATATCGGTCGAGGTTTCGATCCTTCAACACTCTCCTGAGTTCCTCCTGATCGGACCCTGAGACGACGAACCTCAGTGTGTCTCCACATTCATTCAGAATTTCGAGGAAATCACGAATGCCGACCGTTTCTTCGCACTGACGGAGTCCTAAGCTGACCAATTTTCCATATTCGAGGAGCGCCTGCTTTAATTGCTCTTTATAATCGAGACTCTCACAAATCTCTCGAAAGAAAAAATCAAATTTTTGATATCGTGAAATTCCACCATGCTCGACGTGGTATTGAACTAAGGCCTCAGCAGCTTCTGTACTATAGGTTTGACCGATCTGGCGAAAAGCTTCCGTCTTGACAGTATTTGAGTCAAGAATCACACCATCACAATCAAAGAACCATACCTTATATGCCTTCATAGCCTACGTTCTAGCAACTGCTCAACCCGTGAAACATCTTCTGGAACATCGACCGCAGCAGACGCCTCGCTAACCTCTACCATCCGAACTGGAATTCCCAAATCCAAGAAACGAAGAATTTCGATATCCTCTGGTTCTTCAAGTGTTGACTTCCTTCCGTACTCCGCGAATGTCTGCAATTGGCCTCGGGTAAACCCGTAGATGCATACCTGCCGACGATAGACTTCTACGCTATCGGTCGATTTCACATGTGGAATAGGCGCACGCGACATGTACACAAGATCATTACGTCCATTGACAACAACCTTAGGAACATTTGGACTCTCAATGTCCTTCCGATCATGGATTGAACACATCGCGTTTACAACGTGATCAGGATGGGTTCGTCTTGCCCTCACCACAGCAAGAATGTCCTTGGCCTTCACCAACGGCTCATCGCCTTGAACGTTAATGATGGTCACCGCATCCAAGCACCTCGCGGCCTCCCACACTCGATCCGTCCCCGTTAAGCAATCCGACGGTGTCATGGCGACGGCAATTCCAGCGTCTATACAGACACCGCGAATCCGTTCATCATCCGTTGCGACAATAATCTTACCCGCAGGAAACACCTCTTCAACCTGCCGAAAGACCCTTATGATTAGCGGAACCCCGAGGATAGGAACAAGAGGCTTGCCCGGAAATCTTGAAGACCCGAATCGCGCAGGGATGATGGCAACGACACCATCCAGTTCTGATGAACGTTGGTTCGTCACCTACAAACGCTCAAACCTTGGAAGTCGTCCACGGAAAACAGGAATAACCTCAGACAAGCTCACCACTTGTGCCACAACTACAAAGTTCTTTTCTCGGTTTGATTTATCGGTTGTACNGATGAAATTCCGTGCCGAAACGCTCTTTCACGCGGATCGCTGGCTGGCCCAGAAGCGTGAAAGCCCCATAGCAAAAGAGACGGGCAGTTGAGTGATCCCGCATACACTCGACTCCGTGATAAGAGGTACTTGAATTCAAGAAAGCCACAAATCGATTACGCTTGGGCTCCACAGAATGAACTAGTTCGCAACAATGGTCTGGTGGCTGTGGACTATCTCTGACCTTAGTGTGATCCGCACGGTAAATGCCTAAATTGCCGCCTCTCCCCTCCGAATCCAAAGCGTTTAGATAAAAAAGGAATACTAGAAGCCGATGATCGGAATCGCGATGAATCTCACGCCCATACCCATTTCCCGCTTCGGATATATCGAATAGCAACTGGCACTTTTTGTTCCTCGTCAAAAACTCACTAAAGAAGACTCGTATGATCAACGATAGTTTTCGCCAGTATTGATAGCATTTATAGGCGACGACTCTGGCAAGATTGCAGTCTGCAAGCTTCCGACTCCCGAGATTACACAGCTTTTTTTGCAAGGGATGGTCAGGCGCTTTGATGAGATTATCGATCGTGATCGTAGACTGTTTGACGTTTGTTTTGACAAAGTTTGGATCAATCCGCTTGATAGTTTCAAACAACAGTGAAAAAAACTCTTGAGATTGAAGTTGTGCATGAAACTTCTGCCAACTCGCTGAGGATTCGAGAAGAGAGGCAAACTCGAGAGAAGTATTGGTCATATAACGACGATTACCGTGAAATACATTGGTACTGGCTTTCATTGCACTACTAGCGTGATCGGCAAGTGGCTGAACTATATCCTCAGATAGGAAATCGTCGATCACAAAATGGGGAAAGGGTTCCTTATAGCATTGCGCCTGATCAATCCAACGATTTTGATCAAGAAGAATGTTGTTATCGCCAACCATAAGGTTAACCTCTCATCAGCAGATATTTGATCTCTTCATTGAGCCTATTGTCAACTTCAAACAGCATCTTTCAGTGTGATGCGCCGCTACTCGCGTTGCGCACGGCATATCACACGAATGTCTCACAATGGAGCCAGAATCAAATATACGCGTACAGGGAATCTTGCTCGATCCCGTATATTGTTGGGGTAAGACTTACAATCCGAACTCCATTTTGCACGGCTTCATGCTGCTTCAAGAGGTGGAAAAACCACTCCATTTCCCGCTCCATGGCCATTCGGTCGTTGGATAGCATCGTACTGTTGTGACCATCATCCATCGCGTAGCCGTCAAACCCGCAAAGAAAAATAGACGTAGCTTCCAGGCGCAAAGCAAGAGCAAACGCAAACATGGCAACTACATCATGCGGGATGACACATCCATCCTGCTCGATCGTAAAATTCCCGTAGCCAACCCGATACGGATAATGGTAGATATCGGTTTTCCGGAGAAGCCCTGCGACCTTCTCGCTAATTTCAGACATCCCGAGGACAGCGCAAGAGCGATTCTCAACAAGCTTGTCTATATGCGCTTCAAGACGTTTATGGTTTGTGAATAATGAAAAATGCTCTGCTCCTTTTTCAATCCCGTGCTGGACGTTACACTCTATCACTAATGGTCGATGAACATGGATGAACTCGTTGATATCACCGACTCGCTGACGCACGCTCTCTCCGGAACCGAGCAACAACACCTTATGCCCCTTTGCTATCTTAGATACCGNTAAGCCACCACGGTAGCGGTCAAGACACCCAATGGGAACATGGTCACTGACTTTTGCAAAGCGTTTATGCAACGCATCCGACAGATCAGTGGTGCTGAATGAAGCCCCTTTTCCAGAAGCACGGAGTGTATCAAGTACCTGAACAACTTCCATGGAGGAATAGCGATAGGTCTGAAGCAATTGCTGTGGGTACATCGGATGAACGTTATGGACAGCGGCAAGCATATAGGGCAAATTGGTTCCCCACTGATACTGCTGATGAAGGCTAGCAAAATCTGTCGCTACTACGTCAAAGAGGGGACTCGGATCAACGTCCTGGTTCCCAGCCTTCGCTTGCAGGTAGAGCAAAAACTGTTCTGTTCGCAAATTGCCGGCTCCTCGACCCATTCCGAGAAGAGAACAATCGATCATCTTTGCCCCGCCAGCAATCGCGGCGAGGGAATTCGCCATCGCAAGACCAAGATTGTCATGACCATGGAAGCCAACCTGGCGAGGAAAATTCAGACTAATGATCTCAAACAGCGCTCGTGTTCTCTCCGGAACAAGGCCCCCAAAAGAGTCCGCAAGATACATGACGTCAAAAGATGAGCGAGCAAGCTCCGTCGCAATCACCTCAATATCTTCATCGGACAGGATGCTCGCCTGCATAAGGTTAGCGGAAACACGATACCCAAGGTTCTTAATGAGAGATCCAAGTTTCAAAACGGCTGGCAACGTCCTTTGAGTCGTCGTAATTCGAACAAGATCAACTCGACTTTCCGACTTTTGACGAAAAAGCTGCAAAAGAGCCTCTCGCTCAACCTCACCTTCAGAATCAACAAAATCCTTACCATCAATCATAACTGCCACCCCTACGGCCTGATCTCCAATCAGACGCGAGAGAGTGTTTTCACTGCAAAACTTGTATTTCCCGGCGAACCCTTGACTGTTTCGTGTCCGGAAGCCTAACTCTATGTAGTGAACACCTCCTTTGGTAATTCCATCAAGATAACGCTCGACCAACCCATCATCGAAATCCCAGTTGCAATAATACCCTCCATCACGAAGCGTACAGTCAAGAATTCCAATGGTCATGCGCATCTTCCTAACAGAGTCGATAATATAGCTGGCATTGTCTCGCCGATAACAAGGGACCCAAAAGTCACGTCTGATTAAAACCTCTGCCCGATACCATCATACATATGCACTTACTTATGGCTCTATCGCCCATACATCAAGGTTTTAAAGCTGTCATGAGAATTACCGTAACAACCCCAGTTGGAGGATGCGAAGCATAGAGCACACTTTCTTCTAAAACACAACGACGCTACCTAAGTGACTTCTGTGCATTCCACACACACACAAGAAGCTCGTTCATTATTCCAATCCACTGCTAAAGGTTGCTACACACTGTTGGCTTTTCCGCCAAACCGCGATTCATCCACGACCTTCGGCCGACATACACCACACACAACAAACCTCACATGCTGCCAAGCTGGGCGACAAACCCGTTGTCATATCGAAAAGCAATAACAACATGATCACCAGCGCCACAGAATACAGCAGAAATAGCTGCGCCGATCATTTTTCACCTAGCTAGGCCTGTTGCGATTCTTTTTTATGAATTTCCTTATCTCCATCCAACTCACTAGCTCTGTCCAACGTGGCACACGAGGGTTGCCCAAAACCCAATCGCTATCAACCGAATCCTGCCATGACCTAGGGAACATCCTTCGCTTTACTATCAACAGAAAAGATCTAAAAAAGCGATAGCCATAAAACCACACGTTCCGCAGTTGGCGATCATCAGCCTTTATTCTTGCCGCCAGTTGCTCCTTAAGATGTTCAGCAATATAGCCATGGCGACAAGCCAGATTGAGCAAGAAGACGGCATAATCACGCATGCCATAAACAAGACAAGCGGCAACAAACTTTATTGTTTTGTTCTGTGCGTAACGTGCATCAGAATTTTCCAACGACGCGATAAATGCCTCCGGTGTTTTAAAGTAAAGTGCATCTCCAAAAACGAGTTGCCCTCTTCCTACCCAATTTGAATGATCGCTTCTCTTCCAAGAAAATTTTCTCAAGTCCATTAGCTGAAAGCCATTTGCCCGCATATAAGAATCCACATCCGCAAAAAGCGGTTGATCCTTGTAAATCTCAAAAAACTCAACTTCAACATTCACGCCAAGAATGGAACCACATAAATAGTCTTGACTGCCTCTAAGAATTGACAATTCACTTCCCTGAGTATCAAGTTTCAAAAAATCAACATCCAAAACTTGATGTTGTGATAACGTAGTATCCAGCCGGCCAACTCTGCTAGCAGGGATGAGAACTTCGTTCACTGTTTCAAAACGTTCCGCGCGTGGAAAGCTGCTCAGCGCTGAAAAATTGGGGCGATAAACAGACGTTTTTCCTGATTCACGCGATATGTAGAGTTTCAAGTCTTCGGACTTCTGTGATAGTGCCACGTTTAAAAAAGATCGATTCGGCAACGATGCTAATTTCGAAAACTCTCGTTCATCAGGCTCAAAACCAAAAATTCTTATATCGTCCCCACAATGCGCCCATTCACCGTCTCCCACTCGTTCTGCTTCGGTGATACCCATCGAACCAACATCCACGAGGGTGAACATATGGTCCCGCGGCACTTCCTTCAAGAAAGCCCCAACTAATCCTTTCACGTGGAAAACTACTCTCCTTCTATCCTGCGTGACATCCCCATCGCGGTGAAACCTCCAACCACGAAAATCTCGACGTCAGTTATCTCTACACCACTCCCGTGACGTCTGTCACTTTGTCCTTGCCCCATATCGCACAGTATCGTTCAGCAGCATCAGCCATCACTGTGTCACGGTTGAGGCCATGCTTAAAGCCATCGATCAGCCATTTGATATACGTCCCCATCCTCGCTGCGGCACGACCATCCCGAAACGGGTCAATGCTATCAAGTACGGAACCCCAATCGCCAAATCCTGGACTTCCACCTGAACTTGACCAATGCTCACAACACGCCTTCCACAACGTATCCCAATCCCGAAAGACCACACGTCCAACCCCTAATTCATACAAAGGGCTAGTGGGCCACCCTTCGCGATCGACCAACAACGTGGGAACNCCCGCCAGCGCCGCCTCAACCCCTGCAGTCCCCGCACAAAGATGCGCGTGTACAGCAACATCAGCCGCAAGCGCCGCAACTGCCGGAGGAAAGGCGGAGATATAACCTCCGTCCTCATAAACATAGCATCGTCCCGTGGAGATCGCATTATCTAAAAGACAAGCCACATCACCAAGCCTACGACGAAGGTTAGCTGGAACTTTGGGCTTGATGACCAAACCAAACCATGGCTCTTGAAGAACCTTCTCAAGCAGAAAGAGATAGTTCACGCGCATAAATTCGTGGCCCGTTGACCACCGCGCGTCATCAAGTGAATGTTCATCAAAGAGTGCCAGTATCCTGGAGGCTCCATTTCTACGTAGCATCCCTCGTACACGATCAGCTTCAGGTTGAAGAAGAGGGAATCGATGATCTCCGATAAACCCGACCGTCACGTGATATGGAATGTTTGACTGTGAGCGTCGTTCAAGATCGGCGTGTAGCACTGAATACGAGAAACAGACATCAACAGCCACCGTTGTCAATGGAGAAGGGTAGGATACTAATGCTCGGGGATACATAGTCATGACTCCACCACAATCCCGCAAAGCGTCAGTAATAGCGCAATGTTGTTCATCATACCTGAACCACGTGCAGAAAACTTTGACACGATATGCAAGAAAGAGAGAAGTCCAATAGGACCGGAACGCGTTATACAATGTGATTTGCCTATTCAACCAACGAGATTCTCGCGCAGGAAGCGTCACCGCAGGACGAGCAATCGCGCTAGGATTAGCACACGACCAATGAACGTACGACGGAGTACTAGAAGTAATCAGGGCATGTCGAGAGAGCCCAAGTCGCGCAATACCAGCCGCTCCCAGACTCTGCTCCTCCTCTATAGGTCGGCGAGTCATGGTGGGGCTACTGTTGAGAAGCACCAGAAGATCCTTACCTGAAAGCGGGGACTGTTGCCAGAAAAAAAGGTCAGACGTCTGCTCAGGATTACTCAGGTTTAGCGAGCCAGTTTGCTGTACCGCCACCTTCACATCAAAAAGTGATGGTCGCATGCTTTCCGTTGTCTGATTCACGAGCATTTGGTTCTGTGCAACTGGTATATTTCGAGGGTCGCCAGTGAACTTCCACTTCAATCGCGTAAAAAGCAGACTCCCATAATGGAGCATGGCGCGGAGAATAATCATACTTCCTCCATGCCCCACAGCCCGCCTCACGTACTCAACGACTCGCCACGGCTTGCGTACTCCCACAACAGAGACACCGTAGCGTGAAGCATATTCACTAACTGCGGCGAGACCAATTTCATGCCCGACAAACAGAATTATCGTTCCTTGGCTTTTCACATTCTTTGCTTGCCATAGGGCAATTTGCACAAGGAGTGTTCGACGACGGGCCGCCACGGCTAATGCCTTGCCTAGATATGTTCTGATGGAGCAGTGAGGCTCGTATTGTTCCAGCGCAGACGCAAAGAGCCCTCGCATCGCCGCTTGCACTTCAAATAAATCAGAAAAACGAAGCCGCAACTCAACCAAGGTGCCAGCATCATCATAGACATCGACAAGTTTGTAGTGGAGCCGCTCTACCCTACAACCAACAATTTCCGCCGATACTCTAGCCACCCACAACACAAAACAAAATCCATCAAATACAAAACATCGACGGACACCTGACGAGTCCTTCACACGTTCTCGTAGCAGGTATGGCCACACATTATGGAACCACACCCACAACGAAAGCCGCTCGACGAAAATTAAAGATACGCTCTCCTGGCTCAAGCAAGGCCCCTGACAGCGTCCTGAACAGCTTCAACACATACATTGAGATCGTTCTGACTCAGACCAACACTTGACGGAAGGCTAATCCCACGTTCGTACAACGCCATGGAGTATTCAATACGGTAGGCATAACAATCCCGGTATGGTCTGAGGTTGTGAATCGTGTGCCACAAGGGTCGAGCGCCAACCCCACGCCGACGAAGATCCTGAATCACAACTTTCCGATCACCAAGCCGCATCTTCTCCCCAAGCAAAATCGTATACAACCAACACGTCGGCTCTGTCTCAGGGGGACAGGGCATCACACAAACCTGAGGCAGGTCGCGAAATGCCGTTTCGTAGGTTTTGGCAATAGCGCGTTTCTTCGTGATAAATGTATCGAGTTGTTCCAATTGGGCAACGCCAATGCAAGCCTGAACATTGCTGAGTCGATAGTTATACCCAATGCAATTGTGCACAGATTCGATAGGATCGTCTTTTGCCTGAGTCGAAAGATAACGTGCACATTCAGCCTTTTCCGCATCATCGGTCACAAGCATGCCTCCGCCTCCGGCAGTCATAATCTTGTTCCCGTTGAAACTGAACACCCCGACGTCCCCAAACGTACCAACATGTTGTCGGCGATAACGCACGCCCATTCCTTCAGCGGCATCCTCCACAACATACAGGTGGTGACGCCTCGCAACTTCCACGATACGGTCAATTTCGCAGGAGAGCCCAAGGATATGTACTGGAAGAATCGCACGAACACGCCGCCCGGTCGATCGATTAAAACATTGGGCACCTCGCACCTCACAGCCTTCCTCCAAAAACTTGGCCACTTTGCTGGAATCCATTTGCCAAGTCTCAGGATGAACATCCATAAGCACAGGATGCGCCTGGCAATACCGTATCGCGTTTACCGGTGCAATAAAAGTAAGATTGGAGACGAGAACTTCATCATTTGGTTCAACACCGATGACCTGCAACGCAATGTGCAACGCGGCTGTCCCATTGACCATCGCGACTGCATGCCGTGATCCAACGTATTGCGCCAGCTCAGTTTCAAAACGGGTAACAAAAGGTCCAACTGACGACACCCATCCCGAGTCAATCCCTTCTTTCACATACTTCCACTCATTGCCACCGAGTTCGGGAACACTCAGCGGAATGTCGCCAGTCAGCACTCCACCCTCAGCGCCTACAGCACATACGCGTCCGGACGATACGCATGGAGATGCTCACGCATCCACTCGACAGTAAGACGTAGCCCCTGTTCAAGGGAAATGGAAGGTTTCCAGCCTAACCTCGCTTTTGCCTCAGTATTGTCAGCAAGCAAGCGGTCGACCTCACTCCCTTGAGGACGAACGCGCTGTTCTTCCACTTTAATCACTCCCTTTGTGTCAACAAGTGTTGAGATCAATTTCGCAAGGTCTCCAACGCTAACTTCAATACCGGAACCAAGATTCATAGTCCGGCCGACCCCATCGTGACATAACGCCGCACGAACAAAACCATCGACAATATTTTCTACATAATTTAGATCACGTGTAGGATGTAAATTTCCAAGCCGGATCATATCACCGGTCAAGGCCTGAGTAATGATGGTTGGGATTACCGCACGAGAAGACTGACGAGGCCCAAATGTATTAAAAGGCCGCACCGTGATCACCGGAAGTCCAAACGACAGATGAAATGATTCAACAAGCTTATCGGCCGCAATCTTACTCGCGGCATACGGAGATTGTGCCTGGAGAGGATGTGACTCATCAATCGGCACTTGCCGTGCCGTACCATAGACCTCGCTCGTTGAGGTATGGACCAAACGATGAACATTGGCCATGCGACAGGCCTGGAGGACATTCAGCGTGCCCTCGACATTCGTCTGCACAAATGATGCCGGTGATCGGTACGAATAGGGAATCGCAATAAGGGCCGCGAGATGAAAAATGATATCGGTGTTCGCAATCGCGCTTGAGACACTATCGAGATCCCGCACATCTCCAGCGATCACCTCAATATCTCCCTTATATTGAGACCGATCAAGCCATCCCCAAGACCCTTCACTCCTATAGTGTACAAAGGCCTTGGTCGTTGCACCCATCGACACAAGTCGCTCAACAAGATGACTTCCGATAAATCCCCCAGCTCCCGTTACAAGGACTGATTTCCCGACCCAGCTCATGGATGCACTCCCAAACCTTTAATCAATTCCTGAGCACGTTGATAATCTGTGTGATCGCCAATATCCAGCCACTCTTCGTGAATCGGAAAGCTCACGACCACTCGTTTGGCATTGAGTAAACGTCCAATGAGTTGAGTCATATGGAAATGCTCATCATTTGGTATGAAACGATACACAGCGGGTTCCAAGAGATAGATGCCAGCATTCACAAACACACCAAAGATCGGTTTTTCGGTTATCTTCTTGACGACAGGGCCATCACATTCGACTACTCCGTACGGTACCTTGAGATCATAATGGCGAACCGCAACCGTCAAGTCGGCCTTATGCTCCTTGTGATAGGACAACATCGCTCTGAAATCAACATTCGTGAGGATATCGCCGTTAATGACCAACGTGGTCTGATCGGGTGTCTTTAACAACCCCAACCCTCCCGCAGTCCCCAATGGACGCTCTTCCGACACATACGAAAGATCGACACCAAAATCCTTCCCATCTCCGAAATGGGTCGTAATTGTTTCCGGCTTATGATGCGTCGCCACCTTCACTTTCGTAATACCTGCGGCAGCGAGATTCTTGATGATGATCTCCAACAGGGGTTTATCACCAACTGGAAGCATCGGCTTCGGCGTATTTGCGGTCAACGGCATCAGACGTTGGCCTTCACCGCCTGCCATTACGATCGCTTCAAGTTCTGGTGTTCTCCCAAGCAATAATTCATCCAACTTCACAAGCCCATCGACGCGCTGCTCACTATCAAGGAGAGGAAGATGGCTAATCTTGTGACGTTTCAACAGATCGATCCAAGTACTCTCTTCTGCTCCAATGAACGCTGTCACCGGATTGATATGTCCATCGTCTCCTTTGCGAGTAAGCAAAAGATCCACAGATTCTGAAAAGCTGATCTTCGCGAGCACCGCACGGCGAATATCCCCGTCAGTAATGGTCCCAAGAAGCCTCCGGTCACTGTCCACTACAAGAACGATCCCCATTCGAC
Organism: Nitrospiraceae bacterium; assembly: GCA_002726235.1. GTDB lineage: Bacteria > Nitrospirota > Nitrospiria > Nitrospirales > UBA2166 > UBA2166. The sequence continues at coordinate 106,716 of PBSN01000002.1, forward strand.
TCTGATCCATGAGACGAATTGCCTCAATGATGCTACGATCAGATTCTATACAGAGCGTAGTGATGTCAGATTGCATACGACAGTGCCAAGGTTATAGTGTTCAGAAACATCATCAATTGTCCTGATACGCCGTTGATTCTCGACAGAGCCTGGCAAGCATATCGATTAGAAATACTATATCGTCTTCAGACCCACCCGGTACGATTGGCACCGTAACCTCTCTCATGTACCAGAACTGGACGGAGACGTACGCTTGCATTGCCTCATGCCGGGGCCAGTGAACTGGCAAAAAGATTCCATTTTCGGCCGCCATTGACCTGAAGGCATCACGGTTGGCGACAAGCAGAGGCACTCCGATGCCGCANCAATCCTCCACGTTCGCCGTGATTTTCGAGTGCTCAATAGAGCGTAATCCGTCAACGACAAGCTGAGATCGCTTCCGCACGTCGCGAACATCACACACCAGATTCCTCTCGAGTATGTAGCGAGCTGAGGCAGTTGTCCCAGGCAGGGAATCAGCATCCTTTGAATCCGCTACAATATCTAGACACGCCTCGCTTGAGACACTCTCATTCCGGCCGTTACGTAATGGGTCATCAACAAATGGCGAAACCGATAACCATGCATGCCGTTTCACTTTTGCAAGTACTTTCTGCCGAATTGCACGTTGCACGTCAACCTGCCCAACGGAATATGCGTTCGAGCGGTCACCCATTACCTCACGCGCCCGATCAGAACAAGCGACCAACAAGGCTCCATCTGGAACAGGATAATGCTTCCGCAAACTGAGCAATGCGAAATCACACCGCTCTGCTGCACCAATGAGGCAAGGCAAATCTGGAAAACACATGACCCTGTCTTCAATAATCCAAGGAACCGTCTGAAGATTCCGTAGATCCTCGGTATATTCTTGAAGACGATATTCAATTGTTCTTGAACCAAAATACACACAGGTGATTACAGCATGTGCAGTTCGACTAAGCTCCAACAACTCTCTCGAGTCGGGAATGAGAAACTCATTGAGACCATATGCCGTCCAATTCTGCGTATACGACGCCACTTTGTTCACAACTGCTCCACATTGATACGCGGGAAGAGCAACACGACTAGTCGGTTGAATATCACACAAACCAAGCGCAACACCAAGCGCAGAACGGCCATATCTAAGCCAACGCGCTGTACCAAGATCCCCTCCATAGAGTTCGCAAACCGCTACGACGGAAGAAGACAGGTCACCCTCTTCCCCAGCAAGCCACAACTCGGCCTCGTCTCGAGAGAGTGGAAATTCACCTCCAATGACTCGTGAAAAGGTGGGCAATGCTGCTTGAGAGGAACTCATTTTGTTGCAGTTAACAACCACTCGAATACTTCGACCGTTCTTCCATGGTCTGTCCGATGAACCCAATCAAAACTCAGCCTCGAGAAATTTGAAAATAGTTTTTGTAGCTCATCCTCAGAGAAAAAATGACTGATTCCAAAACCAGCACATGGACCAACGGATGGATCAACATAGGTATTCTCTTCAATCATCCGTCCCGTCCCATGCCCTGCCGTTTGTATCCCAAACATCTTCCCGAAAAAAACACCACCCCGTTTCAACACCCGATGAATCTCTGCAATGCATGACACAATGACACTCATCTCATTTGCATACACTGCTTCGATATCCACAACAGCATCAAAAATCCCATCCGCCCAAGGCAAGCTTGTGAAATCTCCCTGCTGAAGATCAACGGCTGGGGCATCGTGCAGAAGCATTTCAGATTGCAATCGATGTCTTGCCTGACTAATCGCCGTTTGAGATCCATCAATGCCAGCGACACGATATCCCTCGCGAGACAAATACCAAATATTTGCGCCAGGCCCACAACCAACTTCCAAAAAAGAGATCGCGTCTCGATCCGGCACCTCCCCAAAAGTGCGTGATACAAACCGAATCAATTCCTCCGGTGGATATCGTCCCCACGGCCTACTGGCAAACATTTTCTCCCAAAACAGCATATTTTTGCGATGTTCTACTCGCTCCATCATCTGATCCCTTTGAGTACTACATGCTCTTTATACGTCATGTATTCCCTCACGCATAATCCATATCATGAGACGTGGGCATCACCCGCATACGACATTCGATCATAAAACTGAACCCGCTCCGCATCCATTGGAATTCCTTCATCCAACAATGCCTCCCGCACTGATAGATAGGCGTCATTATCAAAAATTGTCCCTCCGATACGCGACGACATGGTCCCTTCTGGCGCGAAACCATTTTTATAGGACCAGATTCCATCATAGGGCTTTGTCCCACCTCCCAGAAGGTAATACCGATATCCAGCCTCCTGAGCAAATCTGATGATCTCTCTCTTCATCATATGGTTTGGACACACCGCGCCAAAACCGTCAAGTGTGCCGCCCAAAAATGAATGGCAATAGATTCCATGGAATAACACCAATTCACACGAAACAATGCTCCCATCGATTTCGGTATAGAAAAAACGATATTTCCCTTTCAGCCGAGATGGAAGCTCTCGATAAAAATCTTCTGGTATGTAGTAAAAAGCTGCGGCGTGATTGCGGTCAAGAGTAGCCGAATATACAGTCAGAAACTCATCGAGGTGCTCCAAGGTAACTTCTGAAAAAACACTACACCTCGCTCGCGTGGCCTTCTTAATGTTCTTACGCACTGCGTGCTTAAATGCCGACTCAATCTCACGTGCCGACCGAGAAAGATTGACAACAACAAATCCCCCTATATCGAGAACTTTTGTCTTATGGCCTACAACGTCATGATTCCCCATTATGGGGTGATACCGATCAAATCCACAAATGATGCGGTTGTCATCACAATACGATTGCAGGGCGATATGGAATGAAGATACATTGATCACATTTCTCTCGCTACACACCAACCCACCCCGCCCATACAGCCCGGTAATATCCTGATAATCAGATGGAATGACGCTGCTAAGATTTCCAAGAGAGCTGATGTTTCGTTGCAAAAACGGATACATGGTGTATGAAGAATCATACTCAAGCACTGCACAGAGTGGGCGTCCAACTCGATGAATATAGCGGGCACAAAGCTCAGCATAATCAGGCGAATAGAATATGTCCTGTTGATTGATCGGCAAGCTAAGAAAATACGCAGCCCACCGCTCATTGCTAGGATCTAGCAACTGCAACATCTTTACGAAGCAACTCTCTTTGGATCCCCATCCAAATCACAGACGGTATGATTGTGTCCAAATTTGGAAAACCTCTTTCGCAGAAGTCGATCCGAGATCTCCACCGTTGAAAGTTCGCGTACCAAATGATCGGCCGCATACCCATCACCATACACATTATCAAGCTCACCAAGTGTTGCTCGAAAGTTATCCGACAAAGCCTGTGTTATCGCCTCGCAAAGCTTCTCCCGGCCAACGGAGCAGTCAATGACATTCAAACCAGACGCTCGTCCACATTGACGATCGCCGACATTGACGACCGGAAGTTTAAATGAAGCAGCCTCAACAATCCCACTCGATGAATTTCCAATCATGGCGGATGCATGTGCCATTAGGCTCAGATAGCCTCGCTGACCAGCATTCACCACCACCTTCCTATCAGCCTTTGTGGCACAAAACGCGTTGATAGCATCAATGATCACACGACTTGAGGTATCAGCATTTGGATACGTAAATACAGCAGGAAGCTCAATCTTGTCGATTGCCGCGAGCACCTCTGTGATATCGTAAGCCGTTTGATCTGTCGCCATGGTGACGGGGTGAAACGTCACGAGTAGGAAAGGGGCGGGCGCNCCAATGCCAAAAGTTTCATTCAATTCACCGACATCCATCAGTTCAGTTTGACGAATGGTATCAAGCGCCAACGAGCCGCAACACGTCACACGCCAGGCTTCCTCACCCATTTGCAACACTCGGTTTCGACTAGATTCCGTTTCGACAAAATGCAGATGACTGAGCTTTGTCATCGCATGGCGAATCGAGTCATCCATGGCGCCTTCAGTTACATCGCCGCCAGAAATATGAGCTACCGGAATCCGATACGGTAACGCAGCCAACACAGGTGGCAAAGCGTCGAATCGGTCGCCGTGTACCACAAGAATGTCAGGATGCCAATTGGCGAAGAGTTGCGCGAAACCCATTGTTCCAAGCCCAATAGATTTCCCAATTCCTTCTGGCGTATCTGATGAAAGCAGACTTTCAACGTGGGAGTGTACCGTAAATCCTGCGTCTTCGATGTGCCTCACTGTGAAACCAAACTCAGGAGAGAGATGCATGCCCGTTGCCACAATTTCCAATTTGAAGCCTGGATTAGCTGCAAGCGCATGCATGAGAGGAAGATAAAATCCCAGTTCTGACCGCGCACAAGTGACAAGCCCAATCCGTCTCACTCGAGATCCTCCCACTTCAACAATTGATCTCGTTCAAGACTCCGAACCAGTGTTCGCCCCATCACACACTGAAGTTCAGATGGCGCGATCCCCGTACCTGGACGTTTAATCGCAATGTCGCCAATATTTAAAACGGTACCACTTTGAAGACTCCGCTTCGCAACGAGGCTTCTTCGCGCAACAGCCATGGTGTCGAGTTCTCCCCGTGCCGGACGCTTAATCCCATCTCCAAGTGAACTTTCCACACATCGCACACCACGAACTAGAGCTTGAAGCTCCGATGGATCGATCGACGCTCGGTGATCCGGGCCAGGAAGAGAATGATCTAAGGTAACGTGTTTTTCAATGACACATGCGCCCAAGGCAACCGCGGCCAATGACACTTCAATTCCCGGAGTATGATCGGAGTAGCCGATTGGAAGACCGAACGCATTGCGCATGGTTTCCATTGCGCGTAGATTGCTTTCAGCAGGATCTGCCGGATAGCTTGAGGTGCAATGAAGCAAAATGACGTCTCGGTTCCCAGCTCGATCAATAACGCGTATCGCTGACTCCACTTCTTCAAGAGACGACATCCCCGTGGAGAGAATCACCAATTTGTGTTTTCTGGCAATATGGTCAAGAAAGGGAAGATTTGTAATCTCCCCCGATGGGACCTTGAATGCTTCAACTCCCATCTCATCGAGAAAATCTGTGCTCTCAACGTCAAAGGGAGTCGACAAAAATGAAATCCCCTTCTGGAGACAACNCTCATGTAGTTCGCGAAACGCGTGATATGGCAATTCAAGGCGCTGAGCCATTTCCAATTGAGACTCAGCACCATCAGTTGTCTGCAACTGATACGCAGCTTTGGGAGCCTGAACTGAAATAACCTCCTGAGCCTTAAATGTCTGGAATTTTACCGCATCAGCCTCTGCATGAACGGCAACATCTACAAGACGATGTGCCATCTCCAAGTTACCATTATGGTTTACGCCGGCCTCGGCAATAATAAAACACGGATGGCCAAAGCCAATACGACAGTCGGCAATGTTAATAGGTTTTCCCATACGTTGTTCAGATTTTCTTCAACATCACGAGTATCGCCGTCTTTGTTGCATACTCGACTCCAATACTTTGCAGTGGGAATTAACGGATACAAACGCAGGTCTTTCAAGAATCCATTGCAGGACATCCCTTAAATGAAATACTGTCAAAGCATACAGATCACTGAAGACCTGCTTAAGACATAGTCCTAACGGTATATCGAATCATTCAACCCCTCCATTCACTCAGCGTGGGCACCCCTGTTGCNGCAAAAATTAACGTCATTCACCATGCCGTCCACCCACCATCGACGACCAAATTATGGCCTGTCACATATGCAGAAAGGTCACTAGCAAGGTAAGCCACGGCACCTTTCATGTCTTCTTCCCTCGCCATCCGACCGAGTGGAGTCCGAGCGACATATCGCTCTTGAAAAACATTTGGTTGGTTGCGTCTCACTCCTCCGGCAGAAATAGCATTGACCCGAACCCGTGGCGCAAGCGTCGTAGCAAAGTATCGAGTCAGCTGTATCAGACCGCCCTTTGACGCTGCCCCTCCAACCGGATTAGCCATTTCCGTCCCGTCATACAGGCGAAGATCAGGTCCGACAAATCCATAGATCGAACTGAAAAGAATGACAGAACCAAGTCCAGATTCCGACAGTGCTTTTTTGGCCTCTTGGATCATTACGAACACCGAGGTAAGGTTTACTCTAGTCGCATCTTCCCAAGCGGCCACAGTCTGCTCCTCAAAAGGAACCGCCCATCCAGGGTCCTGAGTTGTACCAACATACGCTGCACAGTGCACCAAAATGTCCAGTCCGCCCATCTCCTCAATTACCTTATTGATAACCAGGCGCGTTCGACGCTCATCTCTCAAATCGCACGAGAACGGATAGGCACTGCCAGGTCGCCCGCGATTAAACAATTGAGCTTGTTTTTCGCACGCACGAATGTCCAGATCCAAAATTGCAACGGTGGATCCAAGGTCAATCAACGTTTCACCCACTGCGGATCCAATATGTCCAGCCCCCCCCGTGATCAACGCCCGCCGACCCCTTAGATCCATCAGTTTGGCCACCGTTCGCATGCCCTTAGCTTCTACCATCTCGTCACGGTCGACTGTCACAGGATTTCTGAGCGGGTCAACTGCGTCATTTCATATTCTTCGCAGAGTCGATCCCATATCCCAAGAGCTTCGGGCGTTGCTTCCGACGCGACGAACGCCCTTCGCTTGGCAAGTTCATCTTTCTCGGTTGCCCCTTGCGTTGGTGGTTCCCATCCATATTGTTTATAAATGTTCAACCCAATTCCATCTGCAATCAGTTTTCTAGGAACATTTTGCTTCTTCATTGCCCATCGGGTCCCTATATCAGCTTGCGTCCCAAGAAGAGACTCAATACGACGGATAAAGGGATCAGGATCAGTCACGAAGTGTTCGAATGGGACAATGACCAACCGACACCGATCGGATTCCGACATGTGTTGGATCCTCGTCATCCCCAATTGCCATTGATTGCGAATGCCATAGATCGCACGGTCCATCCGGCCTGATTGCAAATAGAGATCCTCCCACCCCAACGCCATCCACGGAACCGCGTGTCCCTTATGATCAAGCCACACATCAAAAACGCGTGGATCAACCCCCTGCCGGGGAATCCACGCATACCATTGCTTAATCATATAGAGGGGGTGTCGAAGTACTTCGATAAATGTCATCCGAGCCTGCAACGCCTGAAATAACGGTCCTGATACTCCTAGCAAATGGTGAGTAACTAGATTTAGAATTGGCCGTTCTTCCCTAAGGCGTGGTATTACCGCTGCGTCACCGGACAGAAATAGGCGTTTCAAATAACGCCATGGTTTGGCATTATTCCACACGGATGAAAGATCGGAAAAGCGAAAATTCGTCTCACGGGCCATCATTCCGTGATACAGATCCAAATCCGTTCGCATGCGAATCATAGCGATGGCTGCGTCTTCAGTTATTTTTTTTAGAAAATGTAGAATGCAGACCGTCTCAAGGTCATAGTTGTACCGCATAAGTTCGGTCCCCGGGAGGCTGCCGATAATCGGAGATAGCATGGTCTTGCCACAGCCAGCAAGGCCATTGACAATCACAATTCTCTCAGCAAGATATGGTTCTCTCGCTACTCGCGTCGCTGTGGTATCCGTCGCGTCATTGATGCAAAAAACCTGCTCCACAAAGTCTCCCTAAGTGATCGGACACCGCTCCACTGTTTGTCCCATCAACTCACTGAATGCTGGCTGCAGAACACTGAACATGAATTCATGAGCGGTGTAGCAATCATGCAAGGTAGGCAAGTCACACATGCCATTAGACAGAATATCGCGCACAAACGCTTTACTCATGTGGCTAATACGCAAGTTTCCTTCAAACACAGTCGGACGCAGCACCCATCCCGTTTCGGCATTCGACTCAAACGCCAAGCGATTGGTATGATCGAGCACAAACCGATATCGCTTCGAAGAAACAACGTAGATGTCGGAGGCCAAGTGATCGTGTGCATACGATACCGCCATTCTGCTCCCTTTTTCAGAACGAGCTTCTAGCGCCCCACTCAAATCAAATACGTGCTTGCCCCGTTTCGATGGATGGAGTGTTGGATCAATGTAAGTGGCTGTACTCGTTAGAGAGGAACATCGATCATAGAATGTAAAAAGATCAATGCTATGTATCCCGTTGACCGCAAGACCATGATTTCCTGCGGTAACAGAAAATTGAATCGGATCTTGAGGATCAAATTTCTCAATCGCTCTCTTGTGAAACGGGTATGCCCGAGTCTTGCAATTGATCCACATATTGATGTGTCGTTCTTCAGCTAGTGCAAGTAATCGTTTGTAATCAGCGAGCGATTGTGTGACCACTTTTTCGAGAAGAAACGATTGATAGCCTAGCTTCTTCACGACATCTCTCACGATCTCGTATCGTCCCTCCGCCTGGGTCGCAACGATACACAATCCTCCTCCAAAAGAAGCTTCGTCGATACTCGTCAACCACCGAACCTCGCAAAGGGGGTTCAGATCGGAGATTGCAGTCAGTCTCTCCTGGCCAAGTTGTAAACTCTCTGCGCGCGGATCCACCACCTCAATTGCACACACCTCCGAAAGAGAAGCCACGGCCTGCAGATGCCGTGTTCCAATTTCCCCACTTCCCACGACAAGCACACGCCCATTCAAATGATGTTGTGTGTTCGTCTCAAGCGGGCTTAAAACGCTCTTCACTGTCATCAATTTGGATGAACCTGCCCGGGAATTTCATGTTCAGACAACCAGGGAAGCCGAACCATCCCTGCCTTGACAAAAAGTTCTGCGCGCTCAAACTCCTCCCGCGTATCAACCGAGATCGCTGAAAAATCCGCGACCTCATACATAAGGTGTTTTCCACGTTTCCTCCACTCAAATTTTTCTCGCCTCATGAATTCTGTGCGCCAAATATACAGTGTGCCATTCACGCGATATACCACTGGGACATCCTGACGCCGATGATAGTTGCTCCCTTCGGAAATTAAATCGGTCATCCACCCATCACGCTCAATGACAGAATGCCAAATCGGGCTAAAGTCAGGTTCAGAAATGCCAATGATGCCATCGGCCGAAGATTTTGCTCTGAGACGGTGAAATGCTTGGACGACATCAATCGGCAACCGACAGGGCGTGGTGGGATCTAAAAGAAGCACAAACTCGAATTGCCTACCATCCCGCGACTCTATCTCTTCCAATGTATGGCGAAGCACAGGCCATAAAGGAGTCTCGTCCTGTGCCAATTCTGCAGGACGCATGAATGGAACTTCGGCCCCAAACTTACGCGCCACATCAGCAATCTCAGGAGCATCAGTTGATACCACGATGCGCTCTACTTCAGCACAGGCTTGCGCCAGGAGAATGGAATGCGCAATGAGCGGCAACCCAATGAAGGGTCGAATGTTTTTTCCTGGTAATCCTTTGGAACCACCACGTGCTGGAATAATAGCGAGCAATCCTTCGGAAGCATTCATTTATACATAACCCGTTCTTCTCTATTACTCTGCGTCGCACGCCAAGCGGCGTCACATACCGCAAGAGCTTTTACACCATCCGCTCCTGTAGCCAAACGTGTGTCCCATGAACCCTCACATGATGCGAGAAAACTATCCATTTGTTCGACAAAGATCTCATCGCAAACATGGCTCAACTGCTGTTGTTTCATCAATCCATCTCGCTGAATGCTCACGGTATTCGCAACACCATCCCATTCCAGAGTCCCTTGCTCACCATATGCGGCCATTCGTCGTCGCGTCGGCTTCGACAGGTAATCAAGCCGTATCGATACCACACCACCACCATAAACTTCCCAAAACAAATCCGCGGTCTCGTCGGACATGATTGCAAGACGCCCGAGATTCTTGACACGAGCCTGCAGGGCTGTTGGCCACCCGAAAATCCAGCCTGCGTAGTCGATCTCATGGATCAAATCACGCAGCACTCCCCCCTCTGCTGACCTTCCTGAATATGACTCCTTATATGGGCGAGACGGGCGCCAGTCAGGCAAATATGACTGACATTCGATGCGAACAGCATGAATCATTCCGATCTCACCAAGCATTTCACGAAATCTGTTAAGCGACTTTGAGAAACGCAGAACACATCCAACAAAGACATTTCGGCCAAGTTTTGTTGCGGCCTCCATCAGACATTTGGCCTCACCGACATCCGTGGATAACGGTTTTTCAACCAGTACATCCATTCCATGCTCCATCGCGGTAACGCCATCTCTCAGATGCTCCGCAGTATCTGAAGCAATGACACACAATCGCGTCCCAAGTTTTCTCGCTTCCTCAACGCTATGAACGGCCATATATCCCGAGTCTTGTAGCACAAAGACTCTCTCAGATCGTTTTGGAATAGCGACCGGCTGAACAGTCACAACGCCGCTCAGAACGTTCAAGTGACGCATCCCGATGCTTCCCGTTCCAACAACAGCCACCGGAACTCTGTCTGCCATGGCTAGAGTTGCCCACCATTCACATCAAGCACAGCCCCAGTGATATACGATGCCGCCTCACTCACTAAGAAACAAATGGTCTGGGCCACCTCCTTAGGCTCTGCTAATCTACGTAACGGAACCGCCGTCGAAAGTGCGTCAATCTGTTCTTGCGCGACATTCGCGAGCAACATCTCTGACTTCGTGTGTGACGGGGACACACAGTTGATCGTAATGCCATCTTGCCCAAAGCTCGAAGCGAGCTGCCGAGTCAACCCAATTACACCATATTTTGAACACGTGTATGGAAGTGATGCCGTCCTACTATATGACCGTCCTGCAATCGAAGAAATGTTCACAATCCGACCGTACTTGTGACGTTGCATGATAGGGATCGCATATTTACAGCAGAGGTATGTACCGATCAAATTCGTTTGAAGAATCGTCTCCCACTCTTCTATCTGATGCGTCAAAGGATCCGTAGCTGGTGATGCAATACCTGCACAGTTAACAAGAATATCTAATCTTCCAAATTGCAACGCAAGATCGCGGAACACAGCCATGACTGCGTGTTCGTCTCGGACATCACAGCATCGGGTACTGTCGGTATTCTCAAGACGTCGCGCGAGGCTTATTGTGAAGACCCCTTCGTTTTGAAGCAGAGTGGCCGTAGCACGTCCAATGCCACTTGAAGCCCCAACCACAACCGCAACACGATGGCCATTACCGATAGTAGACATGTTCCATGTCCCGCGCACCACAGGCGAGACGAATTCCTGCTAACTCGCTGGTACACACAATACTATGCACAACGCCTTGTGGAAGGCACACAATGTCAGATGGTCCCGCCGTGATCACACTTCCATCATCTAGACGCCATTCGAACTCCCCTTCCAAGACCACCCACCACTCATCATGCGTCACATGACAATGCTTCCGTGCTCCCTCTCCAGGCTCCTGACAAATCAGTGCAATCTGATCAGTTCCGGTGTAGACGAGTAGATACAACCATGGGGCTGACCCCATTTGATTCTTGATCACGTCAAGGTTTCGAAGCTTCAGGTTTGCACCTGAATCGACAAACTTAGTGACTCCATCTCGTCCGATCAGTTCTTCAAGTTCATGTTCAATCCCCACCACCTTATCACTAAACTTGTGCGCGCCGAGTTTTACATTTTGCCGTCTCAGTTGCAGTGCTGCCTCAATCAAATACAAGTCATCCCAATCGTCGGCATCAAGAGCTTGGACTCGGTCAACAGGAAATCGGCCTATTTTCCCACAAAATGTCGGCCCTGTATCATCATGACTATCCAGACGATACGAGTGAAGAAAGGAAGAACTCTTCCATCCTGAAAGCGCCCACGTAATCAATTGTAGTGGGCGGAGGGTTTGGGTGGGAATCTTATTTGACAAAGAAAAGTTCAATGGTTTTCCGTCAAAAAATGTCTCCGCATACCGCTCTTCGATAGAAAACAAGGAATCATAGCCATCGGCCTCAAGTATGCGCACGAATTCCTTAATCGTCTCCGCACGCAAAAGAGGAGATGTAGTATGCACCAATGCGAGATAGGCTGGGTCCATCTGCTCCATGAAGTCATAGAGAAAATGATCGTGGGTCTGACATCTCTGACCGGAACATTGACGGGATTTGTTGTGCATCGTACATGCAGATCCACCACGCTCCGGAGCCCGTTGATAGAACTTCACCCCAATCATTTTGGCCATTTTCTCCACAATGTCATGCTCTGAGTTCAAATAAATCTCATCAAATGCCCCGGCCTTTTGACAAGCACGAGCAACGTAGAATGCCATAGGATATCCATCAACAAGCAGTAGATTCTTGTCAGGAATTCTTGTACTCCCCAGCAAGACCGGGATGAGAGCAACTTTTTTCATTGGCCATTTTTCCTTTTCATTATCAATTCCTTCTCTCCGCTATAGAAGATCGTTATAGAGGGGAACTCTCGCCACTCAGCATCACACGATCAACAGTCGCTTTAATTACCAGTTTCCTTATTTGGCAGGCAGCACCACTCATCAACTGCGGCATATGAGCATCCTGCGGGAAGAATGCCGCAAACAATCCCGGCTTAAGCACAATTTCTGCCGCAGAATCCGCAGGAAGATTGTAAAAAACAACGTCACGATCACTGTCATAGCTAGTTCTTGGAGTCAGCGTTCTAGTTGGCCAAATCGCGATAGCCTCTTCACCATCCAATACGATCTGAATATCAACATACGTCCGATGGGACTCTAGAATTGCGTCTTCCCGACGACCAGTGAAACACGTCATGACTCTGGCGAACATTTCCTTCCCAACAATCGAGTGTTCCCCATCAGACAATGTGGGAGCGACGTCGACAACAAATTCATTCACCCTGTCCCACCAAGGTAAAGAAAAATAACATCGGGCATTCTCTATTGTGTCAAAGATCATGCCTGCCTCTCCAAGTTATGAGTTGGTAGCAACTTAGGAAACGGATGACTACGGAATGCGAGAAGAAGCAAACGTAGGCTTATGACGCAGGGTACTCAGCTTTCCCAATAATTAGATCACACACAGCTAATAGCCATATCTGGTGGGTCATCTCGACAATATTGTAGGCATGGCTATCGACCCAAAAATTTAGTTTGCCTCGTATTTTCAATGCATTATCAGGGGCAAAACCTGTAAATGTCACGAGCATGAGATTCTGATGGATAGCGTATTCAGCAGCCCGGATCATATTAGAAGATTTTCCGCTTGAGCTGATAAGCACTAGCAGGTCTCCAACATCTACATATGATTCCAATGCTTTTTCTATCCAATATTCATAACCGTAATCATTGGCGAGACACGTAATCAATCCTGATTCATTAAAATTCACACACCGAATGCGTGCATTCTTGGTGAAGTCAACAGTACAGTGACTTGCAATTGCCGCGCTGCCTCCATTACCCACAATTATCGTCTTGCGGTGCGCCGCATGCGTCGCTGTCATAAGTTCTTTTAGCTGGATCAGTTGCGAGGAAACATCGGTATCGAGAAGTGCTTCACGATATCGCGCAAAGTACGAACTGAGAAATTGATGATCGCTCATTAGAATCGTTGTTATGCGTGGCGGTAGATTTTATCCATCACACGCATAAGTTCCAATGCAGCCTGAGAGCTCCCAACCTCCACCGGTGTTTTTTTTTCAATCGCTTGCAAAAAATGTTCAATCTCAGACCGCCATGAGTTGTTGACCTCAAAACGAACATGTTCTTCATCACTCCACATGGCTGCTGGAGCGCGTGTTCTGTTCTTGGCAATGGTCATCGCCTCCTCCCCATACGCACCCGAAGAGGTCAGAAGCCCATTAATAACGATGTAGCCTTTTTCCAAAAACATTTCCAGTGAAAACAAGTGCCTCCACTGAGTCATCGTCGAATGTAGGGATGCAACAACACCTTTGTCATTGCGAAGAATTGCAAATACATTGTCCTCGACGTCCAACTTCCAGTAGACATTTGAAACATAAGCACTGACGTCACTAAACTCTCCTGCCATCATCAGAAATAGGTCAACCATGTGAATGCCCTGGTCCATCAATATTCCGCCACCCGCAAGCTCTTTCTTAGCTCGCCAGCTGTGATAGAAGCTCTGGTCGACACTCTTACCATAGCGTCCACGCATCCATAACAATCGTCCATGTGATTCCGAATCAATCAATTCCTTTGCGAGCTTGATGCTATCGTGATGCCGATGGTTGAATCCGTACATCAAGATCATCCCAGCAGACGCCTGCTCAGCGACAATGATCTCTTCGACATCTCGAGCTGAAAATGCCGGAGGCTTCTCGCAAAATACATGTTTTCCTGCAGCCAATGCGTGCAGGGTCAGTGGTTTGTTTAAATAGTTTGGGGTGCAGATAATGACGGCATCAACATCGGGAGAAGAGATGAGCATCTGAGGATCGGAATGCCAGCGGACAGCGGGAAGATCGCCTGGTTGTTCCGGATCAGCGATTGCGACGACTCTCGCTCGACTATTTTCGCCTATCGCGTCATAGCGAATACGGCCCATTTTCCCAAACCCTATGATGCCAACGTCGATCATTTTATGAGCTAGTCTCGGCATGATACCCAACCCGACGAGCATGCAGAAACCCAAAAAATCCGCGGCAGATCTCATGGAGATAACTGTTGTTTGGATAACGATCCTTGAACACCTGCCCGGGACTCCGCAGAAGAATCAACGCGAGATCTGATCCGACATTCTTTTTGTCTCGTGAAAGTGCGACAAAAAACCGATCCTCAGGGATTCGTATCTGTTCAAATCCCGCGTAATTCTCAGCCAAAACGACATGTAACTCTTCATACACATCCTGTCCGGCTAAACCGAATTTCCACGAAATATAGTTAGCCATATCCATGCCAATGGTCACGGCGATTCCATGAGGAATCGCATAGTCCGTCGCACTCTCGATGGCGTGCCCAAAACTATGTCCGTAGTTCATGACAAGACGCTCATCGCGGTCAAACTCATCCGCTTCAATTTTCAGTTTCTTAATTTCAAGCGAGCGACGAATATAGTGCTCAAGGGTGTGACGATCCGTAAGAAGCTTTTGATAATCAGCCGCAATAGCCCGCACATCGTCCCACCCTGAAATAGCGTGAACCTTGATCATTTCCCCGATGCCAGATCTAATATCAACAGCTTCGAGTGTATTCAATACATCTGTTGAAATCCGGATGTCCCGAGGTGGAGCGAAAGTCCCCATTTGATTCTTATATTGTCCAACGTTAATCGATGATTTCGACCCAATGCAACTATCAGCCTGTGCCAGCAATGTCGTTGGATAGAAACACCACGCGAGCCCACGAAACAACGTCGCCGCAATAAATGAGGTGATATCTTGTATGATTCCACCGCCCACAGCAATCAAGAGATGATCTCGCTTGATCCCATTCGCCAACAATTGCATCACATAAGAAGGAATCTGTTCGAGCGACTTATTCGTTTCAGTCGCCTCGATACGAATAACCGACCCACAAGTCAGTGCGAGTTTTAAATCCTCTGCATATAATTCGGCAACCCGCGCGTCAATTATGAGATGGGAGTTCTCGCTCAACCCGGATTCGAGCCCAACAAACATCTCCCCGAACTGGACTTTGTATGGCCCGGCATGCGATTGAATTACGAGATCAGGCACTGGTATACCCGCCATCGACAATAACATGCTGACCTGTCATATACGAATTATCCTCGCTCACTAAAAAACGTACGAAGCGTGCGATTTCACCGGGGAGGGCAAGTCGACCCATGGGGACACTCGCGATAATCGTCTCGATTCCTTTAGCACCCAGAATACGACGCGTCAGTTCTGTATCAACAAATCCAGGAGCTACACAATTGACCAAAACATTGTCAGCAGCCACTTCAAGTGCAAGCGCTCGACTCAACCCTAGCAGCGCAAACTTACTGGTCGAGTACGCAGCACGCTCGGCCTTACTCACAACACCAAAGACAGATGTGATATTGACAATCCGCCCGAAACGCCCTTTACGCATCCCCGACACTGCAGCCTGACATATCCTATACGGAGCCGTTACGTTAACCCGTTGAATTCGATCGAAGTCCTCCATCGTGTAGTCCTCAAACGAGCCAATCTTATTGATCCCCGCATTGTTCACCAGCACCCCAACATCAAGGCCAGCTACGGTATCGACAAAACAAGACAACGCAGAAGAATCTTCGAAATCACAACACAGATAGCTACTACCTTTCGGTCCATGGCCATCAGGCGTGGTTCCACTGACAAAGACTTCATAGCCAGCCTCTAGGAGAGCAGAAGCTGTAGCTTCTCCTATCCCACGGGTACCACCCGTCACTAACGCTCGCGTAGGCTTCATGGGGGAAGTGATCCAGGACTACTGCGTGGGATAACCAAATACCTTTTCAGCGTACGCTGTCAAGATTGCTGCGTGGGATAGAGATACAAGCGGAATATAGTGACTAATCTCGGAACTGAGCATCGCGGCAACTTGTTCCACAATACCCATCTTCACTTCTGGAGCGTAGGTTGAAATTGGAATGTTCTCCCATTGAGCCACTGAAGACTCCTTTCGCAGGACCGTCTCGAGAGGACACAAACGATAGGATGCAACAGGAGTGTGAGCTTCCACCGACCAGCGACTCTTCGAACCCCAGTCCGCGTGATACCCAAACACAATATCCTGATCGGAAACTCCTGATCCTGTGAAAACCGCACCAGATGGATGCCACTCCAGAGAACTAGAGCGATGGCCACTCCATTCCTGAGGCGCACCAATCAGTGCATGTGCCATGCTGATAACATGAAGACTGTTCGCGATGCCCCACCGCGCAAGTTCGCTTTTCTGAAAGCGTTGAGACCAATTAGATTTGATCATTTCGGTGAACGTATAGCTACAGGAAGTGATTCCGCCTTCAGAACTGGCACGCGCACGCACTTCCTGCACCCCTGGATATGCAACTCGATTATATGCACACAAAGCCCGCACCTTAGATCGAGTCATGCGTTCAGCCAACTGCGTAATCTCCGATGCATAAAGAGAGATCGGTTTTTCAATCAGTAGGTGGCGAAAGCCAAGCGCGACGAGTAGATCCGCAACATTGACCAATGATTCCATTGGGGTACAGACAATACCAAGCTCATTGGGACGCGGAGAACACCGTAGTTTCTCAACACCCCCCACTACAGTTTCTATATCCTCCGTGCCATGAAGATCAGGCAACGAACCCTTGGAACGAGAGCAAACACGAATACGCCTTACCCCAAGCGAGCGAAGAGCCTTGACATACTCTTTCCCCATGCCCCCATACCCAATGACTGTTGCCTCTCTATCAGAAAAGTCAATGGCGTTAATACTTTCCACAAGTTCACTAGATGACAATGCCCTATCTTGCTGATGAGAAATAGTATCTTCCTCCATTGTCAGAACAACCCCAATGATGGAATATGCTCATGGGCACTCCTCATTCCAATGCCTTCTCATCACAGACTTAGGCTTTTTAAATGATCATTACACATTTAGACACAAACGCTATGATTGTTCAGTCTGTCGATTGCAACTTCCGCAATGAAAGAGCCTGTGCTTTGTCAACTTTGAAGCATCAAGCATTTCTTTCTGCGTCGCATTGAATTTCGTTCCCGAATATGGGAACGGCGATAGCAAAATCATCTTGCCTTACCTCGTGCGCTGTGCTCAGCCAAACCATAGCCTTTCTTATCACCGGAAGACCTGCTAGTGAACACTCCTTTCAGCCTCGGGAAAACCCTTCCGAGCACCAGACTCACTACACGAAGGAGCATCAGAATCCCGCCAAGAAGACCATTTTTTCTTAACATGGGAATCCAACGCCAAGGAGCCGAATAAACGCTAACGAAACCTTCATTTTGCAGTTCGATCAGGTCCTCAGGTCCAAGTTCACCAACTTTCGTAACAGCCGTCCCATACCGCCGGTATTCTGAGAAATCTTCCGTCAATAAATTAACACCATTTCCGTTTCTCGCCATCTCGTGAAATTCTGTTCCTGGATATGGAACAGCAATAGCAAAATTAGCCTGTTTTACCTCGCGCGCTGTACTCAGCCAAACCATCGTCTTTCGTATTGTTTCACGCGTTTCGCCAGGCAAACCTATCATCACGGAGTTCAAGGTCTCAACACCATGCTTGTTACAGATTCTGTTCGCCTTTTCATAATGCTCCAGAGGTATCTGTTTTTTCATTGTCTTGCGCATTTCACTGTCGACGGTTTCAAGACCAAATGATATCCGGGTGAGACCGGCATGCACCAATCGCCTCATGAGCTGGTCATCAACCAAATTCGCACGTGTTGACCCCTCGAAGGTAATTGACAGGCCCTCTTCCACGATCAGATCACATATTTCCAAGATGTGTTCTTTCGTCATGGTCAAAACATCGTCAATAAAATAGAAGTGCTGGACACCAAACTCGGAAATTACTGCTTTCATCTCATCAACAACCGACCGTGGAGATCTTTGGATTACCCGTGTTGTATCCAACTTATCCGAAGCACAAAATATGCATTTCCACGGACACCCTCTTGTTGTCTGAATTGAGGTCATCGATTGCCGCCCATTTACAGTTTTGGACTTGTACAGATTCATTTTCAGCAAATGTCTAGCTGGAAGAGGAAACTGGTCGAGTGGATACCCCCTTCCTTCGTGGTCATCGATGGGATCCGGTCTACCAGTAGAACAAATCTCACCATTTTTACGAAAAATGATTCCCTTAACCCCGGAGAGATCTTTCCCCCCTTCAAAATAGTCTAGGAACGTTGGCCAGGATTTCTCAGCCTCGCCGACGAACGCATAGTCAAACATCGGCTGCAGCGCTTTTTCCTCCACGATCGTGACATGCGGACCACCAATTGCAATCGGCGCCTTAACGCCGGCATTTTTCAAACCTTGTGCGAGACTTACATTGATGTGAAAGAATGGAGTAAATGCCGTCAAACCAATAACATCCGGACCAACTTCCTGCGTCATTGCTATCATTTTTTCGAGTGACAAATTCTCGGCCTCTCCATCGATAATGCCAACTTCGTGCCCCCTTTGTTCCGTGATCGCACCAAGAAGCGCTAAGCTTAATGGAGGCCAAATCGCTTATTTCCGTGCAAAATGCCGGAAAATCCCGTAGCCAGTGGTCCAACTCGGATACAAAAACAACACTTTCATCTCATTCCAACTCCTCTGCATACACAGAAATTCCTATGTACAAAGATAGTTTCTCCATACAATGTGCGTCGCGTCATCGAGATTGATGCGTATTGCGTCGCCCTGACGAACATGCCTTACTCAAAAACTTTCAAATGAAATCTAGCTCACAGGCCAAACGTCGTCTACTGCGACACACGTATTTTCCGCTGCAAAACGTCAACCCCTACTCCAGCTCACTCGCGCTCACCTGAAAAAAGACGTCTCCACGGACAAATTTTCGTTTGCTTTTTCCTTGACTCCGATAGTGTTTCGCATGCTCGTATCGATGCAACGGAATAATCCTAAAATCCAGACTCACACGAGTCCTTCCCTCCGTGTTCTCTGCAGGCCCGTGAAGGCATCGTGGATCAAACGCGATGAATTCTCCAACCTTCATGTCAACCGGTTTCGTGCTGCGAACAACGAGGGACTGAAAATCATCATCCGAGAAAAGGCGCTTATGAAAATGTTCACGCCCCGCCGTATGATACACGTCTGAGTCCCAACCAATGTCGTCAAAAACACGGCCGATAACTTGGATTCCGCTCGCAAGATCAGACATGTGCAACGCGTTTGATGCCCTGCATTCCGTTAGGGGCAACCAAAAATTGACTTCCTCAAATGAGTGGCCGAGCATCGTATCGGAATGTTGCCCCAGAAACACACCGTCCTTGTTGCGCTTGTTGCGAAAAGCTTCCCCAAAATGAACCGGGAAGTGAAATCTAAAATTTGGAATCGCTTGAAAAATAAAATCATACTGGAAGTATTCCCGATGAATATACTTGATAAGACCAAAATAAAGCTCACGAAAACGGGTACTGGTTTCGTAGAATTGATCAACGACGTTGTTCATATAATGCGCATTTACCACCTGATCTTTGGGAGGGATGTGCTTGTGCAACTCTTCAAGAGACACTGCATTCTTCACAATGCCTTTTTCAACAAGCATCCTTGTCACTTCCGCGACAAACAGAAATTCCTGGTGCGGGTAGGTCAAACGTCGAAACCCAGTCTCGACTAAACTCGGCCTGTCCAGTTCCGTCCTGTCCATAGCAATCTCACTTCCATGGATAGTTCATCATGTCCCAGCCCTCATCCATGCAAACAACTCATCAATAATTACCAGCGCGTCGTTAGCGTCTATTGAGGCGTTGCCTCTGTAAGGACTTCGCAAGCAATACCACTTGGCGCAGTCCTTTTTTTACATCATTCGTCTCGCCACAGATCGACGCTCGAACAAACCCAGCACGCCCAAAACTCGCTCCCGGAGTTACAGCAGTCGCGAATTCGTCCAACAGTCTCGAACAAAACACCCTGTCATCAATCTTCAGCTTTCTAATATCGATCAACAGATAAAACCCGGCTTCTGGTTTCACGCAGGCCAAATAATCTGACCTAGTGATAATCTTTAGACACTCATCACTCAAGGCTCTGTAATATTTTTTCCTACTATCCGTAAACGAGTCAATGATAGGGACCCCCTCGGTGATGCCTTCCTGAACAAAAACAGGCAGGCACGAGTACAACGTCGAGGAAGAAAGTGCAATTTTTTCTACGACTCTAGGATCCGCAACTGCATACCCAATACGGTACCCCGGGACACAGAATATTTTTGAGAAAGAGGAGATAATAACGAGCTTCTCGTACTCAAAACCTAACAAGCTAAAGTAGGTTTTATTGTAACTCAGCTTACTGTACGTTTCATCACTCACGACCCAACAATCCCGTTTCACGGCCTGTTCTAGCAAGTATTTCAAAAGACCTTCATCATAGACAGCTCCAGTTGGATTATTTCCAGAGTTTACAAATACAACTTTTGGGTTTGCAGAAAAGGCCTTATCGATGGTCTTTTTCGTAATTTGAAACCCATTGTTCATTGATAGAGGGACTTGATGCATCGTGATTCCAACGTACCCGCATACCGCGATATAGGTCGGAAACGCCGGCGTGAAAAGTGCAACAGTTTCGGTTGCTTCACAAATAATATCCAAAATTTGGTAAATGAGCATATTGGCAGGACTGATGACAACGTTCTCCGTCTTAATATGCCGCTGACAATTCTCAGAACAGTAACCGGCTAACTTTTCACGCAGGGACAGCAAACCGCTGGGGGGGGCATAGCCAACTTCAGAATTCAGGAGAGAAATAATTGTTCTATTGATAACGCGGCCCGGAGGATATCTCTTCGGTTCACCTAGTTCGAGGTGATACACCGGCTTTCCATCACGCTCAATGTTCCGGGCTTGGTCCTGAAGGGAAAACATTTCTTGACCGATTAAAGCCTCGCCTCGCCTTGAAAACTTCATGCCTAATGAGCCTGCTTTCGAAAAGTTAAAATAATATCCTCGGCCAGCGCTTAATACTCATCGTTGTAAAAGATGACTTGCGCTCCATGCGTTTCAAAGTTGAATGGTACCCAGACGCGAATATTCGAGAGTGCCTCCTTGATACGAGCATGACATTCAGGTGGCGCTAGAAACATGATAAATCCTCCACCCCCTGCGCCCATGATTTTACCCCCATACGCGCCAGCCGCCAGACCTGCCTCATACAGCTCATCGATTTCTGGGGTTGTGATGCCATGGGCCAACGACCGCTTGAGCAACCACGTGTGATGGAGCAACTTTCCAAGACAATCGACATCTGCATGATTGCGAAAAAGATGAAGCGCTTCCTTCGCGATTGAGAGAAGTTCACTCACGCGCGTTTCGCCTTTTTCCATTTTCGCAATTTGCTCCCTCGCGATATCAGAAGCAACTCGCGTCAACCCCGTGAACCCAAGGAGTACATGCTGACGCAAATTCTCAATAAACTCTGGTGGCAAGATAAGGGGGGTGACCCGATAACCCTGACCCCCAATTTCCGGCCCCATCTCAATGATGCGAAACCCGCCATTCGCCGACAAAATCTGATCTTGAATGCCAACACTTTCTTGGAGAACGGATTGTTCGATATGGATCGCCTCCTCCGCCAGTTTTTGCTTGGTAGGCATTTCATGGCGCAATCCATGGAGGGCAAGGAGTAACCCAACGGTGAAGCTTGAGCTCGACCCTATCCCCGATCGTGCTGGAATATCAGCATCGTGATGAATCTCCAGTCCACCCTCAGCTCCAAGATACTCCAAGCACCCACGCACCGCTGGATGTTCTATCTTCTTATGCTCATCAACAGATTCTATCTTAGAGTACACAACTCTTGTTTTATAATCGAAAAATGGCTCCAGGCGGCGGCAAGAAATATAACAATACTGGGCAAACGTTGAGGCAATGACTAAGCCTTCATTTTGTGAATACCAGGCCGGATAATCGGTTCCTCCACCGAAGAACGATATTCTAAATGGAGTCCGCGTAATAATCATATGGACAGTCCAACACTCATATGATCTCTACCCAACGGAACACTCCGATTCGTGCGCGCGAGTCGCCACTTCCTTGGCAACCTTTGCTCTCCAGAACGCCATGAGATGCCGTACACTCTCTTCAATCGTGTACTTTGGCTTCCAGCCCGTTGCATTCAAAAACTTCTCCACCTTGGGTATCTGAAGCGTCACGTCAGCAGGGCGAAGAAGTTGTGGGTCCTGTCGAGTCTGGATCGGCACCCGACTCTCCGTTTTCAATAGTGCAAGAAACTCTCCAACACTCATTGATGTCGCGCCACCGATGTTATAGGCCTCCCCTGGCTGGCAATGCACTATGGCCTTCCAATACGCTTCCATGGCGTCTCGAACATCAATCAACGTTCGAATTGAGTCAAGGTTACCATGGAGAAGCTCACACTGAAGCCCGTGTTCAATCCGAGCTACCTGCCGGGCAAACGAGGTCGCAAACAGATCCGTACGCCGTGGATTAAAGTACGCAAACATACGTGTCCGAATGATTTGCATCTGATAGCTACGGAAATACGTCCATCCCAGCAAATCTTGCGCTACTTTCGACACCGCATACGGGCTGGACGGCCGAAGCGCTACCTCCTCGGCAATGGGAACATCTTTCGGGTCAACCTGGCCATAGACCTCAGACGTGCTACAGAGTTGGATAATAGGATTAATCCCCGCGATCCTAACCGCCTCAAACAAATTTGCTGTACTCATGATGTTGTTATTGAGAACTGCCAGCGGGGTGGTAAACGACGCTTTCACATTCGCATGCGAAGCGAGATGAAAAATGGCATCAGGTCTCACGGCGGAAAGCACGGCAAACAGCGAACTAAAGTCGTTCATATCACATTCATGCATAACCACGCTTGAAGCAATTCCTGCCAGATTGCTAGAAGCGGTCGTACTATGCCAACGAGAAATTCCATGAATTTCAACCGCCGGGTGATTCTGAACAACGTACTCGGCCAAGTAGCTACCACCCGATCCGCTAACCCCCGTGATGAGGATGCATTTGAAGTCTGTTACACGTTTCGTTTCCATCCCACTCCCAAGCATTTACTCATCACAAGGGAGGCCAATGAGGCCCCAGTTCACAAAGACCAATTCGCAGAGCAGTCAGCTCGGTTGCGGGAAACATACTCACGGCTTAAGAACCCCCTTTTCTCCCGCATAAAACTGATGGGCATTATAAACTTCCTCTATTTTCATTCGTTTCTCCTCTGCAAGTGCCCCAAGGTAGCTTGCGTCAACGTTTTCCTCGACATGTTGTTTACGCAACATTCCCGGAATAGCCGTTGAAACAGCAGGATAAGATAAACAATATCTCAATGCCAGTTGAGCGTCAGTTTGATCCTCTGTTCGCCGTATTGTGGAAAACCTCTGGTTCGCGGCGGACCAGAGGTCGAGTTGCTCAGAGGACCAGCGACTACGATGATCATACGCACCAAATTCTGTTTCAGCCGTATACCTTCCGGTCAAAAACCCAAAGCAGAGTGGTGTTCGGCATATCAATCCAACCCTCTTCGTCTCACACAAACCCATAAGTCCATTCAACAGCATTCGCTGGTCAGCCATATTAAAATTGACCTGTAGAACATTTGCGCCGAAGTGTTCTATGGCGAGCAATCCATCATCGGGACATCGCACTGAAATTCCCCACGACCGAATCTTTCCTGCTCTCTCAAGTGATTGAAGGGTGTCAACAATCTCCTCAGCATTGCCCAGAGACGCCAACGGCGGATCATGTAACTGATACACGTCAATATAGTCCGACTGGAGTCTTTTCAGGCTCCCATCAACGGACATCTCGATATGCGCGGGAGAAAAATCCTGATGGCCATTTTGGTCGAGAAGTCCGCCTTTTGATGCAATGACCACCCGGTTTCGAATCTCCTTAAATGTCTCACCGATCAATCGTTCACTGTGACCATGTCCATACAAATCAGCGGTATCATAAAACGTGATGCCCAAATCAAACGCACATTTCAAGGCCTCTCGGCTCTCCGTATCATCGGTCGGCCCATATGATATCGCTCCCTGATTCACCCCACCAATACCCCAAGCACCAAATCCAATCTCAGACACCCTGAGCCCAGTGCAACCAAGCGTTCTATAGTTCATGATCGTATATGCATCGGAAGAAGCGTGGTCAAAACAACGATTATGGACATTGCTACTTCCCTTTTCAGTAATGCCCTGACAGCTGAGCCTCGACAGCATTATTGCCGTAAAGATAGGCTCCTTTTTTGTTTCCATACCAGATCACCTCCCGACACCAGTCATCCCAAGAAGTCCAGATCTGACTCGTGCGGTCAATGTGATAGGTCGTTGGTCGGTTCTCCAGAGAAATCTGCGTGCCACGTAGTACCGACTGATAGTATTCCCACACGTTGTGAGACAGTTCGAGAGAGAGATCATCCGTTTGGAAAGGAAATTTCATCGAACTTCTATTAAATTCGATGGTTTCATGAAGAAGCCCTGCTGGGAGAGACAGGGAATGCTCTCTAAGATACTGCTCCAACACCACTTCCGCTTCATCGTAAAATTGCTGCAGGTTGTTTTCCACACACAACTTGATCAGGATATATTCATCCGCCGGCCAATAAATATTAAGCCAATCTTCAGAGAGACAAAATTCTGCCCCCCCATCTTGTATATCTCGCGATTTATCCATGAAAAACTGCTGGACCGAGGCGAGAACAGGAAGCTCATTGAACGCTCTCCCTACGAACATTTCGATGAGATCTCGACAACTCACAGAACAGATTTTTTGTATGAGGACAAAGGGGATTTGCAATATCTTATTGAAGTAGAGAAGGGCTGCCATCCATGAAAATACTCGGATCCTCACCCAATCATTCTTTGGCATAGAGTTGGTGCCAACAACGAGAAATTGAGTTTCACAACATTCATCCTCAGATTCCTCAAGGGTTCCATGGATATTGATCAATTGCGTTTCAACAATGATCATTCCATATGTCTTTTGATACTCAGGGTCTCCCATTTCTGCATTGGGAAGAATGGAGAGATTATTGAATTGAATGCGGTTGTGTTGCCCATTCTCAACAATCGTCGATACCGCGTTGGTAAAGGACTCGTAGGTTTCCCCTGGAAGCCCAAGAATCAAATCTGTAAAAGTTTCAACATTATCTCTTGTAAACCGCCTCTGGAGTTCTTGATATGTTTCCGTTGAAATATTTCCTCGCTTAATGCTCTTCAGTGTATTCGAATCCATCGACTGCAGGGCAATATCAACTCCCTTATTCAATCCGCTATCGGCGAGGATTTTCTGCGTGAGATATGCACGTTCCGTCGCATTTTTCGTCGCCTGGACTGAGAGTGCTTTGGGATACCCATATTGCTTCTTTGTCTGTGCGGCATAGCTGGCAAGGTCCACATCTCTCTTCAAGATTCCAAAGTTGGCATCGCAGCAGAAGACAAATTCGATTTTATGATCAGCGAACCACTCCAACTCTTTATGGAGTCGTTCAATATCAAACGAGTACACCTTGCTCGCAATAGCCGATCCCCAATCACAAAAGGTGCAGGCAAAGGGACATCCCCGGTTTGTTTCCCACAATCCAATCCAATGCTCAGAAGGATTAGCTTTCATGAGCGGAGCAAATGCCCCCGCGAGATAAGGAGACGGGAACTGGTCTAACTCCTTCACTCGTCCAGCTTTTTGGTTCGTAACAACACATCCATTTTCATCCACAAAGCTCACTGACGGGACGTCAGACCAGTCCCTGGACTCATAGCGATCTAAGATCGCGAGCGCCACTTGCTCCCCTTCACCATGACAGGCAAGATCTATGAAAGAATGCTTCTGTAGAAATTCATGGTCCTTCTCCGGCACATGTGGCCCACCAAACACAATCAGAACATTTGGCTGGCGGCATTTCAATCGCTGCGCAATTTCAAGCGAAATCTTCGCGTTCCACACATACATACTAAAGAACACAACATCCGCTTCAAGGAGACTGTGAACCGCTTCCTCTACTGAAATTCTGCTGTAGAGAGGCAAGAGAAACTGATAATGTTCTGGATGGCTGCTGTGTTTTTGCACGTATGCTTGTAGCATTCCAACCGATAACGGCAAATAGTTCTGGTTTGAGAAACTATTATTAATCTGAACCAAACCAACGTTTACCTGTTGTCGTTCACCGTTGCTCAACATCACTAGATATTCCTTCTCTCAACGCTCACGAAAGTACAGCATGAGCGTTTGAACTGCATAGCAAAGCAAACATCATTCCGTTATAGAAAAGTGAAGAGTGCTCTGGAAACCGCCGGTCGCCAGCGCCCAACAGGTAACATCTCATACCCTAAATGTTACCCGTCTCCCATGTTACGCGAAGCACTCACCCACTGATAGAATAACTCGTAATCGATCGATATATCGGTAAGAAATCGGCGTGGTATGGGGAGGAAGAGCGCAACAGTGCTGGTAACAACGCTTTATACTCATCGTTCCCATGGCCCGGAAAAAATGATCGCAGGTCACGCCATGCACTACGCAGTGCTGGGATATCACGAAGCATTCTGTAGACACGGGCGGAGAGGGAAGTTTCGCAGGGCGAATAACGTTCTTCAAGGTTCTGCGCAAAACCATGCCTTAGGTGAAACCAAAATGCTTGCTTGACTATCTCTCTCGCCTCTCCGATCCCAATTTTATCAACGCGCACAACTTCTTGAGCAAGGCAATCCCTAAATCTCTCCCATTGAATAGCCCACTGCGGCCCTGACACCCAGTCAAACATATCAGAATTGAGTTTAGTCGAGGTCATATTGGCATGAGATTGGCGCACCATATACAGGCGGTCAAGTGTCTTAACCTTCCCCAGGATAATAGGCACACTGCTTGGCAATAACTCCCCAAATGAATTATCCAAGTTGAGATCGACAATGGATTGATAGCTTTCTCGCAATAATTCTGTCCGATGCACAGCGTAAATTGTCGGTCGATAGTTTTTCAGATGAGCAATCAGACGCTGAGAAGCAGTTGCATGTTCAACAGACCCTTGAGGATATAACCACGTGCTCGTGATCGGACCATGTGCATCATCAGAACGCACCTCAAAAAGAATCGCTTTCCCACTGGCGCCAACGTAATCGGAATGACATTCGAGAAATGCCACCGCATCATTCAGGCCATTTGGAACAAAAAAATCATCGTCTGCCGCAAAAACAGCATAGGGCGTTGTTACTTGATTCAGGAGGTCGAGGATGCAATGGAAAGTGAAAAGGCCTGGGTATGGCTGAAGCTTAACACTAAGTTGTCCAGAAACTGAGCCAAGCACCTGTTTTGCCTTGGCAGCTTGGCTCGAACCGCTAGAGTCTCCGATAAGGAGAGTATGTTCAAGCCGAAAGTCAGCAAAATATGTGAGCAACCGTTCTAGATAAGCCCAACGATTGCAAGTTGGCATGACAAGAGTGAGCATTAGAACGCATACAAAATAAAACTCCAGTCGCGGCAAATATCGACTAGAGTTTCTAGAGAAACAGTATCGGTAGTTGGAAGAAGCGAGCGCAAGGAATTCAATCCTGCGTGAGAGAAATTTCCATGCGCTTTGCAGTATTCCCAGGAATAAACGTGACGCCTTTGGGAATGTAGCACATCGAAAACATCGGTCGAGACCGGTCTGATGGATTGTTGTATGATCCGTGGATGACATCACCGTGCAGAAACAAAGCAGACCCCCTCTTCATCAGCAAATCTACCCGAGTGTACCGTTTAATAATCTCATCTGGAATCGTATTGCCCGGATTTTTCCCTGCCTCATAACTCGGCGTCGGAGCGAACGGGAATGTTCCCTCCTTGTGTGAACCTGGGTAGATATACATACACCCATTCTCACGATCCTGATTAACAAGAGGAATATTGATCGTAAAATACTCGCCGTTCTCACTTTGCGGATAGGCATTATCCTGATGCGGACTCCAACCGAAGGAGTGCGGACTACCCGCTTCTTTGAACATAATTTGGGTCATGAGGCCGACAATCTCTCGCCCCCCTTTCAAGGCCCTCATAATGGACACAACCTTTGGGGCTTTCATAAGGCTACGAATTTCTTCTACCTCACGATCAAGGTTTATGAGTCCCTTGAAATCCTTGT
This sequence comes from Nitrospiraceae bacterium, assembly GCA_002726235.1. Classification (GTDB taxonomy): domain Bacteria; phylum Nitrospirota; class Nitrospiria; order Nitrospirales; family UBA2166; genus UBA2166. Next base: position 135,333 of record PBSN01000002.1, read on the forward strand.
CCGCATGAGCTCGATGAATATCATTGATGGATTGACATTCTGTTTGCGAAAACAACTCCTCTATGAGGAGGTATCCATTTTTATTCCAAAAGTCTATCTCATCTTGCTTTGTTGGATACAGATCCAAAGTTAAGCCAGGAAGTACTCTCATGGCGCCTCCTTTCCTCAATATTACCGGTCCTCCTACCTCAGACCAACCCCCGTTTGACTTTACACTAGCTTTACGAGGAGAAAATATTATCCGTCAACAATCGAGGGAATATGAGATTGTTTATCACACTGGGGAGGATAGATTGACGCCAGCAGTCACCAATCGATAGAACGGCATAAAATCGTCATGATACTTGGAAGATGGCCGTTTTAAGGCTGGCAATGATAATTTCTCCCACCGGATTTGTCGCCGAAGTTCCCCGTGTCGCAAGGATTGCAATAGACGCCAAATGCAGCGGGAACTAGGAATACTACGAGTGGCCTGTCGGAAACGGAGGAAACGACCCTGCGTGTTCTTTTCATGCTGAAACTTGCGATCTATTGCTTGCACTAGATAGACTTGGAAGGCCTGCTTCACTATTGAGTGAGCTTCGTCTAAGTCGACGTGGTCTTGCTTTGATAATTTTTCTGCCATAAGATCCCGGAATACTTGGTATGACGGAAGCCAATTCGAATCTGTTAGCCAGTCGAGAAGGTTAGGCAAAAGAAAACGCCGTTCATGGGCTTGTCTCAGCAAATACAAACAATCAAATTCCTTGAATTTTCCTTTGATAGTAGCTAAACAACCCGGCACCAGTTCTCCCCCAAATGTCATATCTAAATGCGTGGATTTCCACATTAACTGCCATAATTCGAGACGAAAAACCGAGAACACAGGCACAGAATAACTGGACAAATGATCCAAGAGCCGCTGAGCGCCAGTTTCTGCCTCCGCAACTGGTAATCTGTATGGGCCTAGCCATTTAACAGGACCATGCGCCCCGCTTTGTGAAAGGGTAAACAATACCCCCAAACCGTGGGCAGCACTATAATCCGGATGTCTGTCCAGAAACTGCGCACACTGATCCAGCGCTTTTGGTACCAAAAAATCATCATCTCCAATATATGCAACGTATGGTGTGGAAACGAAATCGAGTGACCGCCAAAACCACTCTACCCCTTTTAGCACCTCGTATTCTTTATGAATGATGTTAAGCCGATCTTGAAATAAATGGATTGCTTTCTTTGTATGCTCGAGGTGCATCGCCTCGCTTGAGTCGCCAATTAAGATACACCCCTGAAAGTTCAAATCGTAGTAATAGCGTAACAAGCGAACTAAAAAGTTGGACCTATTCATCGTAGGAATGATTAAAGTCACCATTGAGCCAGCCATTTTACCCTACAGTCGTATCCTGCAAGTCAACAGTCCGGCGCAACCTTGGGCTTAAACGCGCCTCAAGGTCTTCGGCTAGGCGAAACAATCCAAATACATCGAATCGTATCTGCCAGTAGGCAGACTGTTGAACAAGATCTTTGGCTTGCGCCAGCCTACGCTTCGCCTCATCAAAGTTTTTTAATTTTTGTTCGATAAGAGCAAAATACAAACTCCCTAAGGCATGTCCAGTATGCGTTCGATCACACATGCTGAAAAACATCTTGCGCAGCATGCCAAGCTTCATTTCACATTCCACATCATGGAGCCTTTCGTAATTTATCTTGTAGTCCATGATGAACCAAACGTCTTTGATTTCATCGTCCGTAGGAACGTGAGTGGAGTCCCCTTCCTCCATCAAGTTGTACCATCGTGCTGCACTGCTTGTCTCTGCTGCTTCACGCAATATCTGTTTGCCGGTCGAACCTAGAAACGGACGCTGGGACCCATCAACGAGTTGCTCCTCCACTATTTTGCCAATACTGAGTGTCCAATCGGTGAGTTCCGTTGCCGGGATCAAGGTGAGCGGCTGTATCACACTTCAGTCAAATTGCATCTCCCTCCCTAAATTGATGGTATCAGTAAGCTGACTGATCGTTTCTCCCGGAAACCCACACATGAAGAGCCCACGCGTGAAAATCGAAGGATAGTTTCGCAAAATTTCCCCGGCTTGAATGTAGTGTTTTACCGTACTTGGTTTGTATACGGCACGTAAGATTTTATCGCTTCCAGACTCAACCCCCAAACTGAGTCCAATACAGCCCGATTCAGAAGCACTGTGCACAATTTCATTGGTTAGTGCAGAAGCAATAATCCCATTTGACGCATCCCACGTAATTCCAAGGTTGCGTTTTGTTATCTCGTTAAACAGTTGAACGGTTCTCTTCTCCTTATAAAACAAGTCATCATCCAACCACATAATGTGCGTAATTCCATATCGATCTCTCAAGTTCTCCAACTCATCGACAACAGCATTGACATCTCTGTCATTCACACCTTTTCCATTGAAATGCCTCACTGAGCAAAAGGTGCATTTTGCTCTACATCCTCGATTTGAGAGCACAGTGGAAGCACGAGTAGCATCATCAAAAAGCCAGTAGTATGTGCCGATTCGGCCAAGGGAGCTATATTCTTCGATTTTCAAGTCACGATAGTCAGCAGCTGCATTCAGATCATTGGATTCAACAGGTGCCCGCTCCGTAATGGCAATATATTGCTCATTCTCGATCGTGCAAAGTTGAGTTAAGCTTGATTCTGGCTGCTTTCCGTTTATAAAATCCAGCATATCAGGAAGGCTCGTATTGCCTTCATACAAACCAGCAAAATCAATTCCAGCACAGTCTTTAAGCACCAATTCCGGAACACCTGATGTGTGAACCCCGCCGGCAAAAACGGGAAGTTGAGCGTATAGTTCCTTCACATAACCAGCAACCTGTTTCATCGCACGGTGGGTAACTGAGAACATACATGTTAAACCTACAAAGTCTGGATTAAGGTCATCAATTTTTTTCCGTAGCCATTTCCTCCAAATATTATATTTAAAGTTCTGAGGAAAACTTTTAAGAGCCGCTTGCTGTTCAAAGTTGAGGTCCATGATATTGGCTTCATAGCCCCTTCGCTGGAGGCATTCAGACAGAACACCTAAACCATACGGCGGATATATTGGATATCTATTTTGAACTGCAACGTTAATATCATAATCCTCTTCGGGAACTCCCATTGGATTAACCAATAGCACACGTTTACATCCATTGGGGAACATCCTCTGAAGTTTTCGCCCAATCGCCGCTTTGGCAATCGCTTCACCCTGACCGACGCTTTCAATCACGAGATTCATGCGCGCGATCCTTTACGATGTTTGCAAAAGAGTCATCAGATGATAATCGCCCAAGCTTAACCCGCCCTCAAGCCATGCTCCTGAGATGTTTATAGCGCGGAACAAAACGATCGAAGGTTTCGCAAACGAGGTTCGCAAATTGCTTGCCCGATTCTGTAATGACAATCGTTGTGTTAGAAAGCTCTATAATATTCTCTTGGGCGAAATCACAAAGGATCGTTTTTTCCTCGCCAAAATACTTCTCAAAGTTAATACCATATTGTTCTTCAATGCTACGGCAATCAAGATAAAAGTAGCTTCGTAGGCGAGTTATAATGTCACGTCGCATAATATCGTCTTGGTCTAATTTATACCCGCGGTAGATTGGAAAGTGTCCCTTCGTAATCGCTTTCTCATAATCCGGTTCATCAAAACAATTCTGGAAATAATAGTTTTCGCCAACCGTGCTATAGCTGCTTATTCCGAGACCGATCACACTCGCATATTTTCCAGATGTATAGCCAAGCGCATTCCAGTGCATTTTTTGCTCTACCAAGGCCTTCGCAACAGCGTCTGTCGGCTTAGCAAAATGGTCATATCCAATTCGCACATACCCACTTCGCTCAAGAACATCAAGCGCTTCATAAAACAGCATCTTTTTCTCATGCATACTTGGAAGTTCAGATCGATTCATCAGTTTCTGATGCTTGGCGAATTTCGACAAATGCAAATAATTGAGACAAATTCGATCCGGGGACATGTCTACCACCTTATTGATTGTTTCCCGAATCGAGGTTGGAGTTTGTCGAGGCAATCCGCAGATGATGTCGAAATTAATGCCGTTCACAAAACACTTCTTAATCTCGGGCGCAAGCAAGTTTTCAATTAACTCTGGAGGCTGCACTCTATTAATAGCTTTCTGAACATCAAGATCAAAATCTTGCACGCCGAGCGATATCCGATTAACTCCCTTTTCATGGTAGAATTTCAGTCTCTCCTTATCGACTCTTCGTGGATCTATTTCGATTGAGAATTCGCTTAACCTGTCTATATCAACAATGGTTCGTACACGCTCCATAAGCTGCTCAAACTCGTCTTCACAAATATACGTCGGCGACCCTCCACCAAAGTGGACTTCCTGAAAATTTGGCGTCAGCGAGTGTTGATCCAAAAAATCCCGAAATAGCTCGACCTCGCGATGCAGAACACTGAGATATTTTTTCACTTTTTCATAACTGTGGGTTACCGTCATGTGACACGTACAAAACCAACACAATTCCTCACAATGTGGGATGTGAAGATAGAGCATTAGTGGAGAGCTTTTATCACATGAGAATAGATTCTTGAGAGCCGTTCTGAACTCTTTATCGCCAAATTCCTTTGACCAATGACTGTGATGAGGATACGCCGTATACATAACGACATCACAGTCGTATTTGTCGATCAAACGAGCGTACGTTTCACTAACTATGGCAGCCATTCGGTTTTCTCCCGTCTTTTTAAAGTGAAGCATATTCCCGCTAAGCTGTATTGTCGCCTGAGAGAAGAATCACTCCCTGTGTCACCTCCATAGCCGCCTTGCACATGTATCGCCCGCCACAATATCACACCGAATACACCCTATCAGCATCCCAGGAGAACGAACCAAGACATACTATCACCAGCAGCAATAGTTGTTGCGAAGCTACACATCTCGAAGCATCATCTCAACAGTATCGACGATGCGCATGGTGGTTGGCGTCCCGTTTTCCAAACGCTTCGCTACGCCTGGGGAACGATCCGCTTGCCCCACCGCCTTAACCGGACACCCAGTGGCATACATTAATTCATATGCCACAGATTGTGATGCCCCGGCAATCTCATAGGCAGAATCAACAACGATGCCGTGACCACTCGCCTTCAACGGCTCCATCACTCTCTGAGTTAGATCAAACGGCTTTAACCATAGGAGGTGTACAAGGTTGCATCTTACCCCCCTGTGACCAAGCACCTCGACGGCTTCGACCGCATTGAAACGCGCCGCCGACATGGCATAGATCGTAATGTGTGCATCATGGTGTACCTGATCCGGCATTTCTTGTCTGCTGGTGTAACTACGCCGGTGTTCACTCACAAGCAACGGGTCATCGTGCGTCATATACCAATTCCAAATCTGCACATACTCGTTTGGCGTCATCGGCGCACACACTGGAAGACCCGGCATATGCATGAACAGACTGTGGAAGCAATTGGTGTGTATTGGTCCTGTACTGTCACCCTCACTACCAATCGCACGCACAAACACCGGCGCCGGATAACCAAAGACGCTTTTCGCTTTCGCGGCGTGGTTGACGATAGGACTTGCATTGAGCCACAGCAAACTTTGAAACCGAATGATAAATATCGGTCTCCGCCCCATAATGGCAGCGCCAACTGCAATGCCAGCTCCAGACACGTCTGTCATCGGCAACTCCACAATACCCTCTGCCTGTGCCGGCACAGTATTCTGGACCCATCCCACCGCAGTAAGACACTGACCAAGAAGAATGCCGTTGTGTTTCGCAATGTGCTCGCGGCTTATATCGCGGATCGTCTCTGCAACCGTTCGTTCCATAAATCCTCGACAAACGTCTTGATTTCCAGTTCGATCGCACGCGCCTTATCACGAAGTCCAATTTCTGTGAGTTTGGCCTTGGTCAGATCAAAGCGGCTCCACTCTGCATTGTTGTCGCTTCCTGTCCCGTTATGCCAAAACTCGCGACACGTTCGAATGTTAATGATTGCAGGAAGCTGATCGGCTAACGTGGTTGTCCAATACTCGATCAACCACGGATCGTCGGTGATGTCCACGGCGTTTAACCCGAAGCCTTGCGCGACATCTACCACACTCCAGTTTCGCCGCTCAACCGTCGGAGTAAGGACTGAAAGATCGTTATCTTCACAAACGAAAAGAAGTGGAAGTTTCTTGGTAGCCACAAACCCAAGCGTGGCAAGGACGTAATCCTCTTCGGCGGCCCCGTCACCGAAAAAACATATCACCCGCTCACCTGGCGCCGCGAGGGCAATACCCGCAGCTACCGGCACTTGATCGCCAATCAGCCCGTTATGAGCGACGATTTTGCGTTCAAAGTCGTGTGACGGCGGTGAACCACCCATACCACCACAACAACCCGTGGACATGCCTAAAAGTTCGTCCGCAAGTCGTTCAGGTCGCCCACCGAATGAGAGGTAGACGGAATGGCCTCGATGCTGTCCGAGGACGTAGCATCCTTCCATCACAACCGCGACTGCTGCAGCAACCGCCTCCTGCCCAACAGAAAGGTAAATCAGACATTCAATATCGTTATCAAGCTGGGCTTGCCGAACACGCAAATCGAAATATCTTGTCAGGCACATTTTGCGAAACATCGCCAACGATCGTTCAGGTGAGCACGCCTCTGCAAGGCCTTCCATCATCCCCCAATCAGGCGAACGTACCATCCTTGGCTGTTGAGGCCCCTGCGCAATACCGCGTTCAATACTCATATGCTTGATCCAAGCTTTAAAATCATACGGAAAAATGTCATGGGCCCACAATCAGCCAACAATTCGATTCACAAGATTCACAATATCGTCATCTACGATCATTTTCTTTTTGGCCGATAAATCCTTGAAGGACAAATAGACCTTATCGAAATCTTGCGGCCCGATGTCCAAACTCAATTCCATTATTTTTGTCCGCAACGCATGCTTGCCGGATAGCTTTCCCAGCATAAGATCAAACTTTCGAGCCCCGACTGTTTCCGGCTCGATAATTTGATAGGTTTCACTGTTGCACAGCATGCCGTGCTGATGAATTCCAGACTCATGCTTAAACGCGTTCTCCCCGACAATCGCCTTGTTGGGTGCGACCCTCATTCTTGAGAGCGCCTCGACCAACTTGCTCGTTTCCAGGATTGCTTTGGTATTAATATCAGCCTGAACTCCAAATTGGGTCGGCCTAGTCTTTAGCGCCATGACAACTTCTTCCATCGACGCGTTTCCTGCACGTTCCCCGATCCCGTTGATCGTGCATTCTGCCTGGCCTGCACCCGCGGCCAAGCCAGCCAACGTATTCGCAGTAGCCAACCCCAAATCGTCGTGGCAATGTGTAGATACCACCATATCTTTCACGCCTGCTACCTTGGCAAGTACGGTTTTGACGATCGAAGCATACTCTGTAGGGATGGAGTACCCTACGGTGTCTGGAATTTCTAATGTTCGCGCTCCAGACTCCCCCGCAACGGTAAAAACACTGCACAAGAAGTCCAGATCGCTACGTGTCGCATCCTCAGCTGCAAATTCAACATCCTCGACCAACGATCGTGCGAACGCAACGGTTTCTCTCGTAAGATCAATTACCTGCTCCCTAGTAAGGTTGAGTTTGTATTCTAGGTGCAAATCTGATGTCGCGAGGACAACCTGAATTCTTGGCTTAGCCGCTGGTCTGAGAGCTTCGTACGCGCACTCGATATCGCGCTTATGGGCCCTGGCCATGGAACAGATCGTAGGGCCATCTGGAGAACCAAGTTCCATGGCAATACGGTTGACTCCTTGAAAGTCAGACTCTGACGCTACGGCAAACCCTGCTTCGATAATTGGAACATTCATGTTCACAAGCTGACGGGCAATCTCCAGCTTTTCCTCGGGAAAAAAATTGACGCCAGGCGACTGTTCACCATCACGAAGCGTGATGTCATTTAACAGGATTCTTCTCACGTTTTCACCATGAAAACCCTTATGTTGGGATTGATTCTCCGAGCAGGTTCTCACGATACCAACGTAACGTTTTTTGAATCCCCCCGTCGAGCGAGGTATTTGGCGTCCAGCCATACCGCGATTTCGCTTTATCGATATTCAAATCAAGCTTGAAACCTATGCTAGGCTTTGTTAAATCGAATTCGGCTTTTAAATCCATTCCTGAAAACTGGATCATCTTGTGGACGAGGTCTCGAACCGAGACTGATTTGCCTAACCCCAGATTGAGAAGTTCAAATGCCACGTTTTGCTTTTCTAAGGCCAGATGAATGAAGTCGATGAGGTCATCAACATAGAGAAAATCACGCTCATCAGTCCCGTCACCCCAAACCATAATTTTTCCGTCCGTTGCAGTCAGTACCTTGGTCATCGTGGCACCAAATACATGTGATCGTTCCAGATCAAATTTATCGTGTGGGCCATAAATGTTTGAATGGCGAAGCACGGTGTATTTCGTTGAGCCTATTTGAGAATAAAACTCACACATTTTTTCGTGATACACCTTGGTCCATCCGCTGGCAAAATATTTCTCGTGTAGCTCTCCATTAAAATCTTCTTCTTTCACCGGTTCTTGCTGCTCTTGATACATCACTGTGCAACTCAGAAAAACCACATGCCCAACTCCTGCCTCATGGCTGGCGCGAAACAGAAGCGCATTCATGATTACGTTATCGGTGACATGGATATATGGACTGTTAACAATATCTTTGGCGCCTGAGGTTGTTGCTGCGCTCTGAACAACAACATCCATACCCTGGACCACACGATATACATCATCTCGATTCGTCAGTTCGGCTTGAAGATATTCAACCGACGGAGTCTTATGAGGCACATCTGCTAGGTTCTGCCTACAAGTAGCGTAGACGTCATAGGCCGCATCTTTAGCAAAATACTCACATAGATTTCGACCAATAAATCCTGTTCCGCCGCAGACTAAGAGCTTCCGCCGCTTCATGTCTGACATCGTCCAATGTGTTTCTGATACCAATCAATCGTCCGCATCAGACCATCTCGAAGACTCACACGTGCTTCCCAACCCAACAGTTCTTTGGCTTTTGCTGGATCGGATACTCGATAAGGGATTGTCGCCGGTTTCTCAGGATCATACGTCACCGACACGTCAAGATGCAGGATGTCCAAGATCACGGACACGAGATCCTTAATCGTGTATGCCTCCTTGGCGCTGATGTTTACCGGAGAGCATGTCGCGTTCGTGTCAAGATTGATCATCAGGCCATCGACCAAATCATCAACGTATGTAAATGATCGAATTTGCTTTCCGTCTCCCCATACCTCGAACGGATTCATCCCCTGTGTCGCCTTGACAATCAATGCCGGGATGACGTGACATTGATCGAGATTAAAGTTATCGTGCGGCCCGTAATACGCATTAGGGCGAACGATTGCATATCTTGTCTTGCTGGTCATGTGACTGTATCGACACAGCGTTTCCAGATAACGCGTTGTCCAGCCTATACCATAATTTGTGGGAATCCATGGATCACCTTGGAAGCCTTCACTTTCTACATTCGGTTTTCCCGTATCAGGATAGATATAACAGCTACTGATGAAACTACATCGATCCACCTTCATCTCTGCGGCCAGTACGATTAGTTTCGAATGTATATATAAATAATCTAAGATGAGGCTCGCTGGATTAGCTTGGATCTCCTTGGCACCGCGTACTCTGGCGGCTGCAAGAAAAACAATATCCATATCCGCAAACGCTGCGCGAGCCTTATTCTCGTCCATCAAATCACAAGACATAACCTCCAGGTTCGCGTGCTGCAGCAGCACCTTTCGAGTCGTATACTGCGTCGCTCTGACGAACGCGCCTTGTTCGAGAAGTTTTCGCACGAGGCTTTGCCCAACCAAGCCTGCGCCGCCAGCGACAAGAACGTTTTTCCCTCGGTAAAACATGGTTGCTCAATTAGTAGGATAAGGGTGTGGATCTAGTACAGAATAGACGTGCTTTTCTTGTTCTTTAGAAATCCGTGCCGCTGCATTTATCGCCTAGAAAGGTCCTTTGAAGTTTTTTTCGTAACTGTAGAACGATTCCCCACTCAGATCGGAATGTTCAAGGCCTAACATGCGTTCGACCGCCTGAATGATCGTCACTGCTGAAGGATAAAAGAGGTTTTCCAAGGGGCGAGTCGTTGGACATGGCACAGACGCGAAACCAAACCGTTCTACCGGCTTCTCCAGGACCTCAAAACACCTGTGACTAATGAGCGCAGCCAATTCAGCCCCGAACCCACAAAACACCCAGTCATAGTCGACAACAAGGCAATGCCTGGTTTTCATGACGGATGAGGTGATCAGTCCCTCATCCAAAGGGGTAGCGGTTCGCACATCCACCACCTCCAACTCAACTCCTCGTTTAGCCAAAACGTCTGCCGCTTTCAATGCCTCAATGTTCATCCACGATGTCGCCACCACGGTCAAAGCATCACCTGTCCGACGTATGACGGACGACCCGAGGGGAATTTCCTCTTCCTCATCCAACTCCCCTTCAACATCGTACAGCCACCGATGCTCCATGAAAATCACAGGATTGTCATCGCGAATCGAAGACCTCAATAGGCTATAGGCATCTTGAGGCGTCGTCGGAAGAACAACTTTCAGACCGGGAAAATGTGCAAATATCGAATGGAGTGATTTGCTATGTTGGGCCGACTGGCCCCACCCACGTCCGATGATAGCTCGAATCACTAATGGGATCTTCAGTCTGCCCGCACTCATATACCGCAGATTCGACACCATATTCGCAATCTGATTTATACCCAAAAGCATAAAATCCGCGCGGATATGTACGTGGACTGGCCTTAAACCTGAAGCGGCTGCTCCTAATGCAACACCGGTCATTGCATCCTCTGAGAGAGGGGTCCCAAAGCAACGATCCGTACCGAACCGCTCGACCAAACCACGCGTACTTCCAAATATTCGCTTGTGATCCGGCACATCGAGGCCAAACACAAAAACCGTCGGATCTCTTTCCATCTCCCGCGTGAGAGCGAGGTTTAATGCCTTGCGAAATGTCGTCAGCGATGTCATACGAAAACATCGGTGTACAGCTCCGATGGAGCAGGGAATGGCGCCTGTTTTGCGGCTTGAATGCTTCGAGCAATCTTTTCATCCACCTCCGTTCGTATCGCGCGCAAGTCATCAAGCGAGCACTCGTTCCTGAGGAGATTTTTCTCAAATCGAAGAACAGGATCGAGACGTGCCATTTCCGTCGACGCCGGCCGAAGCCTATACCCCACATCGAAGTCTTCTGCTATGCCAACATGCTCGAGAAACCGCAGATACGTAAGATGAAGAAACCCAGGTTTTGGTTGCTCAGACATTTGCTCCACCATCTGACGTGTCATCATGATGACCTCTTGGACATCGCTCCCATCCCCACTCATGCAATAACACTCAAATCCCCCAACAATTTCTGATATGGATCGAAAGCCTTGTCGCGCAGCTGAAGGGGTATGGATCGCTAGATTATTGTCTTCACACACAAACAGGATGCGAAGGCGATGCAAACAAGCAAAATTCATGCTCTCCCAGAAGCTACCTTCTTCCACCGCACCATCACCAAAAAAGGCAACCGCCACGTCATCTGACTTCTTGTACTTGGCAGCAAATGCTGCACCTACCGCTAACGGAATTGTTGTTCCAACGACGGCCGATGTTGCGACCAAACCGCTCTCCGGCGCGGAGAGATGCATCGACCCTGCTTTTCCTTTTCCTGCCCCTGTTGCCTTGCCGTAGAGTTCCGCAAAAAACCCATCAGTGTCATCGGTGAGCATCAGGTACAATGCGTGGTTGCGGTATGTTCCGAAACACTGCGTTGCCTCTGGCACCCCAGATAAGACACCGACAGGTATCGCCTCTTGCCCAATACTCAGGTGAACTGGGGTTTTCATTCCATCATTGCCATATTCTTCGCGAATCTTTTCCTCCGCTTGCCGAATTAGGACAAGCTTCCGATACAGATAAAGCGATTCATCCGTACGTAACCGTGCCGTCATTGCACTGCCCCCAGAACTGTCTGTGAGATGAACGCTAAAGATTCCTCATTCAGAGAAGGATTGTTCGGAAGAAATAGCCCGCAACAATGAATCCGATCGGCCATAGGAAAACGTGTCGTTCCGTACCTATCGGACCAAAACGGATGCAATCCAAGGTTTCCAGCTGAAAAAATTCTCGTCTCAATGCCGTTCCGCACAAGAGCAACAATGATCTGCTTACGCTGTCCTTCACTCGCTGCCAGAAGACCAAACGAGATGCTCGCAACCTGACACTCTGGCTCGCAGCGCTGAACAGTGAATGTATCCCCAAGCCGTTGCATATAATAAGCGTGGTTCTCTTGCCGACGAGAGGTCATCCAGTCCAATTTTTCAAGTTGGACAAGCCCAATGAAGGCATTAAGGTCTGTTGATCGCAAATTAAATCCAGGCTCATAAAAGACAAAGGGTGCATGGAAATCATCAATATGGTGCTGTTTAAGCAACGATTGGTGATCCCTGCCATCTAGGTCTTTGCTCCAACCATGGCTCCTGAGCATCAGGAGTAAGTTGTTGAACGTTGCGTCATCAGTCGAGACCATGCCACCTTCTATCGTCGACATCTGATGACCAAAGTAGAACGAGAAACTCGCCATATCACCAAAACTGCCAACCTTGTTCCCCTTGTATGATGCCCCAATTGCAGCACAGGCATCCTCGAGCAAGAAAAAACCGTACTTGTCTTTCAGCGCAAGCACCGCGTCCATCTTATGTGGCACACCAAGCACCTGAACCATTAGGACGGTGCTTGGTTCATACTCTTTAAGAAGGCTCTCAAGATGATCTAAATCAAGCCCAAAGGTGTCCGAATCGGCTTCACACATCACCGGCTCAAAACCAAACTGGATTGCCGGCGCAATGGAGGTTACCCAACCAACACTGGGAACAATTACTTTCTTGTTCTTGAGTTTCCCAGACAGGAGAAGGGCATAGTACATGAGGAGGTTAGCTGACGATCCAGAATTGCAGTTGACCGAATAGGACCGGCCAAGCCACCGACTCCATTTATCTTGAAAGTCAATGGTAACGTCACCTTTCGTCAAGCGCGGATTTGTCTGTAGCCACTGGATCAAGCGAGCGATGTCCTTGGCATCGATGGTATCTTCAGCCAAGTGAAATTTAATCAAGAAAAGCCTCTTCTTCTACGCGTGGAAACATCAATGCTCAATTTCACTTCACTTGCACCATTTCACTGTGCGCTTTCATTTTTGAGCGACAGCCCTCGGTCAGGTACATATCGAGCAAAAAACTGCTCAGCTGCCCTATATGATTCCGGTGTGCCCACATCTAAGAAATCCCCTTGGCTACGGCACCCATGCAACGTTTCGCCAACCCAGGCAGGAAAGACCTCACGTTCAAGTGATTCGGCGCCACTCGATACAATGTCAGACAACATCCGCTGAGAAAAAAGATACATACCCGCGTTGATCCAGCATCGTTCATCGGACGAATCTCCTTTATCGTCGCTTTTTTCTTTAAAACGAACAATGTGATCATGCTGATCCAAAACCACACTCCCATATCGCTCAGAATCGGGAACAGCCGCTAAGAGCAATGTGGCATCCGAACATCGGTTCCGATGACACGAAAGAAACAGACTTAGATCCGTCTGATAATACGAATCTCCGTTCATCACCAACACCACATCGGACTGGAGAAACGGGGCCGCCAAGCGTAGCGCACCAGCGGTTCCCAAGGGTTCTGCTTCCTGAGAATAATTGAGACGGAGACCACGATAAGTATCACCAAATGCTCCCTGAATCTGTTCGCCGAGATAGCCCGTACACAAGACAACGTTCTTCAGGTCTCGCTCAACCAACACATCGAGGAGATACGAAAGAAATGGCCGTCCTCGCACCATAGCCAAGACCTTTGGCGTATCGGCAACGACCGATCGAAGCCGCGTGCCTAACCCCCCTGCCAAAATCGCTGTTGTGATTTGGTCACTAGACATTCCCAAATTCGCCACGTCCAAGCATACGAAACCCCTTTAACAACTCGCGTATGCCCCCTTCAAGAGATCGCTGTGCGCGAAACCCTGCTTCTGCAAGCCTTTGGCTTGACACAATATAATTCCGTTTGTCGCGATCACTCCCAATTGGTGCAAAATGGAGGTAAAAAGCTGGAACCTGTTCCTTGATTTTCAGAGCAAGCTCTTCTTTTGAAAGATTCGCCGTATCAAGTCCTGCGTTATAAGAATGTCCGACCATCTGCTGGGCGTTCTCGATGCAATGCACCACACACGCCGCAACATCTCGAATATGAATAAAGTTCCGCTTGAACTCCTTTTCAAAAATGACCAGATAGCTCGAAGAAAAAGCCGCATAGGTAAAATTATTGACCAAAAGATCCATCCTCATACGTGGCGACATTCCAAACACCGTGGCAAGTCGCAATGTAATCACATTGGGAGTGCTCAAAAGTTCTGCCTCGGCTTGGACTTTCGTCCGACCATAGAGCGAAATGGGTTCTAATGGCGTGTCTTCAGTGCAATAGCTATCACCCGATTTAGTTCCATACCCACTGTTCGTTGTTGGAAACACAATTAATTGCTCCGGACTCCTGATACGGTTGAGCAGTTGGACGGCTTCCAGATTGACGGCCTGAGCCATATCGGGATCACAATCACATGCCGGCGCCCCGACAATGGCAGCAAGCGGGATAAGGACATCTGCGTTCTTGACATGGTTTCCCAGAAGCGTTTTATCACGTGCGTCACCTAACACAAATTCAAAGTGATCATTCGCGCAAAAATGAAATAGGCTATGTTGCCGGTAGAGCAAATTATCAATAACAGTTACGTGATAACCAGCCAAAAGAAGATGCTCGCATAAAACCGAGCCTAAATACCCCGCCCCTCCTGTAATAAGAATTTTCATTAGTGTGAAACTTTCACGAGGACAAGAGGTCGTTGAATCAACCACGGCCAGCACCTGCAAAGGCTATCCCCCATGCTACGCAACGGCTGCACAATCTCGCACCGGACTATAAGCACAATATTCAAATCAATCCCTCTCTCCTCTGCCACTTGCAGCAACATGCCTGCTTTCAGTTTGCCACGGGCACACTCAGTGCACTCAACGTGCATAGAGTAAGCACTTGCAACTTAGCCATTTATGTCCGAAAAAACAGAAGACGATATGGGCCTCTGCCCGAAGCCACAAGCATCACAACCTGTCATATTAAGTCCGTACGACTTTTTCCCTGCGCCGATTGAGCATGGTAGCAGGGCTCCCCTCTTCCACCATGCGGCCATGCTCCATCCGATACACGCGGTCGCTGTGTGCCACAGTACTGACGCGATGCGCGACGATCAAAATAGTCTTGCTCCCTCGAAGTGCTGTGACGGCCTGCATTATTCCACTCTCAGTGTCGGTGTCGAGCGCACTGGTGGCCTCATCCAACACCAACACGGCAGGATCGTGGTACAGCGCCCTAGCAATGCCGATTCGCTGACGCTGACCACCCGATAACCGAATACCGCGCTCGCCGACCATAGTCTCCAGCCCTTGAGGTAGGCTATCGATAAACTCTTCCAATTGCGCGGATTGGATCGCACGCTTCACGGCAACATCATCGATCTGTTTGTTGGGCAATCCAAACGCGACATTACGCTTTAGAGTATCATCGGTAAGATAAATGGACTGCGGCACGTAGCCGATTTGGTCTTGCCAAGCGCGCAGATCCTGTTGGATGTCTTGCCCATCCACTGTGACCATCCCGGAGTTTGGAGTGAACAACCCTAGGATCACATCCACCAGCGTGCTCTTGCCTGCGCCACTTGGACCAATGAACCCTACAGTTTCACCTTTTTGGATGGTGAGCAACAAACCGTTAAGTGCTGATGACGATGCACCCGGATAAGCGTAGCTGACGTTGAAGAGTTGAATATGGGTTTGGAGAATTACAGTGTGCTTCGTTTTTATGGCAGGCTCGGGTGCGTCAAGCCGAAGTTCCTCGAACATGAGATTGATCGCCGGTCGGCTATACCGAAGACTTTGGACAGACCCCAGCACCCGACTCACCGATGGCATCAGCCGAAACGCGGCTGCGGCAAAGAGCCCCAGCGTAGGCAGAATGCTAGCTGCGTCGCGTCCTTGAGCCAGCATGGTTAACACCAAGGTGGCCAGGCCCGTTACGGCAAGTAGTTCAATCCATAGGCGAGGGAGTGCCTGTAGCGTAGCCTGATATCGACTAACCTTGGCGCCTTGAGTGTTGTGCTCGCGATATTGCGCGAGGAAATCGCCCTCACGGCCAAGCAATTTAACATCTTTCACGCCGCCTAGCCCCTGCATTAGATGTTGTGTGGATAGCCCGGCGTGATATATACGCAACTCGCCCCAACTCAGAATATAGCGACGCGTGATGTGATGGAAAATCCAAGCAGCGCTGCCAAGTACCAACGCAACGATTAGCGCGCCTATTGGTTCGACCATGAGCAGAAGTACCGTGATGCCGACAAGCACCAGACATTCGGTCAACAGTGCCATGCTATAGAGAAGCGTATTCCTAAACACGCCCACTTCATGGGTGGAATTGCGGATCAACTGTGCCGAGTTTCGTTGAAGGTGAAACGTATAGGGCTGACGCAGATAGGTGGTAAATAGTCGCTGCGAAAGCTGCACTAGCACATCGTTCGCAAAACGCTGCTGCATCCACGTAAAATAGGAGAGAAACGAGTTCTTGCAGAGATAAATACTCACCAGCGCCAACATTCCACCTGTGATGAGTTGGACCTGAGTGGGATTACCCAACATATGCAGCACAGGTTGGACCTTCGGGTAGCTTACAGCGATGTCGTCTTGGACAAGCAATGCAATGACAGGAATGACTAACCCAATGCCCAGAGTTTCCAAGATCATGCTAATGCCCGTGAGTCCCAATAACACCAATGCATTCTTGCGCTGAATGGAGGTAAGCAGCATCCAGACTTTAGCACCGGAGCTTATTTTCATTTTTACCGGCATGCGGCGACCTGTTATCGTGGAAATGCCTCCTTCACGCCACCATCAATGGGAAGCATCGCACCGGTGGTTTTTGAAGTGCGGTCGGATGCAAAAAACAGCACAGCTTCAGCCACATCCTGAGCTGATATTCTCACTTTCAACAAATTCCGTTCGCTACAGTAACGCTCAAGATCGCTAACCCGTATACCATACGCCTTAGCACGCGCATTGCGCAGTTCACCCGACCAAAGGTCGGAACCCTCAAACACGCCATCCGGATTCACCATATTCACCCTCACCCCAAACTCTCCCCCTTCAATGGCGAGGATACGTGATAGTTGGGCCTGAGCAGCCTTCGAAGCCGAATATGCGCCAAAGTCTTTTCCAGGTGCAAGAACGTTCTTTGTCGCCACCACCACAATGTTGCCCCCAATACCTTGCCTTTTAAAGATACGCATTGCCTCCCGACATATGAGGAAATGTCCAGTGGCATTAACGGCAAAACTATCGGCCCAGTCATCTAGCTGGATATTGTCGACCGAGGCACTGCGAGCAATCCCAGCATTGGAGACCACAATGTCAAGGCCACCAAAGACCAAGATTGCTTTTTGAACCGCCTCTGCGACGTTTTTTTCGTTAGAGACGTCCATTGGAATAGCAACGGCAGTTTCCTCCCCAACTTGCTTATTGAGTTTGGAAGCAAGTGTGCAAAGCTTTGTCTCATTCACATCAGTAAGGACGACAGAGACACCTGCTGCCACAAGCCGTTCAGCAATAGCTCGACCAATTGCGCCGGCAGCACCAGTGACGAGCGCAATACGACGGGAAAGTTCCTTCTCGGAAGGTGCCAAGGTAAGCTTATAGTTTTCCATAGGCCAATATTCAAAATTACACATCTCCTTGGACGAGATTGCGGTATAGGAATTAATGGCTGAGGCATTAAAAATGACGCGCATTGTATGGCAATACAGATCATGAGCGATTCGTGCTGCGCGCCGATCCTTTCCCGTCGTGAAAAGACCAACCCCCGGGACGAGGATGATCCGAGGGATAGGATCCAGCATAGTTACCCCAGGAGTTTTATACCGCTCGAAATATTTAACATATTCTTTTTCGTAACCCACTACGGCTTTCTGTACAATCCGGTCAATTGCGCTCGCAGTACATTCCTTTGGAAGCTGCAAGAAAAGAGGCTTAGGCTTCGTATGGATCAGGTGATCTGGAGTAAATGGCCCAATCTGGGAGAGCCTTTTCGCCCTGGGATCATCAACAAACGCCATCACCAACTCGCTGTCATCGTACGTGACCAGCATGCGCTTGTACTTGCTAATCGCCCCTCGAAGAACGGGCAGCAATTGCACAGCACGAAACCGTCGTGCCCCAACCAAACGGATTCCTTCTCTCCGCTGACGTCTACGCGATGAACCTCTGACCCTCCCACCTATGAAACACTCCGCTTCGGAAACCATTTTGATTGTCTCTAAGTATGCAACTTTGGGTGAATCCCCCCAAGTGACCAAGCCATGTTTATCAAGGATAATGGCGCGAAGAGTGGGATGACGCCGATATGTTTCACCAACCTGCTTTGCCAACAGAAACCCTGGACGGATATACGGGATGACCGCTACATCATCGCCATAGATGGTGTGTATAAGTTTTGAGCTATCCAACGTATCCGTAAGCGTACAAATGGCATCGGCATGAGTATGATACACATGAGCTGGCGGAAGGAAGGCGTGCAGAAGCGTCTCAATAGACGGCTTAGGCGCAGTCAAATCCAATACGCATTGGGTTTGATACGCAACCATGCTCTCATCAGACATCTCCTTCCGGTCCCAAAGGACCAGCAGTTCGTCTAGACGAAGGGGCGTGAATTGCTTCTGGGTTATCGTCCGCATATCTGAGCCACTCCCTTTGATCCAAAGCACTCGGGTTTTGCGTCCCACATGATCCAACATGGTATCTTTCATAGACGAGTTCCCACCTCCCCAAAGAACCAACTCTGGGTTTGACCCAATCGCTCGACTGGCGTAGACCAGGAGATCCAACTTCTTGAAGGTTTTAGCAACTTGATTCGACCACTGACTTCTCATAGAAACCTCGCTGATCTATACAGTACTACCACGGAGAGGGCCACATGACCTTCGCGTTCTACATACATAGAGAACCCCATACGTCCTCGTCATAGAAACGGGCTCTACGCTCTTCAGACGTTCCCGTCATTGGAGCCTCCAAAGACCGTCAGTTGTGCAGTGTTCGCTGTGCATCATCCCCGGTCGGCTGATTCTCCCAATGTAAGTCATCATGAATCCCATCGGAAACCCATTTTGCAAAGGCAAGTGCAGACGTCATGCCCGGCGAAACAACATTGAGGATGTGAATGGATCGTGGAGTGGCTTCAACAACGAGATCTTCGACAAGCCGTCCATCCTTGTTGATAAGTTGCGGTCGAATCCCCACACGCCGATCGAGTGTGAGATCCTGCAGGCATAGACCAGAGACAAGACAACTCGCCTCTTTAAAGAAATGTTTTTTGCTACATGAATGTCGCAACTCGTTCCATGCGACCCCAATCAACTCCTGATTGCGTATCAACGCGTTCCAGATCCCTCTGTGCCACA
This sequence comes from Nitrospiraceae bacterium, assembly GCA_002726235.1. Lineage (GTDB taxonomy): Bacteria > Nitrospirota > Nitrospiria > Nitrospirales > UBA2166 > UBA2166. Next base: position 154,931 of record PBSN01000002.1, read on the forward strand.
CCATTTCGATCATATCCTTGGCGTTAATCGCAAACTTGTTGTACGCCTCACGACCAAAAGCTGGGACAGCGTTTGGTCCGATCAATACCGATCCCGCAATGGTCCTGGTCAGATGTACACCCAAAAATGGAACCAACGCGTTAGGAACTGGATATACCATCGATTTTATGACCGGGTCGTCGGCACGATTGACGACAAAATATTCACCTCTAAACGGTGCCACCACGTAATTTCGTGCAAGTCCCATCGTGTGTGCTAAACGGTCGGCGTAAAGACCCGAACAGTTGATCATAAACTGAGTTGAAAAGCGGCGACTCCTAGTGTGCAGTGTAATCGCCTGGGCGGATTCTTCAATCCGAACGACTTCCTTCCCCAACGCCACAGTGACTCCTAATTGGCTTGCGTCCTCTGCCAAGGTCTGTGTTAGTGCAACGGAATCTACGATAGCCCCGGTGGGAGAAAACAGTGCTGCAACACCTTTAACATTAGGCTCCTGCCTACGCACGTCTTCCATAGATAATATCTCGATCCCTGGAACTCCGTTCTCATCACCCCGGCGTTTCAATGTATGGAGAACGGGGACCTGACTCTCATCCGTAGCTACCACATAGGTTCCAACCTGTTCATATGGAACCTGCCTCTCTTTGCACAACTCTCGAATTGCCTTGCTGCCTTCAACGCAAAGTTTTGCCTTCAGAGTCCCAGGCCTTGGATTGAAGCCAGAATGAACAACACCGCTATTCCTTCCGCTAGTGTGAAACCCAACTGACGTCTCCTTTTCCATTAGAAGAACGTTTCCAAAACGCCTGCCAAGTTCACGCGCGAGCGCACAACCAATGACTCCACCACCAATAACCACAATATCGTAAAAAACGTCGTCACTGTTCACGAGTGTCAAGGGACGGAAATTTGAGACACTCATTCTCCGCCAAGTGTCCCGAATCGCATGACATAAGCCACTATAATATCTTGTGCTCCACTCAACACATTTATGCCCTTTGCGCTGTAATCACTGCTTGTAACAAGTCCAATCCTCCACAAAATCTACATATTCTTAAATGAGCCAATTTCACAGTGACCGAATCTCAAGACAGCGTTCGGAAAAATCAACCCAAGTAATATTTTCAGCTCACAGCAGCGTTATGAGGGATAGCGAGTTCAATCAAATACGGCTAGCAAGATTGAGATCACCTAATGTATCCACATCAGCCCAATGGCCACGAATATACTGAATCGTTACTGGAATATCCTGTTCGACAAGAGCATTTAACAGGTCCGCTAACGACATTTGTTGGAATGCTGGGACAGAGACAAAACGATCAATACACGTCTTCACATGATCCAGCCCACGCTTAGAGAGTTTCATCATTCCAATCCACTCTCCATCAAACGCAAGAGTCTGATCAGGAGCAGTACTGACCATTCGTTTTAGAACGACCCTATCCTCTAATAAATAGGAACCGCTATCACGGTGGCTAGCGTAGACATAGTCTGATTCCCGCGCGAGGTGCGTCCGCCCTTCCCAGCCAGAGTCAACGGTTAGGACAATATCATCCTGTTCGCGAATGAGAAGATCGAGGATGTACGGTTTAAAACAAATATCGCCATAGGCGATCACCACGTTGCTTGAAACCAAGTCAATGGCTTTCGCCAAAGAAACCATTTCACCAGTGCTCTCATACTCTTGGTTTTCTACAACCTTCACTTTTGGGACATCAATCATTTCCCTGAGATATCCGGCTACAACGATGATATCGTGGATATCATTAACCCATAATGCGTTGACCATTCGCTCTAAAATAGTTTCATTGCCTAGTTTTATCATCGCCTTAGGAACATGTTCCGTAAGCTTCCCAAGCGCCAAACCTCGACTCGCCGCAAGAATAATGGCGGAATGTGCATTGTTTGCAGTGGCCAGATACCGTTTCTCGGCTTCTTGCAATTCATCATCGCCTTGGAGACGAAACACTTCCCCAAGTGAAGAAATTTGATCTTCGACGTTGAGCAAATTCTCGTCTACATAAATTCTGGCAGCAACCTCCTGCATTTTTCTAATAGCTCCACGTAGCAGATGATTTGCCCAAATAACGATTGAGACCTTACGTTCTCGGAATCCCGCTGTGGGCGTTGTGTAATACTTTGTCGGCACCAGAAGAACCGGCAAACGATTGGCCCATTCTTTGAGAAATGAAAAAACTTCCGCAGGATCTGAGTGTTTACTGTGAATTAGAATGGCATCTGCCCCAGCACGTCGGTAGGCCTCGGCGCGTTTCATGGCCTCTCCTAAGCCCCATCCCGCAATAAACGCTTCGATTCTCGCGGTAATCACGAAATCATCATCCCGCTGAACATCTTTCCCTGCCTTGATCCGGCCACAAAACTCATCAATATCAGCGAGAGGCTGCTTTTCCTCCCTCAAAAAACTATTGGTCTTGGGAAATACTTTATCTTCGATGCAAACCCCTGCAATGCCCCGTTGTTCTAACTTTTTGACAAACCTCCGCATGTTATTGAAGTTACCATGCCCAGTATCGCCATCTAATAAAACTGGAATAGACACTGCATCGTTCATGAATTCAACGGCTTCCAGAACCTGGGTCCAACTGATTTCATTGTTGTCACGAACTCCAAGGGATGCCGACACGGTGAGGCCACTTCCCCAGATGCCTTGAAACCCAGCATCCTCCACAATCTTCGCGGATAATCCATTGTGCGCTTCCATTAAGAAATCCAGTTGATCTCCTGAAAGCATTTGGTGCAAACGTGTCGTTTTTTTCATGAGAATATGGGATGTTGCTACTTGCTCGTAATGCGAATATTACAAGCCTCGTCTACCTCCCCGCCACAGGAATATATTGGCAACAAACAACCTCATCCCTTAGATATCGTGATCGAAATATTTACGACCAATCCATCCATGGCAGCAACCATCACTCAGGATGCTGGATACTCCGCGCTGCCAATGATCAAGTCACACACAGCTAATAGCCACATCTGATGGGTCATTTCAACAATGTTGTAGGCCCGGCTATCAACCCAGAAATTGAGATCTCCCCTCATTTTCAGCGGGTTGTCGGAAAGAAACCCGGTGAACGTCACCAACACATGATCCTTACTTCGCGCGTAGTCAGCTGCTTTAACCATGTTAATGGATTTGCCGCTCGAGCTGATCAGTATTATCAAATCGCCGCCGTCAGCATACAGTTCCAATGCCTTCTCAATCCATCGTTCATAGCCATAATCGTTTGATAAACAGGTCACAAGACCGGTCTCATTAAAATTCACACAGCGAATATGTGCATTTTTGGAAAAGTCTACGGCGCAGTGGCTCGCAATGGCAGCACTCCCCCCATTCCCAGCAATGATGACCTTTTTCCCATCGGCATGAACTCCACTCATGAGTCCCTTTAATTCAATGAGTTGACTGTTCATGTCAGTCCCAAAAATGGACTGACGGTAGCGATCGAAATATTCAGCTAAAAACTGTTTCTCATTCACGCTAGCCTCCATCTGATCATTTACTTGCTCACATCAAGTTCATGGCACGCTACCGCCATGCCGGGTGTAGAACCCACCCAGATGTGTCACGCACACAGCCCCGGTTCGGCT
>PBSN01000003.1 GCA_002726235.1 Nitrospiraceae bacterium
CATGCACAAGCAGACCGCGGAAGCCTGGAAAGGCGGGAAGATGTATCTCATCTACCTGGTCGGAGCGTCGAAAAGCTTCTTCCTCGCTGCCATGATTCTGACCTACATGCTCACCGGAACACTGGATTTTTCCCGAGGCGGGATGTTCGGAGGGATCGACGCATCAACGATGCTCACTGCCATCTATGTACTCTACATCGCGGGGTTAGCCAAAGCTGCGATTATGCCCTTTCACAGTTGGTTGCCGGCAGCGATGGTTGCGCCCACCCCGGTGAGCGCACTCTTGCATGCTGTTGCCGTCGTCAAGGTGGGGGTCTTCTCCATATTGCGCATCATCCTCGATGTTTTTGGAGTTGACCTTATGCAGCAATTGTATCTCGGGATTGGGACGGCCATTGTTGCATCGGTAACGCTTGTGTGGGCATCGACCTATGCCTTGGCCCAGGATAATCTCAAAATCCGACTTGCGTATTCCACCGTCAGTCAGCTCTCGTACGTGATCTTAGGCGCAGCGCTCCTCACACCTGCGGCCATGGCCGGCGGGATAATTCATGTGGCCAACCATGCTTTCTCGAAAATCACCCTTTTCTTCTGTGCTGGGGCAATCTACGTGGCCGCGCATAAAACATTGGTGAGTGAACTCAGTGGCTTGGCTAAAAAAATGCCTTATACCATGGCGGCCTTTACCATCGGCTCGCTCAGTATGATTGGCGTACCGCTTTTCGCCGGGTTTGTGACGAAGTGGAATATCGCGCTGGGGGCCATTGAGGCTCAGCAACTTATTTTTGTCGGTGTTCTGCTCCTCAGTACCGTGTTGAACGCGAGTTATTTTCTTCCCATTGTGTACAAGGCGTACTTTGAAACGGCTCCAGCCACAAAAGACGATGAGCATATCCAAGAAGCATCTCCAGCAATAGTTGTTCCGATTGCGATCACCGCGGCAGGTACTATCGCGTTCGGCATCTACCCGGACTATTTCATGCAATTGATCGCACTCACACTGGGATAGGGCAAGGGATGAAAATCAGCTTTCAGTGGATTGAGAAACTAGGAATGTTATCGCGAATGTGGAAGATCTTCGCTGGAATCTCCGTGTTCCTGGTTGCCATTGATTTTGTTATTCCGCATGAGCATACCCATCTCATTTTCGAGACGATTCCTGGATTTAGCGCAGTGTACGGGTTTGTGGCCTGTACCGCGCTGGTAGTGTTTGCAAAGGTCCTTCGGAAAATATGCAAGCGAGACATGAAGTATTATGACTAGCGGTGTTCCTCCAGTTTTGATCTTCCTGCTTGGAGCGATCCTGATTCCCGCTCTCAAGGGACGCGCCAAAGTTGGACTGCTTCTGGGCACCCCGATCATCGCGTTTTTCAATCTCCTGGTGCTGCCAGATGGCGCTTCGTGGACTTATAGCTTTCTCGGCACACAGCTCATCTTCGCCCAAGTTGACAAGCTGAGTCTCTGTTTTGGCTACATCTTTTGCATTGCAGCGTTTGCCGGCATGCTCTTTGGTTTGCAAGAGCGTGATGATCGGCAGTACGTGACGATGTTTGTGTATGCGGGCAGCTCGATTGGCGCCGTGTTCGCGGGCGACTATCTTACCCTCTTCTTGTTCTGGGAACTGATGACCTTTGCTGCCGCCGTGTTGATTTGGGCTGGCAACACCGAAGCTGCGGGGAAAGCGGGGATGCACTATCTGCTTGTCCATGTGTTCGGTGGATTTTGTCTCTTGGCAGGCATCGTCATCCAAACCTCCCAGACAGGTTCAACTGAATTTGGGTATCTCGGCCTCGATGGCCTTGGCTCTGCACTGATTTTTCTGGCCTTCATCATTAATGCAGCGATTCCCCCTTTGCATGCCTGGCTTACCGATTCCTATCCGGAGTCGACCATCACCGGCACCGTGTTTTTGACCGCCTATACTACCAAAACTGCGGTCTACGTCCTGGCCCGGGCCTTTCCCGGTGAAGAAATATTGATTTACCTCGGCGCATTTATGACAGTGTATCCCATTTTTTATGCGGTGATTGAAAATGACGCTAGGCGTGTGCTGGCCTATAGCATGGTGAATCAGGTCGGATTCATGATCACTGGCATTGGCATTGGCACTGCGCTCGCCTTGAATGGCGCCGTCTCCCATGCGTTCAATGACATTCTGTTTAAGTCTTTGCTCATGATGTCGGTGGGAGCCGTGATGTACGTAACCGGAAAAAGTCTCTGCACCGATCTCGGTGGGCTGTACAAGACCATGCCGCTCACGACGGTTTTCTGTATCGTCGGCGCTGCATCAATTTCTGCCTTTCCACTCTTTAGCGGCTTTGTCAGTAAATCCATGGTGATTTCTGCCGCCGCAGAAGGCGGCATGTCGGTCGTCTGGTTCATGCTGCTCTTTGCCTCTGCCGGAGTCTTCCACCATGCGGGCATCAAGATCCCGTATTTTGTCTTCTTTGCGCATGATTCCGGCATCCGCGCTAAAGAACCCCCATTGAATATGTTATTGGCCATGGGATTTGTTGCGTTCTTGTGTATCCTCATTGGAACGGCTCCGGGGCTGCTGTACAGCATTCTGCCGTTTCCGGTGGAATACCATCCGTATACGGCCTTCCACGTGGTCAGTCAGTTGCAACTCCTGTTTTTCTCTGCCCTCGCGTTCATCTATCTGATTGTGAATGGTCACTATCCCCCGGAAAAGGTCGGGCTCAATCTTGATACGGACTGGGTCTATCGCAAAGCTGCAAAATTGTATAGCTGGATAGCTGACACACCCGTCGTCGCTACGGAAAATATGATCAGTGAAGCGTATCGCACGATACTCATCACACAAAACACTAGATTTGCACAGTTGTGTTTGGCGTTTGACATTCAGGTCATTGATCGGGCGGTGAATGGTGTGGCGAGCATGATTGTCAAATGGAGCAAGACTATGAGGGTTATCCAAACCGGCCAACTGCAACATTACGCCATGATAATTGTACTGGGCACATTTATCATCATGAGTGGGTACATTTTCTTCTAATGGAATATACGGGGAATCTTCTTAGCTGGATTATTTTTCTTCCGCTCGTAGGGGCAGTGCTTGTCGCACTTCTTCGCGATGAGAGATGGATTCGTCTTGTTGCATTGGGAATCACTGTTGCGGATTTCATTGTATCTCTTCCGCTCTGGACACGATTTGATACCACCACACACGCGATGCAATTTGTGGAACGGGTTCCATGGATTAACGCATTTAACATCAACTATGCCGTGGGAGTAGATGGAATCAGCGTTCTTCTGATACTCCTCACCACCCTTGTAACCCCAATGTGCATTCTTTGTTCATGGCGAGTCATTCAAAGTCGTGTCAAAGAGTACATGATTGTCATCTTGGTTCTTGAGACTGCGATGATTGGTGTGTTCTGTGCCCTCGACTTTGTCCTCTTCTACGTCTTCTGGGAAACCATGTTGATTCCGATGTACCTGATCATCGGAGTATGGGGAGGTCATCGACGTATTTATGCTGCCTTCAAATTTTTTCTGTACACCCTCGCTGGCAGCCTGCTTCTGTTGGTGGCAATTCTCGTACTGTACTTTCTTGGCGGACAGACTTTCGATATTCAGACATTGATGAAGCCGACATACTCGTCTACCGCCCAATTCTGGGTATTCTTGGCATTCTTCGTGGCATTTGCGATCAAGGTTCCCATGTTTCCGTTTCATACGTGGTTGCCCGATGCCCACGTGGAGGCGCCGACGGCTGGAAGCGTCATCCTCGCCAGTGTTCTGCTCAAAATGGGAACCTATGGATTCTTGCGTTTCTGCCTCCCGATGGTTCCAGAGGCGACAATCATGTTCTCGCCCATGGTCATTGGCCTCTCGCTTGTCGCCATTCTGTATGGTTCATATATGGCTCTCGCACAAACTGACCTGAAAAAGCTGGTTGCTTATTCCAGCGTCGGGCATATGGGCTTCATTACGCTGGGAATCTTTGTCTTCAATGCCCATGGAATCCAAGGCGCTATCCTGCAGATGATCAACCATGGCATTACCACCGCTGCCCTGTTTCTTTGCGTTGGAATGATATATGACCGCACACATAGCCGTCTGATTTCTGTCAATAGCGGGGTTGGGCAACAGATGCCCATCTATGTGACCATGCTGGCCATTTTCTCGTTCTCGTCATTTGGAATTCCNGGCACTAACGGATTTATCGGCGAACTGCTTATTCTCGTCGGGGCTGTTGAATACAATATCATCATTGCCGCGATCGCACTTCCAGGCGTGCTCTTAGCCGCAGCCTACATGCTCTGGATGCTACAGCGCATCGTGTGGGGCGAACATACCAGAGAAAACAAACTCCCGCTGGCAGATCTAAATATGTGCGAACTTTCGACTCTCATGCCTCTACTTATTCTGGTGTTTTGGATCGGGTTTTATCCTAAACCATTCTTAGGATTCATGGAGGTCAGCGTTGATCATCTTGTGACGCAGGTCCAAACTGCCCAACCAATGAAACTCTCACAGGTGTTTGGCGGATCATGACCCCAACCCTTGCTGATGTCGGTGGTATTTTGCCCGAGCTTATTGTGGCATGCTTCGCCTGCATCGTTCTGCTCATCGAAGCCTTCATGTCGAAATCATCAAAGGGAGACACCTTCCCTGTCACAGCTCTCATCGGTGTGGCTATCGCCGCGTCTCTTACCATCCACTCGATGTGGGACGACAAAACGGTGATGGGTGGAACCTTCTTGGTTGATCCGTACAGCAACTTTTTTAAGCTATTGTTGTACAGCGCATCAGCCCTAACCATCTTACTCTCGATAAACCATTTGAAACAGGAACGGATCAATGTTGGTGAGTATTACGCGTTTTTGCTCTTTGCCTTGTGCGGAATGATGGTCATGGTTTCTGCCGGAGACCTGTTGCTGGTGTTCTTGGGTCTCGAATTGACCGCGCTTTCGATCTACATTCTGGCGGGATTCAAACGATTCCAGCAAAAATCCATGGAGGCTGCGGCAAAATACTTCGTTCTCGGATCCTTTTCGTCCGGAATCTTGTTGTTCGGTATTTCACTCCTTTATGGCTTGGCTGGCACTACCAACCTTGCAGGAATAGGCCAACACTTAATGTCGATGGGATCTGGGATAGACCCTGCTTGGATTCTCGCACTTATCCTGCTCGTCGTGGGATTCGGATTTAAAGTATCAGCCGTTCCTTTTCACATGTGGACACCGGATGTCTACGAAGGTGCGCCGACACCCGTCACAGCATTTCTGTCAGTCGCATCGAAAGCGGCTAGTTTTGCCATTTTCCTCAGAGTCTTCACAGAGGCGTTCGGCGGAATTCACGAGCATTGGCGTATTCTGCTTATCTTTCTAGCTGTCGCCACCATCTTCTTTGGCAACATCGTTGCCCTCCTTCAGACCAACATCAAGCGCATGTTGGCCTATTCCAGTATCGCCCATGCCGGTTATGTGCTTATTGGCATTGTTGTGGGAAGCCACATGGGCAGTTTTAGCTTAATGCTATATCTGCTGATCTACGTGTTTATGAATATGGGGGCTTTCGGAGTTGTCATGCAATTCAGAAAAAGTGGTGTGGAATGTGACGAGATCGAAGACTTTGCAGGGTTGGCCAAACGCAATCGTTTGGTTGCGTTCATCATGCTCATCTTTATGTTCGCACTGGCGGGNATTCCACCGACGGCAGGATTTGTTGGGAAGTTTTATGTCTTTATGGGAGCCGTTCAAGCCGATCTCGCTTGGCTAGCCGTACTTGGCGTGATCGGATCTGCAATCTCGGCGTATTTTTACCTGAAAGTCGTTATGGTGATGTACATGAAAGAGCCTGATGGAAATGTCACACTAACGATCTCACGACCTGCGATTCTTGCGCTCACGGTTGCTACCGTCGCAGTGATCCTATTAGGTGTCTACCCTGCTCCAGTCATCGATTTTACCAATCAGGCTGTTCTGAGCATCTCCCCACCTGTCATCGTCGTGTCACCGTAACTACTCTGTTTTTCGATTGGATGTTGATGATGAAATGATGCTGTGGAGCACTGCACTTGATGCATTGCAGTGTAAGGTTTTCAGCGAAACTCGCCCTCACATTAAGAGTCTGCTCATCCGAGCCGTTTTCGGATTGCCCGTGGATATTCAGGAAAGTAGTGCTCGATGATGGGTAGATCAAACTTGGCTAAGATCGACTCTTTCTGTTCGCGTTCAAGCAGAAATTCAAATGACAGCTCAATCAGGCGCTCGGCTGATACATCGCCACCATAGCGATGGCTATCCTCATCCAAGGCTGTCACGTTGTGAACAGTGGTACTGTCTCCTTCAACGACAGTAACGCAAAACTCATTTTCATCAATACGGGTCACCGTAATCTTTGCCATGGCGTGACTAATGTTCTTTCGAATTCTTGTGAATTAACCCAGTGTCATCCCATATCAAGCAACGTATGATCGGGATTATGCTTTCGGGCGTAGTTTTTCGACCAGGGGGAACGGAACAGTACGACTGGGCGTCCACGGCCATCTTTGACGATCACCTCATCACTGGGAATCTTGAAAGTCTCAACGGGTCCCTCCAACCACGCGCTGGCTTCATAGCTCATAATGTCTAGAAGTACGTCAACCCGATATTCACTTTTCAATCGAAATTCCAAGACATCGAACTGCAGGCGGCCGACCGCGCCGATGAAGAAGTCCAGATCATCCAAAGTCCGCAAGATTTGGATTGTGCCCTCCAGAATCAGTTGGTTCAGGCCCTTATCAAATGATTTTCTCATCGTGGTATCGGCTGGCCGTACATGTGCAAACACCTCAGGCTGAAACTGCGGTAATGGTTTGTAATTGAAACCATCGGTCAGCGAAATCGTATCCCCAATTTGGAAGACTCCAGGGTTGATAATGCCGATGATGTCGCCGGGATAGGCCACATCAAGCGTGTTACGATCTTTGGCAACCATACTGTGAGGCCTCGAGAGCCGGACCTTCCCCTTGCCTTGATGATGTTTCACGACCATATCCCTATCAAAGCGGCCGGAACATACGCGTAAGAATGCGGTACTGTCGCGATGTCGCGGATTCATGTTCGCCTGCAATTTAAAAACATACGCGCTAAATGGGGTTTCTGCTGGATCGAGAAACACTTCTTGGCCGTCTGGCGTATCGGCAAGTCGTCCTTGGGCAGCTGGTGCCAACTTTACAAAAGCATCAAAAAACGCTTCTACGCCAAAATTGGTGAGTGCTGATCCAAAAAACACTGGCGTGACCTCGCCATTCTGGAAGGCATCGAGCGAGAAGGGGTTTCCCGCCACTTCGAGTAACTCTAAATCGTGTTTCAGCTGATTCCACACATAAGGTGAAAGTCGTCCTTTTACTGATGGATCGTCCAACGGCAGTTCCATCAGGTCAGGTCTGCTCGCGCCTGCAGAGGCTGTTTTGGTAAATAATAATAATTGGCGGTGTTCGCGATTGACCACTCCCCGAAACTCGCTGCCTGAACCCACCGGCCAGTCCACCGCTGAGGCGTGAATGCCCAGCACCTCTTCGACTTCGGTCATCAAGTCGAGGGGTGGGCGCCCTTCGAGATCCATCTTGTTGATGAAGGTGAGGACCGGAATTTTTCTCAGCCGACACACTTCAAATAACTTACGCGTCTGGGTCTCCACACCTTTGGCAGCGTCAATGACCATGATGGCGCTGTCAGCTGCCGTCAAGGTACGGTAGGTATCCTCGCAAAAGTCTTGATGGCCTGGCGTATCAAGCACGTTAATAATGATGTCTTTGTAGGGGAATTGCATTGCTGACGAGGTGATGGAGATCCCACGTTCCTGCTCCATGGCCATCCAGTCGGATGTCGCGAGTTTTCGACTCTTTCGTGCGCCAACCATTCCCGCTGTTCGGACCATGCCCGAGTACAAGAGGAGTTTTTCCGTGAGGGTCGTCTTTCCAGCGTCGGGGTGGCTAATGATGGCAAACGTCCGGCGCTTTTTTGCAGCTACGTAAACTTCTTGTGTTAGTTGAGGTGTCATTATCTGTCGCTCTGGGCAATGAAGTATAGCAAATAAGGTTCTCGGCTTGTGTGCTTGATAAGCACCTTTTGGTTCACTTGCACTACGTTTACGTATCGCTTATGACAAATGATCGCGGGTAGTCATTGAGGATTGAGCTGATTTTGTTGACAGCGATCTCGTGTCGCGTAAAATACCTCTTCTAAAATTTGTGCTGAGTTTTTTGTTATCCATTCTGACCTGTGATCGCCTTTATCCTGTAACCTGTGGAGACCTATGGGTATGACTGTTGATTCTGACGAGATTGTTATTGATGTTCATCTGACGACGCAAGATCCTGCAGTCGTTCGAGAGGAAATCCGAAACGGGCTTCTTTCATCCCCGCGCGTCTTGCCAACGAAATATCTATATGATGATCGGGGGACAGAGTTATTCGAACAGATCTGTAAACTTCCCGAATACTATCAAACCAGAACCGAATTCCAGATTTTGGCGACGTATGCCGACCGAATCGTTGCGTGTTCGAACGCCAACGAACTGGTCGAACTTGGATCTGGTGCCGCGACGAAAACCCGCGTGTTGCTTGATGCCATGGATCGTGCTGATCAGCTCAATTACTACGTTCCATTCGACGTGAGTGAGGGGATCGTTCGACGCGTCTCGCAAGAACTTTCAGAAGAATACACTGATCTCCATATTCATGGCGTTGTCGGGGACTTTCTCGCGCATCTGGAACATATTCCGGATGGAGGCAAGCGATTAGTTGTCTTCCTGGGAGGGACGATAGGCAACTTGGATGACGTTGTAGGGCCCGCATTTCTTTCCTCAGTCAATGAAGAAATGGCATCGGGCGATTACTTCTTATTGAGCGTTCAGTTCGTCACCGAAGTCAATCGTCTGGAAGCTGCATACAATGACTCCAAGGGTGTCACAGCGGAATTTAACAAGAACATGATCTCGGTGATGCAAAAACTTGTAAGGGCAGATTTTGATCCCGATGCCTTTGATCACGTCGCGCGATATAACCACGCTGACTCTCGAATTGAGATTTTCCTTCGTTCTAATAAACGTCAGACGGTCATGTTCCAAGATCTTGACCTCAAGCTTGCCCTCGAGGAGGGAGAAGAGATCCGCACAGAGATCAGCACGAAATATGATCGCAAACGCGTGGAACATCTTTTGGCAAATGCGAAATTCGAACTTGTGGAGTGGTATGCAGATTCTGAAGAACTGCTTGGTCTTGCCCTCGCGAAGAAACCCTAACCAGCAGCTTGAAAACGTTCTTTCTAAAAGGGAGAGGGTCTGTGACCCTCTCCCTTTTTCTGTTTAGAGTCAGGTAGTTTTCACACGCTCAATGTTGGCGCACAGTGCGAAGAGCAATGTGTTTGTGCGCAACACCACTCCAACTTTGGCATGAGGCAAAGGGGGGCATACCTTATTAGTTGCTACTTCGCTAACTTTTCGAGACGGGCTGTGTGATTTGAATGAAGTGCCTCATCTTCACGAGTTTAGTGATCATCTGTGCCATCATCGCCTCTTGTACTGCCGTTGGGAGCTTGAGGGGCCAGATCAATTTTCGAAAGGTGGGAGCGATGTCTTTATTCGCAATGCTCCGAATCACGCGGTAGTAGGGTGGTGGATCTGGCATTTTTTGTCCCAAGAGCCACAGTTGGTCCGTGCTCCATTGGAGCTTTGTAACGAGATCGACACAGGTTTCAATGAGGACAGGCCTCAGGTGAGGCTGTACGGACTCTCGGTGAATGGCTCTGAGATTGCGAAGCAAGGCTTTACTCAGATTTTTTGAAAACGTGAGGTATAACTGCTCTGCTCGCTCGGAAGAACCGACAATTATCCAGCCCGGCACCTGAGGTCTGGTGCCGGGCTTCCCAATCTCTGTGGTAATCAGTTCGTGCTGATTGCTGTAGAATGTATAGACACCAGATCTCTCAAGCCGAAAGCGAACTGTGTGCTCAGTAAAGGCCGGAATATGCTTTGTAATGCCGAGCTTTTCAACGACAAAGCCAAAATCTTCGTTGCTTGTGTTATTGATTCTGACTGTCACCACGGAACCCGTACCGAACTTTGCACTATCGACTATCAGCATTGAGGGTTTCCATGTCGCGGCTCCCATATCGGTGAACGCTGTCTCAACGACGTATTCTTGAGCGTTGCCCAGTGCTATTCCTCCGAGAGTTATGGCGAGTACAATTCCAAGTGTGATCGTCAGAAGACGCGTGGTTCTCATGTCAGCCTCCTCTCATAATTTTCATCGCATATTGCGTTGTGCTACCGTCGATACGCAAGGCCGGCACCACGTGACGTGAGCATGAATTCTTGGCAGAACCCCCTCCCACTCTGTTTCGTTCGTATGCCGAACTAGAGGTTCATCCGCGCACTGGCAACTCTTGGCCTATTTGACTCATGTTATTCTCGCTATTGCAATGGATCGACAGGTTCAAATGCGGGCTATACGTACTGGTTCGCGTGTACTTCAGCAGGCTATGTACGAAGCTACGTGGATGGTCATATAATTTGGGTGAGAGAGTTATTTCATCCTGACATTCTACTAGGAAGAACATGGAATGAACTACCTGCCAGAACTCCTAATCCAATTCTGGGTTGATTATTATACGCTCAAACCAGACGTTCGAGAGACCTACGGCCTCCTTCGTCATGAGGGCCGTCATGAGGGCGAAGACGTCCTGCATGACCCTATTGCGACTTGGATATTTGATGATCCTAAGGTTAATGTCGCTCAACTTGCGAAATCATTTGTTGCTTGCGGGTATATGGCATGCGACCATTGCGCTTTTCCTGAGAAGAGGTTAGGGGCCTGGCAGTTCAAACACATGGATGGAAGCCTTCCTAAGGTGTTTATCAGCGAACTCCACGTGTCTTTGTTCTCTCCAGAATTCCAAGTTGTGGGGCAAGAATTAATCTGACAGGCTGTAAGGGTTTCAGCGAGTGCTGGGCCTTCTCGGTGTGCGAGTAGCCACGGAGAGTTTCGTCTGAGCAGTATGAGAGGTTGCGATTCGAGGGCAAATATGGGGCTAGAATGTTCGCATCTAGTTTTCAAGCCAATCACTTTACCGTCGACGCGAATGCATTGAATGTGTTGAAGGGGTGCCGAGGTCTTGAATCGCTGAACGAGATGCCAAAGGCCCATGGTTTCCGACTGAATGCGCAAGGTGGAGAAATCAAAGGGTCTCCAGCCATATCCCTGTTGAGTTTACCGATGGCATCTATACGATTCCATGGTGCTACTATGAATTTGCAAAGCGATATCCCATGCCGATTGGTGAGATATACCGCGGGTCTATCACGTCGGCCTCAGATAAAATATTTGAAAATTCCTACAGGGAACAGTGAAGAGTTAAGATGAGGGATTTCAAGCCGTATCTGGATTGGATCGACCAGCGGCACGATACTATGTGTCAATTGGTCATTGAGTGGGCAAATATCAACTCTCACAGTTACAACCTTGCTGGACTCAGTGATTTTCTAACGTGCCTCCGAACAGCATTCAGTGCATTGGAAGGCGAGATGGAAGACATTGCCCTCGATCCTCATCAGGTGATCAATGCGCGAGGAGAACCCGAAGAAATATCATTGGGAAGAATGCTCTTCGTTCGGAAACGGCCCTCTGCTCCAATTCAAGTTTTGTTGGGGATTCATCTCGATACGGTGTATCCCGCAGATCATCCGTTCCAAAGGGTTATACGTATTGATGATCGGCGGCTACAAGGGCCGGGAGTTGCGGATGCCAAGGGTGGACTGGTTATCCTTCTTACGGCTCTCAATGCGTTCGAGCGAAGTCCATTGGCAAAGAACATTGGATGGGAGGTATTTCTCAATCCCGATGAAGAGATTGGCTCTCCTGGATCGGCCCCGGTGTTAACCCAACGTGCCAAACGGTATCATCTTGGCCTGTTGTTCGAATCAGGGTTGATGAACGGAAACCTGGTCAGTGAACGACAGGGCACCGGAGACTATACGGTCGTTGTCCGAGGACGTTCGGCACATGTGGGACGTGATCCCTATCGTGGGCGGAATGCGGCGCATGCACTCGCTCGTTTCATCATAGGAGCGAACGCTCTGCAGGATGAGCGCAACGATATCATTGTCAATGTGGCGCAACTGTCGAGCAATGGCGCCGTCAATGTTGTGCCTGATTTTGCCGTTGGACGGATTGGCGTACGGATTGCTCGTAGGGATGACCAACAGACCGTTCAACAACACCTTGAGCAGCTCATCGCGAAACTTGAAATCACTGAAGGCGTTTCTGCAACGTTGCATGGAGGCATCCGGAAACCTCCAAAAGTTCTCGACACCATAACAACAAATCTTCTCGAAAATTTCAGAATCTGCGGGGCCTCGCTGGGGTTGGCGCTGGAGTGGCACCCGACGGCAGGGGCGTCTGATGGGAACATCTTGGCCGCGGCTGGCTTGCCGACGGTGGATTCGCTCGGAGCAAGGGGAGGTGACACTCATAGCCCTAGAGAATTCCTCGAGGTCGACAGCTTGACCGAAAGAGCCAAGCTCGTCGCTCTTTTTCTCATGAAACTCGCCGCAGGAGAGCTGGTATTTTCACCGACGCAATCGTATCGGTGACGTGAACTCACGACTCCCATGGATGGTCAACTGAACAGTCAATGTGTTGCAGATCAATTCCATCAGGATCCGCGTGTCATCCAAGCCAAGCGGTTGATCCTTGATGCCCTCTCGACTCACCAGCACAAACTTGACGGGCCGCGTCCATCGAACTCCTCTCTTGATACTTCCTACATGGCGTTGCTTGGAGAGGCGGGAAAGTTACGTGGACGACCTCTCATGCTCCCGTACATCGGGACGGGTATTGGAAGAGGGGCCTTGGTTGAGTTGGGTGATGGAAGTGTCAAGTATGACTTCATCAGTGGCATTGGTGTCCATGTGCTTGGGCACAGCCACCCCGCCATTGTTATGGCCGCGATTGATGCGGCCCTCAGTGACACTATCATGCAAGGCAATCTCCAACAGAATTCCGAATCAGTCGAACTTGCGCGTGAATTGTGTGAAGTTGGGAATCGGAATGATGGCCATTTTACGCATTGTTTTTTGGCTACAAGTGGGGCGATGGCGAATGAAAATGCACTCAAGCTCGTATTTCAACAGAAAGCCCCGGCCAATCGCATTCTTGCTTTTCGAGGAGGGTTTGCTGGGCGCACGCTAGCACTTTCCCACATCACCGACCGACCGGAGTATCGACAAGGGTTACCAGAGACCGTAGCTGTGGATTATGTGCCGTTTTTCGATTCTGAGTGTCCAATAAAAAGCACGAGTGAGGCCTCACAGCAACTTCGCTATCATCTTCAGAAATACCCTGGCGAGCATGCGGTGATGATTTTTGAATTAATTCAGGGTGAAGGAGGAGTGTATCCAGGAAATCGAGAGTTTTTCATTGCTCTGATGGATATTCTTCGTGAGCATCATGTTCCCATTATGATCGATGAGATTCAGACCTTCGGCCGAACCACCGAGCCGTTCGCGTTCCAACACTTCGGTCTCGACGAGTATGTGGATGTGGTGACGGTTGGGAAGCTTCTTCAGGTGTGCGCAACGCTCTTCTCAGAACCACTCAACCCTTCCGGCCCATTGCTGAGCCAGACGTTTACTGGGAGTACGTCAGCGATTTTTGCTGCCCGAGCTATTCTTCGAGAACTTCTGAGCGGGGATTACTTTGGAGAAGCGGGAAAGATATTAAAGTTTGGAAATTACTTCATCTCTAGGCTCACGGCCATTCAGCAACGTCATCCTGAGGCAATTGATGGGCCTTTTGGTTTCGGCGGAATGATCGCGTTCACTCCGTTTGGAGGGAATCCGCAAAAAGCTGCACAACTCGTCAGAGCGCTGTTTGAGGCTGGAGTACTGTGTTTTACGGGGGGGAATCAACCTGCACGCATACGGTTTCTCGTTCCGTATGGCGCGGTCCGTTACGAGGATATCGATGCCGTCACAGTGATAGTGGAACAGACCATCAGCCGGATAGTAAGTCTTCGAGGTGGATGATGATTTTCATTCGGCCTGCGACGCCTGAGGATTTGGATCAACTGGTTCAACTCGCATCGATGACGGGGTTTGGTCTCAGCACACTTCCCCCGGATAAAGAGTACCTGGAAAAACGCCTTCACGAGGTCAATCAAAGTTTCGCTGAACTCATGAGTGGAGGGAAGGGGCAAACATTCCTGTTTGTGATGATCGAGGGAGAACAAGTCATTGGGACGTGTGGCATTGTGACAGGCGCTGGGGGGGCAATGCCGTTTTACGCATATCGGATTGATACTATGCACGTTGAATCCACGGTGCTCAAAATCTGTAAGGCGATTAGGGTGCTCAATCTTGTCGATCACTACGAGAAATGCTGCGAGATAGGTAGCCTATTTTTGAGGCCGGACCACGCGGGAAAAGGATTACGTGGTCTTGGCCGGCTTCTGAGTTCATCCCGATTCCTCTTCATGGCTGAGCACCTAGAGGCATTTGAGTCAGTGGTTATTGCCGAAATGCGTGGCGTTGTCGATGAGTGCGGGCAGTCCGCTTTTTGGGAATCTCTGGGACGCCATTTTTTTGACGTTGATTTTCCAAAAGCAGATTATTTGAGCATGAAGAACAAGACATTTGTATCCGAATTGATGCCACGTCATCCAATCTACCTCCCGTTACTTCCAGCGGAAGCACAAACTGTGATTGGACACGTTCATGAGAAAACGGTTCCGGCTCTGAGCCTTTTGCAATCGGAAGGGTTTGAGCCCACCAATATGGTGGATATCTTTGAGGCTGGCCCCATCGTTCGTTGCGCGAAGGAGGAGGTTTTCACCGTAAGAGAATCGAGACGATCGACGATCGCAAAGGTGACGTCGGGTGAACCTGCGAACACACGTTGCCTCCTCAGTAATACCCAGCGAGAATTTCGTGCTTGTTTAGG
This sequence comes from Nitrospiraceae bacterium, assembly GCA_002726235.1. Classification (GTDB taxonomy): domain Bacteria; phylum Nitrospirota; class Nitrospiria; order Nitrospirales; family UBA2166; genus UBA2166. The sequence goes on from PBSN01000003.1 coordinate 14,957, forward strand.
TTCCATCGAGGAGGTCATTAACGGTGAAGTCCGAATAAGCCATCAGGTGGCATCTGCACTAAGGGTAAAAAAAGGGGATTGGATACGACATGCTCCCATTCCTTCTTCAAAACGACACATGCTTCATTCATCAACGGGAGTGAAGTGATGTCACATCTGTGCCATGTCATCGCGAACCACTGGGTTGCAGGGATTGGAAAAGAGTTTCTCTCGGTGAACCCTGCTTCGGGTGAAAAGATGTGGGAGGGAACAGCTGCAACGAAGGTCGAAGTTGAGCAGGCAGTGCAGGCAGCTCGAAAGGCAACGGTTTCGTGGGCCGCGATCAAGGTTCACGAACGGATGGCATATCTTGAGACGTTCCGCGACAAACTGTCTGAACGAAAGGAACACTTCGTTCACGTTATATCACAGGACACTGGCAAGCCATTATGGGAATCTCGAACAGAAGTCGAAGCAATGGTGACAAAGATTGCACTATCAATACAGGCCTATGAGGAGTTCAGTCTTTCTTCTCGAAACGATTCTGCACAAGCGCGAGCATCGGTTCGACGAAAACCTCACGGAGTCGTCGCAGTACTCGGCCCATTCAACCTCCCTGGCCACCTTCCAAATGCTCATATGGTGCCCGCCTTGATTGCCGGTAATACCGTTGTTTTCAAACCGAGCGAGTTGACGCCAGCAGTGGGGCGAGAGTTGGCAAAGCTGTGGCTCACCGCCGATCTTCCGGCAGGAGTTTTCAACATGGTTCAGGGGGGTGCCGAAACGGGCCGCTACCTGATCGAGCATCTCGGTATCAATGGAGTGTTCTTCACAGGAGGATATGACGCAGGAAGGTCCATCCATCTTGCACTTGCAGGTTCTCCAGAGAAGATTGTTGCCTTGGAGATGGGTGGGAACAATCCACTTGCTATTGCGAATGTGGATGATGTCGATGCTGCTGCCTATTGGACAATTCAGTCGGCCTTTATCACATCAGGACAGCGTTGCACCTGTGCACGTCGCCTCATCGTCCTTGAGAACGAGAAAAGTGATCGATTTCTTGACTGTCTCATTGGCATGATGAAAGGGATACGTATCGGTCCCTACACCACTGATCCGGAACCATTTATGGGACCGGTGATCTCCACGTGTGCAGCGGACAGACTGCTGGGTGCACAGGANAGCTTATGCAAGCAAGGTGGGGTCTGTCTTGTCGAGATGAACCGTATGGATGGTGGCGCAATGCTGGTGCCCGGTCTGATCGACATGACGTATGCGAAGCAACGATCGGATGATGAGTTATTTGGACCCCTCTTGCAGGTAGTTCGCGTACAGACATTTGAGCAACTTATCGCGGAGGCAAATGAGACAGCTTACGGGTTGGCGGCAGGGATCTTCTCCGACGAACCAGCAATGTATGAGAAGTTCTATTGTGGCGTGCGTACTGGCATCGTGAATTGGAACTATCCATTAACCGGCGCCAGTGGACGGATGCCCTTCGGAGGGATTGGGCGAAGTGGAAATTATCGACCGAGCGGGTACTATGCTGCCCAATACTGTTCCTATCCTATCGCTTCTCTTGAACAACACCGGCTGGCGATGCCGAAAAACTTAACCCCTGGAATCTCATTGTGAATATAGCCGCGTGGGAGGTGAATTTTGACGGGCTTTCCGGGCCGACTCATTCCTACGGAGGCCTTTCGTATGGGAATATTGCATCCATGAAGAATCGACTCAGCGCCTCAAATCCCAAAGCGGCCGCTCTTCAGGGTTTAAAAAAAATGAAGCTACTCCATGATTTCGGTATTAAGCAGGGCATTCTGCCTCCGCATGAACGGCCTGATTTTAACATGCTAAGACGGTTAGGATTTGCTGGCACCGAGGCGGAAATATTGGAGAAATCCAGCCGAGCAGATATGCAACTTCTTCTCGCATGTTTTAGTTCATCGGGGATGTGGGCTGCCAATGCAGCCACGGTGTCACCGAGTTCGGACACTCGTGATGGACGGGTCCATTTCACCCCTGCAAACCTGGTCAGTGAGTTTCACCGGTCCATTGAAGCGCCCTTCACTGGACGTGTGTTAAGGAGGATTTTCCACGACGACAGACATTTTTCTCACCACGCGCCAATTCCAGGGAGCCTTTGTTTTTCGGACGAAGGTAGCGCAAACCATCTGCGCCTTTGTCGATTGTACAATGAACCAGGGCTTGAGATATTCGTCTATGGCCGTGAAGCCTTAAGTTTGGGAGATAGATATCCGACCGCGTATCCAGCTCGTCAGACAAGAGAAGCATCAATGGCCGTAAAACGCCTGCACGAATTGCGTGATGATGCCACCCTTGTCACTCAACAGAATCCTGTGGCGATCGACCAAGGGGTCTTTCATAATGATGTCATTTGCGTTGGGGATCGGAATTTGCTGTGGTATCACGCGGATGCGTTTTTAGATGGCCCAGGCACAATTTCTAGTATCCGGAGGATATGTGCTGAACACTACGACATCGAGCTGAATGCTATTAAAATTACAGACCGACAACTGCCGATCGATCAAGCCGTCCAATCCTATATCTTTAACAGCCAACTGGTGACGCTACCTGATCAGTCGCAATATCTCATCGCGCCCTCTCGGTGTTGCGAGATTGCCTCAGCTCGGGCATGTATTAATGCGCTTGTGGATGATAGTGGAATTCAGCATGTGTGCTATGTTGATCTCGAACAGAGCATGCTCAATGGCGGTGGGCCTGCCTGCCTACGGCTTCGCGTTGTCCTGACGGATGAGGAACTGGCTCATGTGCATGAGAATGTGATACTGACCGAATTGCGCTATGAGTGTTTGGTGGGTTGGGTCAGCCGGAATTTTCGTGATCGTCTCCACATTGACGACCTTGCAGACCCACTTTTTTTGACGGAATGCCAGAAAACATTGGATGAACTAACTGCGATTTTGGACCTTGGTTCACTATACGAGTTTCAACGGTAAAGGGTGGCACAGGAATGAGTGATGAATATTCATTACGCAATGTCACTGGCGTGTGAGTTGCTACAACCATGAACGAACTGGAATTGCTTCGCGCGGTCCTTAATTCANCCACAGACGCTATTTGCCTTGTTGGGCATGATCGAAAATTGAAGGTGAGCAATCCTGCCTACGACAAGATTCTCGTGCATGTGGGTGTTCTGGATGAAGAAGATTGGGAGGCCAGCACGTGCTTCCTCACCGATGACGTCATACGAAAAGTCTCGACAGATTACGAAGATACCAAACAGGTTGCAGACCGAATGATCCAATGGTTGGACTCTCAGGAATGCCACTGGGACACGGTTNGCCAGTCTGATGGACGCGTCTTTCAGCGACGGTGTATTCCTATTCCCAACCATGGCCATTTGTTCATCACCCAAGATATTACTTCTCATGTTCAGGAAAAGGCACGATATCAGACGTTACTACAAATCAACAACGCCCTAGTCTTGAAACTTGACAAAGATGCCTTGTTTCACGCAGTGGCTGAGGAAATACATCGTGTTGCGGCATTCGATCAGGCCGGCATCACGGTCTATGACCCCGTAGCAGACAAGTTTTTTATCTATGTTCTCGAGGCAACCACCTCCAAGCGCCATCTGAAACGCGGGATGGAGATTCCTCATGTCGGTAGTGCCATGGGCTGGGCGATGGATCATCGAACTCCCTGCGTTCGATCCGATCTGTCAGCCGTGAGAGACTTTTTTGAGGATGATTTGTTTTATCGCGAAGGTCTACAATCGGCCGTGAGCATTCCCATGCAATTCGACGAAACCGTTCTGGGGACGTTTACTGTTGCAAGCCGAGAGCCGAGACATTTTTCGGACACTCACATCAAGTTCCTTACTGATATGGCTGTACAGATGGCCATCGCCTTTCGAAATGTGAATTGTGTTCAGGATGTTGAGCACACGAAGGTCCAGCTACATAACCAGACGATATATCTGAAGCAGGAGGTTGAGGAGAAAGGGCATTTTTCTGCAATTGTTGGTGATAGTCAAGCTTTGAAACCCATGCTCTCCAATATAGAGACCGTTGCACCGACAGATTCGACGGTGCTGATTCTGGGGGAGACTGGAACAGGGAAGGAACTCGTTGCGCGGGCGATTCATGCAGAGAGTGCGCGCAAGGCCGGTCCTATGGTCACGGTCAACTGCGGGGCGGTGCCAGCGGGGTTGCTTGAAAGTGAGATGTTTGGACACGAGCGTGGTTCGTTCACCGGTGCTTTATCAAGGAAAATCGGCCGTTTCGAAGTAGCTCAAGGTGGGACTATCTTTCTGGATGAGGTCAGCGAGCTTCCGCTTGAGCTTCAGGCCAAGTTGCTCAGGATCGTGGAGGAGCAAACCTTTGAGCGTCTTGGTAGTACTGAAACCCACCGTCTGAATGTTCGTATTATTGCGGCAACCAATTGCGATCTTGGTGCGGCGGTCACGGCTAAGACGTTTCGTGAAGATCTCTTTTACCGTATCAATGTTTTTCCTGTTCACGTACCTTCACTCAGGGAACGGAAGGACGACATTCCATTACTCACCCGTTACTTCGTCACGAGATTTATGAGGAAGATGAATAAACGCATTGATGAGGTCGATCCCAAGGCGATGGAACAGTTGTCTCAGTACCATTGGCCTGGCAATGTTCGAGAATTGCTTCATGTTCTGGAGCGGGCTGTGATTCTCTGCAACGGACCCACCCTTGTGTTGCCGGATGATTTCACAGGGATGCCGATGTTAGAAGATAAAGGGCTACGGCCTCACGCTCTGTTAACGTTGGAACAGATGGAACGGGAATACATTGTTGAAACTCTAGAGAAAACCTTCTGGGCGATTGGGGGAGCTAAAGGTGCGGCGAAAATTCTTGGTCTCCATCCCAATACCCTCCGAAGTCGGATGGAGAAACTCGGAATAAGAAAGACTACCCACTCCTCCTAACGACACCATTTCGCGGTCCTCCGTAGCTTCTTTGGATGACTGTAGTATAGCTAAATCATCCTTAAACTGGCCTCTCCGGTTTATTGTCCGCGGTATACACCTCGGCACAACGATCACAGAGTCCATCTGATGGAAAGCAGGAAGGAAATTCCGCATGGATCTCCCCCTGTACGGCCTCTGGCAACGAGCTGGACTCAACTCACACATGTGACGGGAACTCACACACGGCCACATGAGACAGCGCTGCGCCCTCTGTTTTCCAATACTCGAGTCAGACACAAGTAGTAATACATGTGAAGGAGGTCAGCCCTCCCAATGTCGTTGTCAATTAGGGCGCTATCCTTGTTTTTCACATCGCACACCTCTCCTCAAAGCAATACAATCCGAATAATCCCACCCACTTCTCTCTATGTGAACGACATATCGGCATTGGCACGATATGTCGAAACTCGTATCGCTCAGCTGGAATAGCGCGTTTCCCAAAATTGCGCGGAAAACAGCTCATTTCTTGTGTGTAGGATGCTGGTATCGGCATTGCTTTTCCTCTCCATGATGTGAGAAGCGGGTAGCTTCTGTATCTGAGAAAGAGCGTCTCCGTACGCGTTGTAGGCGGCGGGTAGCATGTTGCGAGTTACAGCGAAAGGTAAAACAAAAAATGCTAACACTGTCCGCCTTGTTCTGGAGGGACAGCTTCGAGGGGACTGGTGTGCCATGCTTGAGCAGGTATGCCACGAGTTTCTCGGACAAGGTGTGGTAGTGACCATGGATATGTCTGGCGTGAGCTATGTCGATGACCGTGGCGTGAGATTGCTCAAAGAGCAACTAGCTAGTCGCACCACTATTATCGGGTGCAACATGTTTGTCCAGGCGCTCATTGAGCGTAAACCTGTTGTGGAACAGGAATATTAAAAATTAAGAATCGGAAGAAGGTTAGTTTTGGTATGCGGAGGGGAAATCATGGACAATTCGAAAGGATCAATCACGTTACCTCTAGCCACAGGAGAGGGCTCAGACGTTGGCGAAGCTCCTGTTGCTTGCCAGATCGGACAGGCGGACCTCCTTCACATGTATTACTACTTGTGTCTGACTCGAGTATTGGAAGACAGAATCACAACTCTGTATCGGCAAGGGGTAATTTTGGGTGGGGTGTATACGAGCAATGGCATGGAAGCGATTAGCGTTGGATATGCCTCTGCTCTGGAACGAGACGATGTCATTGCCCCATACCATCGAGATATGGGTGCATTCCTAGTTCGTGGAATCACGCCATATGATGTAGTGACTCAATATTTAGGCAGACGGACAAGTCCCACCAAAGGCAAGGATGGCAATGTCCACATCGGAGATCTAAAACGAGGCATTGTCGCGTTTGTCAGTCACCTTGCGGATAATCTTCCAGTTGCCACTGGTGTAGCACTCGCCTTCAAAATTCGTGAAGAGCCTCGTGTCGTTGCGACCAACACGGGGGATGGTGGAACGAGTCGGGGCGATTTCCATGAAGCTATGAATTTTGCCGCAGTACGCAAACTTCCCGTGGTCTTTTTCTGCAACAACAATCAATTTGCCTACTCAACTCCGTTGCAATGGCAGATGGCAATTCCCAACGTGGCGGATCGAGCGAAAGCATATGGGATGCCCAGTGAGATTGTGGATGGGAATAATGTGGCCACTGTATACCTAGCTGCTAAGCGGGCAGTTCACCGTGCTCGGAGCGGAGATGGCCCGACCTTTATTGAGTGTAAGACGATGCGCATGCATGGGCACTCCGAGCACGACTCGGCCAAGTACGTTCCGAAGGAATTATTGGAGGAGTGGAAGAAGAAGGACCCGATCTTGAAGGCAGAGCAATTACTCCTGCAATGTGGCTATGCCGATGAAGCGTCGTTCTGCGATGTTAGGGAAAGGATCAGGGCAGAGGTCGAGGCTGCAGTAGAGTACGCCAAACAAAGCCCCCTCCCTGATGGAGCGGACGTGCACGAAGGTGTTTTTGCGAATGAGGGTGAGGTGCAACCATGACGATCGCTACGATCCAACCTAGTGTGCAACACGACGTGACCTATCTGGAGGCGATTTCCCAAGCCCTTGACGATGAAATGGCGCGTGATAAACGGGTTTTCCTTATGGGTGAGGACATTGGCCGTTATGGGGGAGCCTTCGGGATCACCGAGGGGCTCCAAGAAAAGTATGGCGAGTGGNGGGTTCTAGATACACCACTCTCTGAATCCGGGTTTGTCGGAGCTGGTATAGGTGCGGCAATGATGGGGATGCGACCTGTGGTTGAGATGCAGTTCGCTGACTTTATTTCGTGCGCCTTCGACCAGATCACGGAAGTGGCGGCAAAAAATCATTACCGATGGGGAGCAGCAGTACCGCTAGTGATCCGGGCGCCTTTTGGAGGCGGAGTGCACGGTGGNCCGTTCCATTCCGAGTGCCCTGAAGCTTGGTTCTTTCATTCCCCAGGCCTCAAGATCGTGGCCCCTTCAACTCCCTACGATGCAAAAGGCTTATTAAAAGCGGCTATTCGTGATCCTAACCCTGTCATTTATTTCGAACACAAGTTTCTCTACCGGCGTATCAAAGCGGAAGTGCCGAAGGGAGAGTATCTCGTCCCCATTGGTCAAGCCAATTGCAAGCGAACGGGGAATGATATTTCGGTGATCACCTATGGCGCAATGGTACACGAGGCCTTGAAGGCTGCCGTGCTCTTGGCTGAAGAAGGGATTGATCTTGAAGTCATCGATCTCCGGACGTTGATCCCACTGGACAAAGAGACAATTTTTCAGTCGGTACGTAAAACCAGCAAGGCGATCATGCTCCATGAAGACAACCGGACTGGCGGGATTGGCGCTGAGATTTCCGCACAGTTGGCTGAGGAATGTTTCGACTGTCTGGACGGGCCCATTATGCGACTTGCCGCACCAGATACCCCTGTTCCCTTCAGCGCGCCGTTGGAAGAGTATTTTCTTCCCAGTGCAACTGACGTTGTCGATGCAGCTCGGAAGTTGGCGGCATATTGATTGAAAGAGTGGATGATGGGTAAGGAGGAAGTCTTGGCTATAGACATCATCATGCCTCATCTTGGGGAAAGCGTCGCTGAGGGCACAATCATCGCATGGTTGATTCCTCAAGGTGCCCGTGTTGGAAAAGACCAGATGCTTCTGGAGGTTGAAACCGACAAAGTGGCGTTAGAGATTCCCTCACCCGAGAGTGGAGTCGTGGACGAGATTTTCGTTCAGGAAGGACAGACCGTGCCGGTAGGCACTCTGCTGGCTCGATTAGGGGCTGAGGAGGCATCGACTGAAGTCGTGAATCGTGCGGGCGGAATGATTGTTCGTCCTACGACTCCCCCGGAAAGTGCTTTGGATCGCTATTCACCAGCCGTGCGGCAATTCGCAAGAAAACATGAGGTCAACCTCTCGCTAGTGAAAGGAACCGGCGTTGGGGGCCGGATAACCAAGAAAAATGTCATGGGGTTCATAGCCAAACGCCAAAAGGAGGAATCAATTAGCACAGCAGGTCATCAAGAGGCATCTCCAATGATTCCAATTCGGACTTTGCCAATCGACGATAAAGTTCTTCCTTTGACGACCATGCGACAAACCATTGCTGAGCGGATGGTCAGAAGTCGGCAGACGTCGGCCCACGTCGTTACCTTTTTCGAGGTGGACTTCTCGGAAATCACCAAAGTGCGTGTAACCCATGAACTGACCTACCTCCCCTTTGTCATCACAGCTGTGACGCGCTCCCTAAGAGATGTCCCAATGTGCAATGCATCGTGGGGAGAGTCAGGCATCATCATGAAACAAGCGATTCATATTGGAATTGCCGTCGCTCTGGACGAGGGTTTGTTAGTGCCTGTCATCAGGAACGCAGATCAAAAAGGTCTCAAATTGCTTGCGAATGAAATTGCCGATCTGGCCGAGCGCGCCAGAACCAAACAGTTGTATCCAGAAGAAGTTCAAGGTGGAACGTTTTCAATTACTAACCACGGAGGATTCGGGAGTCTGTTCAGCACGCCGATCATCAATCAGCCCCAAACCGCCATTCTGGGGGTAGGGGCGGTGCAGAAGCGCACGGCTGTGATCGATGATGCTATTGCCATCCGGCCGATATGTTACTTGAGCTTTTCATTCGATCATCGAGTCATTGACGGTGCAACGGCAGATCAGTTCATGTCCAGGGTGAAAACCAATCTCGAGCACAGTGATTGGGAAACGTTGCTATGACCAGCAAGCGCGACGCCGTGATTGTGAGTGCAGCACGGACGCCGATTGGAAGTTTCAATGGCATCCTCAGCCAGACTTCTGCGACAACGCTTGGAAGTGCCGCGATTGCGGAGGCATTGAGACGCATTGACCTTCCTGGCAATCGCGTCGATGACGTGTACATGGGTTGCGTCCTTACCGCTGGTCTTGGACAGGCTCCCGCTAGGCAAGCGGCCATCGGTGCTCAGATTCCGCACTCTGTGGGTGCGACGACGGTCAATAAAGTCTGTGGATCAAGCCTTATGACCGTCATCATGGCTGTGCAGGCGATTGCGATTGGTCATGCAAACATCGTCGTTGCCGGTGGGATGGAAAGTATGACCCGTGCTCCCTATCTTCTCGAACGAGCCAGGCAGGGATATCGCCTTGGCCATGCCGAGCTCATAGACAGTTTGGTTAGGGACGGACTGTGGGATGTTTACAACGATTTTCATATGGGAAGCGCCGGAGAGCTTTGCGTGACCAAATACGGCCTGACGCGAACAGAACTCGATAACTTCGCCATCGAAAGTTATCGACGCGCGAATACTGCAATCTCATCAGGGGAGTTCAAAAATGAGGTCGTTGCAGTCGAGGTGTCACAGCGCAAAGGAGGGCCTCTCATGGTGAGGGAAGATGAGGAACCTACGCGCGTGGACCCTGTTAAGCTCCGTGCCCTCCCCCCCATCTTCAAAGAAGACGGTCTGCTCACGGTAGGCAATTCGCCGTCCTGCAACGATGGAGCTGCAGCATTGGTCATCATGGCATCAGATCAGGCGGAATTGTTGGGATTGGTACCGATGGCTAGAGTTGTTGGGTATGCCGGGGCTGCATTGGCCCCGGAATGGTTTACGATTGCACCGGTGGAGGCAATCCAGAGAGTGTTGAAAAAAACCGGTCTCTCTGTGCCAGACATCGATCTATTCGAAATCAACGAGGCATTCGCCGCAGTGCCTTTGGCTGTGAATCGCGAGCTTGGACTTGATCATGCGAAGGTCAACGTGAACGGTGGTGCCGTGGCACTTGGCCATCCAATTGGCGCGACAGGCGCGCGCATTCTCACAACACTTCTGCATGCTATGGAATCGCGGGGAGATCGTCGAGGAATCGCGAGTCTCTGTATCGGTGGAGGTGAGGCATTGGCGGTGGTCGTCGAACGTGTGTAGGACCTTACGCTTTCACGTCAGTGGTACGAGTGATGACAATTGATGACATTCAATGCATTGGAGTTGTTGGCACGGGCCAAATGGGTTGTGGAATTGCTAATGTTGTCGCCATGAGCGGGTGGGATGTTCTCCTGCTGGACGTCAGTTCTGCCATCGTGAAGGTAGCATTGGAAAGAATTAAGGCGGACCTTGAACGTGCTGTTACGAAAGGCATCCTCCATCCTGGCCACGTTGCGCCTTGCGTCGCCCGTCTTCACCCAATTGGGCGCATTGAAGAACTTGCGGAGGCCCAATTTGTAATTGAGGCAACTCCAGAAGATTCCGAACTCAAAACAGACCTCTTTCGGCAAATGGGTGTGTGTTGCAAACCGGAAACCATTTTGGCAAGTAACACCTCCTCCATCTCAATCACCTTGTTGGGGAAAGCAGCGGAGCGGCCTGATTGCGTCGTTGGCATTCACTTCATGAACCCAGCTCCAGTGATGCGGCTTGTCGAGATTGTACGGGGGCTAGAGACCTCACAGGAGACGGTTGCAAGGGCAACGGGGCTTGTGATGCGAATGGGGAAAACTCCTGTGATCTGTATCGACACACCTGGATTCATTGTTAACCGGCTCTTGATCCCCATGATCAATGAGGCCATTTGTCTCCTACAGGAGCGACAAGGGGAGTCGGATAGCGAGAGAACGCCGGAGGCTATTGATTTAGCCATGACTGCTGGCGCGAACCACCCGCAGGGCCCCCTTGCTCTTGCTGACAGGATTGGCCTCGACACTGTCCTTGCAATCTGCGAGGTTCTTCATCATGACTTGGGTGATTCCAAATTCAGTCCTAATCCGTTGCTCCGAAAATATGTAGAAGCTGGGTGGTTGGGGCGTAAAAGCGGTCGAGGGTTTTATGTGTATCCCCCGCGATTAGCCATCGGAATTTAGCTAGTCGTAGAAACTCTAGAGCTGATTGTTCAAAGGGTTTATGCAGTGGATTTCGAGCTGACCAAAGAACAGAAGACCCTTCACGACATGATCCGCGATTTTGTTGCGAAGGAGATCGCTCCACACGCTCAGACTTTTGATGAACAAGGTGCGATATCAAAGGATCTGTTGGAGAAGATGGCAAAACTTGGCCTGATGGGAATCTGCGTCCCTTCAGAGTATGGCGGGGCAGGGATGGATTATCTGGCCTACGTCATCGTCTTAGAAGAAGTTTGCAAAGCCTCCGCGAGTGTAGGTTTGGCCATGACCGTGAACAATACGCTCTACGGCGATCCTCTCATGCGTTTTGGATCTCATGAACAAAAGCTTCGGTGGCTGGCCCCAGCCGCCAAGGGAGAGCGTTTGGGATGCTATGCCCTCACTGAGTCAGGTTCCGGATCGGATGCGATGGCGTTGGGTACCTCAGCGATTCAGGGTGACGATGGATTTGTTCTCAATGGGACGAAGCTGTTTATTACAAACGGTGAGATTTCCTCACAGGCAATCGTTTTCGCCACTATGGACAAGAGCAAGAGCCACAAAGGGATTACGGCCTTCCTTGTGGACAAGGCTACTCCAGGCTTCTCGGTAGGAAAGAAGGAACGAAAGATGGGACTGCTCGCCTCTGATACCTGTGAGCTGATTCTGGAGAATGTATCTGTTCATTCAGAGCAGGTTTTGGGCAATGTAGGCGAGGGCTACAGGGTCGCATTCTCGACGTTGGATGCGGGGCGAATTGGGATTGCAGCGCAGGCGTTGGGCATCGCCCAAGCTTGTCTCGATGCCGCGATCCCCTACGCCAAGCGGCGCTATCAATTTGGTAAGCCAATCGCAGAATTTCAAGCGATCCAGTGGAAATTGGCTGACATGGCTACGGAGATCGAAGCGGCACGCCTGCTTACCTATCGAGCCGCAGTGGTCAAAACAACCGGCCAGCAACGCTTCACTCGTGAGGCCTCAATGGCCAAGCTCTACGCCTCCGAGATGGTCAATCGGGTGGCTTCACACGCGATTCAGGTTTTCGGGGGGGCTGGCTATATGAAGGACCATCCTGTCGAGCGATACTTCAGAGATGCCAGAGCCATCCCACTCTATGAAGGGACGTCTGAGATACAGCGCCTCGTCATCGCGCGAGACCTTCTGAGAGAGGTGAAGTAATGCAAGAGTGCCCTTCGAGAGTTACATCTCTATCTGGGTTGGAAATTGATCAAGTGTATTCAACCGATGTCCTCAAGGGCTGGGCCGCCGACACAGACCTCGGAAACCCAGGCGCATTTCCGTATACCCGTGGGCTCTATTCGGCTATGTATCGGCGTCGACTGTGGACAATGCGCCAATTCGCCGGATTCGGTACGGCTAACGATACCAACCGCCGAATGAAGTATCTCCTCAAACACGGCCAAACCGGTCTCAGTGTCGCCTTTGACATGCCCACACTCATGGGCTTGGATGCAGATGATTCCCTCGCACGCGGTGAAGTAGGACGCTGTGGTGTGACAATCTCATCTTTGAGCGACATGGAATCTCTTTTTGAGAACATCCCGTTGGACAAAATCACCACGTCGATGACCATCAATGGGCCTGCCGCCATCATATTTGCCATGTACCTCGCAGTGGCGGAGCGACGCGGAATTCCGTTTGAGCGACTTGGGGGCACACTTCAGAACGATATTCTCAAAGAATATATTGCTCAGAAAGAGTGGCTGTTCGCACCAGAACCGCACATTCGGTTAATCACCAATACGATTGCCTATTGTGCTCAACATGTTTGGAAGTGGCATCCGGTCAGTATCAGTGGTTACCACATTCGCGAGGCCGGATCGACAGCAGTTCAGGAATTGGCGTTTACTCTCTACAACGGGCTCACATATGTGGATGCTACGGTCAATGCCGGCCTTGCCGTGGATGCTTTCGCTCCTCAGCTTTCATTTTTCTTCAACGTTCACAACGATTTTTTTGAAGAAATAGCGAAGTTCAGAGCAGCTCGTCGATTGTGGGCACGTGAGATAGAGCGACGCTACCATCCGAAGGATCCGCGCTCTCTCCAGCTCCGTTGCCACGCCCAGACTGCCGGGTGTTCCCTTACGGCGCAACAGCCGATGAACAACGTGGTGAGGGTCAGCCTCCAAGCGCTCGCCGCGGTGTTGAGTGGGACCCAATCTCTCCACACGAATTCTCTGGATGAGACGCTAGCGTTGCCGACCGAAGGAGCAGTGAAGTTGGCACTTCGGACGCAGCAGATTATTGCCAATGAGAGTCATGTCATCAACACCGTGGACCCTCTCGGCGGCTCCTACTATATCGAATCGTTAACCAATCGCATGGAAGCAGGGGCCCGTGAGTACTTCAAGAAGATTGATGACATTGGTGGGATGGTAAAGGCCATCGAACGCGGCTTTCCACAACGGGAAATTTTCGAGGCCTCACATCGATATCAACAGGAAGTGGAGCAGAACGAACGAAGCATTGTCGGGGTCAACGCATTCGTTGACGATGTGCCATGCTCGGTCCCGACCCTCAAGATTCACCCTGAGGTGGAATTGGAACAGGTGACGCGTCTTTCTGAGTTGCGAAAAAGCCGAGACGCCGTGCGAGTTGCTGACACCCTGCGGAAGTTGCACAAAGCTGCGATCACGTCTGAGAATCTGATGCCCTATCTCATCGACGCGGTCAAATCCTATGCGACTCTGGGCGAGATCTGCGGAAGGCTCAAGGAGGTGTTCGGGACGTATTCCGAACCGATTGTACTGTGAGACTTGGTGCATTTGACATTCATCCGGTCACGGATGGTCGATTTCGCCTCGATGGCGGAGCCATGTTCGGGACCGTGCCACGGGTGTTGTGGGAGCAATTCTGTCCAGCCGATGACCGGCACCGCATTCAGTTAAGTGTGACGCCTTTGCTCATCAAAGCCAATGGGAAAAACATTCTCGTGGATACTGGCTTGGGGGATAAAGACGATGCGAAATTTCAAGAAATGTTTGCGGTGGATCGGGTTCCTCCTCTCTATGAATCGTTGAGCCGATTGGATCTTACTCCCGAGGACATTGACATTGTCATTAATACGCATTTGCATTTCGATCATGCCGGAGGAAACACTGTAGAGGGCCAGAATTCTGGCATCGTTTCTGCCTTCCCGAAGGCTACCTATTGTGTCCAACGTGGAGAGTATGACGATGCGATTCAGGCCAACGAACGGACCAGGGCGAGCTACCGGCAGCAGAACTTTGTTCCGGTTACCCAAATGAATCAATGGGCATTGCTGGACGGCAATACCGAATTGTTACCAGGGATCTCGGTTGTTGTGACTCAGGGACACACCACTCATCACCAGAGTGTGAAGATTGAGTCGGAAGGACGCATCGCCTTTTACCTTGGAGATCTAATTCCGACCGTCTCTCATCTGCCGCTTTCGCACATTATGGGCTATGACCTCTTTCCTTTGCAGACATTAGAGACTAAGCGATGGGTTCTTGATCGCGCGTTTGAGGAAACTTGGCTCATGGTTTTCGATCACGATCCGCATGTCCAAATAGGCTATGTGCGTAAAGATGGCGATGGGAAACTTAGGTTCGAAGAGGCAAAGGAATGACCGTGGCAACGCTACCTCTTCGCGTATTGCTTGGAAAGGTTGGTCTGGACGGGCATGACCGAGGGATCAAGTTGGTCGTCCGGGCACTCCGCGATGCCGGCATGGAAATTATTTATTGTGGTCTGCACCAGACTCCGGAAGAGGTTGTGGCGACGGCCATTCAGGAAGACGTGCAGGTAATCGGCCTGAGCCTGTTGTCTGGTGCCCATCACTACCTTTTGCCACGCGTGCTGGCCCTCTTGAAAGAACAGGGCGCGGACGACATTGCGGTCATCGCAGGAGGCATCATTCCAGATGAGGATATCCCGATGCTCAAGAACGCCGGCATACGCATGATCTTCCAACCTGGGACACCTATGAGTGAGATCGTCGATTCGGTGAAAGGGCTCAAGGAATGAGACCGGTCTACATGATCAGTGGCGGAATCACCAAGTTTGCCAAGGCACATATCAACAAAGACTTTCGATTGATGGTCAAAGAGGCGTATGACTATGCCTTGCGTGATGTGCCGCGATTCTCAAAAGATATGATTGATGGGGCCGTTGGGTCCTATTTCTCTGACCACTTCACGAGGCAATTGAAAGCTGCCAGCATGGTGCAGGATTACCTTGGACTCTGTCCCAAGCCATCGAAGAGAGTCGAGGGAGGAGGCGCCACGGGGGGACTTTGTTTTCAGTCGGCTTGGGAGGCGATTGCGTCTGGGCGGATGAACTGCTGTTTGGCCTTTGGGTTCGAAACCATGTCGAGGGTCAATACCTGGAAGGGAAACGAATTCATCGCGCTGGCATCGGATACAAACTTTGATTTTCCTGTGGGGGGGTTTTACTCGGGCTATTACGCGATGATGGTCCAGCGTCATATGTACGAATTTGGGACAACCGTTGAACAGTTGGCGATGGTGTCGGTTAAGAATCATGTCAATGCGCTATGCAATCCTTATGCCCAGAAGGCCAAGCGGCTCTCGGTAAAGCAAGTAAGGGAGTCACCGATGGTCGCCACGCCGCTGACAATGGAGGACATCTGCACGATGTCGGATGGGGCGGCGACGTGCATCCTGGCTTCTGAGGAGCTTGCAGCAAAGGTGTGCGATCGTCCCGTAAGGATTGCCGGGGTAGGATCTGGCTCGGATACGATGCGGATGGCTGATCGTCCTCATGACAAAGTGATGCTCCTGCCGCATGAGCAAGAATCGGATTATCTTCACCTTCGGTATCCTGGAGTCCATTCCTTTCGGGGAGGTCGGATGGCCGGAAAGCTTGCCTATGAGATGGCAGGTATTAGGAATCCACTCGAGGAACTGAGTTTTGTCGAACTTCACGATGCCTACACCTCGTCGGAGATTCAGACCTATGAGGATCTCGGATTATGCAAATATGGAGAAGGCGGGCGCTTTGTGGAGAGTGGTGCGCCATTCATGGCAGATGTGAACTACGGACTCGATATACCAAAGGCAGGACGTCTGCCGGTCAATCCTTCGGGAGGGCTGTTGGCTTGTGGGCACCCGGTGGGCGCGACAGGGCTGATGCAAGCTGTGTTTGCCTTCTGGCAACTGCAGGGAACAACTAGCAAACACCTTGGAGACGACACGTTGCAGGTGCAACAGGCCAAACGCGGATTGATTCATAGCCATGCGGGTACTGGAACATATATCACCGTTTCCATTTTGGAGGCCACATGAAGAGAGGCATTCATATGCACGCACAGGGATCCGTTCTCTTGGGTGTCGATCCATTGGTCTTGCTCGATCATTACGAGATCGACTATCACCACAGCTATGCCCAAGACTCGCCATTCTTTGTTGGTCTGAGCAAAAAGAAACTCCTCGGCTCGTGCTGTACGGAATGTGGATACATCTACGCGACCCCTCGGTCTCATTGTATGGAGTGTGGAGCTGCAACAGATTGGTGCGAACTACCATTAACAGGCCGAGTTCACACGTTCACCACCTGTTATTTTGGAGGTGAAGTCTTTCTTGACGAAACCCCGTTTACATTAATCCTTGTGGAGTTCGACGGCGTTGATTCGTTGTTTCTGGCTAGACTGAAAGGCATGGAACCGTCGACTGTCCACATCGGTTTGCCGGTAGTTGCTCGTTTTGCCAAGACTCCATCGTTTAAGGTGACCGATGTGTGGTTCGAGCACACCCACAGGTAAAGAACCATTAACCCCAGACGTATTAGCCGAACGGGTTAAAAATGGGGACATCCGAGCCATCGCTTGTGTGATCACGGCGCTCGAAAGGCACGAGCCTCTTGGAAGTATGACCTTGGGACTCCTTGATACAAACACGCGATGCTCATCGGTGATTGGGGTGACGGGCTACCCGGGTGCAGGAAAGAGTACATTAATTGATCAACTTGCGAAGGCGTACAGGCGGCAGGGGGAAAAGGTTGGGATTATTGCGGTAGATGCGACGAGCCCGTTGACAGGAGGAGCCCTTCTCGGCGACCGCATTCGTATGCAGCAACACACGCAAGATCTCGGGGTCTTCATCCGAAGTATGGCCACGCGTGGTCAACACGGAGGTCTTGCACCCTCAACATACAAGGCAGTGCGGGTGTTAGAAGCAGCTGGCTATGGGGTGATTTTTGTTGAGACCGTGGGCGTGGGGCAAGATGAAGGGGACATCACTCATGTCGTCCAGACCGTCGTGGTTGTTGTGGCTCCAGGGTTGGGGGACGAAGTACAGGCGATGAAGGCTGGTTTGTTTGAAATCGCACACATCGTTGTTGTGAACAAAGGTGATCGTGAGGGGGCAGATACGACCGTGCGAGAACTGCAACAATGGCTTCCTCAAGTTCTCCGCGCAGTGGCCTTAAAAAGCGGCGGTATTTCCGAACTTGTTGAAGCGATCGAGAGTCATCAACGACAGGGCATGGTGCCTCCATGAATTTTGATCTGACAGAAGAGCATCGGCTTATCCGAGAAACAGTTCGCAGGTTTGCCGAGCAGGAAATCACCCCTGTCGCGGCAGAACATGATCGTGCCAGCCGATTCCCCGATGAACTTGTTCACCGTATGGCAACGTTAGGGTTGTTGGGTGGACCAATACCGAAAGAATATGGAGGCTCAGGCCTTGATTTCGTCAGCCATGCTATTCTCACAGAAGAAGTGGGAAAGGCCGATTCCTCACTTCGAACTACTATATCGGTACAAGTCTCATTAGTGGAACTGAGTATTTTGCATTGGGGCACGGAAGAACAAAAAAAGCGCTATCTTCCCAAACTCTGTACTGGCCATCTCTTGGGATGCTTCGGGCTGACCGAGCCAAACGCCGGCAGCGATCCTGCCAGCATGGAGACAACCGCGACTCGCTACGAGAAGCAGTGGGTGCTGAATGGCAGCAAGATCTGGATCTCAAACGCCACCGTCGCCGATGTGGCCCTTGTCTTCGCACAAACTGATAAAACCAAGGGGCACAATGGGATAGCAGCCTTTCTTATCGACAAGGGGACATCAGGATTCTCAACCCGCCCGATTACTGGAAAGCTGGGGCTTCGTTCGTCTGATACAGGAGAGTTACTGTTTGAAAATTGTATCGTTTCAGATAGTTCCCTGCTTGCATCAGCGGGGCAGGGGTTCAAAGTGGCCATGTCGGCATTGGATAATGGACGGTATAGCGTCGCCGCTGGGAGCGTTGGAATCATTCAAGGCTGTCTCGATGCCTGCAAACAGTATGTGACGACTAGGCAGCAGTTTGGCAAACCGATAGGACGTTTTCAACTTATCCAAGACATGATTGCCCGCATGGCGGTTGATCTTGATGCGGCCAGATTGCTTGTGTATCGTGCTGGCCACCTGAAGAATCTAGGCCTGGTGACAACGATTGAGACGTCAATGGCGAAGTATTTCGCCTCTGAGGCAGCTGTCCGTGCGGCTAGTGATGCCGTTCAAATATTTGGTGCGTACGGCTACTCGGAAGAATCCATAGTGGCACGCTACTACCGGGATGCCAAAGTCGCGACAATTTATGAAGGTACGTCACAAATTCAAAAACTGCTGATCGGGTCCCATGTGCTGGGGATGAAAGCGTTTGTGTAGGCAACGTAACAACGGGTCATCACTCCTTGGATCAGCTTGGTGGAGGAAACTTCCTGAGTTCTCGGGTTAAGAAAACAAGAGCTCTCTTGAGCAGTCGGATGCTCGATGGCCTGCAAACTGTGCAATTTCTCATTTTTCCAGCACCTCATCATATTTGCTCTCTTCCAGTTGAGCGAGGTAGTCCACAATTCTGAACAGTGTTTTAGCATTGAGCGTCGTACCGAAGTCATCGGGCATCAAGTCCGCGTCAAAACCTGGAACCACATAGAGGTTGGGATCAATGATAGATTCTAGGATGTATTCGCGAACCGAGGGGGCTACCCCGTGATACCCAGAATCTTTGATCCGTTTTGGCGCATTTGTTTTCAGATACAACTCTGGGCCAAGATCACCAGACTTGGCTCCTCGAATTCCTGGGATGGAATGGCAGACCGTACACTGAGCCTTCTCGAAAATTTCTGGGAGCGATTCGTTGCCTGTCGTCAGAAGTCCACTGGTGCTGTCACCACCATGACCCGCATCTACTGTTGATGATACACAAAAGCGGCCGCGGCATTGGGAGATCCTTGCGGCCGCCTCTGCGAAGTCTAGAGCGATCCACGCATGGAGGGTTGCCTGATCGACATGCCCTTGTTTGCCATTACTGATCACCTCTTTTACGTGTATCATTGCCTCTTTGATATACGAGGCCGCTTCCTTTTCAAAAAAAATTGAGTTTCTGCAATGCATCAAGTTCGTGTTTCAGGTTCTCCAGTGCTGTACTCGTGCGCCTATCGGATTCCACAGCATGACTTTCTCCCCAATGGCGCATGACACACTCGGCATAAGGGATTGCCTGACTTATATGATCAAGCAACCCGCCCAACCCAACCGCTGTTTTCGGGGTTGAGCTTACCTCCCATTTCTTCGTGCCGATATCGTTTGTATCGGAATTGCCATTTTGCGACCCACTTGAATTCGTCTCCAGGTTACGGAGCAAAACTTTGGCTAGAGAATCCGCATTCGAAAGGTTGTGCCGTGTCCATTGATAGAGAATCTTGTCCATGGCTTCATCAACGGATGCAGAGGTTTCTATTGCGCTAGAGCTATGGTGCTGCCTTTCAATTCCTTCAGGAATCACCAGCACCTCATGAGCGATCACTACATTGCTCAGAGCGACTAATGCAAAGAGTACAAATCCAATCAGTATTGAAGGCCCTTCTATCTTTATCACTAATCCTCCCCTCTAATTGCCTTCAATAGGGCCGGCCATGCGATTTGTTCCATGGGATTATGTCTTCACCAGTCCTGATGACTTTGCTTGGTTTTGATCGTGTACATCCCACCATCACAGCGTTGGGAAAGCTGGGCCATCCATGAACTTTAAGTTTTCTAGGCGCATTTTTTCCGAAGTTTCTTCACTTCTTCGGTCAGTACCGGCAAAATATCGAAGAGGTTCCCGACTATCCCATAAGTAGCCAACTTGAAAATTGGAGCGGCGGGATTGGAATTAATCGCAACAATGACTCGCGCCGAAGACATTCCCGCTTGGTGCTGGATCGCTCCTGAAATTCCACACGCGACATAGCACTGAGGCGAGACGGTCTTGCCGGTCAGTCCAACCTGATAGCTATGTGGTTTCCACCCAGCATCCACAGCCGCGCGTGATGCGCCAACGGCACCGCCGAGTGCGTTGGCGAGCTCTTCAACTAATTTGAAATTTTCCGGTCCTTTCAGTCCACGCCCGCCTGAAACGATGATCGGTGCCTCAGTCAACTCGCGCTTTCCACCGACTGTTTGCTGAACCTCGCGGACTTTTGCGACGGACCGGGTTCTGGTCGTAGGAAGTGCGAGGTATTCGATTGGGATGCTCGTATTCGGTTTTAGTTCCAACGCAGGAAACACGTTTTGGCGGATGGTCACAACCTGCAAGGCCAGGCTGACCGGTTTAACTATGGCCATCAGCTTGCCTCCATACATAGGTCTGGTTGCCACAAGTGAACAATCTTCTTCCATTTTCAATGAGACGCAATCCTGTACCAGTGCCGTCTTTAGTTTGGCGGCAAGCCTCGGTGCAATGTCTTTTCCCATTGCAGTAGCACCCATGCAAATGGCAACCGGCTGAAGGCGTGCAGCGAGATCCGACAAGATGGTGGCATACAACTCGGCGGAGTAATGAGCCAGTGAAGCGTTCTCAGCTACGTACACGCGTGAGGCCCCATAAGCCGAGAGGTCATTCGCTGAGGAAGCCACATCCGAACCAATGATGCACGCACATATGGCCACTCCAGAAGATGTCCCCAAGCGATGTGCTTCCCCCAGCGCCTCAAGCCCGACGTTCTTAAGTTGACCGTCACGTTGTTCGCAGAACACGAGAATCGAGTTTGGCATACGATGTGAGTCCTTGGGAGGCTCTTTCAGATTAATTTTTCTTCCTCATGCAGAATCCGAACGAGTTCTTTGACGGCAGTAGAGGTGTCACCATCAAGGATACGACCCGTCAGTCGTGTTGGTGGTGGCTCTACACGGAGGGTTTTGAGTTTTGCTCCGGACGCGCCAAGCCTTCCTGGATCTATGCCGATATCCTCACAGGTCCAGGTGTTGAGTGGTTTTTGTTTGGCCTTCATAATTCCGGGGAGAGAGGGGTATCGAGGTTCGTTCAGCCCTTTCTGGCAGGTGATCACAACGGGAAACGACGCTTCTACCACTTCGATGCCATCCTCGACTTGTCGATGAGCAACCACTGCTCGTGATACTGGGTGAACTTCGAGCTTGTTCACAACGGCAACATGTGGAATGCCAAGAAGTTCTGCAACTTGGATTCCTACGGTACCACCATCGTCGTCTACTGCTTGCTTGCCGAAAAGTAAAAGGTCAAAAGGCAACCGTTGTATGGCAGAGGTTAATGCCGTTGCTGTCGTAAAACTGTCGCCTCCGTGAAAGGCCGGACCGTCCAACAGGATGGCTTTGTCAGCGCCCATCGCTAGGCAGGTTCGCAGGGCTTCTTCAGGTTTCTGGGACTCATGTTGGCGCATGGACAACACTGTGACTTCACCTGCTCCTAGGCGTTCCTTGATTTGCAGTGCCTCTTCGACAGCAAATTCGTCATAAGGGTTTACGATAAAACTCAGGTTTGACCGGTCTATATCATTTCCATCAGCTACAATCGTCAGCTTTGATTCAGTAGCTGGGACTTGTTTCATGCATACGATGATGTTCATAAGTAGTTACGTTGGATCTAGAATGCTGACCACCGCCTGTGACGCATGGCAGCACGCACCCGTTGCTCCGCGAGCTTCAGCGCGGCCTCCCGGGGTGTGCAGTGGTCCGCTCGCGAGTCCTCTAACACTCGCCGAGTGTTGTGTCGGACCTTTTCTTTCACAGTCTGCATTGCAACAATCTCACTCGCACCCTGCCATTCCATCGCCGCACAGATTACCCCGCCAGCATTCGCGATGAAATCAGGAAGACAGATGATCCCTTTGTTGTTGAGGAATCGTTCGGCTTCGTCCGTCACAGCGATATTTGCTCCTGGCGAAATGAGGCGCGTTTTCAGACGTTCTACATTCCCTTTATGCACAACATCCGGGCGGGCCGCTGGAATCCAGATCTCACATTCGATATCGATCAATGCATCTTGGTTTTGCTTCTCTCCATCTTCATACTCGATGACGCTTTTGCCACTTTTTACCAGTCCTATCAATGCGTCAATGTCGATACCTTTGGGATTTGCGATCGACCCTCTTGAATCCGCGACGCCCACCAAGTTGGCTCCCTGTTCTCCAAGAAACTTCGCCGCGTGCATTCCTACTGCGCCAAATCCTTGAATCACCATCCGAGTACCCTTGATTCCCAAATTGCAGAACTCAAGTGCGACCTCGGTTGCATGTCTCACACCCCAACCGGTAGCACCGATTTCATCCAAAGGAATCCCACCGAGTTCGCGAGGCAAACCGGTTGCCCGACCAATTTCGTCATGGATCCACGCCATGCATTCCTCGTCGGTGCCCATGTCAGGTCCAAAGATATACTCGACGGTGTCTCGCAGCGCGCAGGCAAAGGCGCGAATTCGGCGTTCTTTGTCTTGTTTTGGCATGGCAGGGTCCCCGTGAAACACGCTTTTTCCACCACCGTGAGGGAGCCCGGCCGCGGCATTTTTGAAGGTCATCGTGCGCGCAAGTCGGAAGCATTCTTCGGTGCTGACATCTTCTGCCATACGCATGCCGCCGATCGATGGGCCGATGGCGATGTTGTCGATGACAACGATGCCCTGTAGCCCCACGGATGGCTCATGCACATGGATAATCTTCAGCGGTCCCAGATCATCAGCATAGTTGAGCATGTTATCTATCATCCCTATGCCTCCTGTTATCTCTCCGCTCTCCTACACTTCCCGAAATCGTGAGGTGAAATACCGTAGCGTGGACGCTGTCTCGACTATTTCTAGTGGGCGCAGTTTCTCTTTTCATGAAAGACCTTAAAGACCCTGGTAGCGGGGCCCTCCCTCCGCAGGTGCGCGCCAAATGATGTTTTGGACGCCATCGCCCTCACTCACGTCGATTGGATCCTTGATGACACAGGTTTTGCAATGCACGCAGTTCGAAAAATTGACGCGAATGTGGAGGTCATCCCCTTGGCCGATGAGTTCATACACCTTGGCTGGGCAGAAATACGTGCATGGCGCGTCACCGTATCGAGGGATGCAATCGGTGAGGCAACGGGAAGGGTCGACGATCCGGATATGTGAAGGTTGGTCCTCACGGTGTTCAGTGCCAGAATGAAACACATCCGTCAGTTTGTCGGCGAGGACCCCAGCATCATATTGGGCTGGTTCATGAGTCCTTTGCTTGGCTATGGCATTTTCATGATGCTGAAGATATGTGAAGTCTTCGCGCATACGGCCGGGTCGGGTTGGGCCAAGACCGGTCCACATCGTCAACCCGCCGAGTGCTAAACCAGGGTAGAAACCCAAGGCAAACATTCTTCGGAAGTTGCGGACATGATGCAGATCCCGTATGACGTAGGTTCCTTCTAGGCGCGACTCATATGAGGACAAGGCGGAAGCAGACACATTGCCCGAGTGCAGTGCATCGACAATTGTCTCAGCTGCCACCATCCCACTCTTCATGGCATAGTGAATCCCTTTGAGATATGGGACATTGAGAAACCCTGCCGAGTCGCCAATAAGCAATGCGCCGTCTGTGTACAAGCGTGGAATGGCAAAAACCCCTCCTTCAGGGAGCGTTTTCGCTCCATAGGCGACGACTACCCCTCCCGCAATGAACTGTTGAATCAGGGGATGTTTTTTGAGTTGTTGGAGCTGCGCGTGCGGATCCATTCGAGGATCGTCCCAATCCAACCCACACACTATACCAACCGCATACAGATGATCGTCGATGCCATAACAAAATCCCCCACCGAACACGCGTGATCCAAGCGGATACCCAAGGGTGTGAATGGCCAAGCCAGGGGACCCTGGATTTCTGACGCGGATCATTTCCTTTACTCCTAGCGCATAGGATTGTGGAGTTTTTCCTTTTCGCAAGTTGAATTTATGGATTACATCCTCAGCCAAAGTTCCACGCGGTCCTTCTCCGAATACCGTAATTTTCGCCTGGATTCGTGTTCCAGGTTCATAGTTCGCCTTCCTGCCACCATCGGAATCCAGCCCCTTTTCTCCGGTCAGAACCCCACACACGTAGTCGTTGTCGTACAAGACCTTAGTCCCACACGTTTCGTTGAATAGATGGACTCCGGCATCCTCAACCTGCTGTGCGAGCCACAGGTTGAGTTTTTGAAGGGATCCAACGTAACAGCCCGTACTTCGGTAGGCGGGTGGAATCACCCAAGGCGGAATCTGGTAGGCGTGTTCAGTCGTCAGATAGTGCACTTCGTGTGCAGTAGCTGTAACTGGAAATGGAAATTCTTGTTTCGCATAATCAGGCATCAGTTCCTCAAGTGCTCGCGGATCGAAGAGGGCCCCGGAGATTGCGTGGGCGCCAACATCCCGTCCTTTCTCAATAATCGCAATCTGAGGCTCTAACTTCCGGTCTCGAAGGGCACCCGCGGCTATCCGTTCGTTAGAGCGTGCTACGAGCTTAGTAAGATGCAATGCGCCAGCTAGGCTAGCTGGGCCTCCTCCAACGAAAAGCACATCGACATCGAGTGAGTTGAAATTTTCACTCATGGCTTTCTCCTTCAACACTGTAGGTAGCGGAGCAATTTGTGTACCATCAGAGACTTACAAAGCGAGCCAGTGCGAAAGGGACTGAGGCAAGCCGACCAAGTCCGGCAACGCTATGTGTGGGGAAGTGCCACAGAAGAGAAACAAGCCGACATCGGCATTGTTGCGCTCAGCAATATTTCATCATTCAGTAGCGCAATCAATACAATCGGTACAATTCAAGACTGTACTTGGCTAGCTAGTACGAACGGTCGTAAAAACGACGATATCTCGTGCGTCAGTGCAGGAAGACTCCTGTCGTCAGCATCCAGCCAGCGATTGGCAGCATCTCTCGAAAAGCGACAATGGTACGAACTTTGCTTTCCAGTAACTAACGGGTACGGCAATCTCCCACTCGATAGGGACAAAAGGACAACCAGTGCTTGCAGATCGGCTTGCTGGATACTCCAACTCACTTTCCTATATGCGCCTTGCTCCCGAGGTTGTGCATGAAGTCAAACGCCGCGTTCTCGATAGTCTCGGCTGTGCCATAGGAGCTTGGAATGCCGCACCCTGCCGCATTGCTCGGCGTCTAGCTCAATCCGCCAAGGTTAAAAACGGGGCCACCATCATGGGCACCAGTCATAAGACCCTTCCAGATCTTGCAACCTTCGCGAACGGAGCACTGATTCGGTATCTGGACTTTAACGACACCTATCTTTCGAAAGAACCTGCGCATCCATCAGACAATCTCGCCGCGATCCTGGCGATTGGAGAGACCGTTGGGGCTTGCGGCAAACAAGTGATTGAAGCGACCGTCCTAGCCTACGAGATCCAATGTCGGCTCTGTGACGTGGCGGCGCTCCGACCACGCGGATGGGACCATGTTACCTACGGCCCGTTCTCATCAGCACTAGCTGTTGCCAAACTCTTGGGACTCTCCAAAGCCCGAACGGTTCAGGCAGTGAATCTCGCTGGTGTGGCCAACATCGCTCTTCGGCAAACGCGAGTGGGCGATCTCTCTATGTGGAAAGCCTGCGCCTTTTCAAATGCAGGACGGAATGGGGTATTTGCGGCGTTGCTCGCTCAGTATGGGATGATCGGACCATCGCCCATATTCGAAGGCGCAAAAGGTTTTATCCAGCTTGTGTCTGGGCCATTGGATTTGCCCAAACTTGGAGGCGAATCCACAAACAAGAGCCGCCTCCGTCAGCGGATGATCCCGTTCAAAATATTGGACACGTATATCAAGCCGCGACCGGTGGAATATCACGCTCAGACAGCGATTGAGGCGACTCTCAAGATTAGAGATGAGGTGCTCAAAACCGAAGGCCCTCGCGGCCTTGTTGAAATTGCGGAGGTGGAAATTGGCAGTTATGGCATCGCGATTGAAATCATTGGCCGTGATCCCGAGAAGTGGCACCCTGAAACCCGAGAGACGGCGGATCATAGTTTTCCCTATTGTGTGGCTATTGCTTTGCTTGATGGAGCTGTGACATTGCGATCATTTGAGTCAAAACGACTTCGAGACCCCCACGTTAAGGAGTTGATACACAAGACCCATGTCGTCGAAGTGGATGACTTCACGGACCGATATCCACAATCAATGCCGACGAGGGTCACTGTTCGGACCTCCAGTGGGATGGAATACGTGAAGCAGGTTGATTGCCCATTAGGCCATCCCAAATCACCAATGGCGGACTATCAGCTGGAAGATAAATTTCTTCGGCTCGCCGCTCGAAAGCTTGGTTCAGTACAGGCAGGCAAGGTCATTGATTTTGTCTGGAAGTTTGAGACGATAAACGATGTGGGTGCGTTGATGCCACTCCTGAGGGTCGAGAAATGAGCGCGGGAAAGCGCTTGCGCGAATTGATCGAACGGCAAACTGTTGTACTTCCAGGTGCATTCAATGCACTCACGGCCCTACAGATACAGCGGGCTGGGTTCGAAGCTGCCTATGTCTCCGGAGCTGGGGTCGCTGCGAGTCGTGGCCTTCCTGATATCGGCCTCGTGTCGATGACTGAAGCGGTATCAGATAGCGCCATCATCGCAAACGCGGTCACCCTTCCGATGCTGGCTGATGCCGATACGGGGTATGGGGAGTTGCTTGCTGTCATGCGCACAGTGCGAGAGTTCGAGCATGCCGGGCTTGCTGGAATTCACATCGAGGATCAAGAAAGCCCGAAGCGGTGCGGCCATTTGCCTGGGAAACGCCTTTTGTCCTCAACCGCCATGGCTCGGAAAATTGGAGCTGCAGTCGAGGCGAGACAGGATGCAGATTTTCTCATCGTAGCCCGAAGCGATGCACGAGCCATCGAAGGGCTTGACGCGACCGTTATGAGAGCCTTGGCCTATATCGAGGCGGGGGCTGATGCGGTGTTTCCTGAGGCTTTGGAATCTGCAGAAGAGTTTGGGGCCTTCGCTACAGCGCTTTCTCCACATGGCGGTAACGTGCCGCTGGTAGCCAACATGACGGAATTCGGAAAAACACCCTATTTGACCGTAAAGGAATTTGCAGCGTTGGGATACAGGATTGTTTTATTCCCACTCACCGCGCTACGAGTCACTCTGCATGCCGTTGAGATGCTACTCAATGAATTGAAATGCCGAGGGACGCAACGTGGTGAGCTGAGCCAGATGCAAACGAGGGAGCAACTCTACGAGTTGCTCCGTTATGCGGATTATGAGCAGCGTGATGAGGATCTATATGAGCGGTATGGGCGAGAATCCGAAGGGCCCGTTACGAACTAAGAGGCCCAATTAGGCCGAAAGTGATTATGGAATGAGCTCAGGCCATGAGCGAGGCGTACGCATGGCGGGAACATGAAAGTACTGAGTGACGCTAAGAGCTAGGAAGGTTTTTTGATGTGAGTCCTAGGATTAATCATCTCAATGACACGCATGACATGATCCAGCGTGCACATCTAATGGGTGGTTCCCCTTTCATCCTGCCGTGGATATCGTTTGCCGATTTCTTTTATTCGCGAGTTCGTGACCCTCACCTCGCCACTCGAACAGTCTTAACTTACTACGACGATAAGCGCAGGGCATGTCGTCGCTATCGCTACACAGAGTTTGGTCTGCTTGTCCAGTGTGCAGCGACCGTCATGCATTGCCGGTTTGGTCTCCGGCGGGGTGATCGCATCGCAACGGTCCTCTTCAATCATGATCAGACGGTCTTGGTGTATTTCGCAGCGTGGGTGCTTGGTGTGGTTGTTGTGCCAATCAACGTGGATGAGCCGCCCGACAAGAAACAGTATATCTTGGAACATTCCGAGGCTCTTGTTGTGTTCTGTTGGCAAGACTTCCTCGATGAAATAAAAAGCATTCAGAGTCACTTGCATGGCCTTCGTGACGTTGTGGTTGTCGGAGAGGATCGTAGGTGCGGGCGACTATTTATTGATGAAGTTGCTGCCGTAGAGTCAAGCCAGCGTTTCCTGGACGATGACATCCCAGACGGCGATCTAAACGATGATGCTCTTATCGTATACACCTCTGGGACAACCGGGCCTCCAAAAGGTGTGATCCTCTCGGCACTGAATCTCCTTATCGATGCGGATGGGATTGCCAATTGGCACAATTTTAGCGTTGCCGATCGCCTGATGTGCGTGTTGCCGATTCACCACGTGAATGGGATCGTGGTGACCCTCGTCACTCCCTTCTACTGCAAAGGGGAAGTTGTTCTCAATCGCAGTTTCACAACAGAGATGTTTTGGCGAAGAATACAGCAGGAACAAGTGACATGTGTGAGCGTGGTCCCAACCTTACTAGAGTTTCTGCTGGAGGAAAACGAAGACATCACGTCGTACAGACTGAAGAGATGTAGAGGAATGATCTGCGGCGCTGGACCCCTCCTCAAGGAGACCGCGGTTCGATTTGATGATCGGTTTGGATTTCTTATTCGGCATGGCTATGGGTTGTCAGAAACCACCTGTTACTCATGTTTTCTCCCAAGCGACCTCGGGCCGGATCATCATCGTCGCTGGTTGACAGCCTATGAGTTCCCTTCTATTGGTATTCCAATTCGTCACAATGAAATGACGATCATGGATGATCAGGGTGTTGAGGTGTCCGAGAAAGCACACGGAGAGATCTGTATCCGTGGACGGACGGTGTGCTCGGGGTATTTTAAGCGGCCAGAGGCGAATGAGACGGCGTTCAGGGATGGTTGGTTTCGCTCTGGTGATGAGGGATTTTTCATCCGAGATGATCAGGACCGTCCATTCTTTTTTATCTCTGGAAGGTTAAAAGAATTGATTATCAGAGGTGGGGTAAACATTTCTCCATTAGAGATCGACGATGTCCTCAAGACCCATCCATCTGTCAAGTTTGCCATGGCCGTCCCGTTTGAGAACCGGTTCTATGGTGAAGAGATCGCAGCATATATCGTTCCTCGTGGAGGGACTGAGCCACCCACTGAATCCGATCTCATGAATTTCTGCGAGAGGCATCTTCCTTTTGCAAAACGCCCGAAGGCCATTGTTTTTGGACACGATGTGCCGTACACGGCAACTGGAAAGCCCAAGCGGTTGGAGTTGAAGGCTAAGCTAGCTCATGCCCTGATCCGTTATAGAGACACGCAATTTCGGGACATCCATAAATCATATCGTTGAACTCGGCCAATGCATATCAAATTTATCCGCTGTGTTGCCTGTGATCGTGAGTATCCATGTGAGAATCTTATCTATCGATGTCGGTGCGGCGAAAGTCTGGAGATTGTTTACGACTATGACGAAATTCGAGGGAAGCTGGACTGGAAAACGCTACGCCAGCGGCCGTTTCGACATTGGAGGTACCGGGAATTTCTCCCAGTCCTCTCAGATAACCACATCATCTCCATGAATGAGGGAGGTACCCCGTTGCTGCTGTCTCGCAATCTGAGCCGGCGCTTCAATGTGCCAGGGTTGTATTTTAAGTACGAAGGGCTGAATCCTACTGGTTCTTTCAAGGATCGTGGGACTACCGTTGAAATCTCGAAAGCGGTTGAGCATGGGAGCAGCGATGTGGTGGTCGCGTCGACTGGTAACATGGGTGCGTCGATTGCAGCATACACCGCTCTGGCAATGGTGAAAGCAAAAATTTACGTCCCAAGGAGACTTACCGCAAGTGCGAAGATACGACAGATGAAAGGCTATGGGGCAACAGTCAGCTTAGTCAATGGGGACTATACTCAAGCGATGAAACAGGCAGTTTCAGATTTTGAACGCAAGGGGTTGCACCTTCTTGGAGATTATCCTTATCGCGGGGAAGGTGAAAAAACGGTAGGCTATGAGATTGTGGATCAGTGTGACGGGAGAGTGTCTCACATCATTGCCCCTATCGGCAATGGCACTTTACTCGCCGGCATCTGGAAGGGTATCAAGGACTTGGAAAAGGGGGGGCTTATTACTGAAAGGCCTCGACTAGTCGGAGTCCAGGCTTCCGGTTGTCAGCCGGTAGCACGTGCTTTTCTGAGTGACCGTGAGACTATTATGCCCGTAGTTCCGAGGACCAAGGCGAGTGCAATTGCATGTGGAAACCCTCTCGACGGCCGCAAAGCATTAAAGGCAATACGCGAATCTGACGGGATGATCCAAGTCGTGAGTGATGCGGAATTGGTAAAGGCTAGGAAATTATTAGCTCAGGAAGAAGGCATCTATGCGGAGTTAGCTGGTGCTGCCCCGCTTGCTGGACTGCTCAAACTTCTATCAACCTTGAACGCGGGTGCTTGTGTCGTGTTGGTGATCAGTGGAACTGGCCTGAAAGATTGAGGAAGGAGACAGTGGTGATTTCTGGCATCCTCGCAAACACAGGATGTGCGATTATCCTATCAGTTGGATTGGGTCACGATGTTCAGTAATGTTATGTGGATCAACGTCATGCTAGCGCTTAGTCAGCGATGCTTGCGATAGGATGGCAGACCACCGCAT
This sequence comes from Nitrospiraceae bacterium, assembly GCA_002726235.1. Classification (GTDB taxonomy): domain Bacteria; phylum Nitrospirota; class Nitrospiria; order Nitrospirales; family UBA2166; genus UBA2166. Next base: position 45,949 of record PBSN01000003.1, read on the forward strand.
TCGACCACTCTGCCACCTCCCCAATACTTTGATTTATAATGGCTCTAATCGATTTTAGGGATAGGCGGTTCCCAATACTTACTATAGCTCTATCCAATATATTGTTGATTTACAAAGGTTCTTATGTCACGTCAGGAGTATTTACAGACCGTCGGGTTTGCTGTCTCGCAGTGACTGCCGTAGCGAGGAATGTCGGTACCATTTTTGTCAGAGATCTCCTCAGCCACTTCAAAATCGTCGTTGAGTAGAAGATTGGGATCGATTGATATCTCATAGCTGTGCCTGTGAATGGCGTACACTCATAGGAAGATAAGGACGGGCTCGTTCACCTTCATAGATTTGATCTGGGCGAAACAGCCGGTTATCTTGGAATTGTTCAAAGCAATGCGCAAGCCAGCCAGCGACACGCGCTATGGCGAAGACCGGGGTGAAACAATCAGGCGCAATGCCCATAGCACGATATACCAAGCCTGAATATAAATCTAAATTGGCAGACACGCCTTTATGGCTGATCAATTGATCCATGACCCGTTCTACTTCTTGTGCGATCTCGAACAAGTGAGATTGACCAGTGTGTTCGCATACCTGTTTTGCGTGTCGTTGTAAGATCATTGCACGTGTATCTTTCACCTTATAAATGCGATGTCCGAATCCCATAATCCGCTTTTTGGCCGCAAGCTTTTGCTCGATATATGACTGTACCCTGTCTACTGATTCGATCTCTTCCAACATTTTGATGGCCTGCTCATTTGCGCCCCCATGCAACGAGCCTTTCAGCGTCCCAATGGCTGAAGAAATTACGGAATAAGCATCTGAGAGGGTTGAGGCCGTCACGAGGCCACTAAAGGTTGATGCGTTCATGGTGTGTTCCGCGTGGAGGATCAGCGACACATCCAAGATCCGAGCCAGTGATGGATCTGGAACGGTCCCAAACAGCATGTAGAAGAAATTCTCTGCGTGTGTCAAGTCATCGCGTGGCTGGATTTGTTCGTTGCCGTGCCGAAGCCTCGCATAGGTGGCTACGATTGTTGGAAGCTTGGCAATTAAGCGGACAGCTGCCCAGTAGTTGGCCTCTGCATCCTGTACATTTGGCTGTGGATAAAACATCCCAAGAGCGGCCACTGTGGCTTGTAGGGCATCCATTGGATGACCATATTCGGGGAGGCATTTGATCAGATCGGTGATCCGATACTTAATCCTGCGGTGATGCGACAAATCGCTATTGAAGGCATCCAGTTCCTTCTGACTGGGAAGTCGGTTATAGAGTAAGAGGTATGTGGTCTCAGGGAAGGTACTATGTTCTGCTAGTTCCTCAATGCAAATCCCTCGATATTCGAGAATGCCCTTTTGACCGTCGACAAAGCTGATTTTCGACCGTGCAGCTGGAACTCCGGCTAATCCTGGGAAAAAGTCATGCATGGCAGTACCGCTCTGCCTCCCTATGGCATGGTGCACTTTATGTGGTGCGCATCTTAGGCGAACATGCTGCTTTTACTCATCAACAGCGTCCTTAACCCTTCACTCCGTAAATAGATTGGGAAGCAATCGCCGTACCAGTAACAATCGCATCTTAATGAGCGTTTTTCCTCTGTGATCGAATCGATGGCACGACCAATCAAACGAATGACGATATTTCGTGTGTGATATCGAGCAATGTTTTGGAGGGGAAAGGAAAGATGGGTGGAGCGCATGCCCTCCTGGCACTGCGCATACTCTCGCACCATAATTTTTTCTTGCCAGGAGATGTGGCACGAAGCTTGCGTTTCAAGAGAGGAGAGCAGGTTGCGTTAATTGCATGAGGGAGGTCATTGATGATGTCCCGAAGGAATTTCCATAGTGCTATGAAAGGAATATGTGGAGGGGTGTTTGCCATCATCGCTCTCATCGCGTTCGTCGATAGCGCGTATGGTGGGGGAGGGTT
>PBSN01000004.1 GCA_002726235.1 Nitrospiraceae bacterium
CGCCGTGAAGCGGCGCGAAAAATGACAGGATAAGCATGGTGAAGCGGCAAAATAGATAAAATATTGTCGCTACCTGTTGCCAAGCCAGCCGCCTTGATCGCCCCAGCATTGGAAAGAAGATTTTCGTGCGAGAGAAGCACCCCCTTTGGAGTTCCAGTTGTCCCCGACGTGTATAACAGTGAGGCAACAGTATCGGGTGGGATGGTACGAGAAAAGTTACTCACATGCTCGACAGCAATACCATACTTTGCAATACAGTCACGGAACCCAATGTCCAAGGAATCAACTGGCTCATCTAAGGTGATAACGCACTGCTTCTCCTCCCGTGCAGGAAGCAGAGAGTAGGTCTGAGCAGTCACGATGATCGTATGCGGTTCACAATCCTGAATCAACGTCTTAACTTCATCGGAGGTATATTGGACATCAAATGGAACGACTGTTGCGCCGATCGTTACCACCCCAAGATAGGCAATACCCCATTCCGGCCGATTTTCGGCGAGAATGACAACTCGGTCACCTGTGCCGATGCCCATAAATCGGAGTGCTGCAGCAAACTTTTTTACGGTGTTTCCAACGTCCTGAAACGTCCAGACATCACAAAGAGCCCCTTTGAACACCTGCATGGCTGTCTGGTTTGCGCTCCGAGAAACAACCTCGAACACAGCAGTCGGAATATTTCCCTTCAACTCATCCCTCCCTTAAGTCCGATCGATGTGCGTCCTTGTACATGTGCATCTGGCGAAATATCGTCGTACCGTGCCTGCCGTACATGTGTCTACTTCTCTGGTGCAGTCTCCATTGTAATGACTTTGCCCACTCGCTGCATCCCGGGCACAGGCGGCAGCCCTGCCGTGCCTCGAAGGCTATACGCTGTCATCGTGCTGAATTGACACCCCATCTTTTGTCCCTGTATAAATCCCGGTGTCACCACGCCAATATTGCGCTGTTTCGCCTCACGCGCGCCCGTAGCTCAGCTGGATAGAGTACCTGACTACGAATCAGGGGGTCGGGAGTTCGAATCTCTCCGGGCGCGCCATTCGTCATGATGTTTCGAGGGGCGGGCATGGCAGAAACTGTTCAAGTCGATCCTGGATCGCCCTTGTAGCGTAATAATATTTGAATCTTCTCCGCAACCAAACGGCAAAAGTAAACCAGCCCACATTCTTCTCGGCGTGCCGATGTGATAAATTGTAACGTGTGAGTGGAGCTTTTTGCCCCTCACGATGCACGCGGAGTGCGTAGCGTGGAGTTGCGCTCCGTTTGGAGAATATTTTAGAGAGGGAAGCAAAGCATGAGAATTTACGGTGATATTGTGCGTGGGCTTTTTTCATGGCACTGGACAAAGCCTAGCCCCGCACTTCACTCTATCAACATCAACTCCCGATTGGAGGCGTGATGTACCGCATATTGTTCGCACTGATGTTGCTGTTCGGCGTGCCCAGCGTCACAACGGCAGGCGAGTTTCAAGAGGCTAATGATGCGTATGATCGTCAGGACTACGCGACTGCTATCGAGAAGTACACGAGAGCCGCCGAAGCTGGGCATGCGGAGGCCCAATACCGCCTTGCCACGATCTACCAAAATGAGAAGGAGGGTGAAGGCGTAGCGCATGATAATGCGCTGGCGGTGCGCTGGTATCGAAAAGCTGCCGTAGGCGGCCACATCGAAGCCCAAAACCGTCTTGGGCTGATGTACGCCAATGGAAGGGGTATTCCCCAAGACGACGAGGAAGCGGTGCGTTGGTATCGAAAAGCCGCCGCGGCCGGCCACGCGCTAACGCAATACTATCTTGCCCTGCGATACCAGAATGGGAAGGGTGTGCCGCAGGATCACGTGCAAGCCCATCGATGGTTCAGTCTTGCCGTGGCTCATGCAACGAGCGAAAAAACGAAAAAACGAGCAGCCAAACGCCGTGATGCCGTTGCCCAAACAATGTCACCGCAGGAAATCGCTGACGCAGAACAGCTAGCTCGAGAATGGAAGCCGACAACTCGGACGACACCAGACCGCTAGACGCGAGACTGCAACAACTAACGTCCAACGTGCTGATGAGTACACCGTTGCTTCTATCGCTATCGCCGAATACCATCGCGTTCACGCAGAATGTGGACTGCATCGCTAAATTGCTATGACCAGTATTACCTCACGGACCATGAGTTGTTTCGGCACATTGCTCATTACGGTGATCCCCCTGTTCCTCATGGAGANTTCTTGGGGTGCGCAATCTCAGTCTGCTCACTCGATAACCACATCCTTTGCTGCTGAAGCTTCTGCTGATGGAAACATGTTTGATGTAACAACATTTGACAATCCCATCACTGTTACTAGCATTCATGTCAATGCAAGCAATAGTCTGCAACCTGTAGGTCTTGCTGTATACACAAAACCGGGAACATTTGAACAATTCGAAACTGAGGAAACTGCATGGACGCTGGTTTCCCAAACCACTATTACGCCGCAGGGATTAAACGTACCAACGCTTGTCGATGTCACGGATTTTGTTGTCCCAGCCCGCACAACCACAGGCATGTACGTGACTGTAACGGACACTGGACCAGGAGAGCCACAGATGCATTATGTGGTAGGAATTCATGAGTTTATCAACAACGCCCTTCGACTGAGCCCAGGAGTCGGAATGGGGGGGATGTTCGGGTACTTAATCGAAAACAGAACTTGGAGCGGAACCATCAACTACACTCTTGGCATCGCTCAGTAAGGCTCAGATCTTCTGGTTGCTTTCGATTATCGCTTACGGTGTGAGCGGGATAGTTGTTGCGGCATGGCCATCAAACAATGGGATTAACAACTGATTGCTCGCTCGATCAACGCTGATGTCGGCTGGAGTGGTGAGGCCACTCGCAAATTCTTTCACTGAACGATCCGGCGCAATGCGAAAAATTGACCCTCCGGTAAAACTGGAGATGTACAGATTGCCTGCAGAGTCGTAGTCAAACCCATCCAGATCCTTCCAGGATTTATGCGATGCAAATAGCACAGTTTTTCCACCCTCACTGACTTCCAAAATCCGACCTTCTCCCCATGTATTGACCAACAATGCGTTTGTCTTCGGGTGAATCATTAGCCCATTGGGATATGCCAGCATGGGATATCGTGAATGTATGGTCACCTTGTGTTTGTTTGTCGTCTCAATCTTGAATATGGTGGGCGGAGCATTCGCAGCCACGAATATTGCCGTGTCAGAGACGTAGAGGTTACCTTGATCATCAGCAACCAGATCGTTCAAAAACTTTGCACGTTGCAAAACTAGATTGACTGTATGAACGAGTTCTCCCGTTACCTTGTGAAACCCACGGACGCGATCAATATCGGTGACGTACAATATATTTCCAATGATGGCGAGGCCCTTGGGAGCATTGAGCTCAACACCGTAGGCGCCTCCCGTGATAAAGCTTCGCGCCACAAGGGAACCATCACCGTGAAGCTTGGTAATAAACCCGTTATTATCTCGGCTAATCGGCGAACCATTGATGTTCGAAATATAGTATTCCCCACTGCTAGGATCAACGATAAAGCTTTCCGGTGTCTCCAAATCAGGAACTTCGAACCCAAACGCTGGTGACGCGATTAGTAGTACTCCTATTGCCAAAACTAACAATTGCATATTCGACCTCCGTAAATGCTTGCCCCCCACGGGGAGAGCAGGTAGAATCCGCTCCGCATGACGAGAGATTATTGGCAGTATGGCATTGCAGCAGGACATCAATAACGCTATGGTTCGCATCGAAGGCTTAGCTGAATCACAGCACTACCGTGCCGTCATTCACTATGGAGACTCCTATGCTCCAATCGCCGAAGGTGACATTGATGCGCTTGGGCAATGTTTAGAACTCTCCCCTGACGATTTTCTGAATGCGTTACCGGAAAAGGTCACTGGCAACCGCTATCTCCAGGACCGTATCCGGGAGGTTATTGCTACCATCGACGACCGCATCGTGCTCACAAATGCCCTGAAAGACTCGGTACGAACCCTCTTGGCACTCTCACGATAAACACTGTATCTTCACATTGCCGTGCGCTCAATATCCGAGTTCAAGCAATTTGTTGTCATCGTTTCGCCAAGCTTCTTCCACCTTCACCAGCAGAGAGAGAAAGACTTTTTTCCCAAAGAGGTGTTCCATATCCTGGCGAGCCTCTGATCCGATGGCTTTTAGCATCAAGCCCTTCCTTCCAATGACAATCGCCTTTTGGTTTTGTCGTTCCACAAGAATCACCGCTTGGATGGTAATCAGTCCGCCCTCTTCAGAAAATTCTTCGACGGTGACAGCAACTGAGTACGGGAGTTCTTCATATGTCTTGGCCAAGAGCTTTTCGCGTATTAGCTCTGCGGCTAAAAACTGGGGTGATTGGTTGATCGACTCGAACTGAGCATGTTGTGCTTGTCCTTGCGGAAGCATCTCAGAAGCTGCATCGATCAGACAATCGACATTGTCACCATTTTTTGCGGAGATCGGGATAACATCAACCCACGCAAAGAGCTTCCTGCATTCATCGATCAGCGGCAATAGCCTCGTCTTTTTTACGAGGTCAATTTTATTGATGAGAAGGATCACCGGGAGAGGATGTTCCTTGAGAAGATCAATAATAAAGCAATCTTGCCGCCCCGCGTGCGTTCGCGCTTCAATCATGAAAAAGACACAATCAACTTCGTCTAAGGCATGTTTTGCGACACGGACGATACGGCGGTTGAGTTGGAATCGAGGATGATGGATGCCTGGAGTATCAACGAGCACTATTTCCGCCTGTGGGCGGTGAATCACCCCAAGAATTTTGTTTCGTGTTGTCTGTGGCTTGTCTGAAACAATCGCAACCTTTTGACCAAGAAGGAAATTCAGGAGCGTTGACTTGCCAACATTCGGCGCTCCGATGATGGCCACCGAACCGGATTTGAAATTTNCGTCACGATTCATTTGTCGGACTCGNCGGGAAAATTACGGGTCAAAAAACCGATAGACTGTCTCGTTTTCACGAGCCATCCCAAGCTCTCTTCGTGCTAGCTCTTCAAGTCGTACCGGATTATTCTCGATCTTGTCGATTTCGGCTTCATATATCTCATTCCACATGGTTAGTTTCTTGAGCTCCTCGCTCAGTTTCTGATGGTTTTGGATCATGCTGTAATGGCGAAAAACGCCTNCCTCACCAAACAGCGATAACCCAACATGTATTAGTATGCCGAGTCCGACAATGGCAATCAAGATACGCCGCCTTTTGTGCCGCCGCCTGACTTCTTCCCATGGCACATTTGCTCGCACAGACGTCTTCGTTCTCCCTCTTAAATTAGGCCCGATTGAAAGTTTCGGTCACGTCTCTTCCTCGATAGCGTCCATCATTACCCAACGCTTCTTCGACACGAAGAAGCTGGTTGTACTTGGCCATACGGTCTGAGCGTGAACATGACCCTGTTTTGATGAAGGGAGCATCTGTCCGAACGGCAAGATCGGCAATCGTGGTATCCTCCGTTTCACCAGACCGGTGAGACATGATCGTACTATAACCGGCTTCTTTTGCGATCGTCATCGCCGCGACCGTTTCTGTCAATGTCCCAATCTGATTGACCTTGATTAGGATCGCATTTCCAATGCCAGCTTCGATCCCTTTTCTAAAAATNGCAGGATTCGTTACGAAAATATCGTCACCAACAAGAAGTGTTCGTTTTCCGAGCCGCGTCGTCATTTCACGCCACCCATCCCAGTCAGTCTCACCTAACCCATCTTCGATCGAGACGATGGGGTATGTTGTGAGGAGATTTTCGTAGTACGCAATCATATCGTCACTGGTGCGATATGTTCCCCTCTCCCCTTTCATCTCATACTTCCCATTGACATGAAACTCACTGGCCGCTACATCGAGAGCCAGCACAACATCATGCCCAGGCTGATACCCGACGTCGGTTATCGCCTGAATAATCAGACGTAACGCCTCATCAGTTGATTGAATATTTGGCGCAAATCCCCCTTCATCTCCCACCGCAGTATTCTGGCCACTTTTTCCCAGAATATCCTTGAGCGTATGAAACACTTCGCACCCCATTCGCAACGCATCCCTGAACGTTGGCGCACCAACCGGCACGATCATAAATTCCTGAACATCCAACGGATTGTTTGCGTGTTGACCACCGTTGATAATATTCATCATCGGAACGGGTAGGCGGTGTCCATTCGAGCCGTCAGCGTGCATATAGAAAGGGCGTTTTGTCTCTTCCGCGGCAGCTTTGGCAACGGCCAGGGACACACCAAGCAATGCATTGGCTCCAAAACGCTCTTTGTTGGGTGTCCCGTCCAATTGTTTTAAAAGATCATCAATGCGGGCTTGATCGGTAACTTCATTCCCAATCACGGATGGAGCAATGTCTTTGACGATATGCTCAACCGCCATCGTGACGCCTTTGCCGAGGTAGCGTTTCTTGTCTCCATCACGTTTCTCGATGGCCTCTTTCGTTCCAGTGGACGCTCCAGAAGGAACTGCCGCGCGTGCATGAGCGCCGCTTTGTGTTGTCACCTCGACCTCAACCGTTGGATTGCCACGGGAATCTAGAATTTCACGGGCGACGATACGCTGGATAACGCTCATGATTGAATGTTCTCACTCATCAAACGCTGTCGCATCAAGGTATTGACCTTTTGCGGATTGGCTTTTCCTTTTGACGCTTTCATCACTTGTCCCACAAAAAAACCCAATAAATTGTCTTTTCCAGATTGATACTCCGCACACTGCTTTGGATGTGTGTGCACAATTTCATCAATCAGCGTATCGAGCGTACCGTCATCAGAGATCTGCATCAAACCATGTTCTTGAATAAAATCCTTTGGCATCTGTTGAGACCGAAAGAGGTCAAGAAAGACTTCTCGAGCGGTCTTAAGGCTAATCGTCTGATCATCCACCAGTTTCATGAGCGCGATAAGACGATCGGGTTTCATCGGTGAAGCGATGACATCGCAGTTGTCATTCTTCAACGCGTGTAGCAACTCCCCCATGATCCAATTACTGACCGTTTTGGGATTTGGAAAACCTGCGACACAGGCTTCGAAATAATCGGCGAGGGGGCGAGACGAGGTCAACAGGACTGCATCGTAGGCGGGTAATTTGTACTCAGCAATAAATCGATTTCGTTTTGCCTCTGGCAGTTCTGGCAGGCTCAACCGCAGTATATCGATCCGTTGTGGTGAAATTTCAATTGGCATGAGATCGGGTTCGGGGAAGTAGCGATAATCGTGAGCCTCTTCTTTGCTACGCATCACCACACTGACGCCTCGCTCAGCATCCCATGAACGCGTTTCCTGATCGATTGTCCCGCCGTCGGCCAATACAGTTTCTTGTCGCTGAATTTCATAATCCAGCGCGTGTTTCACAAATTTGAACGAATTGATGTTCTTCAGTTCCACCTTGGTTCCAAACGAGTCTTGGCCTTTTAGCCGTAAGGAGATATTTGGTTCACAGCGAAGGCTTCCTTCTTCCATGTTTCCATCACAAACGTCGAGATACAGCAGAATGTCTCTGAGGGTTTTTAGATATGCCACCGCTCCGTCAGATGACCGAAGATCGGGTTCGGTGACAATCTCCAATAGCGGCATCCCACAACGATTTACATCCACATGACTGACGCCAGCCTCGGCTTGATGAATGTTCTTGCCGGCGTCTTCTTCAAGATGAGCCCGGCGAATACACACCCGTTGAGTTGCGCTTCCTTCGTCAATCTCCAGCCACCCATTCTGACAGATAGGACGGTCAAATTGGGAAATTTGATATCCCTTGGGAAGGTCGGGATAGAAATAGTTTTTCCGTGCGAATTGATTGGGTGTCGTGATGGTGCAGTTGAGGGCTAACCCGGTGCGGACGGCCATCTCAACCACCATCATGTTCAGTACAGGAAGAACCCCAGGCAATCCCAAACACACGGGACACGTCTGAGTATTGGGTTTAGCCCCGAACGCGGTGGAACACCCGCAAAAGAGTTTGCTCCGAGTGCGGAGTTGGGCATGAACCTCAAGCCCGATGACAACCTCATATGCTGGCATCGCGAGGTCGTCACCCGGAGACGCAAGACGTCATAAATATCAGATGCAGAGTCGGAATAAGGCCATCACGTTTACCCAGCTTCATCCACTGGGGTTCGCTCTTTCTTGCTGCGCCGCACCGCTTCTTTTCCAGACTCATAAGCGGAGCCTAAGATTTTCTTCCCCTCTTCAAGAAGATCTTTCCCGTGCTCAACAGCATTTTCAACATTCCCACGGGCGTCTTTTGCAATCCAGGAGAGATCGTCTTCTGCTTTTTTTGCATATCCGCGAATCATACGCCTTGTCTCATCTCCAGGTTGAGGAGTAAGAAGAAGCGCTAATCCGGCACCCAGCAGCGCGCCACTCAAAAACGAGAACGCCACGGCACCGCTCGAAAACCCTTCATCATAATGTCCCATTTGAACCTCCTCCTTTATTGGTACCAGTTCCCTTCTTCATCGTTTCGGTCGCCGCGCGCAACCCGGCGAGAAGACTTGCGACATTTACCACTATTTTGAACGCATTCCCGCGCACGAGATGATGCACGGTGTCAACGCTATCCCCCACTTTACCAAGTGCAGTGAATAGGTGTGACGCCCGTGACACTCCATGTTTCACGTCGCCAGAGATATCATTGCAGTTGCTGGCGGCTTCAGTCATCTCATCAAATAGCGGATCAACTTTGGAGTTGATGTGACGAAAAAACAGTTCCGATTCCTTCGCGGTTTTACGGAGTTGATGAAGCACCGGAACAAGAAACGCCACCAGTACAGCGAACGAGGTGCCAATGAGTGCCCATGCGATATCAGCCATTCGAATCCTCACTTATCGGTGCCCGTTTCAGGTGCCAGTCCGTTTCCTGTTCAAATGCAAAGGCAACCTGTAGCATGGTCAATTCATCAAACCAACGTCCCAGAATCTGCATCCCGATCGGCAAGCCATCACGACTCATAGCGCATGGAACTGAAATCGCCGGAAAGCCTCCCAAGTTTGCTGAAATGGTATAGATATCGGAAAGATACATTTGTACTGGATCGGCGGTCTTTTCGCCAATCCGAAACGCTGGCGTTGGAGTCGTGGGAGTGACAATCACGTCAACCTCTTGGAACGCAGCCTCAAAATCGGCGCGAATCATCTTCCGTGCTTGCTGGGCTTTACCATAATAGGCATCATAATATCCAGCGCTCAACGCATACGTCCCCAGCATGATACGACGCTTCGTCTCTCGACCGAACCCTTCCTTGCGCGTTTGACAATACATCTCAAGCAAATCCTGGCTCTGTGAGCTTCGGTGCCCGTATTTCACTCCATCATATCGCGCCAGATTTGAACTCGCTTCGGCGGTTGCAATGAGATAATACGTCGCAATGCCATATGGAGTTGTCGGCAAGGATACCGCCTTGGTTTTTGCTCCACGCGAAGTCAACACTTTCAACGCGGCGCGAACCCCATCGTTGACTTCTGGATCAAGTCCGTCTGCGAAGTAGTCATCTGGAATGCCAATGCGAATCTCAGTCATATCTCGATGAAGAGCCTTCGCAATCGTGGGAACAGGGGTCGTGACTGATGTGGAGTCCTTAGGATCGTGGCCGGCAATCGCTTCCAACATAATCGCGGCATCTGTGACATCTTTGGTGAGCGGACCAATTTGGTCCAACGAAGATGCATACGAGATCAACCCATACCGAGACACTCGGCCATATGTGGGTTTCATCCCAACCACACCACAGCACGCAGCAGGTTGACGGATCGACCCACCAGTATCCGATCCAAGAGCGGCAATACACTCGTGTGCAGCGACAGCCGCAGCAGATCCTCCGCTTGACCCCCCTGGGATACGCTCAAGGTCCCATGGATTACGCGTCGGCTGGAATGCCGAGTGTTCGGTTGACGAGCCCATGGCGAACTCATCCATATTTGTCTTGCCCACAAGGACAGCGCCATGCCCTTCTAAACATGTCATTACCGTAGCGTTATACGGAGGGATAAAATGCTCTAACATTCTGGATCCACATGTGGTGACAACATCTTCAGTGCAGATGTTGTCCTTGATCCCTAGAGGGATGCCCTGAAGGAGTGAATTTGCTTTAGCTGGATGTGACGTGGTCTTGGAAGTTTCCGTGAGAACCGTGTGATAGGCGTGAACAGTGTCGTCCACACGCGTTATTTGCCGGTGAACCGCTTCGGACAGTTCTTGAGACGAGAACGCTGCGTTTGCAAGCCCGTCCGCGGCATCATGAATAGTCAGGTGATTCAGGTTCACCTGCGCGTTCCAGTGGTCGAGATGCGTAAATTGCCCTCGTGAATATCCATGTCCCATTGCGACGGTTGGCGTTTTGAGACCATGCGATTGTTGTGATCAACGAGAACGATTGTCGGAGAGTGTTCCTGTGCTTCTTCCTCATTGTAGAAGGCGTAACAAAATATGATCAGTAAATCACCGATGAGGCCCTTTCGTGCGGCGGGTCCGTTGAGCGCAATGGTTCCCGATCCTGCCGGCCCAGGAATGACATAGGTTTCAAAGCGCTCGCCATTATTCAGATTCGAGACCATCACAAGTTCGTAGCACTGTAGACCCGCTTCACGAATAAGCTCCTCGTCAACCGTCAGGCTTCCTTCATAGGCGAGGTTAGCATCGGTCACCGTGACACGATGAAGTTTTGCACGCAACAATTGACGAAACATGTTCAATCCTTTCAGAAAAGAAGGTTAATCCATCATCTTGGGAACTTGAAAATGGCCCTCATCGGCCTCGGGAGCATTCATCAACGCGCGTTCCCTAGGCAGGGAGTCCTCAAGCATATCTTCCCTCAACACATTATGCATGGGTGCGGCTGCAGAGGATGATCGCCCCTGGGTATCCATCTCGGCGAGGGCATCAAAATAGGTCAGAATATGACTTAACTGCGTGCTGAAGAGTTCGGTTTCGGATTCATCGATGCCGAGCCGAGCTAACTTCGCAACGTGTTGGACTTCATCCTTCGAAATTTTCATTGGGCTATCCTACGGTGGCGGAGTTCACATAAAAAAAATCTAACGATCTCGCCTAAAAGTACCAAGCTGCAGATTACAATGACCCCCATAAGTGCATGTCCGTGTGGATCCATAGGGTTCTCGCTCATGCTCATGCCAAGACTCCTTCAAACTTGACCGCTTTGCATCCACATTTATTATTTTAAGATACAACCTCGCCAATTAACACAACGGGTTTAGTATTCGTGAAATTTGGTATATCAGCAAATGCAGCGTCTGCCTTGGATAATGTTAAATCCAGCGCCGCCTGATCTTCAAATACCAAAGTTGCAATAACATAATACCCAGCAGGAACATCTGGACACTCACCAGCAATACCCTTCGTAATAAGCGTACTCTGGATATGCGCGCCCATGGTTTCGCCTACAATATTCAGATGCTTACCAAAATAATAATCATAATCAAAATTTGTTGTTTCGGTAACCGGGTATAATACTTGCACAGAGACTGCCATTGCTATCCTCCGGACTTTTTTGCCTCTGAGACATGCATTGTTTCAGTCATCTTCCTGCCAAACAAAAAAGAGATCCTTCGTGAATTCTAGAAGAGAACACCCAAATCTATTCCACCGTAACACTCTTTGCCAAATTCCTCGGCTGATCAACATCTGTCCCGCGCAATACGGCAATGTGATATGCCAACAACTGAAGCGGAACGGTCGTGAGAAACGGGGTAAACATGGGATCAGCATCGGGAATGCGATACACATCATCAGCCAAATCCCCAATAATATCGTCACCCTCGGTCACAATCGCGACCACACGCCCATTTCGAGCCTTTACTTCACGAACGGCGGTTACCATTTTACCATATAAATGGTCTCGCGGAGCCAGCACAACCACCGGCATTTGCCTGTCAATAAGGGCAATTGGCCCATGTTTCATTTCCCCGGCTGCATACCCTTCTGCATGGATGTACGAGATTTCCTTGAGTTTCAATGCGCCCTCAAGGGCAATGGGGAAATTGAGCCCACGTCCAAGATAGAGTGCATCGGAATTCCGGTAGTATTTTTCCGCAATCGCCTGAATTGCTTGTTCCGTGGCTAAAATGCGTGTGATTTGAGACGCGATTCCTGCCAGGTTACGACACCACGCTATCCCATCTTCAGAGGACATCACCCCTCGTGTTCGGCCTAGGAGCAGTGTGAGGAGGTAAAATGCCGAGACTTGCCCGATAAAGGCCTTTGTTGACGCAACCCCAATCTCTGGGCCTGCATGGGTATACAGTATTCCATCAGCCTCACGCGTCATGGTGCTGCCAAGCGAGTTGCACAGTGCAATAACGTGCGCGCCGTGAGCGGTCGCTTCGCGTGTCCCTGCCAAGGTATCAGCAGTCTCACCGGATTGAGAAACGCCAATCACGACATCGTCTTTGTTGAGCAACGAGTTGCGATGTCTAAATTCCGATCCCAACTCAACATGAACCGGCAGTTTTGCCACTGTCTCGATGAGGTACTTCCCTATCAATGCAGAATGCCATGATGTTCCACATGCTACTACCCACAGGCGCGCTAGCTTACGAATTGCGTCTGGGGAAAGTCCAAGATCAGGAAGCGAGGCTTCGCCGCGTTCTGGGTTATATTGCCCCATGATGGTGTGAAGGATGGTTTGCGGTTGCTCGTGAATCTCCTTGAGCATGAAGTGCCGATAGCCAGCCTTTTCAGCCATGCCTGGCGTCCAATTGATGTGAGTGGGAGTCTTTTTATGAGTATCTCCATCCAGATCCGTAATCGTGATCTGGTTGTTTGCCACCGTACAGGTTTCGCCATCATCCAGAAAAATGATCTTTCGCGTATGATGCAGAATTGCCGGAATATCAGAAGCAATGAAGAATTCCCCGTCACCCAATCCGACTACAAGGGGACAACCCACACGTGCCGCGATGAGCATCCCTGGAGCATCCTCACTCAACATGACAATGGCATAGCTACCCGCCAAATCCTTGAGCCCTAACCGAACGGCTTCCTGGAACCGATGTCCTTTGGCCATCCACCGATGAATGAGATGCGCCACCACTTCCGAGTCGGTTTCTGACTGAAACTCGTACCCGTCACTGGCAAGGTCCTGCTTCAATTCGACATAGTTTTCAATGATTCCGTTGTGGACCAACACAAGATGATCGGATCGATGCGGATGGGCATTGGCTTCGGTNGGTTCCCCATGTGTCGCCCAACGTGTATGTCCAATGCCCACGGTCCCTGGCATGGGTGCCCCATTGATCATATTCTGGAGATTCGCTAGCTTGCCGCTTGCACGCCACACGGCGATGTTTTTTTCATGGAAAGTGGCAATTCCCGCAGAATCATATCCGCGATACTCAAGCCGTCTAAGCGAATCCATCAGCAACGGGGAAGCCTGTTGTTCCCCGGCATAACCCACTATTCCACACATATATGTCCATACCTCAAGAATAGTGATGAGTGATCAGCATGTAGCAAACCACGAAAAGCAACTGCGCTTAAATTTTTTAGGCGCATTATTCTACATCGAAGGCGAACGTTGAACACTGAGAGCTCTTATCTCACTTTCCTGTTCCGCTTCAATCCTCTGGCTGGTTTATTCACCTGTTTTGATCGCGCAATGCCACAATCCTCTGGTGGAACATCTTTTGTGATTGTGGATCCTGCCGCAATTAGAGCGCCTGCTCCAATTTTGAGCGGGGCCACTAATGCGGAATTGCTGCCAATGAACGTGTCATCTTCGATGATCGTTTCATGTTTTTGTGCACCATCATAGTTGCAGGTAATCGTACCCGCGCCAATATTTACATCACGACCAATGCGCGAATCACCAAGATAGCTAAGATGGCTCGCCTTTGAGCCTTGTCCCAAAATCGTTTTCTTTATCTCAACGAAATTTCCCACCTTGGATTTCTGCTCAAGAAGTGATCCAGGCCTCAGATGCGCAAACGGACCAACGACAACCTCATCGCGGATAATCGAATCTGAAATAACCGACGAGTCTAGGATCGTGACCGCACGACCAAGCACACTATCGGTAATGCGCACACCAGATCGGATCACACAATTCTCCCCAACTGTTGTGGCGCCCTCGAGTGTGGTGTGAGGATACANGACAGTGTCCTGCCCAATATCAACGGCATAGTCGATGTAGGTGCTCTGCGGATCTAGTAACGTCACTCCGCTGCCCATGACACGTTCCCTGATTTTCCGGCGCACTAAGCCCTCGACGTTTGCAAGATCGACGCGACTATTAATGCCATGTGCCTCTGCAGGATCATCTAGTAATAACGCCACAGCTCCCTTCCCTTTTGCCACTGCGGTCTCAACCGTATCGGTTAGGTAGTACTCGTTTTGAGCGTTTTTGGGTTGAATCTCATCCAACGCAGAAAAGAGAAATGATGGAGTAAAAACATACGTTCCGGCATTGATCTCCGAAATTTTGAGTTCTTCCGGCGAAGCGTCAACCTCTTCAACGATCTTCGATATACGGTTGCCGTCACTTCGCACAACCCGCCCATATCCTTTTGGATTGGGAATCTTGGCAGTTAACATCGTGACCGACGGTTGCTCATGTTTTTGGAGGGATATGAGGCGTCCAATCGTCTGTTCAGTAAGCAGGGGAACATCGCCATTGAGAATCAAGATCGTCTGAATGTCTTCGCCAACGACAGATTTAGTGACCATAATGGCATCTCCGGTTCCACGCTGTGTCGGTTGCTCGACAATGGTCAGCGAAAGGTGGTGCTGAGTCGCTAAAAAATCTCGAACCTGCTCTTGCTCATGACCAATCACAGGGATAATAATATCGGGTTGAAGCCGCTGTGCAACATCAATTGCATAGCGCAACATGGGGACACCAGCAACGGGATGCAATACCTTTGGAAGCGTAGATTTCATGCGCTTCCCTTGACCCGCAGCAAGAATGATGACGGCAAGTCCACTCATTCTATTGCACTACCCATCGTCTTTCGCATATTGGCCAAACGGGACACCTGTATGATCTTCGGTTACTGCTGACGTATGCTGAGCAGATGGGACGTATAGTCCACCAGACACGATCATTTTCATCGCATCGTCGACGCTAATGGAGAGTGAAACAGCCTCGTCCTCGGGGATCACGAGATAGTAGCCCGAAGTCGGATTTGGGGAAGTCGGGACATAGACATTAATCAAGCGCTTGTGGGAGATATGCTGCATTTCTTTGGGTACTGTCCCTGTGACAAACGCAAAGCAATAACAGCCGTCCTTCGGAAACTGAATCATGACGACTTTGTGAAACTTATCCTTCTGCTGAATAGAAATAATATCGGTTACAGATTTCAACGTGGAGTAGATGCCCTGAACAATCGGCACGCTTTTCACCCACGCTTCCCATCGCTGATGCAGTTGTTGCCCAACGATGTTAGTTGTCAGTATTCCAGCTAGAAGTACCACACCGATAAGCATGACAATTCCAAGCCCCGGGATATACCAACCGGTCAAACCAGAGAAAAGATCGCCGAATATGCCGTCAAAAAAGGCGAGGAGCGTTTGGAGGATAAGAAAGGTTCCCCAGATTGGGATCACGACCAGAAGCCCAGTGAAAAAGTANCGCTTAAGCTTGGCCTTATCGAGGGTTATCGGCAACATGAAAATCACAAATTCTTATGAAATTTCAACAAGATGGGGATGATATCAGCCTTGTCGACTGCCACGCAACGATTTCTTGCTATTCACGATACCATGGGCTAGTATCGGCTCGGATTTTGGGCTACCTGCCAGACAATGCCATCTTTATGAAAACAAAGCGCCGTTTCGGGGCATTCATCACGTTTGAGGGAGGGGAAGGAAGCGGGAAAACCACCCAAATCCCTTATTTAGCACAGTATTTGAGGTCAGTTGGATGCCCGGTCTTGGTGACCAAGGAGCCCGGTGGAACGAGATCAGGTCGAGCAATACGCTCGATTCTTCTCAAGAATACCACCAATCCCATTGATTCCAGATGTGAACTATTCCTCTATCTTGCGGATCGAGCACAACACATTACAGAAGTCGTGCGGCCCGCATTGGAAGCGGGAAAGATTGTCATTTGCGATCGCCATGCTGATGCAACTATGGCCTATCAAGCGTTTGGGCGAAAGCTGAATTTGAAGTTCATTGCGACCCTCAACCACTTTGCCACTGGAGGGTTGAAGCCGGCACTCACGTTTCTCCTCGATCAGCCTCCTGAAGTAGGACTAGCGAGATGTCGAAATCGGGAGCTAATGAATCGACTCGATCTCGAGGAGCTGACCTTCCACAGACGTGTGAGNAGAGGATACCGTAAACTCGCGCGCTCAGATTCCGAACGAATCCGGGTCATTGACGCCAAGCAAACTCCAGAGAAGGTCGAAGCCGCAATTCAACGCTATGCTCAACAGTTTTTCAAGGAACAATTGCACTAGCAAGATGCTGAGAAAGCCGCCAGCGGCACTCTCGGCCTGTTGTCGTTCTCACGTACACCGTGTACGCTCCAGGCACCCACGGCTCTGTGCTCTTGCAGCCCAATTCTTTTCGAACTTTCCGCAGATGTTGTGGCGTTGATTGGGTGTACCATCATGCACGTAAAATGTGGAGCGTTTTGATTTTTTCAGCTGTCTGTTAGATATGCCATTCGATGCCATCATTGGTCATGATCGGCCAAAGCAGATATTGCAAGCAGCCCTTAAAAAAGAACGGCTCGCCCATGCCTACCTGTTTTTCGGAGATAACGGCATCGGCAAATTGCTGACAGCGAAAATGCTCGCACAAGCCGTTAATTGTGAAGAGCCAGTGAAAAGTGGCGCGGATGCGTGTGGTCAGTGCTGGGCATGCAAGCAGATTGAAAACGCGGTCCATCCCGACGTGTTTTACATTGCACCCGATGGCACCCAGATCAAGATCGCACAGATCCGCGAAATGCAGGACTACCTAGTCTATCGGGCGCTCATCGGACGCTATAAGGTTTACATCGTAGATGATGCGGATCGGATGAACATACCCACTGCCAACTGTCTCCTAAAAGTACTCGAAGAACCCCCGGATCACAGCTTGATTCTTCTCATCAGTTCTCGACCCCGGCATCTCCTGCCTACCATTCGATCACGATGCCAGGGCCTTCGATTTGCGTCGTTATCGCTGCAAGAGGTTCAAGAAGCTGTTGAGCGCCAGCAACAGCGATCAGCGGAGGAAGCCAAGCTTGTTGCCGGTTTCTCTCAAGGGCGTCTTGGTGTGGCGTTCGGAACTGATCCTGTCGGGGTCCGCGAAGAACGAGATTGCATCGTCAATACGGTTGGGATCGATTCATTAATGCAAGGCGGAATCCTCCAGGCATTCAATGCATCGGAAGCCCTGGCTAAAGGCGAGTCTCTAGACACCGCTTTAACCTGGCTTGCACATTGGCTCAGAGACATCCTCATTCTTAAGATTTCAAACAAACCAGAACGTCTGATGAACCATGANCGCCTCGCAGATCTTGCTCGGGCAGGTGAACGATGTACAGCGGAAGCCATCATCGGGTTATTAGAAGGAATTGAAACCATGCGCCAGGGGCGCCAGCGGAATCTGAATTCCCGGTTACAGATGGAAGTTCTCCTGCTCAAGATTCATGATGCTTTTGAGGTGGCTACCACACCATGAAATCGACATTTTACATCACCACGCCGATTTATTATGTCAACGACGTTCCCCACATCGGACATGCCTACACCACCATCGCCGCCGATGTGTTGGCGCGATATCACCGATTAACAGGATCACAAACATTCTTCTTGACCGGAACTGACGAACATGGACAAAAGGTTCAGCAAGCCGCAGAAAATCAAGGCGTCAATCCTCAAACGTACACCGATAACATTGTCACCCGTTTTCAAGATCTGTGGAAGAGCCTTGCCATTTCGAATAACGATTTCATCCGCACTACGGAATCCCGCCACACCAAGGTCGTTCACGAGATATTGAACACCCTTTTGAAGAACGGGGATCTGTACGAAAATACGTATGAAGGGTGGTATTGCCTATTTGATGAACGGTTTTGGACTGAAAAAGACATCGTTGACGGGAATTGCCCTGATTGCCACCGGCCGGTCGAGCAGATCAAAGAGTCAAACTATTTCTTTAGGATGGGACGCCATCGAGATTGGCTCATTGAATACATAAACGCGCATCCAGACTTTATTCGGCCTGATACTCGCAGAAATGAAGTGCTCGGATTTCTTCAGCAACCCCTTGGGGACCTGTGTATCTCACGACCAAAAAGTCGTTTGAGCTGGGGCATTTCGCTTCCATTTGCCGAAGACTACGTGACCTATGTGTGGTTCGATGCACTCGTCAACTACATCTCTGCGATCAGTTATCTTGGCGATGATACAACGTTCAAGACTTGGTGGCCGGTGAGCGTACATCTTATCGGAAAGGACATTCTGACCACACATTCGGTGTATTGGACGACGATGTTGCATGCCATGGGGCTGGAAATGCCTAGAACCATCTTCGCACACGGCTGGTGGACCGTCGATGGCGAAAAGATGTCGAAAAGCCGTGGCAATGTGGTCGATCCCAATGCCATGGTACGTGAGTTTGGCGTCGATGCGTTTCGCTATTTTCTGCTCCGTGAAATTCCATTTGGACAAGATGGCGATTTTTCAAAAAGCGCTATGATTCAGCGCGTCAATAGTGAATTAGCGAATGACGTCGGCAACCTCCTCAATCGAAGTCTCACGATGATTGAGCGATTTGCAGGAGGAATAGTGCCTCCGCCTAGACCATCTCAAGACGGAGACCTTGAAAGAGAAATTAAGGAAGCCGTGGGAGGCATGAAAGACCGTCTCGACATGCGCCTTGGCGCGTTGGAATTTCATCGAGCCATCGAAGAGATTTGGCGTGTGGTCGAACTGGGCAACCAATACATCGAACGCTCAGCGCCGTGGAAACTGGCTAAAGATCACACAAAGAAAGAAACCCTCGAGAATGTGCTGTGCACTCAAATGGAAATTCTTTACTGGCTCACGCTATTTTTCTATCCGTTCATGCCCCAGACCGCTGAAGCAATGGCAAAACAGCTTGGGATAACCATCCATTTTTCCAATCCCCTCCTTGGGACGACGAGATGGGGAGCATTTCCATCTGGAACCACAGTTGCTAAAGGAAAACCATTGTTCCCACGAATCGAAACCCAACCGACGCAACCAGAACCAGTAGTGCTGGCGGACCCCGCTGGCACTTCAGAAGTCCCGCTAATCGGTATCGAGGATTTTCTGAAGGTTCAACTGAAAATAGGAAACGTGGTTGCTGCCGAAGCCGTGCCAAAGTCGAAGAAACTCCTGAAGCTCCGAGTGGACATAGGCACTGAAACAAGGCAGATTGTCGCTGGCATCGCGACCAAATATGCTCCGGAAGAGATAATCGGGAAACGCGTCGTCATTGTCGCAAACCTTAAACCAGCGAAACTCATGGGAGTCGAGTCCCAAGGCATGGTGCTTGCCGCAGGAGACAGGGAAGTTGAGGGACTGTTATCGGTGCTTGAGTCGGTAGAAGCCGGAACGAAGGTAAAGTAGAGCTTTTGGCATGATATTCCTGACAACTGCGAGTGAACTGAGTTGTTGATGGCCGCAACAACAAACCATGAGAAACATCATGGGAAGATGGAGGTTGATTAGCAGGTGAAAGTGGGGAAGTTGCTTCACACCCGCATGAGGGTAAGCGACATGGAACAGACAATCAACTTTTATACAGATGTGCTTGGATTGGAAGTGTTGCAGAGGCAAACGTCCCCACGCGGTTCACATCTCGCGTTTTTGAAAACATCTAACAGTGAAGAACTGATTGAGTTGTGCAGCTTTCCCGCAAGTGGCGAGGTGCAGGTTCAAAAAGATCTTGTTCATTTGGCGTTTCAAGTCGACGATATGGATCAGGCCATAGAAGAGCTCAATGCCAAAGGTGTTCCAATCACCGATGGTCCAACGACTACCTCATCAGGTTATCGTTTTATTTTCATTGATGCGCCCGATGGGTACGAAATCGAACTGATCCAACGGCTCCCGGAAATGGCCATTGTGTAGCAAAACATTCCCCTTCCCCTCCAAGAGGTGTTTCCCCTTCCTCGTGTGGACCGGTGGCAATTAGTGGGTAGTCACACAATCGCCTCGGCTNCCGTTGTACGGATGGTTTTTGGAGGATCTGTCCTCGCGGTGCTTGCTGCGGTCACCACCATGCTTTCTGGATTTGGCACCCAAAGCGAATGGTGGGATTTCAGAGTTGGTTTTATGGTTCTCAAATGGGGTGCGTACAGTGCGGCGGTGGCCGGCATCTTATGTTTTGGGGGTGGCATGTGGGCCAGCATGTCCGGCCACTATCACAGTGCGTTCGTAGCGGCAGCCTGCTTGTTATTGAGCATGATCGTCATGGGTATTCCCTGGAGTTGGAAACATACGGTCTCTCAAGTTCCGCCTATTCACGATATTAGTACTGATATGGTCGTGCCTCCTGAGTTTGTGAGGATCCTTCCCCTCCGAAAGAACGCGCCGAATCCTGCAACGTATGGGGGGCTGGAGATCGCGTCCCAGCAACGTGAAGCCTATCCTGATCTCACCTCTTTGGTGCTTGATCGACCGACCGACCATGTGTTTGTACAGGCCCTTGACGTCATTGATCATATTGGATGGGAACTCGTTGATGCATCACCCACAGAGGGACGAATTGAAGCGGTCGACACTACCTTTTGGTTTGGATTTAAGGATGATGTGGTGATTCGTGTTCTTCCATCAAAGGCTGGAAGCAAAGTTGACGTTCGGTCGGTGTCACGTGTGGGGCGTAGTGACGTGGGCAGTAATGCCAGACGCATTCGAACCTTTCTTGCCTCAATGAATGCCCAGGAGTAGAAAAATGCGGCGCTGTTTTATGGCTGAAATTTTCGTACGCGTATTGACCGGTACTCTGTTTAAACATCCTGTGGAGAGTCAAGGCGGTATCATGTACTCTCGTGCACCAATCTCTCACTGGCGTGAAAATCGTTTTACCCATGCTGTCTGCCCATTATAAATCAGCACGTTGACTCTCTGCTTGCAAGACATCTTGCTTTTTTTGTGCTTCGCTTCTATGGTGAGGCTCTAACAGATGCTGTTCGGGTGTTCATGTTTGTGTGACATGAACGAAAAGGGAAATGGGTGCAGTGCCCATGCGGTCCCGCCGCTGTGATGGGGGACGAAACTCAGGAAATGCCACTGGGAACCTGAAGGTTTCTGGGAAGGCCTGAGGAGTAGGACGATCTCAAAGCCAGAAGACCTGCCCGAGCACGTAAAATCTTTTCTCGTGGGTTAGAGAAGGTGTGAGGGTGAAGAAACTGGGTGCAATCCTCAAGATCCGAATCGGGTCTTGAGGATTTTTTTTTGGTTTTCGTCCCACAAGACATTCTCTGCCCCTAACCTTTTGGAAGATAAAAGAGGGGGGGGAGGCATGATGTGTTTGTTCCAACGGTTGCCAGTTTTGGCTGCCGCTTTTGGTATCATGTTCTTTATTGGGACTGTGGGGATCAGTCAGGCTCAAAACACAGTCCCGCCTCAGGTGTCAAATGAAGGGGACATTCAACGACTGGAAGCAGTCGTGGTCACCGCAACTCGCACACCGGTCTCCACTGAAAAAACCACAAGTTCTGTCACCATCATTGATTCCAAGGCTATCGCAGCAAAACAGGTTGATACGGTTCTTGATGTTCTGCGGACGGTGCGTGGACTTGATGTGAAACAATCGGGAGGCTTGGGGGGGGTGACATCAGTATTCATGCGCGGCGGCAATTCAAACCATACTCTGGTGTTGATTGACGGGGTGCAGGCCAACTCGCCGACGACTGGTGCCTTTGACTTTGCCGATTTGACCGTTGAGAATATCGAGCGAATCGAAGTCATACGTGGACCGCAAAGCACTCTGTATGGCTCGGATGCGATCGGCGGCGTGATCCATATCATTACCAAGAAGGGGGAAGGACCGAACAGTGGATTCCTCTCCTCTGAGTATGGGGCTTTCAACACCTTCCAGGAACGGGCCGGCATAAGCGGGGGATCGGATCGTTTTGATTACGCGCTTACCGTGTCACGCTTGGATAGTGATGGGATTTCACGAGCCAATGAGAAGGATGGCAATCCCGAGGAAGATGGCTACGAGAACACCACCATCTCTGGCCGCTTCGGGGCCGCTGTGTTGGGTGATGGGCGGCTTGACACGACGATCCGCTATACCAAATCCGAAGCCGACATTGACGCGGCATTCCCGTTTGCCGATGACTTGGATTCGACGTCGGAGCGCGACGCACTAGTCCTCTCTAGCACCTTTTCCAAGCCAATTACGTCGTGGTGGGATCAACGTTTGCAAGTGTCGCTTAACGATGATGACTTAACAGGCAAGGATCAGGATGACCCAACGGATTTCAACCCCACCGGGGATAACGGCTATCTGATTGATATTCAAGCGAAACGTTTAGACTGGCAGCATAATTTCGTGCTGACCGAGCACGCCACGCTCACGGCTGGCTATGAGTTGGAACACCAGAAGGCTCGAAGTCGGGACAATTTCACGAAATCGATCACCAATCATGCTGGCTATACCCAACTGCAACTCAATCCTGTTGACAATCTGTTTCTCGTCGCCGGGGGACGCTTTGATGCGAATACCCTCTATGAGAACAAGCTGACGTATAAAGTCAGCGGAAGCTATTACGTGGAGCAGTCCGGGACGACTCTGCGATCTAGCTATGGAACCGGCTTTCGTGGCCCAACTCTCAATGAGTTGTTTTTTCCGGGGTTTGGCAATCTCGATCTGCAACCAGAAACTAGCAGGGGCTATGAGGTAGGCTTGGAGCAACAGGTGTTAGCGCAACTTGTGGTTGGAGTAACCTCTTTTCACAATGACTTTGATGATTTGATTGTTGGCACGTTTGATCCGGCGACGAATCTGTTCGAAGCCGAAAACATCAATGAGGCACGCTCTCGGGGAGTTGAAGCCTATGTGCGTATCTCTCCCGCGGACACCCTTGATGTACAGGCGACCTATACGCGTACCGCGACACGTGATCGAGAAACCAGACTTCGCCTCGCACAACGCCCGCTGAACAAAGGCAACCTCAACATTCTGTATGCTCCATGGGATGCGTTACGGATGAATCTTGATCTACTCTTGGTGGGTTCCTCGTTCAGTGATACGGATAATAAACAGCGAGTTGACGGATATGAAGTGGTCAATTTGGGAGGAAGTTATGACATTGCCAAGAATTTCCAAGTCTTTGCCAGAGTCGATAACCTGCTGAATCAGGAGTATGAAGAAGTCTTCGGATTCGGAACCTTTGGCAGGGCGGCCTTTGGGGGCCTGAAACTCACGTTTTGAGTGATCGTGACATCGGACATGCATCGTTTTATATTTGCAAGCTGCATCTCATTCGGATTGCACGCTGTGGCGCTTAGCGGGGCTACTTTTCTACTTTCAAAACCTGAATCCACCCTACGTGCTCCAGTCGAAGTGGTATTGGTTAAGTTCTCCAATCCGGTGCCCGATTCCGGAAATCCCATTCCATCTGTGGTTGCCGTGCAATCTGAGTTGCCGATCACAGATTTGCCGTTTAGACGACATAAGGTGCCTGAAGAAGAAAAAGTACCTGAAAAAGAAAATGCGGCGTTACAAAAGATGCGCATGGTAGAAGCCGAAACCGCCAATGACACGATCCCATACCAAGTGCCACGGTTTGATGCAGCGAATGTTTTTGCCCCTGTCGAAGAGACCTCAGCCAAGCCCTCAAGTATTGTGGTTGACAATTACGTGTCCGATGCTGGCGCAGTGTATGGTGATCAAGTCGTCACGTTACCAGCCGATGTGCAATCGTTGAACTTGGATGAGATGTCTGGGCTCATGCGTCCGGACGTCCAATATCTTTCCAGCACCCCCCCACGCTACCCTCGTCTGGCACGACAACGGGGATGGGAAGGGACAGTACTATTGGAGGTTGAGGTTCTGTCATCAGGAAACGTTGGGATGATTCGCGTTGTGCGTAGCTCAGGATATAAAATGTTGGATCGTGCGGCAACGCGGGCTGTCTATGAGTGGCAATTTTCGATAAAGCAGACCAATGGTTCGGACATCACTGCGACGGTCGAAATTCCGGTGACCTTCACGCTAGCCACCCACACTAATCCGAAGAGACGTGGGTGAGTGATCGTGCTCGTAGCGCGATGGACATGGGTTGCTCTGGTCTCTCTTGGGGTTGGAGGGGGGATTGTTGCGCAAGGGGAACGAGGGTTGCTGTTTCCCAACGCCGCAATCGTAGCTCCTTCCGTTGCACGCGATAGCACTCCAGCTCGTGTCGTTTCTCTCCTTCCGTCGCTTACAGAAATCATGTTCGCCATTGACGAAGGACATCGTGTTGTTGGCGTGAGTGATTTCGATGACTTCCCTCCTGAGGTCACAACGCTTCCCAGTGTTGGCGGGTTGATCCACCCGAATCTTGAATCGATTGTTGCGCTTAAACCAGATTTGATTGTGGCTGATCAATCACATTCGGTGAACGGATCGGTGTCTAGGCTCCGTGAATTAGGGCTGAGAATCGAGGTCTTTTCCGTGACCACGGCAATGACGTTTGATGATCTGTATCAGGCAATTGGATCCCTTGGCCAAATTTTTGATGCCACTGAAGCAGCGCGAAATGTCGTACAGACGATGCAGCTGTCCATTACGGAGGTACGACAACGGTTGGGCGGGGTTACTCCCGTCACTCTTTACTGCGAGCTTTGGGCAGATCCAATCATCGCCGTATCAGGCGGATCATTTGAGGGCCACCTGATTGAGTTGGCTGGCGGTGACAACATTGCAGCGTCGCTCTCTGGGCGTTCACCACGTATAGGCACGGAATTTGTGCTGCAACAGGATCCATCGGTGATCTTGCTTCCTGGTGGTGGTGTTGTTCCGGGTCTCGCTTCGCCGAAGATAATAGCTGCACGTCCGGGATGGAGGCATCTTCAAGCGCTCAAACAGGGACGGGTGTATACGATCAATCACGCACACTTCGCACGTCATGGCCCTCGATCTGTTCTCGCCGTGCAGGAAATCGCTCAGCTTTTGCATCCGGAGTTAGTATGGGAGTAGGAGGGTTTCATGCCCAACGGATCTCGAGATGGAGATGGGGAATGATTGGCCTTCTCTGCCTTATGGGACTCGTGGCGCTAGGGGCAATGTGCATGGGAACGGTGAGAGTCTCAGTGATCGAGGTAATTCATATTCTATGGCAAGCGATTCTCCAGTCATTGTGGGTGGAGGGCATTGAGACAATGAGCACCAACGAGATTGTCGTCCTCGAGTTGCGCGGGCCTCGTGTGCTCATGGCCATGCTGGTCGGAATGGCATTGGCGGTCACCGGTGCAACCTTTCAATCAATGTTACGCAATCCATTGGCCGACCCGTATCTGCTTGGTATTGCCAGTGGCGCGGCTTGTGGTGCGGTCATTGCGCTTATGTTGGGATGGCCGCTTCTTCCGCTTGCTGCATTTGCGGGAGCATTGCTGAGTGCGGCCATTGTGGTGAGTATTGCACATCGGAGCGGGAGCATGCATCCTCACACATTGGTATTGGCTGGTGTCGTCGTCAATGCATTTTTAGCGTCCGTCATCGCAGTGCTCATTGTGTTTTCGTCGGCGGATGCGACGCGAGGCATTGTTTTTTGGCTAATGGGAAACGTGAGCACACAGCGACTCGCGATACTCAGCATGATTGCGATATGTGTGATTGGAAGCATGGCGCTGTTATTCTGGAAAGCGAGGAACCTCGATTTGCTTGCACAAGGAGAATCTGTGGCCAAACAGCTTGGTCTAGAGGTCGAAGGCTATAAGTGGTTTCTCTTGGTCATTACATCGCTACTTATAGGAATCGCCGTTGCGTATAACGGTTTAATTGGGTTTGTCGGTCTGATTGTTCCGCACATCGGGAGGTTTTTGTTTGGGGCGGACAACCGATTCTTAATTCCAGTGGCTGCCCTAATCGGTGCCATTGTGATGACAGTGGCCGATACGATAGCGCGGACCATCATTGCTCCATCGGAGCTTCCGGTCGGAGCGATTACCGCGTTGGCTGGAGGCCCATTCTTCCTTCTGTTGCTCCGGCGAGCACGGCATAGTTTTACGTAGAGGGTGTTGAAAAAGTCTGCCAGCGGCGTTCTCGCTCCTTTATCGTGCGTCTGTGCGTGGTCGTACGCTCTGCGAGCCAAAGCAACTGTCTCTGTACTGGACGAGCTTTTTTTAACTCCCCCTTAATTAAGGGAATGTGAATTGAAGCCAATCATACGAGTTGAGCGCGTAGGGTTCAATTATGGGCTACGCAACGTATCGAGTGAATCTTGCCTTCTTGACAATCTCACCTTCCAAGTCCTTCCGGGAGAGATTCTTGGAATTATTGGCCCGAATGGGTGCGGAAAATCCACACTGATCAATCTGCTTTCTAAAGTGCTGACACCTCATGCCGGTGAAATATTTATTCATGCCCAGGCATTGGCAAAGATGAAACAGCAAGATGTTGCACGGGCAATTGCAGTTTTGCCACAAGATATCTCTGTCAGTTTTCACTATTCCGTCGAAGAAATGGTGCTTATGGGACGTGCCCCATATCGAAACAGATTGGGGTGGGAGACGAACGCAGATTATGAGGTTGCAGAAGAAGTTTTGGATCTCACATGTATGCGTGATTTTGCAGAACGCTGGTTTCTGGAATTGAGTGGAGGAGAAAGATGCCGCGCATTGTTGGCGCGAGCCCTCGCACAACGTCCGGAAATTCTTCTGTTGGATGAACCAACTGCCAATCTCGACCTCCAATATCAAACGCAAATACTCGATATGATTGCTGGATTCGCACGAAAACACGGGAGCACTGTTTGCATCGTTACACACGACCTTAATCTCGTGGGGGAATATTGTGACCGCGTCGCTGTGCTAAAAGATGGAAGAGTGTATAGGGAAGGCAGTCCAGCGGAGATTATTCAGGCGAAGACAATTGCCGATGTCTATAACACCCAGGTACATGTTGGCACCAATCCTCATTCAGGTGCTCCACATGTGTTTTTGAAATCCGACCGAGCCGAGCAAACCCTCCGGTCGGGGGATTGAAACCTGATATGGGTGGCCAGTGTGGCCAGGATCGGTGGACCTCCCTAGAAGAGGAGTAGCAATGTGATGAGAATCTCAAAGGTATACACCCGTACTGGGGATGGAGGGAAAACACGACTTGCTGGAGGGCAACAGGTCTTCAAGGATGATCAACGCGTTGAGGCCTATGGGACCATTGATGAACTCAATGCAGTGTTAGGAACAGCGCGTGCGTTTATTGCCGAACGTCTGCCAGGTGACACGAAGTTGGAAAATCTCGATAAAGAAATTTATTTTATCCAGAGCAAACTCTTTGACGTTGGAGGCATTCTGGCGACCGCTTCGGGAATGAGTTTTCCTGCCATGCCTGAGGTCACCGAGGATGACGTTACACACCTTGAGGGTCTAATCGATTCGATAAATGCTGAGCTCGACCCATTAAAAGAATTTATTCTTCCGGGTGGAGGAAAAGCGACAAGTTTTCTTCATATGGCCCGGACGATCTGTCGTCGTGCGGAACGACGGTGCGTGACTCTGTCGCGCGAGGACTCCCTTAGCCCGACGCTGTTGATGTACTTGAATCGATTGAGTGATGCCCTCTTTGTGTTCGCACGTTTGGTTGCTAAGGTGCAAGGCGAATCCGAACATTTCTGGAAGCGGGGATAAATGGTGCTGGTTTTTGTTTCGCATTGGACTGGCACTTACGATTCGGGAAAGACTTGAGGCTACTTGCATGTTCAATAATATCCTGGCGCATGGGCATGAAATTCGTCATGGGAAAATGGGTGCGCGTGACGAAATAGATTCTGTGTTCATCCACGTGAAGTGTGATGGGTTGGGTGATGTAGCTCATGACGTTGATGTCAATGGCGGCGTTTCAATGAGCGGTTGGACAATCTGGGACACGACCATCCACGGTTTGTTCGAAAACTATCAGTTCCGATGTGCTGAGGTTGATAGTTTGCGAAAGGTCAAGGGATTATCCCCGCGTTCGGATACGATCGATTTTTTGGATTTTGATCAGAAATGCACTAAGCTAGCTGGACTGACGCGATCCCATCTCGACATAGACGCAATCCGGTCACTTTTCAGGAAATGAGCGCCAGCTTGTGAAAGCGCTCGTTCTTGGCGCAACAGGGCATCTCGGCAATAACTTGGTCAGAGCATTGTTAGCAAAAGGCGTTATGGTGCGTGTCCTCGTCCGGCCGCGTTCCAAGCTTCAAACGCTTATCGGGTTGGATATTCAATCCGTTGTTGGAGATCTTAACGACGTTGAATCCTTGATGAGAGCCTGCGAGGGGATCCATGTTGTATACCATTGCGCAGGCTACTACCCTGTCCAGACAATCCCCGTTTGTGTGGCAACCACTCAAGCGTTGAAAGAAATCCGCAATGTGATTAATGCCACAACGCGTGCATCGATCGATCGCCTTGTTTATGCAAGTACGTCCACAACTATAGGGTTTCCAAAAGATCCAAATGTCGTGGCCAATGAAGAGTACCAATTTGCGTCAGGGTATCCAGATAATCCCTATCTGATGTCAAAAGCTGCAATGGAACGCGAAGTAATGGAAGCGGCGAAGGTGGGTTTTCCCGCGGTGGTCGTGAATCCAACTGTCCTTCTCGGTCCTTTTGACAGTAAACCAACTAGTGGGACGCAGATTGTAATGATCGCAAAGGGGGTAATGCCCGGATACATCGATGGGCTTGTAAACGTGATTGACGTCCGTGATGTTGCGAGTGGAATGATTTGTGCGGCCGAACGTGGACGAGTCGGCGAGCGGTACATTCTTGGAAATTGGAACACGACGCAGAAAGCCCTCAATGACCTAATTGCCAAGGTCGCAGATGTGAATGGCCCGCTGGTTCCAGTGCCGTTTCAGCTGGTGAGATACGGATCAAAAGTAGGTGAGTGGGCATTTCGGAATATTTTTGGAATTGCCTCGCCTGTCCCTGGATTTTTCGTCGAGATGGTCCGGCACATACAGCATTACGATTGCTCCAAAGCAATTAGCGAACTCGCCTACCCACGGAGTCCGATTGAACCAGCCATTCGCGCCGCACTCACATGGTTTCGGGAAAATAGGTACGTTTAGTGGCAGGAATCTTTCTAGCCCCAATGATGGTGGTCCCCAAGTCGGCTTGCTACAATACACGTTGCTAACGAGTATCCCGTGAAAAGATTCCTATTGTGGCGATGACTGACGAACAGCTTGCGGACTTGTTGCCTCAGGTTATTGCTCTTGCTAGGCAAGCTGGCAAAGCGATCATGGATGTGTATGCAGGGGATAATTTTGGAACGACCTTCAAGGCTGATAATTCACCGCTTACGAAAGCCGATCTCGCCTCACACCGTATTATTACTGAGACATTGGGTCGACTGGCACCCTGCTTTCCAGTGCTGTCGGAGGAATCACCCGACACATCCTACGAAACTCGCCGCTCATGGACTACCTATTGGCTAGTTGATCCGCTAGATGGAACGAAAGAATTTTTGGCGAGAAATAACGAGTTTACGGTTAACATTGCGCTCATTGGCGGGAACACTTCTGTGCTTGGGGTGGTGTCAGCCCCTGCGCTTGGGGTGACCTACTGTGCGGCGCGGGGTTATGGGGCGTTTAAACAATTTGATGGCGATGACGCGACACAAATTTTTGCCGAGGATCGTCCAGATGATCCCTTGCGTATGGTGGTCAGCCGGTCGCATAGGTGTGAGGAGCTGGAAGCCTTTTTGAATAAACCTCCGGGTGCTGTTTCTATTCCAACGGGAAGTTCATTGAAGTTTTGCGTCGTAGCCGAAGGGGCCGCCCATCTGTATCCGCGATTTGGCCCGACCAATGAATGGGATACGGCGGCCGCTCACTGTGTGGTGACCGAAGCTGGCGGAACCGTGACAAATTTCCAAGGAACCCCATTGGTCTATAACAAGCCTGAGTTGCTGAATCCCCATTTCATGGTGTCCGGCAAAAGAAAGGTCCCTTGGCAAGATTGGTTGTGAATTCGTTCTGACCATCTGGAACATCATTACATCGCGGTGTTATGATTACTCTCCCTGTTTTTGACCTGAGAAGTTGGCATGGCGGGTGATGTTCTTGCAACACCAGTGGTTATTGAGAGAGAGAGCTCCGGGGCCGGAGATGGCTTGGAAGGGCGAGTCATCCTCTTCAATTGCGAGTGCCATACCTACGATGATGTCATTCAGCTTCTGTGTGAAGCGGTTCCTCGGATGACGCCTTCTCGCGCATTTGAGCTTGCATGGACCGTTGATAATACCGGTCAAGCAGAGGTGTTTTCCGGATCAATGGACACCTGCAATGAGGTTGCGGCATCCCTTGGTGCAGGGGGACTGCGCGTTCAAGTACAATAAATAAACGTGATGGAGGATTGTATTTGATGAAAAAACGAGACTGTGGTGTGATTGTGCTCCTATTGAGTTCGACGTTTTTTCTTTTCTCCTGTGCCGCGACTTTCTCCTGTGTTACGACGCCCTCTTTTTCAACGGATACCGCAAATGCCACTGTTAGTCAGCCGAAACAGGAGCGTCATCTTGCCAACATCCGACAATTAACGTTTGGTGGCCAAAACGCTGAAGCGTACTTTTCTCACGATGGAACGAAACTGATCTTCCAGTCCAAGAGTGGGGGGAATGGGTGCGATCAAATCTATACCATGGATCTCAATGGCCAGTCAGTGCAGATGGTGAGCACTGGGCATGGGGCGACTACCTGTTCATTTTTTTCCCCTAATCAACCGAGACTGCTCTTTTCCTCGACACATGAAGCTGGAGAGGCCTGCCCTCCGAAACCGGATCGCAGTCGCGGGTATGCGTGGGCACTGCATCCTAGTTATCACATATACACTGCCGACCTTGATGGTGGAAATCTGAAGCGCATTACACATGATGGCCAATATAATGCCGAGGGAGCCTACTCCCCAGATGGCACAAAAATTGTCTTTACTTCTCATCGTGATAATGATCTCGACATCTATACCATGAGTAATGATGGCAGCAACATAACCAGGCTGACGACTGCTTACGGATATGATGGTGGCCCCTTCTTTTCATGGTCGGGAAACTACATTGTCTATCGATCATTTCATCCAAAAACTGATGCTGAACGCGAGTCTTATCGCGAAGACCTTACGAACAACATTTTTCGTCCAAGCTGGTTGGAGCTGTTCGTTATGGCGATGGATGGGAGCGACAATCGTCAGGTGACGAATTTAGGCGCCGCGACCTTCGCGCCATTTCTGCATCCAAATGATAGGCAGATTATCTTCTCCTCCAATCATGGTGATCCAAAGGGCCGGAAGTTTTCATTGTTTCTTGTGAACGTTGATGGAACAGGGTTGGAGCAGGTCACATTTGAAAATGGATTTGCCAGCTTCCCGATGTTCTCACCCGATGGCAGTAAACTCGTTTTTGTCTCATCTCGTAATGCAAAATCACCGCGTGAATTTAATGTATTCCTTGCCGATTGGGTTCCCTAATGAGGATGGTGAACACATTCACTAGTGGTGTTGGCTCTTCAGCCTAGGCCGTCTATTATTCTGGATATTCTAGACGGACCATGTCGTTGCTCGTTTCGTAGGTGGGGTAGGTTCGTTCGTTGCGAGTTAGGTGATAGACCAAATTTGGCCCACCCAATATGACGGTCAAACAGCAGGCCCTGCTTGTTGCGCTCTTCATTTTGACTCTGGGCGTGGCATGGTTTTTCCCTCAGGCTCTTGATCTCCCTGTTCATCACGCGCTTCAAACTGTTCACAATCCTCTGGCAGAGCAAATGTGGGATGGAGTCGCCCATTTAGGTAATGGATGGGTGGTTGTGCCAGTCTGTTTCGTATTTGCCGGACTCGGTTATTGGTGGCGCTGGGAACTGATTCAGCAAGTCGGGCTTCGCTGTCTTGGATCCTATGCCATTTCTGGTGCCGCCGCGCAAGGATTCAAACATCTCTTGGGGCGTCCGCGTCCGCGTATTATGGAGGATCCAACCGCACAATGGGGTCCATCCTTCGCCGGTGGTTTCGATGCTTTTCCGTCCGGGCATACGACTTGCGCGTTTGCGCTTGCAGTAGTGCTCTCACATACTTATCCACGATGGCGCATTATGTTCTTCATCCTCGCCTGTCTGGTCGCGATGGCGCGGGTCGTTCGGGGGTCGCACTGGGTTACCGATGTGGTCGCCGGCGCATTACTTGGTATCATGTGCGGCTTGTGGATAGCGACGTTAAAATTGAGACTGCGGCTTCCACACGTACCAACACCCCCGGCATGAAATTGCCCCAATCCCCTGCGCAAAAAGATGAGGCTCTGGGCGCAAGGTGAAGGGAGATCAAAAGTTCGAGTTCCTTCATTGTCATAAGCATCTCGTCCCACGTAGAATGAGCTGATTGGCTACAGGTTATTTACTCGGACTCTCATTCTTGGAGGATGCGCATGAAGCTTTTTCTGGATACTGGAATCGTTGATGAAATCAAGGCAGCGAATGCCCTTGGCATCTTGGATGGGGTCACCACCAATCCCTCCCTTGTTGCGAAAACCGGGACCAAACACGAAGATCTTCTTAAAGAGATCTGTGGAATCGTCGATGGGCCGATTAGCGCGGAAGTGCTGAGCGTGACTGCTCCTGAAATGCTGAAAGAAGGGCGCGAACTGGCAAAAATTCACGATAATATTGTGGTCAAGTGCCCCCTTATCCCAGAGGGATTAAAAGCCACCAAGCAGTTTGCCTCCGAGGGTATTAGGGTGAACGTGACACTGTGTTTTTCTCCAACGCAAGCGCTCCTCGCTGCAAAAGCCGGAGCTTGGTGCGTAAGTCCATTTATCGGCCGTCTCGATGATGTGAGTACTGAGGGTATAAATCTGATTGACCAGATCGTGACCATCTTTCACAACTACGACTATGAGACCCAGGTCCTCGTGGCTAGTGTCCGCCATCCACAACATGTGGTTGATGCGGCCATGATTGGCGGAGATATCTGCACCATGCCATTTGGAATTTTTAATCAGTTGGTAAAACATCCGCTCACGGACATTGGCCTAGAGAAATTTCTAGCCGACGCGAAAAACCGGAAACTCTGACACGCGGTCTCATCGAAGCACAGCTTATCATCCCATATTTATTGCTTTCTTTCTGCGTTTTTGCTACATAAAACAGTTGATTATCGCCATTCTGCGTTAGTTCAGAGGGGACCTCCGTCACGAAGGGAATACGAGTGTGCTAGAGAATATTTCACGCCGTTTTGACTCCGCCTTGCGGAAACTCAGAGGAAGAGGGGTTCTGAACGAACAGGATGTGGCTACCTCCCTCAAAGAGATTCGTGTTGCCCTGCTCGAAGCTGACGTAAACTTCAAGATCGTCAAGAGGATCATCGAACAAATTCGAGGGCGGGCGGTTGGTCAAGATGTACTGAAGAGCCTGACCCCTGGACACCAGGTGGTCAAGATTGTGCACGAAACCCTGACGGAATTGATGGGGAGTAATCAATCGCCACTGACTGTGGCGCCCAATCCTCCGACAATCATCATGCTGGTTGGACTTCAAGGCTCAGGGAAAACCACCTCTGCTGGCAAACTCGCGCGTCATTTCCAAAAGCAAAACAAGCGCGTTCTTCTGGCGGCTGCAGATACACGTCGCCCTGCCGCGGTACAGCAGCTAGTCAGCTTGGGTGCAACGTTGGATATTTCAGTTCATCGTGATGGTACAGCATTGGAGAGTGGGCGTAGCGGTGATCCAGTTGAAATTTGTCAGTCCGCTGTCGTGCGGGCGAAAAAAGAACTTTTTGATGTTGTGCTCCTGGATACTGGGGGGCGGTTGCAGATTGATGAATCACTGATGCAGGAATTAGTAAACATTCGAGACATTGTGGATCCAAGCGAGACTTTGCTCGTTGCAGATGCGATGATGGGCCAGGAAGCCGTGTCGATTGCAGATCAATTTAATCAACAAATTGGTCTCACGGGAGTGGTACTCACCAAGATGGAGGGCGATGCACGAGGTGGGGCAGTGCTCTCGATTAAAGAGGCAACAGGAAAACCAATCAAGTTTCTTGGGGTAGGAGAGAAGCTTGACGCACTTGAGTTGTTTCACCCAGATCGTATGGCCTCCCGCATTTTGGGTATGGGCGATGTGCTGTCTCTCATTGACAAGGCGCGTGAAGCGGCTATCCACGATGACCTTCCGGCTGCCAAAAAGGTTTTTCGCCCTGATGCCCTCACCTTTGAAGATTTTGCGGAGCAACTCAAACAGATCACTAAAATGGGGCCGTTGGAATCAATTGTCGACATGCTTCCGGGGCGAAAAATTCTGAAGGATGACATTGATGTTAACGCCGATAAAAAGGCGATATCACGAACGATTGCGATTGTGAACTCAATGACCGTGAAAGAACGTCGTGATCATTCCCTCTTAAGTGGGAGTCGGAAGCTTCGCATTGCTGCGGGCAGCGGGACGAGTGTGCAGGAAGTGAATCGTCTGGTGAAGCAGTTCCTGACAGCAAAGAAAATGCTCAAAAAGATGACTGGGAGGAAGGGTCAGGGGCAATTACAGATGATGATGAGACAATTGGGATAGTGATTCAGGTTGGGGATCAATGGCAGAGGATCAGGAATCCATAGTCAGAGGAGATCAAGGGTTTTTCTGACAGCTGTTCCCGGCCACACCGCACAGCGCAATGTTTATATAGCTGAGCAATGTAGTGCGAAGGCGGGTATTTTAGTCGGAGTGAAGGAAAGGAGTTACACATGGCAGTCAGATTACGCTTAACGCGAGTTGGAAGGAAAAAGCGACCCTATTATCGAGTGGTGGCCGCAGATTCGGCAATGCCTCGAGACGGCCGTTTTCTCGAAATATTGGGAACCTATGATCCGCTTCCCAATCCGTCGATATCTCAATTTAAAGAAGAACGGGTGCTGCACTGGCTCAAGAATGGTGCTCTTCCATCCGAAAGAGTGAGCCGTTTGATGAAACACGCGGGGTTGATGCAGAAGTTCGAAGAGATGAAGGGAGCGAATACCAAGGCAACATGACACATGCGCACTCTGCTATCCTCACACCCGCGTCTGTCGGGGTGAACGAGGAAAATACAAATAATCTCGTGACGATTGGTGAAACCGGGCGCCCACATGGGCTCGCTGGCGAGCTGAAGATACGACCAATCGTGGATAATCCGAATCGGTTTGCCAAACTTCATCACGTCATTTTAGAGGCGCCGGATGGGAGGCGAGCGCGCTTTACCATTCGGCGCATTCGTAACCAAAATGCAGGCTGTATCGTATCTTTTCATGAGGTTACGTCGATTGAGCAGGCTGCGTTGTGGGTTCGGGCTGAAGTCAAGATCTCCCAGGATGCCCTTGAGACTCTTCCCGATGGAGAGTACTACCATTTTGATCTCGTGGGGATGGATGTGTTCACGGAAAGCGGTGCTTGCATTGGAACCATCAAGGATATTTTTTCTACCGGGAGTAATGACGTGTTCGTTGTGAAAAAACAGGATATAGAACATCTTATTCCCAGTACGGAGGAGATTGTTCGCCACGTTGATGTTAAGCAGAAACGTATGGTGATTCGCCCTATGGAAGGATTATTAGAGCATGATGAGGTGTGACGTTCTTACCCTCTTCCCCTCCATGGTCGAGTCGGTGTTGGGGACTAGCATGCTGTCGTTGGCACAGGAAAAGGGATTACTGGATGTCACTGTGGTCGACATCCGATCTTTTACACATGATCGTCATCGAACCGCTGATGATCGTCCATACGGCGGTGGTGCCGGCATGCTTCTCAAGCCTGAACCGATTCTCGAAGCGGTTGATTCTATATGTGCGACGTGTCCTGATGTGCGTATTGTCATGACCTCTCCTCGTGGGAGGCAGTTTGACCAAGCCTATGCTCGGAATATGTGTGAAGACTCGCGGCGGCTGGTGTTTATCTGTGGGCATTACGAAGGCATTGATGAGCGTGTTCGTATGGTAATGGCGGCGGAAGGACGTGAGGTTGATGAAGTATCCATTGGTGATTATGTGTTGACAGGAGGTGAACTGGCAGCTCTTGTCATGATTGACGCATCCGTTCGATTAATTTCGGGCGTATTAGGCGATACGGATTCCGTTAAAGAAGAGTCCTTTTCAAGTACGTTGCTGGAATATGCGCAGTACACTAGACCCGTGGAGTTTCGATCAGCCCGCGTTCCGGATGTGCTCTTGTCTGGGCATCACGGTGCAATCCGCGAGTGGCGACATCGATCATCTCTTGCCAATACCTATGCGAGGCGACCTGATTTGCTTGAAAAAAAAGTACTTGCACACGACGATCAATTAATTCTCGCAGACATACAAAAGAAAGAGAGTTCTGAAAATTTGGATTCTTCAAGGAGGCTGTCATCATGAATATGCTTGAGCGCGTTCGACAATCCCTCAAGTCAGATCACGTTCCGACGATGAAGATTGGAGACACGGTTCGCGTGCATGTGAAGATTGTAGAAGGGGAGAGAAAAAGAGTCCAAGTGTTTGAAGGCATCTTGATTGCACAGCGTGGGAGTCTTAACACTGAGACCTTTACCGTACGTAAAATTTCTCACGGGGTTGGTGTTGAACGGATTTTTCCCGTGCATTCGCCGAATATCGAAAAAGTCGAAGTCGTCCGTCATGGGCGGGTTCGGCGTGCGAAACTCTACTATCTTCGCGATAAAAAAGGAAAAGAGGCGAAGGTGAAAGAACGAGAGTTTCGCCGTGAAGACAAATCTCTTAGCCAAGTCAAACCCTCGGTGGAGCAGGAGGAACCCACAGAGCCTGAGGAAACGGAGGCTTTAGATTCCGAGGAGGAAAAGAGTGGGTGACGTCGTTAGCTGGTGTAGAGCCTGACGGATTTTTTGAAGCCGAAGCCTATGCTAGAGGATTTCGGTATATCGCTGGTATTGATGAAGCTGGACGCGGTCCTCTTGCCGGTCCTGTCGTTGCGGCTGCCGTAGTCCTTCCACGCCAAAAGACGTTTTTGGGCCTTAAGGACTCTAAGTGCCTTTTGCCTGCGCAACGCGAACAGCTTTTCATGCAGATCTTCCATTCCGCACGTGATGTTTCTGTCGGGTATGCCAATGCGGATGAAATTGACGCGATCGGAATTCTTCCCGCAACGCGCAATGCAATGCAACGTGCGGTTCACGGTTTGTCGGTCCAGCCGGATTGTTTGTTAACTGATGCGATAACTCTTCCGGACGTACACATTGTGCAAAGGGCTATTGTGAAGGGGGACAGTCTCAGCCGTTCGATCGCTGCCGCTTCGGTGGTGGCGAAAGTGACGAGAGATCGAACGATGGTCGAGCTTCACGATCGATACCCACAATATAATTTTCGTGCGCACAAGGGATATGGAACTGCTGAACACTTGCGTCTTCTCGATCGATTCGGGCCATGTGACGAACATCGAAAGTGTTTTCGTCCGATTGCAAATATGCTATCCCAGAGATTCGCTCCATCAATTCAATAGATGCGGCCGAAGATGTGAGCACTCGTGGATCGAATTCTCGCCATGATTCGATCAACGCGCTTCATGCTTGGGGAAAAATAACGATGTAAGGACGGCGGGTCGCATGGAGGTGTAGTGCATCAATGTCTTTCGGCATACACGACGAGCAGGTCGCAGCCCATCTTTACAGAAATGAGGCTATGAAGTTTTGCATCGCAATTATTGGGTTGCACGGGGTGCAATCGATCTGGGTGCTGGCCACAAAGGCATATTTGTGTTTGTTGTGGTGGGGTTCATCTCACTGTGCGGTTTGGATCATTGGCCAAGCGGTGGACTTTCAGAAACAGGAGAGGTTGGCCCATGAGGGAGTGTTTCACCGGTATCCCTGTGGGGATCGAAGCTGGCAATTTGATGTTCTTCCTCTCATCCATCAGTCATCTGGTGATGTGCAGATTGAACTGATTTAGAATGCCTCTGAGATATGATTAAGCTTTTCCACGTGTATAAGCAGTACGACACAAAATTGGTGCTCAGTGACGTCACTCTTCTGGTTGAGAAAGGCGATATTTGTTGCATTGTGGGGCCGAATGGAGCAGGAAAATCGACTTTATTAAAACTCATGTTTTGCCAAAAGAAGCCAGACCGTGGACAGATCCTAATCAATAATCAGAACGTTACACATATGAGCCAAAAGGCGATTTCTGCTGTGAGACAGCGCATGGGATTCGTCTTTGAAGATTATCGACTGATGCTACGCAAGACGGTTCTTCAGAATGTTGCCTTGGCCTTAACCATCGCTGGAACTCCGCTCAAGCAAGGGCGACAAAATATTGATCGAGTCCTTGCGGCATTGGGGCTTGAGCACAAGAAACATGATATTGCTTCAACTCTGGCGGCTGGTGAACAACAACGGGTGTGCATCGCTCGTGCGGTGGTGAGTGATCCGCTGGTATTGCTCGCAGATGAGCCGACGGGAATCCTTGACTCTGCGGCGGCCATAGAGGTGTTTGATCTCCTTCGGGGCATGAGCATGCGTGGGACAACCGTGGTCCTTGCCACGCAGAATCAGGATGTTGCCGACAGGTTTCCTCAACATCGTGTGATGCTAAATCATGGTCGGGTGACTGAACAATGAAACTCGTGAGGTATCTGGTCTATTGTCTTAGTGAAACGGGGGCTAACGTTTTTGATTATCGAGGATTGTCCGTTGTCGCGTTAGTGACGAGTGCCCTTTCGATGCTTTGCGTTGGACTGTTTTTCCTTATTTATGTCAATATTCATGGGGTTGTCCAATCATTGGAAGAAGATATTACAATGAATCTTTACCTCGATGAGAATCTCTCGGCGGACAAGATGTTGGAATTAGAACGGGTTATTCTGTCCTATCCAGAGGTTGGCAATGTGAGGTTTATATCCAGCCGTGATGCCATTGAGGCATATCTTAAGCGGTATCCAACAGAAAAAGATCTGATGGAAAGTTTTGGTAACCAGGCGCTTCCTGCGTCGTTTGTGGTTGGTCTTGCACCGACCCATCGAACAGTTGAAGGTGTGGGTTCGGTGGCAAAAAAAATAGAGGGCGTGAGTGGTGTGAGCGAGATCCAGTATGGGCAGGAATGGATTCAAACACTTTGGTGGAGCACCCAGCTTCTGATGTTGATCGGCTTGGTAGTTGGAGTTACGCTCACGCTTGCCTCAATCGCGATTGTTGCGAACACCATTCGGTTGACCTTGTTCAACCGGAAACATGACATTGGCATTCTTCGGATGCTCGGAGCAACCGAAGCGTTTATCAGGGGACCATTTTTGCTTGAAGGTGTGACATTGGGGGCTTTGAGTGGGGGGGGTGCGCTGATATTGTTGAAGATTATCTTTGAATCATTTATCTATCGTGTTGGGGATGGATTCATGCAAGGGCACTCCATTGTCTTCTTGCCTCCGCCAACCCTTGCAGGAGTTGTGGTGTGTGGTGCGTTGCTAGGTTTCGTCGGAGCGTTGCTTTCACTGAAGCAAACTCGGAAGGTATGGGCATGAGAACGCTGTTAATTGTATCTCTGAGCCTCTTTTTCTCACTTGGTGAGGGCGTGGTCTATGCGGGAAACTCTGCGATTGAAAAAGCACGAGAACTGTCTGGGAAGATAAAGGATGGACAGGCGGCGTTTGAGGGCATTCGGCGTGAACTGACGGGGAGTCGACGCGATTTAGACAATGCTGAAAAGCGAGAAAGCTCTGTGCTGGACGAACTGCAAAGGATTGATCAGGCACGGCATGCGAAACAAAAAGCGCTCAAGCGCCTTATCCACACGGTTGACCAAGCTGGTGAAGACTCCAAGCGCGCTGGGAAGGATATTGATGGCACTGCGGATCAGCTTAAGGTCCGGCGAAATTCTCTTCGTGCGCGTGTGAAGATGCACTATAAGGCTGGTCGGCTGGATGCGATGACGCCTCTACTGGCATCGCGCGGGATGGATGATGGACACCTGCACGATCGGGTGTTCTCA
Source organism: Nitrospiraceae bacterium (assembly GCA_002726235.1). Taxonomy (GTDB): domain Bacteria; phylum Nitrospirota; class Nitrospiria; order Nitrospirales; family UBA2166; genus UBA2166. The sequence continues at coordinate 40,069 of PBSN01000004.1, forward strand.
TCGCTATCCAGATCGGAATATGACAAGACACAGCAAAAGGCACAGGAACTTGCGACGTTAGAGCAGAAGAAACGGGAGCACGATCGCATGGCGCAGCAACTGCTTGGAAAACAGCGTGAGATTGAGGCAGCGCTTGCCGTAATCCAAGCTGAGCAGAAGAAAAAACGCCGGCTAATTGCACGCATCCATGATGAGCAAGACACATCCAAACGGACAATCGCTGAGCTTGAAGCATCTTCCGCAAAGATTGAAGATTCAATACGCGCCTGGGAGGAAGATAAGGAAAAGTTCGCACGACTTCTCGAAGCGGGAAATGGACTGACGGAAGTGAAGGGTGCCTTGCATTGGCCGAATGATGGAAAGGTTGTCGCGTTCTTTGGTCACCAGAAACATCCCAAGTTTGATACCTTCCTAGAGCGCAAGGGCATTGATATTAAAGCCAAACAGGGAAGTGCAATCCGCTCGTCCTCCGACGGGGTTGTGGCATTTGCAGACTGGTTGAAAGGGTATGGCTTATTGCTCATTATTGCTCACGGTTTAGGAGATGTCTCGCTGTATGCGCATGCCTCATCCCTATTGGTAGATGTTGATGATCAGGTCAAGGCAGGGCAGCTGGTTGGAACCGTCGGGGATACCGGTTTGACAGGAAATAGCATGTTGTATTTTGAGGTCCGCGCTGGAGGCAAGGCGGTCGATCCGATCAAGTGGTTAGTAGCACGGAAATAGGTTCAATGGAGGAGAAGGAACTAATGAATACCCAGGGGACATCAGCGCATCGAGGTAGGTGGATGAGCGTCAGCATAGTTGGCGCGTTGCTCATTGGTATTTTGGTTGGCCGCACGCTGTTGCCGGGTGTGCTGCAAGCCACGGAGCCATACGAGAAGCTGAAGACCTTCTCGGAGGTGTTGGCGATTGTCGAAAGGGACTATGTAGAAGAAACGAAATCCGTCGATCTCATTCATGGCGCAATCCGAGGGATGCTTGCAACTCTGGATCCTCATTCTGGGTACATGCCATCGGATATTTACAAGGAGGCTCAGGTCGAGACGAAAGGGAAGTTTGGGGGTGTCGGGATTCAAATCGGGATTCGTGACAAGAAACTCACCGTCGTGGCTCCCATTGAGGACACTCCAGCTGATCGTGCTGGCATTCAGGCGCTGGATCATATTTCGAAGGTTGATGGTGAAACGACCAAGGATATGACACTTCTGGATGCTGTGCATCGCATGAGAGGTCCTCAAGGGACCAAGGTTACGCTTACCGTCATTCGTGAGGGAGTGGATGAGGAGATTGTTGTTAATCTCATTCGCGATGAAATAACGATTCAAAGTGTGCGCGGCAGGATGTTGGATGATGACATTGGCTATCTTCGTATCACACAATTTCAAGAGCAGACAGCCAATGATCAGAAAAAGGTTCTGAGCGAGCTCAAAGAGAAAGGGATGAAGTCTCTTATTATTGATCTTCGGAACAATCCTGGGGGATTACTCTCTGCAGCTGTTGGGGCGACTGAGCAGTTTATCCCGCCTGGCAAGCTGGTGGTGTCGATCAAAAACCGACAGGGCAAGCGTGATGAGTATCACGCAAACGCAGGTGATCCTCTGACCAATATTCCCATCATCGTTTTGGTCAATGCTGGGAGTGCTAGCGGATCTGAAATTCTCGCTGGGGCACTTCAAGACTGGGGACGTGCAGTCATTGTCGGCACGCAAACGTTCGGAAAGGGGTCGGTCCAGACGATGCTTCCTCTGAGTGATGGGTCGGGTTTGCGTCTTACGACAGCCAAGTATTTTACTCCGGATGATCGATCAATCCATGGGACCGGCATCACGCCGAATATCAAAGTTGAAGGTGTGCCAGTTCTTCCGCATCCTGAGGCAGAGAACGTTGGGAAACCAAAGGCGCCATCGATAACCGAAGAAAAAGCAGATGTCGATGAGACTTCTGAGGAAAAAGAACAACGTTTAATCGATAAGGATGTCTACATTCAAAAGGCAATTGAACTTCTGAAAACTTGGGATGTGTTTAGGGCAATCACGCCGCATACGTGAAACCCCAAGGTGTCAATCCATCGAAAGGAGACGAGTTCTGTGAAGAAAAACCCTGCCGATAAGCAAAAAATCCCAGCCAGTGTTGGTGTGGAGAAGAGCACCAATTCAAATGCATCCAGCGTGAATTTTCAACCATTGGGATCACGAATATTTATTTTGCCTGCAGAACTTGACGAGAAGAGTGCGGGTGGAATTTTCATTCCAGAGACAGCCCGCGAGCAACCAAAGCGAGGAACAGTCAAGGCAGTTGGGAAGGATTCGAAACTAGTCAAAGTGGGAGACGTCGTACTCTACGAACGATATGCAGGCAACAAGCTTGTTCTCGATCCTGTGGAATATCTGGTGCTCAATGAAGATGAACTCATGGGAGTGTATGAATGACGCAACTTCTTGTCATGCTGGCGGCCTTGGCCATGCTGCCTTGGAGTGGACCTAGTGTATTTGCTGAGCCCATATCTGATCGCCTGACCACAGCGGATGTATATATTGCTCTTCAGGCTGCTGAAGTCAAGGCCAATCAAATTGGTGTGCCAATGGGCATTACCGTTACGGACGCGCATGGAGATGTTCGAGGGTTTCTCAAGATGGATGGGACCTTTGTCCATGTTCAAGATACCTCGTTCAGTAAAGCCTATACCGCAGTATCTCTTCGTCAGCCAACGGGCGCATTGCCGCCTTCAGTTGCAAATGAGCTTGGATCTATCACGCAGGGACGACTCACGAACCTCAAAGGAGGAATTCCTATTGCCGTTGATGGCGTGATTATTGGCGGTGTTGGGGTTGGCGGTGGGATTGGGAATGAGGATGAAGTTGTCGCACGAGCCGGTGCTGAAGCGGTGGTAAAGAAAAAGAAACGATAATCTGTCAGCGGCAAGGCAAACAACCGTCTATTTATCCCTCCCCTCCCATTCCTATTTGGTGAGTTGTGCGTTTGCCTGCAGACGGCTCTTCTTCTATGCTGAGTACAGCCCCTTTGTAACTGGCGAGGTTCTATCATGGGAGCATTGATTGAATGTGTCCCAAATTTTAGCGAGGGGAGAGTCATTGCGACAATTGATGCTCTCGCCGACGTCATTCGATCTAACCCTGAACTTTCATTGCTAGATCGGCAAAGTGATGTTGACCATAACCGGTCCGTTTTTACGTTCGTTGGCCGGTCGAATGCCATCGAAACTACTGCGTTTGAATTAGCTAAAACTGCCAAAGCATTGATTGATCTTCGGCAACATCAGGGAGTGCATCCTCGGATTGGATCAACTGATGTCATGCCTTTCGTTCCGCTGAAACTTGCCGATACGCATGAGTGTGTTGCGCTAGCCAAAGCTGTTGGTTCTAGAATTGCTTCGGAGTTGAACATTCCGGTGTTTTTGTATGAGCAGGCTACGACGACGATGTCTCGCGTGCTCGAAGATCTTCGTCGGGGATCCGTTGAAGGATTGAGAAAACGAATGCGAAATGATCCAAAGTGGGAACCGGATTTTGGCGCGTTATACCCTCACCCTACTGCTGGAGTGATGGCGATTGGTGTTAGACAAATTCTAGTAGCCTTTAATGTCAATCTTGCTAGCACTGATCTTGCTATTGCGAAAGCCATTGCGCAAACCGTTCGAACATCAGATGGCGGATTCAAGCATGTCAAGGCGATGGGAGTGCAATTAAGAAGTAGAGGGATCGTCCAGGTTTCAATGAACCTCACGAACGTTGATGAGACGCCAATTCGGCCCGTGTTTGAAGCGATAGAGACGGCGGCTGAGCGATATGGCGTGACGATCGTTGGAAGTGAAATTGTGGGTCTTGTACCTGAACGCGCACTTAAAAACACTGAGAATATCAACTTGCAGCTCGAGCATTTTAGCGACGAGCAATTATTGGAACGACATCTCCAAGCACCTATCTCCTAATCTCTATTTCTGATTCGAGGCGGTCTCTTTCCCTTGCGATTGCCACTCCAGGATAAACTGCCGTGTTGCTGCTCCAACATCTGGGGCGTGTAGTATCGCGGATAGTATTGCGACTCCGCTTAGTCCGGTTGATCGAAGTTCCGCAATGAGAGTTAGATTTATTCCTCCAATCCCGAAGACCGGTATGGAAATTCGCGGGCATAGTTCTCGCGTTGCGTTAGGACCTAGTGGTGCGAGGCCGGTGTCTTTAGTCTGGGTGTTATATATAGGACCGAAGGCAATGTAATCGGCTCCACCATTCTCTGCTTCAATAGCCTGCTCAATTGAATGGGTTGAGATTCCGATGAGACGGTCATGACCGAGTATGTGTCGTGCGTCGGCTAGTGGGACGTCGTCTTGTCCCAGATGTACGCCGTCAGCATCGACGGCAAGGGCAATATCACTGAAGTCGTTAATGATCAGTGTGGCGTCTCTCTGAGCCGTGAGCGAACGAAGCTCCGTTGCAACTCGGTAGATTTCATTTTTTGGCAGATGTTTCTCTCGATATTGAAAAAGACGACTGCCTTCGTCGAGTGCACTCTTCACGATATCGGAGAGAGGTTTTTTTTCAGCAATTTCGCGGTCAAGAATGATGTAGAGGCCATTGATGTGGCGATGGTCATTTCGGAATTGAGGTGACATCTGAGGCTCGTGCAAAATTACATTTCTGAGTGCCTATCAGGCTCGCCTAGCGGCAGTCACATGACTAATGGGATGATCATTTTTGTGCCTTGCCAGCTAGGTGCCTTAGTGCCCACAATCCGGCAATTTATTGTGCGTGAATCCTAGGAAGTTGTTGAGATAAAGCGCTCAAGGAATTTTGTGGAGAGGCGTCCATTCTGAAAATCTGGGTCCCGAAATACCCGTTTATGGAGAGGGATGGTCGTCTTGATCCCTTCGACGACAAATTCATCAAGGGCACATTGCATTTTTGTGATGGCCGCTTCGCGTGAATCTCCATGAACGATGAGTTTTGCAACCAATGCATCGTAGTGAGGAGGGACCATGGATTCATTATCGACACCACTATCAACGCGCACGCCGAAACCTCCAGGTTGATGCCACTGATTTATCTGTCCTGGACTTGGGACGAATCGTTCCGGACATTCTGCGGTAATCCGACATTCAAAGCTGTGGCCGCGAACTTCGATGTCTTTTTGTCGGTATTGTGATGACAGTCCGGCAGCAATTCTGATCTGTTCCTTGACGATGTCAACGCCTGTGACCATTTCAGTAATCGGATGCTCAACCTGGATACGGGGGTTCAACTCCATGAAGTAAAAATTCTTATCTTGATCAAGTAGAAATTCAATAGTTCCGGCATTAAGGTAGCCAACTGCTTGAACTGCAAGAGTTGCGATGTGCCCAAGCTCTTTTCTCATTTTTTTGTTCACTGCAGGGGAGGGTGTCTCTTCAATGAGTTTTTGGTATTTTCTCTGAATCGAACACTCGCGCTCGCCAAGAAAGATCACATGTCCCTCATGATCCACGAGGATTTGCACTTCAATGTGTCGGGGTTCAGCGACGTAGCGTTCAATGTAAACTCCTTCGCGTCCATTGACCGCCGCACCTTCATGTTGCGCTGCCGCAAAAGCTTTTTTCAATTCAGATGGCCGATAAGCGACACGGAGTCCTCTTCCTCCTCCCCCTGAGCATGCTTTAATGATAACGGGGTACCCTATTTTAGTTGCAATTTCTTGAGCGATCGATTCATCAGCGACCTCGCCTTCGCTGCCAGGAACGACCGGAATGCCATTCGCCTTCATCGCGGCGCGTGTTTTTGCTTTATCCCCCAGTGTGGTCAAGTTTGCTGCGGTTGGACCGATAAACGTCAGTCCTATAGACTCGCACATCTCCACAAAATGGCCGTCCTCGGCTAGGAATCCGTAGCCTGGATGAAGCGCATCAGCACCAGTAACATCAGCGGCACTGATCACGTTCGGAATATTGCGATAGCTCTGCATCGTCTCTGCAGGCCCAATACAGATAGCCTCGTCCGCGAGGCGTGTATGTAGAGCATTGGCGTCCGCTTTGGAATAGACTGCCACTGTGTTGATCCCAAGCTCTTTACACGCACGGATTATTCGAATGGCTATTTCGCCACGGTTGGCAACGAGGATTTTCCTAAACATGGGACACGCTTTTTGCTCCGAATGAATGAAGGATACGTATTATAAAGTTATAAAGGCAACTACTCAGGCATTTAGGCTAAAGGTAAAAACAGGTAAAACCCTTTACAAGGACGAATGCGCTATTCGCGGCCTCTCCTCTCCTTGTCTGGTTATTACGTGATGGGTCTAGTTTGCTGTTTTCGTTTTCAGGCTCAGTACCTGAGTAGTTACCTAATCAGAGAAGGGTGGTCGAAGTTATCCTTGTGGCCGAATGAGGGCTAAAGGTTCGCCATATTCAACTGGGGTCCCGTTCTCGATCAGGATCGAGACTACGGTTCCGTCGACCTCAGATTCAACTTCGTTCATCAGCTTCATGGCCTCGATCAGTCCAAGAACCTGTCCCTTACGCACCTTGTCACCCTCTTCGACATATGGTTTGGCATCTGCTGACGATGCTCGATAGAAGGTTCCAACAAGCGGGGAAGTAATTGGAAATAGGTTGGGATCAGACAGTGTCTGATCGATGGGTGTTCTCCCTTTTTGCGGCGAGGGACGCTCAGGGCTGGATGATTGCGTACGTTGAGTTCCACTTTCGTTCTGCTTCCCAAGTTTTACCCGGATCCCAGCCTGCTCAACCTCAAGTTCGGTAATGTCTTTACGCTGGAACAGATCAATAAGTTTCTCAAGTTCGAATATATCGAATGTCGAACTCGTCCCTGTCTTTTTCTGACGTGTGGATATTTTTTTTCGGAGGCTAGGTCTTTTACCTGACGCGCTCGACATAGGCTCGTGTTCTGGTATCGATTAAAATGACCGTTCCGGCTTCCAGATAGAGTGGGACTTTTACCACCGCACCGGTTTCGACGGTAGCGTTTTTGCTTCCACCTGATGCGGTGTCTCCACGAACGCCAGGGTCCGTTTCGATTACTTCGACTTCGACAAAATTTGGCAATGTAACGGAAATGGGTTGTCCCTTGTAGAGCAGGATCTTGACCATCATGCTCTCTTTGAGCATGTCCGCGTTGTTACCCACTTGTTGTGAGGTAAAGAATTGTTGCTCAAAGGTTTCGGTGTCCATGAAATGCCATTCGTTCGCGGTAGCGTCATGATAGAGAAATTGCATGTCGTGCTCTTCGCAGTCGGGTTCTTCTACTTTTTCCCCGGCTCGGAAGGTTTTGTCAATTACGTTCCCAGACTTGAGTTTTCGTAATTTTGTTCGCACAAAAGCACCGCCTTTGCCCGGCTTGACGTGCTGAAACTCGAGAATCTCCATGGGCTCCCCATCGAGTTCAAGCCTAGCTCCACCACGAAACTCTGCCGTTGATATCATTCGGTTTCTTCTCCCTTCAACGTCTGTATTGCCGCACGTATTCCAAGGCAATAGCTGTATGGGCCAAATCCTGAGATCTGTCCGATTGTCACGGCTGCGGCATAGGAATGCCGTCGAAACTCTTCTCTTGCGTAAATGTTTGAGAGATGGACTTCGATTGTTGGAGTTGGAACGGAGGCAATTGCATCGCGAATAGCAATGCTGGTGTGGGTGAATGCTCCTGGGTTCAACACGATGGCATCATAACGTGAAGGAGCCTCTTGAATCCATTGGATCAGATCGGCCTCGGCATTTGATTGTCGCGCTGTGACCTCCGCGCCTGCGGATTTTCCCCACTCAACAAGTTTGCGGTCCAATTCCTCAAGGGATCCTGCTCCATAAATTGAAGTTTCTCTTGATCCGAGGAGATTAAGGTTAGGACCGTGTAAAACTAGGAGCTGGTGCATATGAACTCGCATGAACCCACGCACAGCATCATAATGGATTCGTTGGTAAAAGAATAGCCTTGCGTGGCAATATGTTATGACACTTCACTCGTTGACCTGAGAGAAACTGCTTTGTTAAAATCGCGCGGATTTTGATCGTTTGAGGATGAGGATATCAATACGGTGGACGGTGCGGCATATCTCGCTGCTCAGCGAGAAAAAATTGACCGATTTCTCGACGAGACTCTCCCAGGCTCAGATAGTACCCTTCATGAAGCTATGCGGTATAGCCTGCTTGCAGGGGGGAAGCGTTTACGCCCTGGACTTGCCGTTGCCGCGTACGAAGCCGTTGAGGGGACATCTCAGGATATTATACGTATGGCTTCGACTCTCGAACTGATTCATACCTATTCGCTGATTCACGACGATTTGCCGGCCATGGATGACGATAACTATCGTCGAGGAAAACCCGCAAGTCACAAAGCATTTACTGAAGCAATCGCGATCTTGGCGGGTGATGCTTTGCTGACATTGGCTTTTGAAGTTGCAAGTCAACCAGGAGTATTAGCAAACGATATTAGTGAGGGGACTCGTCTTCAAGTAATCCGTGAACTGGCCGAAGGATCTGGAAGCTTCGGAATGGTTGGTGGCCAGGCGATCGATATTGAATCAGAAGGTATGGCAATTGATGCTAAACGCCTTGAGCATATCCACAAACATAAAACTGGGAAACTCTTTCGTGCGGCGGTGCGTATTGGGGCCCTCATGGGTGAGGCATCGGCGGAGCAGTTGGATTTGCTCACAAGATACAGTGAGGACATTGGCCTTGCATTTCAAATCAATGACGATATTCTGAATGTCGTCGGAGCCCGGACGAAACTTGGCAAATCAACTAATAGCGATGCGGCGAGAGGAAAACCCACCTATCCTGCTTTTTTCGGTATTGACGCATCGCGACAGAAGGTTAAGGCGCTCACCGAGCGAGCGATCCACTGGCTTGAGTCATTTGGCCTCCCTGCCGAGCCGTTAAGGGCCATCGCCATCTTCCAACTCAGTCGCACTTCGTAATTTCCTAAGGAACAGTCATTTGATTGTTGTGCCTCAAGGAAACCTCATCCATCCCGTTTGCCCTGAGCTAGTCGGAGATAGCCCTTTCCAACGATTTGTATTTTCGGTTTTCGGCGCTTCCCGCTAAGCAACTTTGCCGGCTGGGCCTTTGTGGGAATGAGTTCTCTTCTTGTGTTTACGATGTGGAAATCGCGTTTCTCGCGTCACAGGGAAGATTTGTCGTCGGATCGGGCGCCTTGGTCTTTATTAGGCCATTTACCTCAAGCACAACTTAGGCACAAATAATAGTAGACAAAAATTTCATCTTTGAGGTATTGTGCGTTTTATCGGAGACCGAGGAATAGGGCTTTACTGTCTCGTCTTGATATTCAATTCGGCGGCAACTTTTTGGATTGGGGAGTTTTGGCTTGGAGTGCCAGGAACTACGATTTATCTTTTGCTCAGCCTCTGGCTTCTGATGAAAAATTGCGCTTTATCAATTAAACTACCTACTACATGATGTATCCTTCTAGATAATAGGCACAGCATACATGATTTATCTGGGATGGTTTGCGCGTTTCAGTGTGTGGCAGGTGCTTCTTGGGCCAAATGCTTAATCCTTCTAGGTCTTGAGGTCATAGAGCAATTTGGGTATCGTATGTCGCTTGTGTGTTTACTAGCAAAGAGGGAAAGGACACTGGAATGGCAAAGGTTTTAGAAGGATATGGAATGGGGATTCTCCAGAAATGGAATATTGCCGTGCCACGAAATGTTGTGGTGACTTCGGTTCAGGATCTTGACCGGCGTGTTTCTGACAATCCGTGGCTGAAAAACACGCAGCTTGTTGCGAAGGCTCATGAAGCTCTTGGATCACGTTTCAAACTCGGATTAGTCAGGGTCAAGCTCAACTTCACGCAAGCACGAAGTGCCGTGAAGGGCATGATTGGACGCCAAGTCGGTGGATTGACCGTTAGTGAGGTCATTGTCTCGGAGATGGTGCCACATTCTCATGAGTACTATGCAGCAGTCCAAGCGACGCGCAACGGTGCGGATATTTTGCTTGCAACCTGTGGGGGAATCGACGTTGAGGAAAATTGGGATCGCGTGAAATCCCTCGCCGTGGAAGTTGGGAACACTCCTTCCAAGAACGCTCTGGAGACGTTGGCGCGCAAGGCTGGGTTTTCTGGTGATCTGGTTGGTAAGGCTGCAGATTTCGCCGGAAAGCTGTTTGCCGCGTACGATAATGAAGATGGACAGTACTTAGAAGTCAATCCGCTGGTCCATCGGAGTTTGGACAGAACATTGGTTGCGCTTGATGTGGTGACATTGCTTGATGGTGATGCAAAATTCCGTCATCCGGATTGGACCTTCCCCTTTGCGGCTGAATTTGGCCGGGCCTATACCGAAAACGAAAAAGAAGTCATGGCGGTTGATGCGAAAATCAAAGGCTCCGTCAAGTTCATCGAAATTCCGGGTGGAGATACCGCTTTGCTTCCTGCCGGCGGTGGCGCCAGCGTGTATTACTCCGACGCGGTCGTTGCGCGAGGAGGCACTCTCGCAAATTACTCTGAATATTCCGGCGATCCTCCCGATTGGGCGGTGGAAACATTGACTGACAAGGTGTGCTCGTTGCCGGGAATAAAACGCCTTATTGTCGGCGGCGCGATTGCTAATTTTACCGACGTCAAAAAAACATTTGGGGGCATTATTGCCGGCTTTCGAAAGGCGAAAGCAAAAGGCAAGATGGATAAAACTCATATTTGGGTTCGTCGTGGCGGGCCACGTGAGAAAGAGGGGCTTGCAGCGATGCGTGAGTTGGCTAAGGAAGGATTTAAAATTCACGTGTTTGATCGCAACACCCCCTTGACCGATATTGTCGACATGTCGCTTGGGAAAAAGTCTCGATCAGGAGCGAAAGGCTCAAAGAAGAAAGCGGTGTCCACATGAGTATTATGGCGACCACAAAAACGAAAGTTGTGATTCAAGGTGGTGTGGCCGGACTCAATGCAGCGCGCCGGATGGGAGAGTTTTGCTACCTGATTCATAAACCGCTGAATGTTGAAGCGTTTGTTTATCCACCAGACGCAGGAAAAAGTTATGACGTGCCGTTTGGGAGTCAGATCATTCCCGTTCCCGTGTATCGAACGATAAAAGAAGCGACATCAAAGCATCTTGTGAACACCAGCTTGATCTATATGGGCGCAAATCGCGCTTACTCCGGAGCCATGGAAGCACTCGAATCTCCGGATATCAAATCCATCTCGATGATTACCGAGGGTGTGCCTGAACGTGATGCCAAATTGCTGGCAAGGGAAGCTAAGAAACGTGGAAAGCTCTTTAATGGTCCCTCTTCGATAGGCGTTATATCTGCTGGCGAGTGCCGGCTTGGGGTCATTGGAGGATCGTACGATAATTTGGTTGCTTGCAACCTGCATCGTCCTGGATCATTCGGGGTCATTACGAAATCAGGAGGTCTCTCCAATGAAATTATGTGGATCACAAGTCAGTTTGCCGATGGAATTACGACGGCCATTGGAATTGGTGGAGACGCATATCCCGGAACGGATTATGTGACCTACCTCGAAAAATTTGAAAAAGATCCCAAAACGAAGGCCGTGATCATTGTCGGAGAGATGGGTGGAACTCTCGAAGAAGAAGCTGCGGCATGGTATGGCGCAAAGAAGCGGCGGGTTCAACTCCTTGCCGTCGTGTCCGGTTTCTGTCAGGAATCGCTGCCCAAGGGTATGAAGTTTGGGCATGCGGGGGCAAAGGAAGGCATGCATGGTGAGGGCTCCGCGCGTTCCAAGGCACAGTTGCTCAAAAAATCGGGTGCGATTGTCCCTGATACATTTGGTGCTCTAGGTCCGGCCATCAAGAAAGTCTATGCGAACCTGATCAAGTCTGGGCAGGCGAAGGAAATTCCAGCTATCCCAGCTCCTCAGCTCCCCAAAACCGTAGATGCTGCGGTAAAAGCTGGCGATGTCGCCGTGACTCCGCTCATTCGAACAACCATTGCTGATGATCGAGGCGAGGAACCATGTTATGACGGGTATCCTGCGTCAGAACTGATCAACAAAGGCTACGATATCCCACACGTCATGGGATTGTTATGGGACAAGCGACTAATCTCAAAGCAAGAGGCGGAAATCATTCGTCGGATCATCATTCTCTCTGCCGATCATGGACCTTGTGTCAGTGGTGCCCTCGGAACAATTATCGCAGCCTGTGCGGGCATTGGAATGTCGCAGGCTGTTGCAGCCGGTCTGATCATGATTGGGCCACGCTTCGGCGGAGCCGTGACAGATGCCGGTCGCTGGTTTCAATATGGCGTCAAGAACCACAAAGGCGATATTCCCGGCTTCCTCGCGTACATGAAGGATAACGTTGGGCCAGTTCCGGGAATTGGACATCGAGTCAAAAGTGTGAAAAACCCAGACAAACGGGTAAAGGAATTGGTGAAGTACGTAAAGTCCACTAGAATCAAGACTCCACATCTTGACTTTGCGTTGGCACTCGAACAGGTAACTGCTGGAAAAAAAGATAATTTGATTCTTAATGTCGACGGCACCATGGCTGCCATTCTCGTGGATATTGGATTCCCGGTCGACAGCCTAAACGGATTTTTTGTTCTCTCCCGAACCATTGGTTTGATCGGCCATTGGACAGACCAGAAAAGACAGGGGGGGCGTCTCATTCGCCTGTTTGATTATCTTGTAAACTATGCGACATCCAAACGACGCGAAGTGCCAAAACTCAAATAGACCTGAGTACAGGAGAAACTAGAATGTTGGCTGAACACGTTAAAGCACTGTATGCATCAATGTCAGAAAGGGTGGACGCAGCACGGAAGAAGTTTGCTCGGCCGTTGACACTTGCGGAAAAGATCCTAGTTTCGCATGCCGACAACTTTGATACCCAAGTGTGGGATCGAGGCAGGGCGCAATTGCTCCTCCGTCCGGATCGTGTCGCCATGCAAGATGCCACCGCGCAGATGGCGATGTTGCAATTCATTCAGGCCAAGAAGTCCCGCGTTGCGGTATCCAGCACGATTCATTGCGACCATCTGATTCGAGCTCAGGTTGGTGCAGACGCCGACCTGCTTCTGGCAAACAATGAAAATCGTGAGGTTTACAATTTTCTTTCGTCGTCGGCCAAAAAGTATGGAATTGGATTCTGGAAGCCAGGGTCAGGAATTATTCATCAGGTTGTGTTGGAAAATTACGCGTTTCCCGGTGGACTGATTATCGGAACCGATTCACACACCCCCAACGGTGGCGGCCTCGGCATGTTGGCAATTGGTGTTGGTGGTGCAGATGCTGGAGAAGTTATGGCAGGGTTGCCGTGGGAAGTGCTCCACCCTCAGTTGATTGGCGTCAAATTAACCGGAAAGTTGAATGGGTGGACATCGGCAAAGGATGTCATCCTTTACCTTTGCGGGCTTCTCACAACCAAGGGCGGGACCAACAGAATTATTGAATACTTTGGCCCTGGAGCCTCGACAATTAGCGCGACGGGTAAAGGGACCATCACTAACATGGGTGCTGAGTTGGGTGCGACAACATCAATTTTCCCATTCGATGACAAGATGGCTGCATACTTGCGTCTCACCGATCGTGCGGATGTGGCTGAGTTGGCAGAAGCGAACCACAAGCTACTGGTTGCTGATCCTGAAGTAACACAGGATGCTGAGAAATTCTATGACAAGATCGTTGATGTTGATCTCTCCACTCTTGAGCCATACGTGGTTGGCCCACATACCCCTGATCTTGCAAGGCCGATTTCGAAGTTGTCCTCCGAGGTCAAAACAAAGAGCTATCCAGCCAAACTAGGCGCGGCATTGATTGGAAGTTGCACAAACTCCTCTTATGAAGATATCAGCCGGGCGGCCCACGTGGCCAAGCAAGGGTTAGCTGCTGGCTTGAAAGCGAAGGCTTCGTTCTTTGTGACCCCAGGGTCCGAACGGATTTATCACACTATGAAACGCGATGGATTTATGGAGATCTTTGAATCCATGGGGGGGACTGTTCTTGCCAATGCCTGTGGCCCCTGCATTGGGCAGTGGGAACGCGGTGGTAGCAAAAAAGGAGAGGCCAATTCAATCGTGAGTTCCTATAACCGAAACTTTCCAGGACGAAACGATGGAAATGCCGAGACGCTCTCATTTCTTTCGAGCCCTGAGATCGTAACGGCTCTGGCATTCTCTGGCGATCTGCATTTTGATCCCGTAAATGGGTCTATCGATACGAACGATGGAAAGACGTTTAAGTTTGAAATGCCTCAAGGCGAGGAACTTCCGAAGCAAGGTTTCGCCAAGGCAGAAGAAGGCTTTGTCCCACCAGCAGACAATGGTACCGACCTTGAGGTTGACCTTCCGCCAACCAGTGAACGATTGCAGTTGTTAGAGCCGTTTCCCGCGTGGGATGGACGAGATTTTCGAATGCTTCCAATTCTGATCAAGACCAAAGGCAAGACGACGACCGACCACATTTCTCCAGCTGGGCCGTGGTTGAAATTCCGTGGTCATTTGGACAAGATCAGCGATAACATGTTTCTTGGAGCCACAAACGCATTTTCAGATACTGTCGGAGAAGGCACAGACGCACTTGAAGAAGACGACGGCTTAGAGGGGAAAAGCAGCTTAAAGATTGCCGAGATTGCACGGCGGTATAAGGCTAAGGGTATTGGCTCCGTTGTGATCGGAGACGAGAATTATGGTGAGGGAAGTAGTCGTGAACATGCTGCCATGTCGCCGCGCTTCCTCGGCGTCCAAGTGGTTATTGTGCGGAGCTTCGCTCGTATTCACGAGACAAATCTTAAAAAACAAGGCATTCTTCCGCTGACATTTGCCAATCCTGCCGACTATGACTTGTTTGAACAGGATGATCGTGTATCGGTCATGGGGCTGAGTCACCTGGCCCCAGGCCAACCGGTAAGAGTTGCCGTGTCGAAATCAGCTACCGAAGTGGTGATTGATACGAATCATAGCTTCACAGAACAGCAGATTGGGTGGTTCAAGGCGGGTTCTGCACTGAACGCGCTGGGCACCACGGAATCAGACGGGAGCGCCGTGCTCGGATTGGGTAATGGGGCCAGCTGTCAATCATAGAAACGAACACCGCAGCATCTGAAGGATTTTGAAGGCTACCTACTTAGAAGGATGACGACTATGCCTGCACAGCCAGATATTGTCTATACCAAAGTTGATGAAGCGCCCCAGCTTGCGAGCGGATCGTTTCTTCCCATCATACAAGCTTTTGCAAAAGTCGCGAATGTAGACGTTGGCATAAAAGATATTTCGCTTGCCGGAAGAATCATTGCACAATTTCCTGACAAGCTTGCCGACACACAACGGCAGCCAGATGATCTGGCATTGCTGGGTGAGTTGGTGCTAAAACCGGAGGCTAATGTTATCAAACTTCCCAATATTAGCGCCTCCATCCCCCAGATCAGAGCAGCAGTCGCAGAACTGCAATCACAGGGTTACGCTATTCCTGACTACCCAGAAGATCCGCAAAGTGATGTGGAAAAAGACATCAAGGCCAGGTTCGATAAGGTCAAGGGAAGTGCGGTCAATCCCGTGTTGCGACAGGGGAACTCAGATCGAAGGGCTGCAACATCGGTCAAAAATTACGCCAAAAGTAATCCGCATAGGATGGGCAAGTGGGCCAAGGACTCAAAAACGAATGTCGCGACCATGTCAAGTGGCGATTTTCGCTCCAATGAAACGTCGGCGGTCATTACCGAACAGTCTGCTGGAGAGGGCAGAATTGAATTTATTGGTTCGGCCGGAAGCACCACGGTGTTGAATGCGAAACTTGCGTTTGATAAAGGCGATGTTGTTGATGCAACGAAGATGAGCGTCCGCGCATTGCGACAGTTTATTGAGGACCAAATTACTGAAGCAAAAAAAGATTCTGACGTGTTGTTGTCCCTGCATATGAAAGCCACCATGATGAAGGTCTCGGATCCCATCATCTTTGGTCATGCTGTGACTGTGTATTTTGATGACGTGTTTGAAAAACATAAAGACGCATTTCAGAAATTAGGCGTCAACCCGAATAACGGGTTGGGGGACGTTTATACGAAAATGAAGAGTTTGCCGGAATCACAGCAGAAAGAAATTGAAGTGGACATCCAAACATGCTTGAAGAATGGGCCAGATCTCGCGATGGTAGACTCTGATAAAGGCATTACCAATCTGCACGTGCCTAGCGATATCATTGTTGATGCTTCGATGGCGGCGTCAATTCGCGCCTCCGGGAAAATGTGGGGTCCTGACGGGAAAGAATATGACACTCTGGCCATGATTCCTGACAGTAGCTATGCAGGCGTGTATCAGGCAGCTATCGATTTTTGTCGTGACAATGGCGCGTTTGATCCAACAACGATGGGCACGGTTCCCAATGTTGGCCTGATGGCCCAAAAGGCAGAAGAATATGGATCTCACGATAAAACCTTTGAAGCTCTTGGAAAAGGTTCGATTCGTGTAATTGATGGCGCTGGGAATACTGTGCATGAACACAATGTCGATGCCGGCGATATCTTTCGCAGTTGCATCGTCAAGGATATCCCAATTCAGGATTGGGTAAAGCTGGCGGTCAGCCGAGCCAGGTTATCCTCAACACCAGTTGTATTCTGGCTCGATAAGAATCGCGCACATGATGCGCAGCTTATTGAAAAGGTAAACTGCTATTTGAAAGATCATAATGTCGACGGCCTCGATATTCAGATCATGGCCCCTGTGGATGCGATGAAGCGTTCATTGCAACGTGCCAAAGACGGTCAAGACACTATTTCCGCAACCGGGAATGTGTTGAGAGATTATCTAACCGACCTCTTCCCGATTCTGGAGCTTGGCACCAGTGCAAAAATGCTGTCCATCGTTCCCCTCATTAAGGGGGGAGGGTTATTTGAGACAGGGGCAGGGGGGTCGGCACCCAAACATGTCCAACAGTTCGTGAAGGAAGGTCATTTACGATGGGAGTCTCTTGGCGAATTTTTGGCTCTTTCAGAAGCATTCGCCCATTTGAGTAGAACAACGAAGAATGCGAAAGCTCAAGTTCTTGCGGATACGCTTGATCGTGCCACCGGCAAGCTAATGGAGAATAAGAAGTCGCCGGGTCGTGTCCTTGGCCAGTTGGACAATGCTGGAACTCATGTGTACGAAACACTGTATTGGGCACAAGAATTAGCTGCGCAGAATGACGATCGGGCGCTGAAGGATAAGTTTACGCCAGTCGCGAATGAACTTGAGGCGAAATTAGATGGAATCCTTGAAGACTTGAACACCTCGAAGGGCAAAGCAATTGATCTCGGCGGGTATTATCGGCCGGATGCAGACAAGGTAGAGGCGGCCATGAGGCCGAGCTTAACATTCAACTCAATATTGGGCAGTCTGAGTTAATTCACTAGACACCTGTGAACCTCTGAGTATCGAGTAGAAACGGAGCGCTGATGAACGTCCACGAGTTCCAAGCAAAGCAATTACTGGCGCGGTACGGTGTTGTAGTTCCCAAAGGCAAAGCCGTGACCAGCAAAGACGCAGCTGAGAAGTGGGTGTCTCAACTGGATAGCTCGATTTATGCAGTCAAAGCCCAAATACATGCAGGTGGTCGTGGATTGGCCGGCGGCGTTAAGTTAACGAAGAAACGGGAAGAAGTTGGGGCTCTGGCGAAATCGTTGCTCGGCATCACATTGGTGACTCATCAGACGGGGCCACAAGGCCAAAAGATTCGCAGGGTACTCATCGAAGAAGGGGTGGCGATCAAGAAGGAGCTCTACCTCAGTCTTCTCATTGATCGGCGTACCGGTTGGCCGGTATTCATTTCCTGTCCCGAAGGCGGAATGGATATTGAAGAATTGGCCAAAACAAATCCTCAGGCAATTCACAAGGAATATATCGACCCATCATCGGGTTTCCAGCCATTTCATGGTCGCAATCTTATGCTCAACCTCGGACTCCATGTCATGGGACCGCAAGTCGCCAAATTGTTTAGGGCGCTGGTGGGTAATCTCTATCGATTTTTTATGGAAAAAGACGCCTCACAGGTCGAGATCAATCCGCTAGTGATCACGGAAGATCAGGAAGTCATTGCGCTCGATGCGAAGGTCATCTTCGATGACAATGCTCTGGCGCGGCACCCTGACGTGCTGAAAGTTCGCGATCTGCACGAAGAAGAGAAGCTAGAAATTGAAGCCTCGAAGCACGGGTTGAACTATGTCAAGCTTGATGGAACCATTGGGTGCATGGTCAATGGTGCCGGTTTGGCCATGGCAACCATGGACCTCATCAAGCTGGCTGGAGGCGAACCGGCAAACTTTCTTGATGTAGGAGGCGGTGCGTCTCAGGAGACGGTTAAGGAGGCGTTTAAAATCCTCCTCTCTGACCGCAAGGTCAAAGGAATTTTCGTGAACATTTTTGGTGGAATTGTACGTTGCGAACGGATTGCCGGAGGGATCATTGCGGCCGCAGAGGAGATGCATGTTCGTGTGCCCATTGTGGTTCGGTTGCAGGGTACGAATGCAGAACAAGGAAGAAATCTTCTCAATAAATCTGGTTTGAAACTGAAAGCCACGACAGATCTTTGGGAAGGAGCACAAGCAGTGGTTGAGTTAACGTCAGGCCCCTCCAAGAAAAGTCGTGCCGCATGAGTATTCTGGTTAATAAATCAACGAAAGTAGTCGTTCAGGGGATCACCGGAAAAGAAGGCGGATTTCATGCGGGTCAGTGCCGAGAGTATGGAACCCAAATCGTTGCCGGGGTGACACCAGGGAAAGGTGGAAAAAAGGCTGACGGTGTTCCAGTGTTCGACACCATGCACGAAGCGGTCGAGGAGACGAAGGCCGACACGTCGTTGATTTTTGTACCTGCCGCGCTCTGTGCCGACGCTATTTACGAGGCCGCTGCCGCTGGGATCAAGCTAATTGTGTGTATTACCGAAGGGATTCCAGTCAATGACATGGTTGAGGTCAAGCGGTCGCTGGTGGGAACTGGCATTCGACTAATTGGACCCAATTGTCCCGGGATTATTACCGTGGGTGAAGCGAAGATCGGAATCATGCCGGGATTTATTCATAAACGCGGACGTGTCGGCGTGATCTCGCGGAGCGGAACCCTGACCTATGAAGTTGTGAAACAACTGACGGATGAAGGCTTAGGTCAGACTACTTGTGTTGGAATTGGTGGAGATCCTGTTGGGGGAATGAATTTCGTCGATGTTCTCGATCTATTTGAAAAAGATCCGAAGACTGAGGGTGTCGTTATGATAGGCGAAATCGGTGGTGACGCCGAAGTTCAGGCCGCAGAGTTTATCAAAAAGATGATGAAAAAGCCTGTTGTGGCCTTTATCGCGGGGATTACCGCGCCTCCCGGCCGCCGGATGGGACATGCCGGAGCGATCGTGACTGGTGGTGGTGAAACAGCGGCCGAGAAAATGAAAGTCCTCAAATCAGCCGGCGCGCATGTCCTCGACAACCCCGCCAAAATTGGTGCGTGCATGACACAGGTACTCAGCTCAATAGAAAACTCCTAAATCGTTCGGGTGAAATCTAGCAAAAACCCGTGGCATAGGCTACGGGTTTTTTTTGTGCCGTTTGGATTTCCATGCGATGAGCTGGAAGGATGCCCCCCTCCACATGGGTGCATCGCGACCCATATCACATAGTCGTCAACTCTTCTCCTCAGCGGTCGTCTGAGGCGTTTGTTTCTCCCTATACGCCCAATAGACCAAAACCCCGATGGTTAATACAAGCAATACAAAGGTCGGACGGCCGTATTCGGCACCTGAGAATATAATCAGGTCATCAAATCGCCCGATGAGCAATGACATGCGCGACATAACGGTATAACCAAATGCCGCTCCAAACGCGATCATTAAGAACACAATTCCAGTTCGTGCGACTGCCTGTCCTGCCCCGCGATGTTCAACCGAAAAGAAAAAGTAGAACAACACCGAGAGCACCCCAATAAGGGTGATCAAGTTGTTGATATCGCTTTTTGGATCGAGGAAGTTTATTGTATAGGTCAGTCCCGATGCTGTCATCGTCGCCAACGGCCTGATGGTGTCTTCTAATTGGCTAAGCACGTTAGAGGAGATAAGCCGCGGGATAATGGTTCCGGATCCAAAGCCGACGACGAATGCGAAACTAATTCTGGACAGCCAGGCAATCCTTGGGAAAAACCGAGCAGAGATCATCAGGCCGAGCAGAGACGGAATGAGAAGCTGCCACTGGCCTTCTTCTGTCATGGGCACCCACAACAGTTTCACTCCAACAGCATAAATCGTAATCACGATACTATACCCGACAGAAATCCCGACATACAGATGCTCTCCGAGTTTGAACAATGGGTTATCCCTATACAGAAAGGTATAGATAAAGAGAGTCAAGCCCGTCGCCACCCAGGCTCCAATTAGCACGTCTATCGGTATTCCGTCAGTCGGCATCAATCACGTCCTCTTCTGTCGTCGTGAGATCACGTAAAACACATTGCAGATAATTACAAGCACAATAATCACAAAATGTGTGGCGGATTGCGAATCCATTCCCGCCGTAGCTTTTCCAGACTGATCAAGCAACTTTTCATATTCTGCAGCACCACGGAGACCGCCAATGAGTCCGTTAATTTGACCCGCGCGAAGGCGAGGATACAGCCCGGGCGCCATGACCGCAGTGCTTCCTCCTCCTAATTCAAACCGATACTTATCCTTTCCATATATGTACCACTCATCGACCCCGGGAAAGCCTGCGGCGAGACTCACCGCATAGTCTACATCCCGGAGCGTTTTCACATTGTGCATCACGGAAAGCTCATCAATAGGTATCCCATAATGATCCTGAGGGAACGTCCCCACAAGATCCTGCCCCATGCTCAAAATGACCGCTGATGCTCCCGGGCGCCATCCGAGAAACGCATAGTCTGTTCCATTAATCTTCTCCAGCTCCTCTGCCACCGTCGCCATGGCTTCTTCTGCCATGCCTGTTCCTGTTACGAGGAGTGTCAGTCCAATCACCTTCAGGTTCTTTTTGAATGCATGGCGGAGAAGAGCGATGGCTTGAGGATAGACCTCAGGCTTAGATGCAGGATCAAAATCCATAGAGAGTAAGAACACTGACCCTTCAGGGAGCGATTCCATATGGTCATAAACGGCTCGTACTTCTGGCGAAATCATGATTGGGAGGTTGATGGGGTTGAGCAGCGGAATCAAGGTCGCAAGCGCGATAAGCATGAAAATAAAGCGGCGATCAATCGCAAGCATCCTGGTCACAATGGAATGATTGGACAGGTTCATTCCTTCTTCCCACCGAGATACATACGCTCAATCCCAAAAATTATTTTGATCGAAAGTGCAATCACGCCCAAACTGACCCCAATGAGTATCGCTCGTCGAACCGACGAATTTATGACATTGAGTATCCATTGTGCGATGTCCCCCGAAAACGCCCAGAGATATTCCCCAAGCGGGACCCTGCCCCACATCACGAGAAGCGCGGCGATGAGCAACAGTGCTGCTTCCTTTGTCCTCGCCCGAAAGGCACGATAGGCAGCCGATGCAACGAAAAACGCCAGGAGCGAAAACATGGTCCCCTGCAACGGAACCATTGCGTATGAGTATGCCCATCCGTAACCGGTTAACGCTCGCTCCGAATCAAGGTTTTTTCCACCTGCCAAAATCCCTGCGATGACCATTGCAAACATTGCAGCAAAGAGCACAGCGCTGTATCCCCAGCCTCCCACGTTCCGTTGAATACGATGCATGTGCAGTTGGATCAGGCTGACTAATCCCAAAATCAACGCGAACCCACCGATGATGATGATCCAGTTGGACGCATTCTTGAGCAGTGCCTCAGAGGTCGGATGGGGAACGTAGTATTGCATGGCAAACACTACCCCCATGCAAAAGGTCACTACGAGTGGAAGTTGTCGCTTTAGAAAAATCATTGGTTAGGAGTCAGCAAACGACACGATATAAGCCGGAAGCACTTGATGGATTGCTGAAACATAATGGACTGTTCAAAAAATCAAATCTAGCAGACCATAGCTATTTTGATGCGCGGAATGTACCGGTAAGTACGGCGAACATGACAAAAAAGCGAGAATGCCACTGGATGACTTTTTC
This sequence comes from Nitrospiraceae bacterium, assembly GCA_002726235.1. Taxonomy (GTDB): domain Bacteria; phylum Nitrospirota; class Nitrospiria; order Nitrospirales; family UBA2166; genus UBA2166. The sequence goes on from PBSN01000004.1 coordinate 62,091, forward strand.
AACATTCCTATCATTTAAAATCATAGAACACCTGAACGGCATACATAAACGTCTCAGTCTGAAAGATTTCCCCTGCCGTGCTGAGAGCCACACCCAAGATTAACGCCCCAAGTAGCACGGCCTTTCCCAGATCCTGTGCTCGCAATGTTCCCACCATTACCGGCTCACGGGATAGATATGCGCTCGCAGCATACAATTCCTCACCCATAAGCGTGTAATCGCAGGCAATGACGAAAAAAGGAAGCTGATGGTCCGCATCGGTCCCAGCAATCTGAATGGCTCCCGCTTCGTGCCCGGTCTCTGCCAACAGCAAAGACTCCGCAAAGTAATAGCCTAACAGAAAGATAGCTGCTGGCCGTTCTCTAAGCATGATGCCTTGAACTGCTGCGGTGTAGCTGAATTGATCATCTGTAATATAGAAGTTCATTTCCGATGTGTACGCATCCGGATGTCCCGTCTGTGTGTACGCTTCTTTGGTGATTTCTTGGCAAATCGCCAACACAATGGGATCTCGATGCGGCACAATCAGGCCGGTCTCATACGTCGACACCTTTTTGGCGACCTCGCTCAGCACGACGGTTGCTGCTATGGTCGATGGATTATCCATAGACGCGGAACCTGTCAGATACAAAATTGGCTTCCCCATTTCCGTGGCTCGCCCGATCGCCTCCTCAACGGCATCCAATCCCCCGATGCGGCGGAGAAACCTGTGAGGGGCTTTTCGTGCCCTGCGAATGGAAAACAACACAGCCACTGTAAAGAGGATCAGAAGTAGCAGGTTATTAGATTGTGCCCGATTGAACAGATTTGGGCGTGGAGTCGCGCTTAATGGCTTGGTTTCAGCGGAGTGCATTCCGTTATCGATAGCAAGCTTGACCCAATAGGGTGTTCCGTCCTCAAACGTTACCTGTTTACCGGACTGAAGATCGAATCGATGATTGTTCGGTGTGGCCAGACGTATCCACCATGGGTGTTTCGGGCCTTTTCGAAAGTGCTTGTCGTGCGGAAATGCAGCAACTTCCTGATACGGACCATCTACAGAGCCCGCAATCAACACTTGATACCGAAGAGATGATCCATCAACCGGCAAAATGCTCCATCCCAGAGTGAGGCTTCCACCCCCATCATTCGGAGTATCAATCACACGAAAGTCCTGAGGAGGCTGAAGATGTCGGGTGTCAGCGCTGGCTAAGGGTGCCAAAAGTGCTATTATCGCGATGGTAAGACCGAGATCAACTGCTCGCTTACACATGCTAATCACTTCAAGCACCCCTGTCTCTATTGCCAAAAATACACACGCGCTATGGTAACGAAGAATGACTGTTGATTTCTACACCCAAGTGGCGATTGGTAATCCAAGCGTATCAAATGATAAAATTGCTCAGTTTCGATGCAATGTTTTGCTTTTTGGCCCCGTGATTGATACCCTAAGGGTGCTTATTCATCCGACACAGCAGTATCAACCCAAAGGAGGACCAGATAGCTAGACCATCACAGCTTGCCATGGCCAAACGCAATCGCGAACGGGCCAAACAAGCCAAACGAAAAGCTAAAGAGGAGCGAAAAGCACAGCGAACAGCTGACAAGCTTCAGCGTCCACAGGCAGTCTTGGACGAATTTGGGAATCCCATCGAACTCAGTGATGATCTTGGTCAGCTCACTGAGTCAGAGGTAGCTGACGTCCCAGAAGACCAGTAAAGCACCTCATCGCCTCTTCCCAGTATTACCCTTCAAGAATTTCTACATTCGTGCGAGGGACAATAATCTGTGCAGCGTTTGGCAGTTCTACCTCAATCACCCGAACATGGCTTTCGGTTGGAATAGTTTGAAGGTCTGCGGGGAGAGCGGTTACTTTTCCAATCTGGCCAAAATGAGGTTCGCGGATAATGCGAATCTGATCCCCTATTGCAATCCCCTCTCGTGATTTTGTGTTTTTCCAATTACTCGGTGACGACTCATCGGCATCCCGCCGCAAAGGAATAATGATTTCAGGGCGAATGACACCGGCGCGAATCTGGGTAGCACCAGAAATAGAGGTCTTGCGCCCAACATGGTGGGATAAGAGATGGAACGTCTTCTGTGCCATAGGGATTGCGCCAAATCCTTCTGTCACGATAAGAGTGAACCCAATTGTTTCCGTTCCTGTAATGGCAACACCAATATCGTATCCCAACAGTGTGTTGAGATCCTGCGCATCGACTCCTCCGACGATCAACCCTCGAAGGCCGCGGTCCTTGGCCTTTTGCAATACATCCCAACTCGCGTACGCACCGCCGAATACTACTGCTCCACACATGTCCGCAGTGATGTGAATTGGGTGCATAATTTCATCTGGTGTTTCGGTTGCCTTGACCAGCGGCCCCCAGACTTCACCGCCCACACCGAAAATGCCCTGAAGCAAGCTGCATGTGGTTTCAACTATCACGCCTTCTTCGGAAATAATCTCTTGAACAATCCCATCAACATATGCCATTACGTTCAGGGGGGCCGGGTTTTCACGAATGAGTACCTGCCCTGTCACGTCAGAAATGCTCTCTATTGACCCGGATATTGGCGATTCGACCTGAGTTTTAAGCCAAGCAATGAACGGCCTGTCCTCGGCGATGATATCACCACGCTCAATCTCGTCCCCTTTTTTCTTAAGCATGAAGTCCTGAATGTCGGTAGGGAGAATACCCAACTGATTGACCACATTCAGTACGTGAACTTTTCCTGGAAGCTCGGTTCGTGCAATGACGGTTGTCGGATCGACCGCCTGCCCTCTCTTAACCAACACGACGCCGGGAAGCGGGAGAACCCGTTTCTTTCGAAGAATAGTTCGATCGGTGATGGTGAGTCCAGGGGTGTATGCGTGAGCCATGGGATTAGGGAGTAGTGCTCGGATAGAGATTCAATAAATCATTCCACCTCATGAGGGTGGCGATACGATGATTGTGATTGTCAGGAAGTTGTAGTGGTCGCCCGCGGCAATCAATGATCAGACCAACTATTCCTCCGCTCAATTCGCGCCTAATGCGCTCGCCTTTTCCGATCCCCAGGTCAACACCTCTGGATGGGATGAGTGTGAGAGACGCCCCGTTCCAATTGGCAGAAGGACGTAACAGAATTTCTCCCCACTTCACAGATCCCGCATCAAGCCGGCGCTGCGCGACACCACGAACTTCATATTCGAGACAGGGATCATTCAATTTTCCTTGTCCTAAGGGTGCAACGCAAGTTCCCAACGGAATCAAGCAATCATGGAAAAATACGTCAGTCGCAGCGCGTTCGTCCACCGTCGATAGTACCCCTAAATGAGGCATCATGAAAATACTGTCTACTGCAAGTTCTGTAATTCCGACCGGCTCATAGGCATCGATCATCATGACCATCGAATGGACACGACGCGGAGCATGAGAAATAATCCCACCACTTCCAACGATTAAATCGAGGCATTGCATCTCAATTAACGAGTCTCCTGCAGTCTGTTGCTGAAACACATCTGAAATCGATCGTTCCTGCTGTAGACCCTTAAGCCCGGTGGCTAGAGTTTTGTGATGGTTCATTGCCAAGCGAAGCGCTTCACGTGCAATGGCCTGTTCAATTTGCAATTCTTCCAGTGTCTGTGGAATGGTGGTCGGGCGGATCATCTTGTTCTTGATCCGATTTCGAAGGTCAGCTTCAGGAATTCCAAATGGAAGCCAACGCAGGACATTTTCGATGCCCGTTTCAGCTAAGACATTGGAAATGCTGTAGCTCATGCCGAGGTTGGCACTGACCGTCCGATTGAACACCTGATCGAAGACAGAAAAAACATCAGTTGTTGCTCCGCCGATATCCACCCCGACAATGTTGATGTTGTGCCGTTTTGCGAGACTCTGCATCATTACGCCAACCGCTGCGGGAGTGGGCATGATCGGCGCACCGGTCCATAACATGAGAGTTTTGTACCCTGGGGCTTGGGCCATCACGTGTTCGAGGAATAGGTCGTGAATCTTCGCACGTGCAGGGCCAAGGTTTTCGCGTTCAAGCGAGGGTCTGAGGTTTTCCGAGATCGAGAGCGCCATCTTCTCTCCTAAAGTGTGTTCGATTTGTTTGCGTGCCTTCATATTCCCAGCGTAGATTAGTGGAAGGCGATATCCAAGTCCCAATCGTGGTTTTGGATCAGCAGCCGCAATGTATTCTGCAAGTTCAACTACGTGGGTAATGGTGCCGCCATCTGTCCCTCCGGACAGCAAGATCATGTCGGGACGCAAGGCGCGAATACGCTCGATTTTTTCATGAGCCGGCCTTCCATCATTTGAGGCTAGGGTATCCATCACAATGGCACCAGCGCCTAATGCGCATCGTTGTGCACTTTCCCCGGTCATATTTTTGACCGCTCCAGCCACCATCATTTGAAGACCGCCACCGGCGCTACTAGTTGATAAGTACAGGTCGATGCCGTCGTTGCCATGGCTCGGTGTTCGAAAACGTTCACCATTGAGAATAGTACGTTCAGATAGTTCTTCAATTTCAGCGATGGCGTTCAAGACGCCACGTGTCACATCTTCGAATGGAGCTTCAACTGTCGTTGGAGCCTCTCCTCGAAACGTCTGGCGATATTTGCCGTCTTTTTTCTCAATCAAAATGGCTTTCGTCGTTGTACTGCCACAGTCTGTGATGAGGATCGTCTGGAGGTTATTCATCGCGGCGAGGAGAAGTGGAGAGTGTCTTGCCTGCTTTGAATTCGATAAGAGTAATCAGTTTCTGGATGCTGTCGCGGCGTTCAAGAAGATGTGCAATGCGATCGGTTTCTTCGGCGTGGCCAACAAGATTGATCAATGGCGATAGGGCGTGTAAAGCTTGGCTCCCCAGGAAATTCATGGGTCCAACTGATTCAAGCAGCAAGACCATAGGGGTTTCCATACGTCGCGAAACCACTTTCGTCGCAATATGGTCGAGTAGAGCGAGATCTTTGGCGGTGAGAGGCGTTGCGTTCGACTTCACAGCAAATGCATATTTGAATGCTTGAGTTAACCTCACCTTCAAACTCATGCAGCTACTCTAAATACTTTCAAGCCTAAGAGTCAACGCGGTACATATACAGTGCCCCTTGCTATTGTTTGTACGATTGCTGGCAATGCTTTCGTTCGGAACGCAATTGTTGATAAAGGGGAAAGGGCATAAGAACATTGCAAATCGCGACACGCATTCAAGTCGCGCACGTGATCGCTGCATTATTGGCAGACAAGATTAACGCACTGCGCTCAAATGGCGTGCTATTTCATCTCATCCTCCAAAGATAAATCTTGACCCCGTGTATGAAAGAACGAGTTTTTCCGGAAGTTTGTTCTGCATCTCGCTAATGAAGCCTGGGCCGCTGCAATGCATGGGCATGATGTGGTCAGGGTTGATTTTTTTCAGCTCCTGAACGGTTTTTGCGATATACGCCTTCGATGCTGGAGCCAAGTGGAATCCGCCCATGACGGCGTGCACCTTCTGCACTCCTGACGCGGCTTGTGCTTGCCGCACTGAATTGACAATGCCTTTATGTCCACAGGAAGAAATCACAACGAGCCCACGATCTTTGACGTGGTAGCAGGTGGCATGTTCTCCAGGAAAATCGTCGATAATTGTTTTTCCTGCTTCACTATCGTGCGAAAAGAGGGTACTGTGACATCCCAATCCGTTTCGCATGCCCACTTCAACGTGTGGGGTCGGCAGGATTTTCTCAAAACTGACGTTTGGAATCTCCCCGGTGGTAAAAGCATGGCCGGCAACCACGGTCGGTTGCTTCGCGAGGACAAGTTTCACGTTGGTAGCTTCAATTTCTTTCCGATCAAGCACGTAGCTGATGCTAGTCTCTTGGCCTGGTCGAATCCAGCGGTAACAGAACGTATCCTCTCCTCCGACATAGACCTGAAGGGTTTTCCTCATTATTGAGCGATACTGTCTGAGCATTGGAATTAGCCCATCGAAATGATCATCGTGCCCATGACTTACAATAAGGGCGTCGATCTGAGCCGGATCAATCTTCAGGAGGTCATAGTTATGGAACAACACGTCGGCTGTGCTACCAAAGTCGAGTAAGATCTGCCTGGTTTCACCGTTTCGCTGCGATTCCAAGTGGGTGGCAAAGCCCCACTGACTCTGAAGCATGCTATTGCCTCGAGGATCCCGTATGGTTCCCGTCCGTTCTACCTTAACATTGCCGACGTGTTTGTTTCGTGTAAGGATGTCGTGAAACGAGTCGATGACGATGCGAACTGCAAGGCGATCGACAACAGGGGGTGCGCTGGATTTTGCCAACGCCATGGACGGTCTGCTTTCCAACATCGGGATACCGACCAACACCGCGCCTGCGAAGCGAACTCCGGTCTGTAACACATCGCGTCGGGTGATGTAGATTTCGTCTTTCTCCATCTGTCGCCTCCCATATGAAATAATCGGATTCTAGGAGCCTGTCTGACTTAGGTATTCATAACTATTGTGCAGTCCGGCGAATAAGATTTTTCTTGCCTTTCTCACCCAAAATAATGATGACTACCTTCAATGGCACATCCCCGGCATTTCTTCCATTGTGCCATGTATTGAGGACATCAAGCAGCCCTGAGCCAGCGGGAAATTCCATAGTGTTTCCGTCTTCAAAGTCTATGGTTAAGGTGCCTTCAATGACCTGAGTGTAGGTGGGGACAGGATGTTTATGCCATTCTGTCTCTTGCCCTGGAGCAAAATTTGAAATTCTTGCAATGATTTCAGGAGTATCAGTTGCTGGATACTTGATCTGTTGACCAGTCACCGTTATGGCTCCACGAAACTCAGGCGTTTCTAGCAATGGTTGCGAGGCAACCCGTGTGGATTTTACGTGGCTACATCCACTGAAAACAATCAACGCAACCGCACACAATACGATTTTCAGATCCATCCCCTTCCTCCACTCTGTTGTCATAGCCAGATACGCGTTTCACTTTCCCAAGTAACAATTTTACGCCTCTCTCACACCAAGATCCATATATTTATAGAACAGTTCAGCCCTGACGAGTGAAACATGCAACGCTATCTCCAATGCCTACGCTGTTGCTACGGTCTCCCGGCGACCATGCAATATTCTCCTTCTAATCAGAATTCGACAGCCGCAGACATGTTCCACGATGATGCTGGTATACTTCGGAATCACCTTCATCAATATCTTCCGCTCGTGGCACAACTTCGCGCTTCTAAACATTGCTTCCAATCGCTGTTTGCTTTTATGTAGAAATTTTTAGATGATGCGACACGAAAGATTGCGTGGTATCCCACTATGATTAGAACTGTTCTTCGCTACACCCTTCTCAGCATCTTGCTGATCACAATGGCCATGGCTTCTGTCGGACACGCCCACCCTGCAATGATCAAGAAGATGTTGGCGGCACATGCGCTATGGTTGAATACGTATGGCCTGGAAGGGAAACGCGCAAATTTCATGGAAATGGACCTGAGCGGTCACAACATGATCCACGTCGAGTTGGCATTTGCAGAATTGCGAATTTCTAATCTCAGCGCCATCGACCTTCGGTGGGCAAACTTGTGCAATGCCATTCTTAGCGGATCCAATTTCTCCGGAGCCGATTTGGGTGAAGCAAATCTTATTGAGGCAACATTGACCGCCGCCTACTTAAATGGTAGCGACCTGACAGGGGCAAATCTTAAAGGCGCCTCTCTTGCTATGGCCGACCTTAGTGGAGCATCGCTTCGCTTCGCCAATCTAACCAATGCCGACCTCAGTGGGGCCGATCTTCGAGACGTGGACCTGACGGGCGCAATCTTAGATGGCACCAATCTTCAGAGCGCCAGACGCTTGACTATCCCCATGCTATCGAAAGTTGAAACATTATACGGTAGCAACCTCAATCCCCACCTCATGCAAACCCTTCAGGACTTCGCACCCCACCTTTTTCAACCACCTGAATAGGCGTAAAAACTTCGTGTAGCGCGACATGTTTAATTATGCTGGAGCGGAATGAGAAAACAATGTTCAAATGGCGAAATATACTCCAAGTTTAGTTTTTGAAATACAGTCTCCGGAATTCCGATGTCCGCCAACCACAAGTGCCCCGTCGTTTCTGAAAGAAGTCCTGTTTTTGGCAGGGCTAATGTTACGGTTCTTGTTGCGTTGATGAACTGACCTGGAGTTTCCCCGGTTGTTGAATCAACTCCAGAGGGAATATCCAATGATAAAATAGGCGTGTCTCTTTCATTCGCCCACTGAATAAGCTCGGAGGTCTTGCCAGTTGGTGCACCGTGAATGCTATATCCAACCAACGCATCGATGATAAGATCCGGCTTTATCTTTGCAAGCTGGTCCATCTCACATTCTTTTCCATGTGTTGATCCAAATATTTTTCGTTGATAGGCAGGAACGTCTCCGAGCTTTTTAGGAGAACTTAAGCAAAGATGTACGTTAATCTTTTGACTGCGGTTTGCAAGATGTCGTGCAGCACAGATTCCACCGCCGCCATTGCCACCCGATCCAGCCAACACGACAATCGTTGCATGGGTCCATTGCTTGCCACGCATATCGAGAGCGGCTAATGCACAATTGCGTCCGGCATTCTCCATCATTTGATAGAGGTTAGGACCCGTTTCTTCAATTGCAATGCGATCGAGTTCCTTCATTTGCATTTGTGTTACCGCTGGCACAACAACTCCGGTGTCTGTCCTATATTGTTTCAAAAAACTCTCCCATGAATGATCTAAAATAGGGGTTGACGATTCACACTGGTAATTGTACCATCGTCAGAGCGGATGATTCGATCGATTGCACGAATGGCGTTCGACAGCATGGTGCTTCTTCCCATGAGAGGGTGGCGAGCATAAGATACGCTGGCATAGCATTCGTGGCGCTGTTTCTCGCTGTCGGAAGTTTCGTCCTCGTCGATTCATTTGCCCCTGTCCAGTCGAACAACAATACGTACAGCGAAGAAGATTACGCGCTCTATCCGTCCGTCCCTCGGCTTCCTGAAACAATGCCGTTTGCGGGGGAGCAGGTCGACCTCTCTGACAATTTTATTCGCGAGCGGGTTGAGCGGGAATTTTATGATTTTCTCGGAGCCTCGGACAGTATTATCGTCGCCAAACGAACTGGGCGATGTTTCCCACCCGTGGAGACAATGCTCGCTGAAGCTGGAATGCCTGATGATTTGAAATACATCCTTGTCGTGGAAAGCAAGTGTAGAGAAAATGCCGTTTCGAGTGCTAACGCAGTAGGACCGTGGCAATTTATCCGATCAACTGGACGAAACTACTCGCTTACGATTAATCGATGGAAAGACGAACGACGCGACCTTCATCTGGCGACACAAGCCGCAATCAAGTTCTTGCGAACCCTGCGCGAACAACAATTTGACAGCTGGCCACTGGCACTCGCCGCGTACAACACCGGAGGGACACGCGTTCGCAATGCGATGAACGCCCAGAAATCACAGGATTATTGGAATCTATATCTGTCGAACGAAACCATGCGATATGTCCCACGTATCCTTGCGGCCAAGGAACTTTTCTCAAAACCTGGGAAGTACTTTGGCCTTCACATGAATGATCTTTGGAAGCCACGTCCGTTTGAGCAGGTCACGGTTCAAGTCAACACGAAACAGAAATCCCTCTCCGCGATCGCGGAGGATCACGGCACCCATCTCCGGTTCGTGAAACAACTCAACCCTGAACTTCGCAAAGCGTACCTCCCGCGTGGAACGCATAAGATTCGCATTCCCCCGTCCCAGCACAGTAAAATTTAGAGACCAAGAATTCATGAGGAGCCATCCGAATCAGCATTTCGTGGATTTGCTACTCATGTATTAATCCCTAGCTTTTGTCGCACAGACCATCGATCCCCATTCCCTAACAGAAAATTCCATTATGATGTTCGGCGAGGCCACAGCAAGCGAGGAGTCGAATCATACTCTCCTACGTTGCGCCTCAGAGTGAGGCGAGAACTAATCTTGAGAACTTTTTCACCATTCTGCTAATCCCCGATCCATCGTCCCAGCACAATTGCCGCCGTTCCAAAGCTGAGCGATTTAATGTGAATGTCCGTAAAGCCGTTCTGTTGCATGGCATGGCAAAGATCAGCAACCCAAGTGGTTTCACGCAATAATTTTGGCAACCCACGAAATGCCTCGCTCCACTGGCGGAGTTGCGCACTTGGCATCCATTGCAGAATTGGAAAGTACAGTTCCCATACGCGTGCAACGAGTGGATTGGTGGGATAGGTGAATTCGTGCATTAGCAGCAATCCACCAGGTTTCAGCATTGAAGCCGCGTTGGCAGTTACAACATTCAGATCGGCATACTTTGCCAAGTATGAAGAGACAATTGCATCGAATGGCTCGGCATTCCTGAAATTTTCCGCGGATGAATGCAAAAATTGAATGTCGGATCGGCCTATTGTTGCCGCTCTTTGCTTCGCTATACCAAGATATTCCGCAGTGAGATCAACCCCAACGATATCACATTTTGAATGCTGCTCTGCTATCGTAAAGGTAAGGATTCCAGTTCCACAGGCAAGATCAAGGACGCGAGTGGGAGTCGAAAGACACTGAACAATCTGCTCCTTCCATAGGCGATCGCCTCCGAATGTCGCAAGGCGTACTACATTGTCATAGGATTCTGCATTTCCGGCAAAAAACTCATGTGCGAGAGCAATTTTGCTATCGGTCATACGTAACCCATGGGGTAAGAGATCATTTGTGTTGCGATGCCTATCGATACAAATCAGAATGATCAGAATTATTCGAACCCGCTGAGAGATATGATACCTTATGTGCTGTGTACAAGACGTATTCATTGGATGATTTATCTTCATAATAATGGATATTACCGCGAGATAGAATCACAAGTCGTGTCCTGTACGGAGCCTAAGCTTGCTAAAATCCAACAGAACTTCATTGTTATTTCCACCGTTTCATGTCTTAGCAACTTTTTTCGTTGCCTCGATTCTAGCTCCATGTGCTGGTGCGGGATGATACGTGAACTTCTCAGTCACGGCATGTCGCGAGGAACCTGAATGACATCATCACGACTGTTTATATTCAGTGTTTTTTTCCTCTCCGGCATCGCAGGAATCATCTATCAAATCCTCTGGATGCGAGAGGTTCAAATTCTCTTTGGAAATACTGCGCAGTCCGCAGCGGCGGTATTGCTCGCTTTTTTTCTCGGCATGGCACTGGGAAATGCATGGGGTGGGCGCCTCTCGGCACGCGTTCATAACCCGCTCGTCACATATGCGATTGTTGAGTTTGGAATTGCGCTCACCGCAGTGCCAGTTCTCCTGCTCACACCGTTATACCTGCACCTGTCCCCGATCCTTCTGTCTGCGTTTGCAACTGTTACGTGGGCATTTGACCTGTCGAAACTCGTCTTAGTGCTTGGCTTCATGCTTCCAGCAAGTATCCTGATTGGCGCAACCTTTCCACTTCTGGGCACTGCAGTCATTGTTAAGCGGTCATGCCTTGGAATGGATGCCGGACGACTATACGGAATCAATACGCTGGGTGCAGTATGTGGGGTAGCTCTGAGCGGATTTTTACTGCCAGTACTCCTTGGAAACACGCTTACCTATGTGTTGGCGCTTCTTACCAACTGCGCCATCGGCGCGACAGTTTTGCTCTGGCAAAGGAAAAGAGCCGGAGCGGGAGGTGAACAGCTTCGCAAGGCTGTTCTTGATCATCGTGAAGTACAGAACGATCCTATTCTTGAGGTCTCTGATACCCCGTTCCTGCCACAACATGTGCTTTTCGCGATTGCATGTGGGTCTGGCCTGTGCACGATAGCACTCGAGGTGCTCTGGACAAGAATGTTTGCACTTGTGTTCCAAAACTCAGTCTATAGTTTTTCTGCCATTGTTCTGATTTTTCTCGTCGGACTGGCCATTGGGGCCTTGCTTATTGCGACATCACAGAAATTCCTTCGGTTTGGCGTCGGCCTTCTTGGTGTGAGCTTGGGAATGACGGCATTTTGTGTTCTATTGACCCCAATACTCTTTTCTGCAACGACCGATCTTTCCCTGTTTGCCAGCGGCGTTGGGTGGCCATGGTACCTGTTCAAAGTCATTGGGCTCGTTGCCGGAATCATTCTTCTCCCAGTAATTCTTGCGGGCTTTACCCTCCCTTTGTTGTGGAAGCTCTATGAACATTTTCAACGTCCTGTGGGATCAACGCTTGGCACGATCAATCTGTGGAATCTTCTTGGAGCCTTGAGCGGAGGGATTGCCGCAGCCTATCTTCTCATTCCCATGCTGGGTTTATGGAACGCCATTGTGGCTGTGGCGATATTGCTTTTGGTGCTCTCTCAACTGGCCGTGTTCTATGCTAGTCCGGGCTGGATGAGAAGATTTGGCGTGGTTCTGGTACCCGCATGTGTTGCCGTATTGTTGTTTGCCAACCCGACACAGTATTCATCGCAAAAGCTTCTACCAGGGGAACGCCTATTATATTTGGATGAAGGCAAAGAGGCGGCCATTTCCGTCGTCGAAGATTCTAACCAAGTCAGATGGCTCAAAAGTAACAACACATATCGTCTTGGAGCGACAACAGCGATTCGTGGCGAAAAACGATTGGGGCATTTACCCCTTCTACTTCATCCTTCACCGAAGAATGTTGCCTTCATTGGTGTTGCAACGGGGGTCAGCGTAAGCGCTGGGATTGATCACAATCTTACTGAGTTGGTCGGCGTCGAGATTCTTCCTGGGGTGTTAAATGCGCTGTCATATTTCGAAGATCACAATCGCAACTTGCTTGCACATGACAACGTGACCGCGATTCTTGACGATGGACGAATTTACCTTCGAAGTACTGATCGTAGGTTTGACGTGATCGTAGCTGACCTGTTCATCCCATGGCACGCTGGAAACGGGAGTCTGTATACGCGTGAACATTACGAAGCTAGCCGACAACGATTGAGTGCACAAGGCATTTATTGCCAGTGGCTTCCGCTCTATCAGTTGTCAGAACGAGAGGTTGGGATTATTGCCGCCACTTTTGCTGAGGTATTTCCACATGTGTCGGTATGGAGATCAGATTTTTCCGCGAACGCGCCTATTCTCGGGCTGATGGGATCAAATGCACCGATTGTGATCGATTCGACAGTCTTGCAATCACGGCTCGATGCCTTACAGCGAAAGATCTCACCAAAAGATCGCCTGCTTCAGGAAGTAGTAGACGTTTCGCTGATGTATGCTGGAGACATCTCGTCAGTGAAACCGTGGCTAGCGCGGTTTCCAGTCAACACCGAAGATTGGCCGATCATCGAATTCGACGCGGCAATAAGCGAAAGTCACGGGCGTATATTTGCTGGGTTACCCCTTGCCGATTTTTATTACCAATTGGGCAATCAAGATGGAACTGCCATTCAGCTTAAAGTAGCCGGTGAGAATCATCCAATGCCCATGTCTCCAAAAGCGGGCAACTTGCTTTTTCGAGCGGTTGCTTTAGGTGACAGTGGTGATATTCGCGGGCAGGTATCTACCTTACAAGAAGCGACACGGTCTCTTCCGCACAGCTCTTATCTCAAAATGGTGAATGCTATTTTACGTTCGCGAGTGATGCAAAGAGGAAGAGGGGTGGACCGACCATCTCCGAATCCAACACGCCGTCCCTAGCAGAATTCTAGGTTGGATAGTGTGCGTTGAGTGCAACGTAAGCGGGAGTCAGATCAGTAGTCCAAATCCGATCATGCCCTTGACCAATTCCAAGGTCGATGGTGATGGTAAATTCTCTTTTTCTCAGGACTTTTTTTGCAGCTCGATCAGATGCGATGCCTATACCAATCCCATTTTTGACGACGGTGACAGTATCAAAGGCAAGAGAGATGCGGTCAGGTTTGATTGGGACGCTCGCTCGCCCAATCGCCGCCATGATACGTCCCCAGTTGGGATCTTGACCGAACATCGCAGTTTTGACAAGATTTGAGGTGCCAATCACCATTGCCATTTTCTTTGCATCGCGTCGCGTTCGAGCTTGATTGACGACCACTTGGATGACTTTAGTTGTTCCTTCGCCGTCATGGCAAATTTGTTTGGCCAAATTGAGACACACTTCTGTGAGCAGACGTTGAAATGATCGCATTGCTGAGGTTTCTAGGCGAATTCTAGAGTTTTTAGCGAGGCCGTTGGCAAGGCAAAGCACCATATCGTTCGTACTTGTCTCGCCGTCTATTGTCACCGCATTGAACGATTCCTCAACCGCGAATTTCAACGCGTGTTGCAGTGCTGTACGCTCAACCTCTGCATCTGTCGCGAGATAGCCAAGCATCGTGGCCATATTGGGGTGAATCATGCCTGCGCCCTTCGCGATTCCCCCAATGGTTACGAGTTTTCCTGAAATGTTTGCCGTGGCGCTCGCCTCCTTAATGCGAGAGTCTGTGGTAATGATCGCGCGTGCTGCATTGCGTCCGCCCGATGGTTTTAATTGCCTGACCAATTCTGGAACGGCTTTTCGAATGCGTTGGATGGGAAGTGGCTTCCCAATAATTCCCGTAGACCCCACACAGACTTGGTTCGGTTTGAGATCCAATGCCTCTGCGGTGAAACTGGCCATATTAATCGTATCTGATAGTCCGCGTTGTCCGGTACAAGCATTTGCGTTTCCGCTGTTAGTGATAATTGCACGAATCTTTCCTGCACGAATATGGCGCCTAGTAACGGCAACCGATGCTGCGGAGCATTTGTTGGTGGTGAACACTCCAGCTGCGGTCGTGTCATGTGTGGATAATATGAGGGCGAGGTCGAGTTCCGGTGCACGTTTAATTCCGGAATGGATACCTGCGGTAAGAATGCCAGGCACGGTCGACAGACCAGTATGTTTGGCGCTCACGGAAAGATTCCTACCACGTCCAAACCGGTGGATTCCAAATTCCCAACCATGAGGTTCATGGCTTGGACGGCTTGCCCTCCAGCACCTTTTACCAAGTTGTCGAGTGCCGCTAACACCGTTGTCCAACCGGTCCGTTGATCGACATATACTGCGAGGTCACATCGATTCGACCCACGTACATCGTGTGGATTGGGCAGTCGATCCTTCGGGGTTATACACACAAATGGTTCATCGTGATACCACTCTTGGAAGATAGCTCGAAGATCCTCAGTCGACATCGGAGTCCGAAGTCGCACAAATGCCGTGCTGAGGATTCCGCGATTCATTGGGACACGCGTTGGTGTAAAAGTCACCTTAATTTCTGATTCAGGCGCAGATGTATCTCGCGGGTATCGATTCGAGACCTCACGTAATCCTTGCTCTATTTCCGGCGTATGGCGGTGATGCCCAAGGTTATATGCTTCAACTCCATCATGTGCTTCTGAGAAGTGGGAAGTGAGGGTGGGTTTTCTCCCAGCTCCTGAAATTCCAGATTTTGCGTCGATCGCAATGAGATCATTATGAATCAAATGTTGCTGCAATAACGGAGCTATCTGCAGTATTGCGGCTGTCGGGTAACAACCCGGTGCCGCAACAAGGAGTGCGTTTCGGATCCGTTCACGATTGAGTTCAGGCATCCCATACACAGCTTCTGACAGTAATTCCGGAAAGAGGTGCGCAGAACCGTACCAGGTTTGGTAAGCCTCGGGATCGTTGAGCCGAAAGTCTGCACTGAGGTCAATGACTCGCAGTCCGGCTTTGAGACAGGCATCCACTGCCGGCATCGATGTCATATGTGGGAGCGCTAAAAATACAAGGTCAGTCTTGCTGGCAAGCTGGGTGGCATCAAACATTTCAAGGGTGAGCGAAAAACGGCCTGCGAAGTGAGGAAATACCTCTTGGATGGGTTTTCCCGCATTGTGCTCTGACGTGACGGCCGAAACGACCACATTGGGGTGTCCGGCCAGTATGCGAAGGAGTTCAGCGCCGACATACCCACTCGCACCCACAATGCCGACACGCAACATGTGATCGGACTACAAGTTCGTTCCGCCTAGCACGAGCCGGCCATTGAGAAGTCTGATTTTGTTTGCGAAGAATGTTGCATTTCCACGCATAAAATAGTCGGCAGGTTGCTCCACAGAATGTTCAAAATTTCCCCAGCGTGGTCATTGTGGCGAATTGGCGACACACACAGATTGAAACCATGAGACATACGAGGCATAAAGCCGGAAGCCTTCTTCAACATCCATACTAGATGCACGGGGAAACCAGCGAAAACAAACTGAGATTGAGGCTGATGCGCTGACGATATCTCAGCGTTTGGAAAACTGAAACTTTGCTCTAGCGCCTTTTTGACCGTACTTCCGCCGTTCTTTTTTTCTAGGGTCACGCGTGAGAAAACCTTCCTTTTTGAGGGTTTCTCTGTATGTTGAATTGAGTCCAACAATGGCTTTTGCAACCGCGTGTCTTAGGGCGAGAATTTGTCCCGTCTGGCCTCCCCCTCGAACAGTGGCGTGAATATCGTATTTCCCTAATAACCCTGTGATCTCAAGCGGGGGTTGCATCATCAGCTTGTGTGATGCTCGTTGGAAATACTCATCAACTGCACGGGAATTGATCGTAACCTGGCCTGTTCCTGGCGTTAGCCACATTCGCGCAATCGCATTTTTGCGTTTCCCTGTGGCGTATGATGTCGTAGCGTCCATAAAATAAGTCCTTCTCTTTAAGTGTTAGTTAAGACTTGCCGTAGAGCTGAGTGGTTAGACATCGGCACTTAGCCATCATAAATACATGAAGGCACGTGCATCCATTCATTTTTGTTATTGTTTTCCGTCTTTCTGATGTCCAGCTATTGACCTGTATCTACTATCTATACCGTCAGTGGCTGTGGTTTTTGTGCGCTATGGGGGTGTTCAGGCCCCGCATAGACGCGAAGTTTTGCGGCTAGTTGCTTTCGCAACTTATTTTTCGGAAGCATCCCATATATTGCCTTACATAAGAGATCGGTGGGCTTCTTTTCAAGTAATTGCTCTGCAGTGATTGACTTGAGTCCACCTGGGAATCCTGTGTGATGATGGTAAACTTTTTTCTTCAATTTCGATCCGGTGAGATGAATTTTCTCTGCGTTCACAATAATAACGTGGTCGCCAAGATCAAGGTGTGGAGTGAATGTTGGTTTATGCTTGCCGCGAAGAATACCAGCCACTCTGGACGCTAATCTTCCGAGGACCTTTCCTTGGGCATCAATGACATGCCATACGGGAATCATATGTTCAGGTTGAGCGGGACGGGTTCTCATCGCAGTTAAACCTCATATATTTTTTTCCGGAATTTTGCGGATCAAGCTTCTGCAACCACGCGTCCAGTTTTTCTCCGGCGCGATGTTTCATGACGTCACCTGTTGCATAGATTGGGCAAGGCACCCGTAAGGCAAATGCGATGGCATCACTTGGACGTGCGTCAATGGTGTGTTCCGAACCGTTCATTTTGACATAAATAGCAGCATAATACGTATTGTTGCTGATATCGGTTACCACCACTTGAGTTACGACGAGTCCGATATTTTGTGCAATGTCCTTGAGCAGATCATGGCTTGTGGGGCGTGGGGGGACAACGCCTTCCATTGCCAAGCGTATGGCATGCCCTTCTGCTCCCCCAACCCAGATTGGAAGAACCTCAAATCCACCTTCTTTACGAAGGACGACGACCTGTGTATCTGTGTTTGGATCAGCAAGGACTCCATGCACTTTGAGACGTACCATCGTGCCGCATCACACCTCATATTTTCCAAAGTCCTCTGGCTTGAGGTTCTCAAGCCACCGATCGACCTCTTCGGCATCGTGCTTTTGGATCACATCTTCTGAGGCGAATATGGGCGCTTCTGTCCGAATGGCAAAGGCAATGGCATCGCTCGGTCTGGCATCGATAGCAAAAAATGAGTTCCCATAGGCAATATGGACTTTGGCATAATACGTGTTGTCTTTCAAGTCAGTAATGTTGGCACTCAATACCTTTGCATCAACCGAATCGACAAGAAGTTTCATCAGATCATGAGTCATTGGGCGTAGAGTGGGAACGCCTTCAAGTGCAAAGCTAATTGCGCTGGCTTCTGGCTTCCCAACCCAAATCGGGAGCATATTCTGAGTCTCTTCGCATCGTAGCAAAACGATGTACGAATTATTGTAGGGGTCAAACATCAATCCCCGAATTTTCATCTG
Source organism: Nitrospiraceae bacterium (assembly GCA_002726235.1). GTDB lineage: Bacteria > Nitrospirota > Nitrospiria > Nitrospirales > UBA2166 > UBA2166. The sequence continues at coordinate 80,158 of PBSN01000004.1, forward strand.
GGTAATCATCAAACCTTCGTTGAATTTTACACGCTGGACGCGCTTTCGGCCTGCTACCCATGTACCATTTCCCTTGCCCAAGTGTCAATGTAACAGTGCACATTGCAGGATTGATGTTGATGTGCTGAGAGCGCTTCTACGCTAAAAATTGTCATTCTTCTTTTGGGAGATTGAGAAATGTCCACATCTGTTGCTTGAGTTGATCTCTTCCGCTCGGATCGCCAAGGTTGAGGCGTAACTCGTTGATCACCATTACGCGCATATTTGTCCATTCGACCCAACACGGACGACAAACATTGGCCTTAATCAATGGTTCGATTTTTCCCATATAAAGGGCTTCCTCAATCGGGTCTCCTTGGGTCCCGCACTTTGAACACTGCTCTATTGGCATATGGAACTTTTCACCATCTTACGTGTGCTAGAGTCAGATGTCTTCTAAACTGGCAGGTTGATTTGGTGGCGGGTGATCCTCAGGTGAAGGATCCATTATTCCCAACCCCAAGGCGATGGTCATGATCACGATTCCTGCCCCTAACCACCATACGTAGGGCTGGACGCCACCGACATCAGACAATGTTTGGTTCCAGATGTTTCCGGAAACTCGTGGCTGACTATGGAGCATGTCAAGACTTCGCTTCACATGGCCGTAATACAAGTAATTGGAGAGTCCTCCAGCAACGATTCCCCAGATGAAAAGGGGTTCCATGCCCTTCAGTAACGAGATAGTCAGAAAGGGACCGACAGCAAACACAGCGGCGTACAGATACATTTTGCGATAGAGGAACCATAACCACCCCACCAAAAATGGATACCAATTCCACGTTAGGGCAAACTGGTCGCCCCCTTCCCCCCGAAAACGTTCGAATTGCTGCAAGTAATATGTGGACCCTGGGCCAAGAAACTTGACCCAATCTTGCTGCTCGGAGGAAACGTGAGGCGAAGAAGCTGGCGTGGAAGGAGTGTCGGCCTGTTTTTCCGGAGTGCGTTGGCCGCAATCGCTACAAAAACGTGCATCATCTTCAAGTTGTCGCCCACACGACCCGCAGGGTTTCGTCATGTCCACATTCCGCTTTAGTAAAATCGCTTAATTTTCATCGAATTCCGCATTCTATCTGGAAGAGGCCGTAGTGTCCATATCACGTTTTTTGTGTGGCCTCTCCTTTATGTGATCATGGTAATTCCTAGGTATGCAATTGCAACGATAAGCATTCCTCCAGCGGTAAGGAATGCTGCGGGATATCCGACGCTTGAGATGAGAACCCCGCTCATAATAGGTCCACTGGCATGGCCGATATCCAAGAGGGTGCCATACACTCCCATTGCAGAACCCACGAATCGCGGTTCCGTGCTATCCCCAACCAATGCGGCACTCGCCGTCATGATTGCCGCATCGCCAAAACCGAATATTCCGGCAAGCACGAGTAATCGTTCAAATTCGCTAGTGAATGTGATGCAGGACATCGCGAGAGCACAAAGTAAAAGTCCCAGAAGAATCAAGGGCCGCCGGCCTATTGCGTCAGATGCCCTCCCAAGCAAGGGTTTTGATACAAGTGCAATTGCACTTTGAATACCGAACAAGAAGCCGATTTGTGTTCCACTCAGACCAATAGAGAACCCGTAGAGCGGAAGAAATGCCATCAGAACCCCAGTGCTGACCATTTTCGACATTCCTGCAACGCTGGCGGCAAGGACCGAACTATTGCGAATCACAGATCGTACACCGGTTGACATCATAGGCAAGATGTTTTTGATGTTCATCGGCTCTGTACAACGCGTGAGCGCTGCTTCGGTATCAGCAATGTGGACTTGGAGGATCAGCAAGAGCCCTAAGAGTCCAATCACTCCAGCGACGGCGAACGCGTCGGAAAATGTTGATTGGTCAAGGAAAAACCCACCTGCCAATGGACCAAGAAGTGCGCCGGATTGAGTCGAAGCAGTATACCATCCTATCCTCGCCCCTCGCTTATCAGCAAACATTGATGCAACGGTCGCAAGAGCGATAGGTGCGAATACCGCGGTTGCAAGTCCGTGACACAACCGCAGAACAAGCAACGCTTGGAGGTCTTCAATAAGAAGATAGGCAAAGGGTGCGATTCCAAAGGCGATTGCCCCGATGATCAGCAGACGTTTTCGACCAATGATGTCAGAAAGAATACCCATGGGAAGCTTGAGAAACACTCCGGTCATTGTTGAGGCTGCGACGATCACCCCTATTGCCTCCGGTGTAGCGCCAAGTGATTCTGCGAACAGCGACAGGAGTGGCATCCGAACGAGGTTGTAGCTAAAGAAGCAACTCAACCCCGCAATGCAGAGAAATAGAAAAGGGTGGGTCATGCGATCACGTAAGTCTGTGACTTATACGTGATTGACGGTGGAGGGAGGGGGAGTGTCGGAATCCGGACGGCCTTCAATAATGAGATCTGGGCCGATGTGTCTGACGTGCAGGTCAGTAAGCATAATACGGTCTGCTAGTGTCGACTGTGTGGATCCTTCGAGAAGTGAGCGCGCACCGTGGCCACCTAGAAACATTGGGGCAGTCATGAGGAGTACATGGTCAACGATTCTGGCTTCAAGGGCGGACGCGTTGATATGAGAGCCACCTTCGATCATGATGTGCGCGAAGCCCATTTGGCCCAAATGGGCCATCAATAATGGAAATGAAACTCTCCCATGCCCATTGCTGACCTCAATGATCTCTACTCCTTTTTTTTCAAGAACGCCCTTTTTAGTTGGGTTGGAGGTTGCGCATGCGATAAGTATTCTGACTCCTTGATATGCTCCGATGGCATTTGCTTCGAGGGGAATTCGGAGCTGAGAATCGATGATCACTCGATGGGGTTGATGACGATTTTCTCCGGGTAGACGGACGGTTAGTGATGGATCATCCATAAGAATGGTGCCGATTCCAACCAACACCGCATCAACGCGTGAGCGAAGTCGATGAACGTAACGTCGCGCGGGAATCGACGTGATCCAACGCGATTCGCCGTTGGCGGCGGCAATTTTTCCATCTAGCGTTGATGAAATTTTTAACGTCACATAAGGGCGTCCGGTTGTAGCCAGCTTTATAAACGGTCTATTCAAGCGTGACGCTTGTGCTCTGCATACTCCGTCAGTGACGTTGAGGCCGGCCTGGCGTAGTGCATGAATCCCCTTTCCGTTCACCGCAGGGTTTGGGTCTGTCATTGCGACGATTACCCGCGCCACACCACTAGAAATGATTGTGGGGACGCAAGGTGAGGTTCGTTTATTCTCATGAACGCAGGGTTCAAGAGTGACATACAGCGATGAGCCGCGGGCTTTCTCTCCTGCGTGTGCTAGCGCGTGTACTTCCGCGTGAGGTTCGCCGATGGCGTGATGGTATCCCTGCCCGATGACCTGCCCATTCTTAACAACTACCGCTCCAACCATGGGATTTGCCCCAGTTCTCCCCAGCCCTTTCGTAGCAAGGCGTAATGCCAGGCTCATATGGGTGACATCCGTCATTGACGAGAACGCGTAGCGGTCTTGCCTCGCTTTTTTCCAGTTCGCATTTGACGTCTTGGGAGGGAAGCTTGACGTGCAGCAGAGGAAATGCCGTGGTTGATGGCAGCTTGAGCTGCAGCCAGACGTGCGACAGGTACGCGGTATGGCGAGCAACTGACATAGGCTAGGCCTGCACGGTGGCAAAACTCAACTGAACTTGGATCGCCCCCATGCTCACCGCAGATTCCCAGCTTGAGATCAGGGCGTGTCGCACGTCCGCGTTCAATGGCAATTTGAATAAGCTCTCCGACGCCTCTTTGGTCAAGTGTGGTAAAGGGATCTCCGGTCAAGATGTTATCCAACCGTTCAGTAATTTGGAATCCGCAGGCTCGGCAAAGCATCGTCTTTTGATCGATGTCCATGGCCTGGCATCGTGGGCAGTGATCGTGTATGGTCATATAGAAATCGATGATCTTAGCGGCATCGTCGCGTGAAAATCCAAAGGTGGTTTGAGTGAGGTCATTAGTTCCGAACGAGAAGAATTCCGCTTCTTCGGCAATTTCGCCTGCCATGATAGTTGCACGTGGAAGCTCTATCATGGTTCCAACCTGATAGGGAATGACTCTGTGATACTCGGCCATGACCTGTGAGGCAACTTCCTGAATTACCCGTTTTTGAGCCCTCATCTCTCCCCAAATCCCAATCAACGGCACCATGATTTCTGGGAAGATTTTCCCCCCTTCCTTGGTGACTTCGCATGCGGCCTCGATAATGGCTCTGACCTGCATTCGGGTGATCTCTGGCATCAAAATTCCTAATCGGCATCCGCGTAGGCCAAGCATGGGGTTAAACTCGTGAAGTTCCTCGACACGTGCGAGAATGCGCTTTGTCTCGGCTAGCCCATCCGAATCCTTGCCGGTCAGCTCTGCTTTCGCAATCTTCACCATCAGGTCTTCTCGTTTTGGAAGAAACTCGTGGAGGGGGGGGTCAAATAGTCGGATAGTAACAGGGTAGCCATCCATCCTTTTGTAGAGTCCGATAAAGTCTTGTTTTTGTAAGGGGAGCAGATTGTCGAGATGTTTCATGCGGTCTGCAGCCGTCCTCGCCATAATCATGTCTCGCATGATCTCGACACGGTCTTCGGCAAAAAACATGTGTTCCGTTCGGCAAAGCCCTATGCCTTGTGCCCCAAAACCTCGTGCCACGACCGCCTGATCTGGAACGTCTGCGTTTGCGCGAACGTCCAACGCACGAAACGTATCCGCCCACTGCAGGACCTTCAAAAAGTACTGATATCGCTCAGACTGTTCTGGTTTCAGTGTTCCTTGAATAACTTGAACGACTTCTGATGCCATGACGGAAATGTCTCCACAGTACACACTACCGTCGAAACCATTAATCGAAATGAAGTCACCGCGGTTGAGTGTGACCGATCCAATCCGGACCGATGAGTCTCCGTTGACCTCTACCGCCTCACAGCCAGCGATGCACACTTTTCCCATCTGGCGAGCAACAACTGCGGCATGGGAGGTCATGCCTCCTCGAGCGGTGAGAAATCCTGATGACGCGCTCATGCCGTGAATGTCATCTGGGCTGGTCTCCATTCTTACCAGAATTACTCGATCGCCTGCGGCCTTCATGGTAATGGCCTGCTCTGGGGTAAGTGCTATTTTGCCAGCAGCAGCGCCAGGACCTGCTGGCAATCCTTTCCCTTGCTTGGTGTAACGGGCCTCTGTGCTAGGGTCGAATACGGGATATAAGTATTGCTCAATGTGTTCCGGTTCGACTCGTAGAACAGCTTCCTCTTTGGTAATGAGGCGTTCTTTAACCATGTCAACGGCAATTTTGACAGCGGCAATGCCGGTGCGCTTACCTATACGGGTTTGAAGCATGTAGAGTTGGCCTTCTTGAACGGTGAATTCGAGGTCAAGCATATCGCGGTAATGCCGTTCGAGTTTTCGATGGATCTTCGTGAGGGCTTTGTACGCCGCAGGAATAGTAGCCTCAAGCTTCGTAATCGGTTGGGGAGTACGAACGCCAGCGACAACGTCTTCGCCCTGAGCGTTCGAAAGGAATTCACCGAAGAGCGTTGCTTCTCCAGATGATGGAGAGCGCGTGAAGACTACACCCGTTCCACTATCGTCTCCCATGTTGCCAAACACCATTGCCATAACATTCACTGCAGTGCCCCATGCGTCCGGAATTTTGTAGATCCGCCTATACGCAATGGCACGATCCCCATTCCAAGACTCAAAAACTGCATTTATCCCCATCCGTAATTGATCGATGGGGTCCTGCGGAAAATCGTGGTCTGTGTGTCGGTGTACCAGGACTTTAAATTCGTTGATCAGTTCTCGAAGTGCGCATGCGTCAAGGTCAATGTCGTGGGTGCATCTCAGCGAGATCTTCTTGGCGCGTAAACATTCCTCAAAGACTTCACGTTTCATGCCCATGACAATAGTGCTAAACATGGCAATAAACCGGCGGTATGCGTCGTAACCAAATCGCTCATTATCGGTTTTCTTGATGAGCCCTTGGACGGTTTGGTCATTCAATCCCAAATTGAGTACCGTATCCATCATGCCGGGCATCGATGCACGTGCACCCGATCGGACAGAGACCAAGAGGGGGTTGGAAGAATTACCAAATCCTATGTTAGGGGATACTTTCTGCATGGTCTTTTCTAGGCGTGTCATGTACTTGAGGACAGCGTCCCATAACCCCGGGGGATACTTTCTGCGTCGACGAGTATATTCAACGCAGGCCGTAGTGCTGATGGTGAAACCTGGCGGAACAGGAATGCCGAGATTGGTCATTTCGGCTAATCCAGCACCTTTGCCTCCCAACAGCTCTTTGAGCCCACTCTTGCCTTCGGCCTTTCCGTTGCCGAAGAAATATACATATTTCGTAGTTGATTTTGGCGTGACCTTGATCGTCCTTACCGCTCTCTTCGCCGCTTTCACCGGCGTTTTCGTCTTCTTCAGCGCCATGTTACTCCCCCCCCCTACCACATGGGACCGGTAAATCGCTCACTCACGGTCCTGGCATCGTCTGTCCATATTTGTTCGCTGAGGTATTTCCAGCCACCATCTGGGAGTATGGTAACGATCACACCATTCTCCATGCACTCGGCAGCTTTAAGCACTCGATAAACAACTGCTCCGGACGAGATGCCTCCAAGGATCCCTTCAACCTCGGCGAGTTGTTTCACCATTCGAAACGCATCCTCGTCTTTGACAACTTCGTTCACATCGATGCGACTTATATCAAAGATTGGGGGAACATATCCGTCCATCAGGCTTCGCAAGCCTTGCAATCCGCCTTTCGGATACGGTTGGACGGCTGTAATTTTCATGTTTGGGAATGTTTCTTTTAAGCGCTGTCCTGCCCCCATAAGGGTTCCGCCGGTGCCAAGTCCCGCAACGAAAAGGTCGATAGAGTTCACAGTGCCTTTGAGATCCTCAAGAATCTCTCCAGCCGTGGTCTCATAATGAGCTAAGACGTTGTTTGGATTTCCGTACTGATCCAGCATGAAATACCGGTCGTCATCTTTCAACATCTCTTGCGCCATCCGAATTGCGCCATTGGTCCCTTCGCTACCCGGACTGAGGATCACCTCGGCGTCAAACGCGTACAGGAGTTCTCGTCGTTCGGTACTGACGTTATCCGGCATCACAACGCGCAAAGGGTATCCCTTGAGCTTGGCAAACATCCCGAGTGAGATTCCAGTGTTCCCACTTGTAGGCTCAAGGAGAATCTTGTCCGACGTAAGTTCACCGGAGGCCTCAGCGCGTTCGATCATGTATTTGACGATACGATCTTTGAGGCTTCCCGTGGGGTTGAAGCCTTCCAGCTTGACAAAGATCCTGACGGCAGGATTGGGATTGAGTCGACGAAGCTCAATCATTGGGGTGTTTCCGATTACTTCTGTTAAGTCTGAATAAAGCAATTATCCCTCTACCTCAATGACAACTTTGGAAAAATCGGCATATTGGTGAAAGAGTGATTGCAATTGACCGAGCAGTGCGAGTCGATTGTTGCGCACGGCGGGATCTTCGGCCATAACTAGCACGTCAAGGAAAAAACGATCAATGGGCTCCTTGAATGACCTGAGAAGAGAAAGGGCACGAGTGTGCTCTCCAGACGCTAGGTGCTCGGCTATTTGGCTACGGCTTTTTTGCAATTTCGCGTACAATGCGCGTTCCGCGCCAGCAGAAAAGAGAGCTTCAGATATGGCGTTGGGAGGGGAATCAGGGAGAATATTAATCACCCTTTTGAAGGCGCCAACAAGGTCCACAAATGTTGGATCGGACGCGACACGCTGGAGCGCTGTAACACGGTGCATGGCATCAAGGGGGTCGTCGAATGTGTCGCGCTCAAGTACCGCCCTCACAAGATCGTAGCGATAGCCTTCACTCCCACAGGTCGATTCCATGCGCTGTCGGAGAAAGCCAAGGATATCAATTAAGACTTTGTCTCGATTGAAATCTAATGTTGGCTGGAATGCATCCAGTGCTCTCTCCACAAGATCGCGCAGGGAAAGAGGTGTGTAGCCAGCTAGGGCAATTTGCAAAACTCCTTGTGCCTGCCGTCTTAGGCCAAAGGGGTCTTGTGATCCTGTTGGGGCACACCCCACGACAAAGTATCCGGCGATGGTGTCGATCCGATCAGCGATCGATACGACTGCGCCTGGAAGACTCTTGGGAATCGCATCGCCGGAAAATCGAGGGTAGTAATGTTCGGCAATGGCTCGTGCAACCGATTCAGGTTCTCCATCGCGTCTGGCGTATTCCCGCCCTATCACGCCTTGCAAGCTTGGAAACTCGCCGACCATACCTGTCACAAGGTCGACTTTGCAGAGTTGAGCCACCCGTCGACATGTTTGTTCTTCCGACGGATTCCACAATCTTGCGAGATACATGACGAGAGTCTCAATCCGCTCGACTTTCGCATGTAATGAGCCAAGGTGCTTCTGGAATGTCACTGTGTGGAGTTTTGGCAGCTTGGCTTCAAGAGAAGTTTTTCCATCCTCTGTAAAGTAGAATTTTGCATCCGCGAGTCGTGCGGCTAACACCCGCTCATTGCCTCGTTGAATCTCTCCCATGTCCGCGTATTCCACGTTGCACACTGTAATAAAATGGGGCAACAAGGTTTGTTTTTTTGAAATCATCGCGAAAAACCCCTGATGTTCTTGCATGGCGGTCACGATGACATCATTGGGAAGAGCGAGATAGGAAGGATCAAATTGTGCGGCAAGCGCATAAGGCCACTCTACCGAAAAGGTCGCTTCCGAAAGGAGCGATTCATCATACTCAAGGGTGCCTCCGTGGTTGCTCGCCGCCGCATTGATTTTGTCACGAATCATGTTTCGTCGCCGTTCCTGGTCCAGGATGACGCCATGTTGCTCCAGAGATTTCGCATACGATTCGAAGTCCTTAACTTTTATTCCCTTGAGGGCTTTCTTTTCCCGATGCGATGACATAAAGCGGTGGCCAAAGGTTGTCGTGCCAGCCTTAATTCCAGCGTAGGCGAATGGTACAGTTCTGCCACCGTACAATGCCACAATCCATCGGATTGGACGTGAAAAACGAGTACCACTTGAACTCCACCGCATGGATTTATGGAAAGAGAGGGAATGCATGTAATTATCTAACAGGGCAGGCAACAAGGAGGAAGTTACACGTCCTTTGTGGCGTTTTACTGCAGCAACATACTCGCCCTTCGGCGTGTGGCGGATGATGAGCGCGCTGACATTCACGCCCTGTGCAATGGCAAAGCCTATTGCGGCCTTACTTGGATTGCCGTTCTCGTCGTATGCTGCTTTGCGTGGAGGGCCAAGTGTTTCTTTGCTTGTGGGCGTTTGCTGAGTGCCTAACTCTGGAACCCAGAGAGTCAAGCGTCTTGGTGTTCCAAATGTGCGAACAGTGTTGCACGCGATACTTTGTTCACGAAAGAGGGTCATTGCGCCGGTTTTCATCTGCTCAAGAACCGGTTCAATGACTGTGGCGGGAAGTTCCTCTGTTCCGATCTCAAGTAGCAACTCTTTGGTCATTGGCTCTGGGTCGCGGGTACTGAATTTGGCAGTTTATTATCCTTCAAGAGCGGAAAGTTCTTGGCTTCACGGTCTTTCAGGTACCCTGCTGCACACCCTCGGGCCAATGCACGGACACGAGCGATATATCCCACACGCTCAGTTACGCTGATGGCCCCACGTGCATCCAAAAGGTTAAAGATGTGTGAGGTTTTCATGCACCAGTCGTAGGCTGGGAGGATTAGACCCTTGGCGAGAAGACGTTGGGATTCGCGTTCGGTGGTGCAAAACCTATCGGTGAGCATTTCAATATCAGCATCATCGAAATTGTATGTTGAGAATTGTACTTCGGAGTCATGATGGATGTCCCCATATGTGATGCCATCCGACCATACCATGTCGTATACACTGTCGACTTGTTGGAGATACATTCCGATGCGCTCAATTCCATACGTAAATTCAACTGGGATCAAGTCAAGCGCAATGCCTCCAACCTCTTGAAAATAGGTAAACTGGGTAATTTCCATGCCATCAAGCCGCACTTCCCATCCTAATCCCCATGCTCCGAGGGTTGGCGATTCCCAATCGTCATGAACGAAACGAATATCGTGGTGGCAAGGGTCAAGACCCAAGCTAGTCAAACTTTTAAGGTAGAGAGTTTGAGCATCATCCGGGCAGGGTTTCAGGATGACTTGGTACTGGTAGTAGTGTTGAAGGCGGTTTGGGTTCTCCCCGTATCTTCCATCGGCAGGGCGACGGCAGGGTTGCACATACCCCACGTTCCAAGGTTCAGGGCCAAGTGATCTCAGAAATGTCGCAGGATGAAAGGTTCCGGCACCAACTTCTAGGTCGTAGGGTTGGACGATGATGCAACCGTGATCCGCCCAATAACGATGAAGAGACAAAATGATGTCCTGAAAGGACAATTTTGGCATAAGACAGCTGTCAACTCGCAGGCAATATCATCGAATGTTACGGTTGCTAAAGGGTGGACGCCATTATAGGTAAACAGCGCAATACAGGCAAATTTGCCTAATGCATACTGTCTGTTAACGTCCTTCCCTGTGGGGAATCGTTCGAAAATTTCTCGGTTGCAGACTTTCCCTGACAGTTTCTCGAACAAGTGAGACGGCCCTCAGAATGTGCCATTGGAGCTGACGATTTCCGCGCCACTCAGTGTGAAACAGTTGGTACCTTGCTATGCTTTGCTAGCCATCAGGTGCCATGCCAGTCGCGGGCCAACTGTTCTGCTTCAGCAATCTCATGTGGAGACATCGTTTGTGCGAGAGCATCACGGGAATTGACTGCAAGAACTCTTACTTTATGGTCGGTCGAAGTTGCGGCGGCAATGTGAAACCATTTGTATGCTTGCACGTCATTTTGTGACACACCCTTCCCGTAGGCGTACGACACGCCAAGCATGTATTGGGCTTTCGTATGACCCGCCTCAGCGGCGTTTAGAAATTTCTGAAAGGCCGTTGCAAAGTCCTTATGAGCAAGCGCATCCTTGCCATCTTCAAAATCACCTGCCAGCACGGCGCTGGTTACACCGAACAGCAGTAGCAGTGCGAGCAATGTGTGTTTCATCGCGTCTCCAATGGGTGGAATGATAACAGAATATGCGTGGGACTTGCTTTGTTCAATGCCATGCAGGAAAGATGATGCATGAAGCTAGCGTGTGTAATACTGGTCATAGCAATTTAGCGATGCAGTCCACATTCTGCGTGAACGCGATGGTATTCGGCGATAGCGATAGAAGCAACGGTGTACTCATCAGCACGTTGGACGTTAGTTGTTGCAGTCTCGCGTCTAGCGGTCTGGTGTCGTCCGAGTTGTCGGCTTCCATTCTCGAGCTAGCTGTTCTGCGTCAGCGATTTCCTGCGGTGACATTGTTTGGGCAACGGCATCACGGCGTTTGGCTGCTCGTTTTTTCGTTTTTTCGCTCGTTGCATGAGCCACGGCAAGACTGAACCATCGATGGGCTTGCACGTGATCCTGCGGCACACCCTTCCCATTCTGGTATCGCAGGGCAAGATAGTATTGCGTTAGCGCGTGGCCGGCCGCGGCGGCTTTTCGATACCAACGCACCGCTTCCTCGTCGTCTTGGGGAATACCCCTTCCATTGGCGTACATCAGCCCAAGACGGTTTTGGGCTTCGATGTGGCCGCCTACGGCAGCTTTTCGATACCAGCGCACCGCCAGCGCATTATCATGCGCTACGCCTTCACCCTCCTTCTCATTTTGGTAGATCGTGGCAAGGCGGTATTGGGCCTCCGCATGCCCAGCTTCGGCGGCTCTCGTGTACTTCTCGATAGCAGTCGCGTAGTCCTGACGATCATACGCATCATTAGCCTCTTGAAACTCGCCTGCCGTTGTGACGCTGGGCACGCCGAACAGCAACATCAGTGCGAACAATATGCGGTACATCACGCCTCCAATCGGGAGTTGATGTTGATAGAGTGAAGTGCGGGGCTAGGCTTTGTCCAGTGCCATGAAAAAAGCCCACGCACAATATCACCGTAAATTCTCATGCTTTGCTTCCCTCTCTAAAATATTCTCCAAACGGAGCGCAACTCCACGCTACGCACTCCGCGTGCATCGTGAGGGGCAAAAAGCTCCACTCACACGTTACAATTTATCACATCGGCACGCCGAGAAGAATGTGGGCTGGTTTACTTTTGCCGTTTGGTTGCGGAGAAGATTCAAATATTATTACGCTACAAGGGCGATCCAGGATCGACTTGAACAGTTTCTGCCATGCCCGCCCCTCGAAACATCATGACGAATGGCGCGCCCGGAGAGATTCGAACTCCCGACCCCCTGATTCGTAGTCAGGTACTCTATCCAGCTGAGCTACGGGCGCGCGTGAGGCGAAACAGCGCAATATTGGCGTGGTGACACCGGGATTTATACAGGGACAAAAGATGGGGTGTCAATTCAGCACGATGACAGCGTATAGCCTTCGAGGCACGGCAGGGCTGCCGCCTGTGCCCGGGATGCAGCGAGTGGGCAAAGTCATTACAATGGAGACTGCACCAGAGAAGTAGACACATGTACGGCAGGCACGGTACGACGATATTTCGCCAGATGCACATGTACAAGGACGCACATCGATCGGACTTAAGGGAGGGATGAGTTGAAGGGAAATATTCCGACTGCTGTGTTCGAGGTTGTTTCTCGGAGCGCAAACCAGACAGCCATGCAGGTGTTCAAAGGGGCTCTTTGTGATGTCTGGACGTTTCAGGACGTTGGAAACACCGTAAAAAAGTTTGCTGCAGCACTCCGATTTATGGGCATCGGCACAGGTGACCGAGTTGTCATTCTCGCCGAAAATCGGCCGGAATGGGGTATTGCCTATCTTGGGGTGGTAACGATCGGCGCAACAGTCGTTCCATTTGATGTCCAATATACCTCCGATGAAGTTAAGACGTTGATTCAGGATTGTGAACCGCATACGATCATCGTGACTGCTCAGACCTACTCTCTGCTTCCTGCACGGGAGGAGAAGCAGTGCGTTATCACCTTAGATGAGCCAGTTGATTCCTTGGACATTGGGTTCCGTGACTGTATTGCAAAGTATGGTATTGCTGTCGAGCATGTGAGTAACTTTTCTCGTACCATCCCACCCGATACTGTTGCCTCACTGTTATACACGTCGGGGACAACTGGAACTCCAAAGGGGGTGCTTCTCTCGCACGAAAATCTTCTTTCCAATGCTGGGGCGATCAAGGCGGCTGGCTTGGCAACAGGTAGCGACAATATTTTATCTATTTTGCCGCTTCACCATGCTTATCCATTTATGGTCTCGTTTTTGATCCCCATTCTTTTAGGCGCACGAATCACCTTTCTTCAGACACTCAAAGGGCCTGAGCTTCTGGCGTGTGTGCGAGAGGCCGAGGTTTCCATTGTTGTTGGCGTTCCGCAGGTCTACGCACAGTTTTATCGTGCCATGGCGAATGAGTTGGAAGCGCAACCCGAAGCAGTTCAGAAGGTGGCTGCAGTGTTGATGGGATGCTCAGGTTTTGTGCGTGATTGGACGAATTTGAATATCGGCAAAGCAATTTTTCCTGCAGCGCACAAACGGTTTGGACCTACACTTCGTCTTTTGATTTCTGGTGGTGCGAGGTTAGATCTCACTGTTGCTCGATTTCTATATCGCATGGGGTTTACTATTTTGGAGGGGTACGGGTTGAGTGAAACCGCGCCGATTCTTACATTCAATCCGCTCGCAAAACAAAAGATTGGGTCGGTCGGACGGTCGATGATGAATGTTGATCTTCAGATTGCCGAATCGGATGAGAAGGGGATTGGGGAGGTCACAGCGCGTGGTCCGAATGTGATGCTCGGTTATTTCAAAAACGACCACGCAACGACTGAGATGATTCACGATGGAGTGTTGTGGACAGGGGATCTTGGCTACTTTGATCAAGACGGGTATCTGTTTTTGACCGGGCGGAAGAAGGAACTGATTGTCTTGGCTGGGGGCAAGAACGTCTATCCCGATGATGTCGAATCCGTGTACCGTTTGAGTCCTGCCATTTCCGATATCTGTGTTGTTGGGGTAGAACACTCAGAAGAGGGTGGTGAAGCATTGCATGCCGTGGTGTACCCAAACTTTTCGTACTTCAAGGAGAACAAAATAGGCAATGTTGAAGAATTTATACGTAGCGACTTGCACGGTCTGTCTGGGCGACTGGCGTCGTATAAGCAAGTCAGTGGGTTAACCGTCGTTACAGAACCACTTCCGAGAACGCGACTTGGCAAGTTGCAGCGTCATCGTGTGAGGGCGATGATTGATTCAGCCCCCACAGGGGTCGCCCCTTTGAAATTGAGTGTTGGCGATGAGGCGATGATGAGTATGGAACCTGCTATCAGCATCGTATCGGCACTGCGGGATGTGCTTGGAAAGGGACGTTCGATTCGCCTCGATGATCATCTCGGGTTAGATCTGGGCATTGACTCGCTTCGGCGTGTTGAGATGGTGGTAGCGCTTGAGCGGAAATTTGGGCCGTTGCCGGAGTCGTTTGGTGCTGAGGTGGCAACCATGCGAGATATCATCGCGCGGATTACAGACCTTCGACTGGCAGGAACATCCACGGAATTATGGGTGGATGCTCGAGGCGAAAACCTGCGGTCGTGGGCTGATATTCTCAAGAACAATACGTTTGAGGTGGATCGGTTGCCACCACATGCGCATCTCATTTCGTGGCAGCATCGTCTGCAAATTTGGTTCGGATGCGGGTTGTTATATCTCGTCGCTCGAGTAGGGTTTCGTGTATCAGTCTCAGGCGTTGCTCACATTCCTCCACGTGGCCCCTGTCTTCTCGCGGCAAATCATGCCAGTTTTATGGATGCGTTTGTCGTCTGCGGCGTCGTGCCGTATGTCGTATTTGAGCGACTGTTTTTCTTCGGGTTGGAACAATATTTCAGGACTCGTTTTACGGCCTGGTTTGCGAGGGGAGCACATATTGTTTCAGTCGATGCGGAAAAACATCTTGTCAATGCGATGCAAACAACTGCTGCATTACTGCGACGAGGAAAAATGGTCATGATCTTTCCAGAGGGGTGTCGAACCCTTGATGGGTCGCTGCTCCCATTTCGAAATGGGATAGGTGTATTGGCGGCTGAACTTGGTGTTCCGATCGTGCCGGTGTGGATTCATGGCACCTATGAGGCTTGGCCGGTAGGCCAACTGCTTCCGCGGTTTGGCAAGGTTGCCGTCAGTTTTGGAAAGCCCGTTAAGATTAATGCAGATGAACGCAAAGAATGGAGATTCCAAGGATGGGATGAATATGAACTTGCGACACAGAAAATTCGAGAGGCCGTTGTGGAATTGTCATGCGATCGATCGTAGAACAAGAACCGAACAAAATTCTGACTATCCTTAGCGAAATTGCGTTAAGGGGAAAAGGGGCGACGACGGAGTGTTTGCTTGATGAGGTACTGGATGCTGGGTTGACCGCGCCAACATATTTTCAGGCAGAAGGGGAAGATTCCGATGCGTCATATCTGGGCCAATCGCCCGCATGGGCTAAATATCATATTCGTGAATGGAAAAGGGTAGTCACGGTCTATAAAGGCGGTCAATCCGAATGGCGACTGCAAACAACTGAAACGCCGTAAATAGATTACCGTTCTCTTCTCAGAGTTAGACATTCTCCAGAGAGATCTCAATCTTCCCATGATTTACCGGATACCGGGACGTGAGGGATAGTGAGATGCAAGATGAATCGACAACGTGACGGATCATGAATATTGTCAGGTATTGTTCAGGAGGGGTTGAAATTCATCGATCAATTTTGGTGTTGTTTGGAATTGGAAGGCATGAATGCCAAGTTGTGCTGCCGCGTTCACGAATTCGATTCTGTCGTCGACGTACCAGACCGACTCGGCAGGTACATTCCCAAGATTCAGGGCATGTTCATAGATGGCTCTCTCGGGTTTTCGAGAGCGTACCTTATAAGAGAGAATGGCGGTTTTCACATTCTTGATTACGGGGAAGGTGGCCTGTAAGCATTCGAAGTGCATCTCGTTGGTGTTTGAAAGTAAGAAGAGGCGGTATCGTTCTCCCAAGTGATTGACGAGGGATGAGACCTCGGCGTTCTCGCGAAAGCAGGAATTCCAGGCTTCGCGAAACGTCTCAAAATCCATTGTGAGATGGTAGGTGGACACCATCTGTTTATAAAATTCCTCGGATGAGATTTTTCCTGTGTCATAGTCATTGATCAGGATGGTACTGACCGATTTGAGTGCAGATAGTACTTCGGCCTGATCTGTATAGCGAGGATCTTTAGATGATTGGGCGAGGCGTGTTGCGATTTCGAGATGATCAACATCGATGATCACGCTCCCAATGTCGAAGAGAATCAGGCTAGGCAGTTTAGGCATCGGCTCAGTCTACTGTGCGGGCATGGTCACGTCAAAATTGTGAGTCTCGCCGTAGGTGCTTTCCTTTTGCCTCATGGCAGGGTTGTGGTGCTACTCGAAGAATCCTCACGTATGGCCACTCTCAGTGGTGTATTTTTCGCTCTTGCCCTGAGAAAAAAATGAAGCAACCTGAGTAGTTGAAGCTGGATAGCTTATGCCCTCTTCTCGCGCATTTCCATGTTTCTCTGCATCCCTATCTGTTTCTTGACTTCGTAAAAGACCTACTTCTAGAATAGCCCTTCTGAGATTTCCTCTGGAATAGAAATCATGACATCGCAAATTGTGGTAATTGGAGGCGGCTTGGCCGGCTCCGAAGCGGCATGGCAGGTGGCTAAGCGGGGCATTCCCGTAATCTTGTACGAAATGCGGCCGACAGCCAATACTCCGGCACATGCGTCGGATAAGCTGGCGGAGTTGGTGTGTAGCAACTCGTTTGGGTCTGAGGATATCCTGAATGCCTCTGGCATCTTGAAGGAAGAAATGCGTCGGCTCGATTCGTTGATCGTAAAAACAGCGGATATGTGTCGAGTCCCCGCCGGATCGGCATTGGCAGTGGATCGCGAGAAATTCTCGGGCCACATTACGGAAACGCTTGAAGCTCATCCTCATGTGATGGTGAGGCGAGAGGAGGTTACGCAAATTCCGACCGATCGGATTTCAATTATTGCCTCAGGTCCATTGACATCAGATCGTTTGGCGAACTCGATCAAAGAACTCACGCTGGCACAGCACCTCGCATTTTTTGATGCGATCTCTCCGATCGTCGATGCGGAAACGATTGAGTATGAGACGGTGTTTCGGGCGTCTCGGTATGGTAAGGGCGGGGCTGATTATCTAAATTGCCCGATGGAGAAGGATGAATACGATCGGTTTTATGATGCTTTGATTGCGTCGGAAAAGGTCGCCCTAAAAGATTTCGAAAATCTCGCGTATTTTGAAGGATGTATTCCTGTCGAGGTGATGGCAGAACGCGGGCGAGAGACACTTCTGTTTGGTCCGATGAAGCCTGTTGGTTTAGTCAATCCGCAAACGAACGGTATGTCTCATGCGGTGGTCCAGTTGCGGCAAGAGAATAAGTATGGGTCGTCCTACAACATGGTAGGATTTCAAACTAAACTAACCTATTCGGAGCAGCGGCGGGTATTTCGTATGATTCCGGGGTTGGAGAAGGCGGAGTTTTTACGGTATGGTAGCGTTCATCGAAATACGTTCATTAATGCCCCTGCCTTGATGCGTGATACTCTTCAGGTGAAAATGAATGGGGCGATTTTTTTCGCTGGACAACTGACGGGTGTTGAGGGATATCTAGACTCTGCCGCGACTGGTTTGATTGCAGGGATCAACGCAGCCCGAGGATTTGAAGGGAAACCGCTTGTGAGACTTCCGGAAACCACGGCGCATGGGTCACTGATTGCACATATCACTCAAAGTGATCCGCACAATTTTCAACCGATGAACACAAATTTTGGTTTATTTCCACCACTGCCGATGAAGGTTCGAGAGAAAGACCAGAAACGACGCATGATTGGGAAACGCGCGCTGGAGGATCTTGAAAAGTGGATGATGCAATCCCGCGTTTCCTAAATCATCTCAAGGTCGAGCGGGACGTGTCGCCACACACAATTCGAAACTATGGCATCGACCTTCGGCAATTCCAAGCGTTTGTCGCCGCAACAATAGGAGAGTGTTCGCCGACGGGGATTGATGCAGCTATGATTCGCACCTTCTTGGCGGGGCTAAGGACCAAGGGCGTGAAAGCGTCTTCAATCGCTCGAAAGCTCGCCACGTTGCGCAGTTTGTTTTACTATTTGGGGAGAGAAGGAGTTGTGCAGGTGAACCCCGCCGCCTCGGTGTCGTCGCCAAAACAGGCAAAGCGCCTTCCTCGATTTCTCACTCAGGAGGAAGCCTGCCGTTTGGTTGAACAGCCTTCGGCGTTACCGGCACGGTTTGGTCTTCGAGATCGTGCGATTTTGGAGACGTTGTATTCGACAGGGATTCGCGTCTCCGAACTGGCCGCATTGTCGATCGAAGATGGCCTCCTCCCTGACGGCCTTATTAAGGTGTTAGGAAAAGGACGAAAGGAGCGGGTGGTGCCTATCGGATTGCACGCGACGGAAGCGATCATCGCGTATCTTGAATCGCTTCCTCCTCGTCCAAAATCAACTGCACAGTCATCTCCGCATGTTCGAACGCCTTTGTTTCGTAACCGGTTTGGGAAACGACTGTCCGTTCGAAGTGTTGAACGCGTCGTTGAAAAATGGAGCCGTCAACTTGCTGACATTCCTTCTATCAGTCCACATGCCCTTAGGCACTCGTTCGCCACTCATCTTCTTGATGGTGGAGCAGATCTTCGATCGATTCAAGAATTGCTTGGGCACGAACGCCTTTCCACCACACAACGGTATACGCATGTTGCCACTCAGCGGCTAATGGAGGCATATGATAGTGCTCACCCGCGTGCGAAGAAGTCGAAAAGTTCATTGCCTTAATGGAGTAATAACATGACCGAAGGATTTGGTATGCGACGCAAGGTAAACAGAATTCATGAGCGGCTTGTTCCGCTTGACCGTGCGAAAGTCAGGAGCACAACCATTTTGTGTGTGCGGCGCCAGGATCAGGTCGCCATTGCTTCGGATGGTCAAGTTACCGTTGGAAATACCATTATGAAAAGCAATGCCCGCAAGCTTCGACGTATTTACCATGACCGGATTCTTGCCGGATTTGCCGGGGCTACCGCGGATGCACTGACGCTATTTGAGAAATTTGAGCAGCGGGTGGAAGAATATCGCGGGAATCTAGCTCGAGCGGCAGTTGAGATGGCCAAGGATTGGCGAACTGATCGTGTACTGCGTCGCTTGGAGGCATTGATGGCTGTTGCAGACCAACGTTCCTCCTTCATTATTACGGGTACTGGAGACGTCGTTGAGCCTGAGGATGGGGTTATCGCGATTGGATCGGGGGGTGGCTATGCATTGGCTGCGGCTCGAGCGTTGATCTCAAAAACTGATTTAGGCTTGCGTGAGATCGTAATCGAGGCCATGAAAGTTGCAGCTGGGATTGATATTTATACCAATGAAGCTATTCAGATCGAAGAGTTGACATCGTGAAGAGTGTCGAAACGCCGCAATCTCTACCAACACCTGAAACCTTGGAATCGTTGACCCCACGGCAAATTGTTGTTGAGCTTGATCGATATGTGGTAGGGCAACGCAATGCAAAACGGATGGTTGCGATCGCGCTGCGAACTCGCTGGCGCATGCAACGACTTCCAGAGCATCTCCAAAATGACATCATTCCAAAGAACATCATCATGATTGGACCGACGGGTGTGGGGAAGACCGAGATTTCGCGACGGCTTGCGAAGCTTTCCGGGGCACCATTTCTCAAAGTCGAAGCGTCAAAGTTTACCGAGGTTGGATATGTCGGTCGTGATGTCGAGTCGCTAGTTCGTGATCTTACTGAATTGTCGGTCAACATTGTCAAGGCTGAACATCATGAGCAGGTTCAGGAAAAAGCTAAGTCCTATGGCGAAGAACGGCTGTTGGATCTTATGTTGCCTCCGCCCACCGCGCGACCAACTCTGGAGCCTCAACACGATGGTGAGAATGGACAAGAAGAAGCTTCTCCTACCGATTCGTATATGCAGACGCGAGAGAAGCTTCGTGCGCAGCTTTTGGCGGGGAAGCTTGATGCCCGAAACGTTGAGATTGAAACGAAGGAGAAATCTATTCCAATCGGTGTAATTTCCAATGTTGGGATGGAGGAAATCGAATCGAATCTTCGTGAAGCATTGGGTGGGCTCTTTCCGGCGAAGAGAAAAAAACGAACGATGAGAATCGATGATGCTCTCAAGACACTGATTCAAGAAGAAGCCCAAAAGCTTATTGATATGGATGAAGTGGTTCGGTTAGCAGTGCATAAAGTTGAGCAGACTGGCATCGTGTTCCTGGATGAAATTGACAAAATTGCTGGGAAGGAGCGTTCCTCCGGCCCTGATGTCTCGCGTGAGGGAGTCCAACGCGATCTGTTGCCTATCGTCGAAGGCTGTGCTGTTAGCACGAAATACGGCATTGTTAAGACCGACCACATTTTGTTCATTGCGGCTGGGGCATTTCATGTGGCTAAGCCGTCTGACTTGATTCCTGAACTTCAAGGCCGGTTTCCGATTCGTGTGGAACTTGAAGCGCTGTCAAAAGATGACTTTGTGCGTATTTTGACCGAACCTAATAATGCTCTGATTACGCAATATTGCGCACTCATCGGAGCAGAAGGAGTTGCCCTCCAATTCACCGACGATGCCGTAAAAGAGATTGCCGAAATTGCGGTATTAGTGAATGAGCGGAGCGAGAATATTGGAGCCAGGCGATTGTTTACCATTCTTGAGCTCCTGTTGGATGAGGTTTCCTTTGAGGCTCCAGATCTCATCGAAAAAATGCTTTCGATCGATGTGGCCTATGTTCGAGATCGACTTAAGGATATCGTAAAAGATGAGGATTTGAGTCGATATATCCTCTAGTATTTGTCTGGGGTGGGGGTGCTTTGGAAGCAAGGGAAGAACTCTGGCCTCACCCTTCTTTATTTAACCAAATCATGACCAGCGGTCCTTGAATTTCGGGAATTTTCAATGGAGTCTCTCATCAAAAAAGCCGACACGCTTATCGAGGCTTTGCCGTATATCAAGGAGTTTTCGGGTAAAACGATTGTGATCAAGTACGGTGGACGTGCGATGGTGGACCCAACTTTGAAGGAAGGTTTTGCGCGGGATGTGGTGTTGATGAAGTTTGTGGGGATGCACCCGATCGTTGTTCATGGGGGCGGGCCACAGATTGACGGGATGCTCAAAAGGGTTGGATTAGAACCGAAGTTTCGTCATGGGATCCGTGTGACGGATCAGGCAACCATGGATGTGGTTGAAATGGTGTTGGGGGGGACAATCAATAAGGAGATTGCCTCACTCATCAGTCGCCATGGGGGGCAAGGGGTTGGGTTAAGTGGCAAGGATGGGAACCTGATATCGGCACGGCCATTGACAAAAAATGAATGGGTCAAACGCATTGGGCGAGGCGCCGGTTTCTTTGAAGGTAAAGAGAAGGAAAAACAACAACGGTCGAAAACTCAGATATCTGAGTCTGAATATGGCATGGTTGGTGATGTTGACAGAGTCGATGTCCAGGTGTTGAGCCGTCTACAGGAGAGGGAGAGCCGGTCCATTCCGGTTATTGCACCGATTGCTTCAGGTATTGATGGGAAGGTCTATAACATCAATGCTGATAGTGTCGCGGGTGCCATCGCCAGCGCCTTGACAGCCGAAAAGCTTCTTATGCTTACGGATGTCCAGGGCATTCATGGAGCAAACGGCCAGCGTCTTGCACACTTGTCCCGAAAGGATATTGGCCAGTTGGTCAAAAAGGACATTCTCAAGGATGGCATGCTCCCAAAGGTTCACGCATGTCTTGCGGCTCTGGAGGGAGGCGTACGGAAAGCCCATATTATTGACGGCCGAGTTTCGCACGCGCTGTTGTTGGAAATTTTTACGGATGAGGGAATTGGAACGGAGATTGTCGCGTAGTGTAGTGTTTCACGAGTCTCTTCCCTTTGATTGCTATTCTAGACTTAACCTGGAACCGATGGTTTGTGAACTGGATTTCCGTTTTCGTGAGCATGATGGCTTTGCGATTCACGTGAGGAAGCGTGAGGGCTGACACCCTAGATGAGGATGCTTATCGCGGCAGGGTTTTGTTTTTCTGCTGTCGTGAGGGTGGGGATGTTTGTTGGGTGACACATGTTACAGCTCGAGGCAGGTGGTGGTTTTTGTAATTCCTTCGACGCAACGGATTCGTGCAAGAGTTTCATCTCGTAACTCTTGAAGAGTTTCTACTTCGACTCTGACGATTAAGTCGTGGTCGCCACAGACCGTATAGACCTTCTGTACCCCAGTGATACGGCTCAAGGTTTGCTGACAGCTTCTGGTATGGTCGCCAACGACGTCAACGAGAATAAATGCACCTAATGCCATGCCATGCCTCCCGCGCTGTGTAAAAGTTGTACTAGTAGGTATTACGCTAACAGGCGCGTAAATTTCGAGTCAAGAGAGGTGGCTCACAAAACGAATTGGGAAAAGCAGTTGGGATGGAATTAGGGCGGGGTTTAGTCATAAAAAATGAGTTCTAAGAGCCATCAGACAACCGAACGGGCCAAACTTGGATCACCAGCCATCGACGGCGAATTTTGCAATCTCCCGTTGGTTAAAAAGATGAGCGATGAGATTATGCGCAAGGGCCCGATTGACTTTGCGAAGTTCATGGCGATGGCCCTATACGATTCAGCATATGGCTATTATGAGTCGGGTGGCACTCTTGGATGGAAAGGTGATTTTTATACCAGTGAAGATCTCCATCCCATTTACGGCGAGATGCTTGGACGGCAGCTGATTGAGGCATCGGAGCTAATTGCCCATAATGGGCCTGTCACAATTGTAGAAATGGGGCCAGGAAGGGGAACGCTGTGTCGGGACATTCTCACGTTTCTTGGGCGCGAGATCCCCCAAATTCGGTCGAGACTTCGCTATGTGCTGATTGAGCGAAGCGCCAAGATGCTTGAGCACCAGCGCAATCTGCTGCGGCCTTTCTTGTCGGCGGGTTGGCCAGTATCGTGGTGTAGTGGACTCGCTACCTTCCTTCCGCAAGGAATTGAGGGGATTATTTTCTCGAATGAACTTATCGACGCGTTTCCGGTCCACCGCATCATTATTCGCAACGGCCTGCTCAGAGAGTGTTTTGTGTCCTACGAGCATGACCGATTTGTGGAGTGCGAAGGTGACCCATCCGTTGCGGTTGCGGATTATGTTCGACGTTTCATTTATGAGCAGGGGATTACGCTTGGGGAGGGAATGCGCACCGAGGTTAACTTGGACGCTGTTGATTGGATGCAATCAGTTGCTGGGGTGTTGAAGAAGGGTATTGTGATGACGGTTGACTATGGTTATCCTGCACATGAATTGTACAGTTCTCAACGGTCCCATGGCACCTTGTTGTGCTATGTCCGGCATCGCATTTCAGACAATCCCTATACTGGTGTGGGGCATCAGGATATGACTGCTCATGTCAACTTTACTGCGTTGGCGACCGTGGGGCAGGACAGAGGGTTAGATGTGACGGGTTTTACCAATCAGCAAAGTTTTCTTCTTGGATTAGGCGTTGCAGAGAAAACCACTGAATCCAATGAGGAATTCATTGCTCGACTGATTCATCCTGAAGGCTTGGGGAGGACACATAAGGTGCTTATTCAGCATACTGGAATGCCCCTTCCAGCCCTGTCGGGACTGAAATATCGGCCATTTTTCGATTCGTCTTTATTTGGTGAAGGTGGGGTGCATCATGTTGGTGGGTGAAAGCATTCCGGTCAATTACGTACCGATTGCAATTTTTGCCATCATCGCGTTTGTCTTTGGGCTCGTCACGTTGACCGTTGGTCAACTCGTTCGCCCTTCTCACCCATACCACGCAAAATTAAGCGTGTATGAAAGCGGTGCGACTGTTTTTTCTGATGCACGGGTGAAAATTCCGATGCGCTACTACGTGATCGCAATGTTGTTTGTGATTTTTGATATCGAAGTGATCTTCTTGTACCCGTGGGCAGTCGTGTATGATACGCTCGGTGTCCTTGGTCTCGTGGAAATGGCTGTTTTTATTATGATTTTGCTCGTTGGATATGCGTACGCTTGGAAGAAGGGGGTTTTGGATTGGGACGAACTAGACGGCTGAGGAACTCATCATAATGGGATACCTGAATCGACAACTTGACGCCAATATCATCACCACAAACATTGATGCGGTCGTTAACTGGGCGAGAAAGTCGTCACTCTGGCCTATGAGCTTTGGGCTTGCGTGTTGTGCAATCGAGATGATGGCAGCGGTGTCCTCACGTTACGATATGGATCGGTTTGGTGCGGGTGTGTTTCGTGCGTCCCCTCGGCAGGCAGATCTCATGATCGTTGCTGGTACCGTTTGTCGGAAGATGGCCCCAGTTATTCGGCGAATTTACGATCAAATGGCTGAGCCACGATATGTCATCTCTATGGGTTCGTGTGCGACGTCAGGAAACCACTATAACAGTTACAGTGTTGTCCAGGGGGTGGATCAATTCCTTCCGGTCGATGTCTATGTCCCGGGGTGCCCACCGCGGCCGGAGGCCCTGTTGGATGGCCTTCTCAAGTTACAACAGAAATTGCAGAAAGAACGCGTGCTGGTGAAATAAACATGCATCCCGTTTGTGAAGCCGTCCAGAAGGTCTTTCCTGAAGTTGTGCTGGGCGTGAGTGTGGACTACCAGACACCTACGATTGAGGTTCATCGAGATGGCCTTATTTCCGTGGCGACATTTCTCAAGGAAAATAGTGATTTGGACTTTAACCACATCACCGATATTTGTTCCGTCGATTATCCGGAAGACGATGAGCGGTTCGAGGTCGTATATTTTCTGCATTCGTTGCCACATCGACAACGGGTAGTTATCAAGACTAAGTTGTTGGAAGCCGACCCTTCTGTCGAATCGGTTACTTCGATATGGCGGGGAGCAAACT
Organism: Nitrospiraceae bacterium; assembly: GCA_002726235.1. Taxonomy (GTDB): domain Bacteria; phylum Nitrospirota; class Nitrospiria; order Nitrospirales; family UBA2166; genus UBA2166. Next base: position 105,161 of record PBSN01000004.1, read on the forward strand.
TTTTGGAACGGGAAGTTTATGACCTCATGGGCATTTGCTTTAAGAACCATCCGGGCCTTCGGCGGATCTTGCTTCCCGAGGATTATGATGAAGGGCACCCACTTAGAAAAGATTTTCCGACGGAAGGAAAAGGATGGCGTTGTTCATTTGACTTCTTTCCCGACCTTAACGAGCAACCGAGGTCCGAGATTGATCATGATGCGGCGGAACACGAACGGCAAGTGTTTGTGCGGTCAAATGGGGAAAGTGGTCATCGTGGGGTATCTGGTGGTCTGCAGCGCGAAGAAGAGTTTTTGCTCAATATGGGGCCGCAGCATCCGGCGACTCATGGCGTTCTGCGAGTTGTGCTTACGCTTGAGGGAGAGCGAATCGCCAAAGCCACCGTTGATGCGGGGTATCTTCACCGTGGCGTGGAGAAGTTAGCCGAAGGCCTCACCTACGGCCAGATCATACCGCATACCGACCGATTGGATTACGTCTGTGCTATGGCGAACAATTATGCCTATGTTCGATCGGTTGAGATGCTTCTTGGATTGGCGGTGCCTGATCGCTCAGAATACATTAGGACGATTGTTGCGGAAATGCAGCGGATTATTGGACATCTTTTTTGGCTCGGAACTCAGGCTCTTGATATTGGCGCGATGACGGTCTTTTTCTGGACTTTCCGTGAGCGCGAAGAATTGTTGGATATGTTCGAGGTGCTTTGTGGCGCGCGGCTGACGCTGAACTATTTTCGCGTTGGAGGAGTTGATAGAGACTTCAAACCTGACCTTGTGGCACGATTGTCACGCTTTCTCGATGCGTTCCCAAGCCATATCGATGAATATGACATCCTGTTGGCAAATAATCGAATTTGGCTTGCTCGAACCAAAGACGTTGCCGTGATTTCCGCGGAAGACGCGATCAATTTTGGCTTAACCGGTCCGGTGATTCGAGGATCAGGTGTTGCATATGATGTGCGAAAATTCAGTCCGTACGGTGCTTATGGGGATGTTGAGTGGGATGTTCCGGTCGGAAAGTGCGGTGATACCTATGATCGCTATTGGGTTCGGATGGAGGAGATGAGGCAGTGTTGTCGAATCATCCGACAGTGCCTCGATCGACTTCCGAATGGTCCAATTATGGCTGATGCGCCCGACATTGTTCCGCCACCTAAGGAAAACGTCATGCGGGATATGCAAAGCCATATTCACCATTTTGTTTTGTTCACTCACGGGTTTCATCCTCCGGCCGGTGCTGTCTACTGTCCCACCGAGTCGCCAAAAGGTGAACTCGGATTCTATATTGTCAGTGATGGGAGTGCGCGTCCATACCGAATGAAAATTCGATCACCTTCGTTTATCCACTTGGGAGCGCTTGATCACATGTCGAGAGGGTACTTAGTATCAGACCTTGTTACTGTGTTTGGAACATATGACGTGGTGATGGGAGAGTGTGATCGCTAGACGGATGTTGGTATGTTCTCCGCTGAAGCAAAAAAACAGATTTCCACCATTCTGAAACGTTATCCGATCAAAGCGTCTGCCCTTCTTCCACTACTGAATCTTGCTCAAGAGGAAGAGGGTTCGGTGTCTGAGGACAGTATGCGTGAGATTGCCAAGTTGCTTGATCTCACGCCTCCCAAGGTGTACGAGGTTGCCACCTTTTACACAATGTTGAATCTTAAACCGATTGGCCGGTTCCATCTTCAGGTGTGCAAATCCTTGATGTGTGCTCTGGGAGGATCGGAGACATTGCTCCAGTGGATTTATAAGGAATTAGGGATTAAACCCGGTGAAACTACGCAAGACGGCATGTTTACCCTGAGCACGGTTGAGTGTCTCGCTTCGTGTGGAACGGCACCGATGATGCAGGTGAATAATGATTACTTCGAACGCCTGACACACGAAAAGGTTCGTCAGATTTTTGAGGATCTTCGGACCGCCGGGAAATGCTTGCTTGCAACTGGACCCTTTCGGTGGCCAGAACCAGTTGGATTAATGACGGCATTTGAGAGAGTCCTGCTGAAGAATATGGATATGCCAGGCTATTCTGGATCATTGAAGGACTATGAAGGAGCTGGTGGCTATAAGGCTATTCAGGCTGTCCTTGGGAAGATGAAGCCAGGCGATCTCATTGATATCGTCAAACGATCTGGTTTGCGTGGGCGCGGAGGAGCAGGGTTTCCAACAGGCGTCAAATGGGGGTTTATTCCGAAAGACTCTCCGGGATCGAAATATTTGTGTTGTAACGCTGATGAGAGTGAGCCTGGAACGTTTAAAGACCGCCAGCTTATAGAACGTGATCCTCACCAAATGCTTGAGGGCGTTATTCTTGGGTGTTATGCGATAGGGGCAAAGGTCAGCTACATCTATATTCGTGGTGAGTTTATTCTTGGGGCAAAGATTCTGGAGAAGGCGCTTGCCGAGGCCTACAAAGCAGGATATTTGGGTATGAATATCTTGGGTTCCGGCTTCGATCTTGATGTGTATGTCCATCGAGGGGCGGGAGCCTACATCTGTGGCGAGGAAACTGCCTTGCTGGAATCTCTTGAAGGTAAGCGAGGAAAACCACGAACCAAACCGCCTTTTCCGGCAATCTCTGGACTGTATGGAAAGCCGACGGTCATTAATAATGTCGAGACCCTGTCAAACATCCCACATATTGTAAATCGAGGGCCGGAGTGGTTTATGTCCATCGGTTCACCGCCGAAGAGTCCAGGGACAAGGATATTTTCTCTCAGTGGGCATATAGCACGGCCTGGAAATTATGAAGTTCCCATGGGGATTACCATACGGGAGATGCTTGAAGACTGTGGGGGAGGAATGCGAGATGGGAAGAAACTCAAAGCCATTATCCCTGGAGGGGCCTCCGCTGCTTTCCTGACCGAGAAACACCTCGATGCCAAACTAGATTTCGAGGGGATTGCCAACGCAGAATCAATGCTGGGATCAGGCGCGATCACCTTTATGAATGAAGATACATGTATGGTGTGGGCGGCAGAGCGACTCCTAGAGTTTTTTCACCACGAATCATGTGGCAAGTGTACTCCATGTCGTGAAGGGAGCATGTGGTTGCTTCAAATCCTTCATCGAATAGAGTCAGGGCAGGGAAGAAATGAAGATCTTGATCTTCTGTCAAGGTTATGCGGCAATATTACAGGACAAACCGTTTGTGCCTTTGGCGATGCTGAAATTGCGCCGATTATCAGTACGCTCAAACATTTTCGACATGAATATGAGGCGCATATTCGAGATGGACATTGTCCGTATCGCAGTAAACACGTAGCATTGGTCGGTATCGGAACCTCGTAGGGACTCTAACCCAATATGGAACACGTAAAGCTCACAATTGATAATCGCGAAGTCGAAGTTGAGCAGGGTACGCTTGTCATTGAAGCTGCCCGCGAGCTTGGTATCGATATTCCCCATTTCTGCTATCACCCTAAGCTTGGGTATGATGCGAATTGCCGGATGTGTCATGTCGAGATCGAGAAAAGTCCAAAACTTCAGGCTTCTTGCAGTGTTCCTGTCACCGATGGCATGGTTGTTCATACTGATACCGCGCGTGTGAACGAATCACACAAATCTGTGCTTGAATTTATTCTCGCGAATCATCCGCTTGACTGCCCAGTCTGTGATCAGGGAGGACGTTGTGATCTACAAGATTACTCCCATCGATACACTCCGACGGTCAGCCGTTTTGAAGACGTGAAGCGGGTATTTGATAAAGAATATTTTGGTCCGGTTATTGAAAAACAGATGAACCGTTGTGTGTCTTGTATGCGCTGTGTGCGGTATTGCGACAATGTCATTGATGCTAAAGCGTTGGCGTCCACTGGACGTGGGTCGTCGAGTGAGATCAAACACTTCGGATCCCATCAGTTGGATTGTGAATTTTGTGGAGGATGTGTGCAGATCTGTCCCGTTGGGGCGTTTACCAATCGCGTGTCCATGTTCGATTATCGGCCATGGATGTTGAAACGTACGGACACGACGTGTGGCTATTGCGGCGATGGTTGTCAACTGACGTTTCAGACGCGAGATCAGCAATCTGCAGCCAACACCATTATTGAAGTTCAGTCATTCCACGGTACTGGCCGCAATAATGGTGACCTATGTGCTCGGGGTTATTTTGGATTTGGTTTTGCCAATCACGAAGCGCGCCTCACCCATCCATTGATTAAACGTGACGGCACTCATGTCCAGGTTACTTGGGAAGAGGCATTGGAGTACGCGGCAGAGAGGCTTGTAGCAATCAAAGAACAACATGGTTCTGATGCGGTCGCTGGTTTGGCATCAGCACGGCTTACGAACGAAGATCTGTATGTGTTCCAAAAATTCATGCGCATGTCAATTGGGACGAATCAGGTTGATTCTTCCGTTCGCTATGGCCACATTAATGCTGCGATGGCCATGGGGATAGTCCAGGGGACCACGCGCTGGACGGTCACCTATGAAGATATTGTTAAGGCTCATACGATTTTGCTGTTGGGAACAAAGATCACGGACACGAATCCCATCGTTGGGCTCAAAGTGAAGGAAGCCGTCAAGAAGGGTGGAGCTCAGTTGATTACCGTTGAGTCGACGGTGCCGGTTATTCAAACCATAAGCAATATTACAAATCTGGCTTCGCTTCATCTGCAAGCCGATCCCATCGCCTATGGGGCTGTGGTCCAGGGGCTAGTCAATACCGTTCTTGATGATGGGTTGGTTAATGCAGAGATTCAAATCCGCTATCCGCAGTACATCGAACGATTGAAGCAAGCTACCACGGCATTGTCTTTGCGCGATTGTGCACAGGTTTCAGGGGTATCTGCTGCTCAGATCAAAGTAGCAGCCAAGGTGTTTGCCGAATCCCCTAAATGTATTGTGCTTATGGGTCAGGGAGTGCTTCGCTCGCCGGGAGCGTTTGAGACCACTCTTAATGTCTTTGACCTTCTCCTTCTCACCGGGAAGCTTGACCAAGAAGGATCTGGTTTGGCCGTCCTGACCGAAGAAAATAATGAGCAGGGTGCACTTGAGATGGGGGTCGTTCCAGAGTATCTTCCTGGGCCTTCCGACCGGATGAGCGACACAGCAAAGCAAGTGATTCAAACACAGTGGGGTGTTGAACCAGCAACTGGCCTTGGGTTAAGGCTTCCAGAGATTATTGAAGCTGCTCGAGATGGCAGTGTCAAAGCAATGTATATCGTAGGCGAAAACCCAATTGAAAGCTTGCCGCCGTCGGTCAAGGTTCGAGATGCGCTCAATCATCTGGATCTTCTTATCTGCCACGAATTGTTTATGACTGAAACTGCAAAATGTGCGGATATCATATTCCCTGCGTGCAGTTATGCCGAAAAAGATGGAACTTTTACCAATTCCGAAGGTGTCGTTCAAAAAGTGTGCCGTGCTTTAGATCCGATCGGTGAGAGTCATCCGGATTGGGAAATACTCGTTCAGGTCTCGAATTTTATGAACGTTTCGATGGAATATGGGTCAGTAAAAGATGTTCAAGATGAAATCAGCAGGGTTCAATCTTCGGCGCGAAAGACTGCGAAGCTAGACCGGAAGGTTCTTGATCGGTATATCGAATGTGAAACCTCAAACCCTAGGGTCGATTCTCGATATGTGGTCGAAAAACCCAAGCCACGCGATGGTCGACCACTAATTCTAACGGTTGGCCAAAGTCTTTTCCATTCCGGTAAAATGTCAACATTTGCCAGTGGGTTAAAGGCAATACAGACTGTAGGTGCTCTTATGATGCATCCTGATGATGGGGAGAAATATGGTGTGATGGATGGGAGTTTGGTGAAGATGGAGTCCGAGCATGGTGAAGCCGTCATTCCGGTTAAGTTTAATGAACGATACCCACAGGGGACGGTCTTTTTCCCTGAACATTTTAGTGGAGCTATTGGAGCGGTATTATCAATGACGATTGATTCCACAACAAACGCGCCGTATTTTGGTTCCGCTTATGTATCAATCGCACCATCTGTTTCCGGGGCATAACCAATGGATGTGATAGTCACGCTTGCCATTATTCTCTTGCAGGTTGCTCTTGTCATGGCCATCATTCTTCTGAATGTGGCCTATCTTACCTACGCAGAGCGAAAGATTCTTGGATTTATGCAGGATCGTCTCGGACCCATGGAGGTTGGTCCATACGGGTTGCTTCAGCCGATTGCAGACGGCATCAAACTGTTTTTTAAAGAAGACATTATTCCTGCTGGGGCGAACAAAGTTATTTTTACGCTTGCCCCAATTTTGGCTTTTGTTCCCGCAATGATTGGTTTCGCCGTGGTGCCGTTTGGGGCTGGAGAAAAACCATGGATCATCAGCGATATCAACGTTGGCATTCTCTATGTTCTGGCAGTGACGTCGATTGGCGCCTATGGCATTATCCTTGGAGGATGGGCGTCCAATAGCAAATACTCCCTCCTCGGGGGCTTGCGTGCGGCAGCACAGGTTATTAGCTATGAGTTGAATATTGGACTCGCGATCGTAGGGGTGTTGTTGCTCTCAGGATCGTTAAGTCTGGTGGAAATCACTGAAGCTCAAGCGGGTGGATTCTGGCATTGGTACGTTTTCCCTCAGTTCGTTGCCTTTGTGATCTATAGCATTGCTGCGGTTGCCGAAACGAATCGCCTTCCCTTCGATCTTCCCGAAGCGGAGAGTGAACTAGTTGCCGGGTTTTTCACTGAATACAGCGGGATGCGATTTTCATTTTTCTTTATGGCGGAATACGCCAACATGATTCTTGTCTCCTGCATTGCCGCCATTCTGTTTCTCGGAGGATACAATGCGCCATTTCCATTTCTGGATTTCGTTCCGCCGGTCATATGGTTTACGCTAAAAGTCTACTTCTTCTTGTTTCTTTTCATCTGGATACGCGCAACGGTGCCTCGACTTCGGTACGATCAGTTAATGCGACTTGGGTGGAAGGTTATGTTGCCCATCGCATTAGCGAATATTATGCTCACGGCAGTGATTGTGTACGTGGTGGAGTAGTGAGGGCGTTACTCAAGGCGGTGACATTCCCTGAAATTTTGATGGGATTGAAGGAAACGTTGAAACATCTGTTCACACCCTCAGTGACTCTTCAGTACCCTCATGTAAAGAGAAGCCTTCCCGGCGGCTATCGCGGTATGTTATCGCTGCTTCGCTATAGTGACGGTGGCGAAAAGTGCGTCGGCTGCGATTTGTGTGAGGCTACCTGCCCTTCAAGGGTGATTACGGTGGTCAGTGCGGAGGTGCAGGGGGAACCTACTAAGCGCTATGCCAAAGAATACTATATGGACATGACGCGTTGCGTATTCTGTGGTCTGTGTGTTGAAGCTTGTCCCGTTGACGCCTTAGGCATGACTAAGGAATACGAATGGGCAGTGTATGATAAACGTTCACTTCGTCTCAACAAAGAGCAACTTCTTGCTATCGGTGATCGATCCTTTCCCGAACGTGAACGGCCGGTGCAGGACCAATACCATAACGTAGCAACTTTTAACATTGGCCGACCTCAGCTTCCTCAGAAGCAATACTAAGTTTTTCTCCTCCGCATGACCGGCTACTTTGTCTTCCGTTTTTGTTGAAGTGAGGAAACATGTTCTATGAGTGTTGATGCAGTCATTCTTGTGTCGTTTGGTGGTCCTGAAGGCATGGATGATGTGATGCCGTTTCTGGAGAATGTGTTGCGCGGAAAGAACGTTCCTGAAGACCGCAAATTGCAAGTTGCCGAGCACTATAAACAGTTTGGTGGGGTCAGTCCGATCAATTCGCAAAATCGTGCTCTGATTGACGCCATCAAGGATGAGTTGGAGATGTGCGATATACGATTGCCTATTTATTTTGGCAATCGAAACTGGCATCCACTTCTTTCCGATGTGCTCAAGCAGATGAGAGATGACGGAATAAAACATGCGCTGGCCATTGTGACGTCCGCATACAGCTCGTATTCAGGTTGTAAGCAGTATCTCGACAATATTCAGCGTGCAGTTGATATGGTTGATGGTACGGTGATCATTCAAAAGTTGCGACAATACTATAACCACCCGGGGTTTGTTGAAGCGAATATTGACCGGGTAAGGGATGCTATTGAAACACTTCCCAACCCCACCGACTCATTTGCCGTGGCGTTCACTGCACACAGCATTCCGATTGCGATGGCGAAAACCTGTCCATATGATGAACAGTTGCGCGAAGTTGCCGGCGTCATTGCCTGTCAACTGAAGATTGCTGATTGGAAACTGGTGTTTCAGAGTCGCAGTGGGCCACCCGATCAACCTTGGTTGGATCCCGATATCTTGGACCATATTCGGACGCTAAAGGCGAAAGGGTGTGGTCAGCTCGTTGTCGCTCCGATCGGGTTTATCTCTGATCACTTAGAGGTGGTGTATGATCTTGATCAGCAGGCCAAGAAACTCTGCAGTGAACTTGGGATTGCAATGATACGTGCTGGAACTGTGGGGTTGCATCCCGCTGTGGTGTCGATGTTTCGCGAGTTGATTGAAGAGCAGATCAGGCCGGGAATGGAGCGACGAGTCTATGGGAGTGGAACCGCATGGCCGGACGTATGTCCGCCAGACTGTTGTAGCTACACTTTTGGCCGCTCTTCAGATTAGTGTGCGGGCTTTTCCGAACGTTCCACGCCTAAAATTTTGACATCAAAGGTCAAATCTTGCTCGCCAACGGATGGGTGAAATCCAGCATTGCCTTGTTTCTGTCAGTTTCAAGGCTGCATGGGTTCTCCCTCACTTGGTGGCAGGGCTGAGCCACTTTCTTGCTCCGGTGGAGCTTGTTTCTTGTCGATCAATGCAGTGGCCTTGGTGTTATAGGTGTTGTACGTGTCGGTCACTTTTACTGTGCTCGTTTTAGTTTGTCCTGCCTGCAGTTCCACGAATTCACTTTCGACATGAGGGGGAGCTGTGTGTTGCCCCTGGATGTAGAAAAGAGGCCTCTTCCGACATTGATGTCGGAGAGATATTTGGCGTCGGGAGTGAGTGTGTATTCAAATAGAGACGGTGAGGCTTGGGCAGTCTCAAGGTCGGCATCTGGAAGAGCGTGCGCCGACGAAATTAGTATAAGGCATATGGCGATCACCGTGATCGTCCATTATCATGTTGTAATTACGGCGCATCCCTCCTCTCAGATTGGGAGATTAGCGTAGAGATGCCGTGGTTCGTGCGGGGGTTCCGTGGCGAGATTTTTCGCCAAATTGGCGTATTCTTGTACCACTATCGGTAATGGATTGTGTGCGAGATCGTTTGACAAACGGTTTGCCGCTTCGTGACCGTGTTGCGGGGTTGTGCCGTGATTGTGGGCGGTTTTTCGTGGCACGAGGCACTGCTTGGCCAATAAGCTTCTCAATCGCTCGAAGATTGTTGCTGTCCTCTTCTGTCACGAAACTGGTGGCCGATCCAGTTTTTTGCATCCGACCTGTTCGACCAATACGGTGGACATAATCTTCGGCAGTGTATGGAAGGTCGTAGTTCACCACGTGACCGATGTTGTCAACATCAAGACCGCGGGCAGCGACGTCCGTTGCTACGAGAACGGTAAAACGTCCTCGTCTAAACCCTTCCAAAGCGGCACGTCGTTGGGAAAGTCGACGGTCCCCGTGCAGAACTGCAACCCGATGTCCAAGCTTCTCGAGTGATTCCCCCAAACGGTTTACGCGGTGTTTTGTTCTAGCAAAGACCAAAACCGATTCGCGTTTCTCCTTCAGAAGAGAAAGAAGAAGCCCCGTTTTCTCTCCTTGGGTGGTGTGGTGAAGTTTGTGGGTCACGTTGGTTGCGGGCGTTGCCCGCTTGGACACCATCGCATGCACTGGGTTATTTAGGGACATCTTTGCCAAGTCGCCAAGATTACTGGGAAGGGTGGCAGAAAAGAGTAACGTCTGCCGCTCTTCAGGAAGCGCGTCAATAATTTGATTGAGTTGCTGGGAAAATCCCATATCGAGCATGCGATCCGCTTCGTCGAGGACCACAATTTTGAGTTTGTTCAATAGAATATTTCCCTGCCACATGTGGTCGAGTAATCGCCCAGGCGTTGCGACGATAATCTCTGGACGTTGGCGAAGTCCACGCACTTGAGCGAGCATATCACTGCCACCAACAATGGCAGTGGAAAAGATTCGTCGGGACCGGCCAAGTTTGTCGACCGTTTCCTGAATTTGAAAGACGAGTTCACGTGTTGGAGCCAATATTAACCCACGGGGATTGCCTCTCGGTCCACCAGCTAGCCGTTCAATCATCGGAATGACAAATGCGGCCGTTTTACCCGTGCCGGTTTGCGCACATCCCAGTACATCGCGGCCTTCAAGTCCGGGTGGAATTGCCTCCGATTGAATTGGGGTAGGGTTAACGAGTCCTGCGCGGTTCAAGTCCCGCACGAGCGGAGTGGATAGGCCGAATGATTGGAAGGTTTGAGTGGGTGTATCTGAAGCTGATTCTGAAATTGGAAATGAAGATGGAGTTGGTGCTGTTGCAGATGTTGGCATAAAACGGTTTCCTCTCTAAAAGACTGGTCAAGTACGGCAGGATGAAGCGAGGACCCTGATAGGCGTACCGTGCGTGGTATACGCAGAGGGGCTCAAGCAACGACAATGCCGCTGGAAGACCTTTCACTTATACTGTTGTGGGATCGATTGACACGAGGTCAGAAAACTGTACGAAGCAGAATCAGGTAGGAGTCCGTTCCGAAGAGAGTCTGATCACGATACGATCACGGGTCCGTATCTTCAAGTAACGCCATCGTCATCCGGACCACCAAACGATGATTGCGGGCAAAGATACAGGAGATCTGTCCTTATGTCAAATAATAGACGGTGTGCATGTTTTTTGTGGAGCGTGGCCACCATTCTCCGAGTCCTCGAGAAGTTTGCAGATGTGGACACAGAAGAACTCAAAGAAAGAGAGTCAGGGGGAATCATTGTCTTCAAAACCAATCTTTGGATGACGATTTCGACCACGCTCTTTGTCAGACTGTCTTAGCGGTCGTTGTGGCTGATGATGTGGCCGATATTTTTGCCGAAGCAGGGCTAAAAACTTGGACATTTCGATTCTCTTCGATTAGTTTCTGGCCGCTGTGGAAAAGTTTTCCCTGTCAGGTGTCCCGTAACATGTGAATGAACAACCCGTCGCGTAGTTTTGGCTCAAACCAAGTGCTCTTTGGTGGCATGATGCGGTTAGCGTCGGATACGGCCATCAGCTCGTCGACGGTCGTTGGGTATAACCAAAACGCTACGGACCAGTTCCCTTGATCCACCATTTCCGCAAGTTTCTCGACCCCACGCACGCCTCCGACAAAATCTATACGAGGGTCGGACCGTTGGTCCACTATTCCCAATAGTGGATCAAGCACAAGCTCTGTCAACACGGAGATTGCTAGAGAGCGAACCGGATCGAGGTTAATTTCTGACGACAAATCTTTGGTTGGTGTGGCACGGTGCCACTGACCCTTGATGTACATGTCAAATCCAGCCGAAGGAGGATCGCCAGGTTGCGACGTCAATTGCAGTTCAAAGTGAGAGGCTACCGCCTCAATAAATTGGTTGGCGGTCAGGCCGTTCAAATCGCGAACTACTCTATTGTACGGAAGAATTTTAAGGTCGTCGTGTGGAAAGATCACTGCCAAAAAGCCTTCCTCGTGGGTATCCGATGTTAGGGCGCTAGAATTACGACGTGCTGCTCGCACACGACTTGCGGCCGCGGAGCGATGATGCCCGTCTGCAATGTACATGGTCTCAATGGCTTGGAAGTCTTTCATAACTCGATGAATCGCAGATTGGTCCCGCACGCTCCAGACGGTGTGTTCAATTCCATCGGCGGCTATGAAGTGTGAATCAGGTGGGGTGTTGGTGACCCATTCAAGCCAGTGATTGAATGTTTCGGGACGGCGAAAAAACAGAAGGACAGGCCCGGATTGAGACTCATGTGTTTGAATGATTCGTACACGATCCGCTTCCTTCACCGGTCGAGTGAGTTCGTGTTTTTTGATAATTCCACGATCGTACTCGTCCACGGAGGCAAGTGCTACCAGTCCGGTCTGTTGGTGTGTACCCCATTGCTGTCGATAGACACCCAGTAAAGGGTGCTCTTCGTGGGTAAGAATGCCATTGTTTATGAGACTTTGTAGGTTGTCTGCACCCCTTTTATAGACAGTGCTGGAATATGAATCGATCTCGGAGGCAAACTCGAGTTCCGCTCGGCTCACACGGAGAAAACTATGCGGGTTTCCTTTAGTGAGGTCACGCGCTTCCTCCAACGATACAACATCGTATGGAGGGGCGGCGACTTTGGCGGCGAATTCTGGTGTGGGTCTGACCGCGCGAAATGGAGAGACTATCGCCATGTTATTTTTCTCCTTCTGGAACGGGCCACCTTCTCGAGGAGAGGAGATGGGACACTTACATTGTTGAGGGGGGGAGTCAGTTTGGGAAGACGTCCATTCGATACATGTGTAGAGTGCATTGGATTATCTTAGCATGTCGACACATTGACGATGAGAATGATTTAGTTCCTCGTTGTCTCTCAGCGTGGAGGAGAGCCTTTGTCTCCCACCATAGAATAATAGTATTACTTGATTCGAGGATAAGGCCTAGCTTGAAAATTCTGTTAAGGGTTTCTTTCTTTCGTACTCTCTTCCCATTCCTGCCATGCAGTGTCTATTGAACCCTGCTCCGAACAGGCGTATCCTTTGTCAGCGATGATGCGAATGAATTCTGAGGAAATAGATCACGGCGTGATGAAAACTTTTGTGATTGCCCTGCTGCTGTTCGGGGTGAGCCAGCTTGCACTGGCCGGGGATTTTGAAGAAGGGTTGGCTGCAGCTGGCCGTGAGGACTATGCAACGGCTCTACAAAAGTGGGAGAAAGCCGCGGAGGCTGGGCATGCAAATGCCCAAAACAATCTTGGTGTGATGTATGACAAAGGGCTGGGGATGCCGAAGAATCCTGCTGAAGCATTGAGTTGGTATCATAAAGCTGCGGAGCAAGGGCATGTGCTTGCCCAGTATCACCTTGGGATTGCATACCGCGATGGCAGTGGGGATGCGCAGGACTACGCCGAAGCGTTTAAATGGTTTCGGAAGGCTGCAAAACAAGGGAATGCTGGTGCACAGAATGCCATTGGGGCCCTCTTTCAACAGGGGCAAGGGATATCGCAGAATACTAAGAAAGCGGCGAAATGGTTTCGGAAAGCTGCAGAGCAAGACGACATGGAAGCTCAGCTTAACCTCGCACTCTTGTATTCCATCGGTGAAGGGGTGGCACAGGATTTTTCTGTGGCCGAAAAATGGTTTCGGAAAGCTGCAGAGCAAGGCGACATGGAAGCACAGTATTTCCTCGGAGCAATGTACGCTGAAGGACGGGGAGGGCCGCAAAATCTTGAAGAAGCCTTCAAGTGGTATCGTAAAGCCGCAGATCAAGGTCATCGTGAGGCGCAGCAATTCATCAGTACGTTTGACAGTCTGATGAATAAGCAGTAGTTGAGCATCATCGCCACTTCGTTAGGAGTCAGATTCATCACGTTCCTAAGCCCGTTTGCATTCCCCCTCCCCTTCTGTTACTTTTTTGCACTCACAGGATTTCTGGTACAGAACACGCCTACCGTCGGTAGTTCTTGTCAGTGTTGTTAAACATCTCTTCGTAGATTTTGAAGTTAGGTCTCGGTCAGGGGTCGTATTACCTGAGTTAGTCAGGTGTGTGTTTGTGTAACTCGAAAAGTGGTTTGTCCTGTAGGGAAACAGGAGGCTGGTAGCATGCCGCATCAAAAACGACGAAAAGATGTTCGTAACGTGGCAATTATTGCCCATGTCGATCATGGAAAGACGACTCTGGTAGATGCGTTGCTTCGACAAACTGGCGCACACGTGTTCAAGGAAGGGGATGCCGTCATCATGGACTCAAACCCTCTTGAGAAAGAGCGGGGCATCACGATTTTTTCAAAGAACGCTTCACTCAAGTATAAGGGTATCAATATCAATTTGGTCGATACTCCGGGCCACGCTGATTTCGGAAGTGAGGTTGAGCGCATTTTGCGTCTAGTCGATGGCGTATTGCTTCTTGTGGATGCGTTTGAGGGACCCATGCCTCAAACAAAATTTGTCCTAAAAAAATCACTTGACCTTCATCTGAAGCCGATTGTCGTGATTAATAAGATTGACCGTCCGAATTCGCGCCCGCATGAAATTGTCGATCAGACCTTTGATTTGTTTAGCGAATTGAATGCGACGGACGAACAACTCGATTTTCCAATCGTGTTTGCCTCGGGGAAAGAAGGCCGGGCAACTCTAGATATGGATGATGACGCTGTGGATATGAAGCCTCTGATAGATACAATTGTTCATCGCGTATTGCCGCCAGTGGCCGATCCTGATCAGCCGTTCCAAATGCTTGTCACCATCTTGGATTACGATTCTTATATTGGGCGGATCGCGGTTGGACGGATTGTTCGTGGAGAGGTACGCGTGACAGACTCTGTGACGTTGGTGAAGTGGGACGGTGAGATTGTGCGAGCGAAGGTGACAAAAATATTAGCCTATCAGGGGTTGGCTCGTGTGGAACGTGATTATGCGCAGGCCGGCGATATTATCTCTTTAGCCGGCATTCCGGATGTGAGGGTTGGGGAAACCATTACGTCTCCTGACCATTCTGTGGCATTGCCAACAGTCAATATCGATGAACCGACTATTTCAATGAACTTTTCCCACAACACCAGTCCGTTATCTGGCAAGGATGGTGGGCGGTTTCTGACATCTCGTCACATTCGGGAACGTTTGGCTCATGAAGCCATGATGAATGTAGGAATTAAGGTGGAAGAAGCTGACGGCGGAGAGCGCTTTACTGTTTCAGGTCGAGGCGAGCTGCATCTGGCGATTCTCATTGAGACTATGCGGCGAGAAGGATATGAATTGGAGGTCTCCCCTCCGAAAGTTATCTTCAAACATCTTGACGGTAATATCTTGGAACCCGTCGAGGAAGTTGTGATTGAAGTTGATGCGGGATATCAGGGCGGGGTTATTGAAGCGTTGGGGAATCGTCACGCTGATATGCGTAACATGCAGGTTAGCGCGGTGGGAACAATTCGCATGGAGTTTTTGGTTGCCTCTCGTGCTTTGATGGGATTTCGCAACGAGTTGTTGATGATGACCCGTGGAACTGGGGTTATGTCTCAAATTTTCTTCGAGTATCAATCGTTTAAAGGAGAGGTTCCACGACGTTCTGTTGGCGTGCAAATCTCGCAGAGTGCGGGGTCTGCTGTTGCATATGCACTCTGGAAATTACAGGATCGCGGTGAAATTCTCATTCATCCTGGTGAGCCACTCTACGAAGGCATGATTCTTGGCGTCAACAACAAAGGTAAAGATATGGTGGTGAATGCGATTCGAGAAAAGAAACTCACCAACATTCGCGCGTCAGGCGCCGACGATGCGATTCAATTGATACGCCCTCGTGAGATGACGTTAGAATTTGCTCTCGAGTTTATCGAAGAGGACGAACTTGTTGAAATTACGCCAAAGCATATTCGGCTTCGAAAACGCTATCTCACTGACAACGAGCGTCGTGCTGTACGCTCCTCGATGAATCGCTGAAATAGACTGTCTAGCAAGGCCGCGGCAAGCGAAGAGGCAAGTCGTGCTCTTGTACGTTGAGTTTTTAAATGAAGGAGAGCTTCGCTAGTAGACTTTTTCAACGCGATGCCCAGCGTGAGGCAGTGAGTGTGAGTAGGTGCAGGGGCATGTTCGGGCGGATCAGAATGCCACATGAAGAGACTTTGGTCTTGCCGTAGAGTAGTTACGGTTAGCCGTTAATGTGCAGGAGGGGCATCGCTACCCCACAGTTCCGCCAAGCGAGCATCACGTTTACACATATACCGATAGACTTGGTAGCGGACGGGGTTCTTGTCAGAATAATCCTGGTGATGTTCTTCTGCGGGGTAGAAGGTGCTCGCCGGCGTGATTTCCGTAACAATCGGTTCAGGAAAGGTTTTTGTTGCCTCAATGGCCTGTTTTGATGTTTTTGCCAAATGTTCTTGCTCCGCATCGTGGAAGAAAATTGCGGTGCGGTATTCGGATCCCGCATCACAAAATTGTCGGTCAATGGTTGTGGGATCGATGTTGTGCCAGAAGATGTCCAAAAGTTTTTCGTAACTGACCTTACGGGGGTCATAAACGATTTGGACAGACTCGGTGTGGCCGGTATTTCCGCGGGAGACTTTCTCATAAGTTGGATTGTTCGTGTGTCCTCCTGTATAGCCGGCCGCTGTCGCAATCACTCCATCGAGTCTCGCGAATGGTGGCTGCATGCACCAAAAACAGCCACCGGCAAACGTTGCCCTCGCGTAGGTTTTTTCAGTTGGTTCGCCGATACTGTTTCCAACAATTCCAACCGCAATCACGGCAATAAAGCCAAACTGAATGAACCTGTGACGAAGCGTCATTTCACTCTTTCCTTACGACAAAAAGATATATTTGCAATCATTGGCCACAGCTC
Source organism: Nitrospiraceae bacterium (assembly GCA_002726235.1). Lineage (GTDB taxonomy): Bacteria > Nitrospirota > Nitrospiria > Nitrospirales > UBA2166 > UBA2166. Next base: position 121,610 of record PBSN01000004.1, read on the forward strand.
TAGTCGCTGGGAGGTTCGAAGTGCCCAGAGGGGCGTGACTGCCACGGAATTGTTGATCGCCGTGCCTGTTTGACTAAGCTTCGGAGGTTAGCTTCGGCAGCGCGGAGAAGGTTGGGATCACCTTCCTGTAGCAGGGTGGTGAGCAGGAGGTACAGTTCTCGATCTTGCTGCGCGCCGCATAACATGCGTTCGGTAATTTGATCTGGTGAATCGATCTCATCCAACGGCTCATTATCAGAGTCAGTGAGCAGGGCTTTAACCGAACTTGGATGGTGAAATAGCCATGATATTGGCACGCCGATCGCGTTTGCCAATGCGACAATCATGGACGCGGGAGGATCTGTTTCCCCCGACTCGATCAATTCAAGCTGTTTTGTTGCGATTCTGGCTTTGGTTGCAATGGTTTCCACGGATTGACGTCGTTCGCGTCGCCATGCGTGAATGGTCAGTAGAACAGGCATCCGGAAATGCTACCAAACGTCGAAAACGCTGTCTATGTGAGATGCGCTTGACCTTGGCATGCCAATGTCTTACTTTTTCCAGATGGAAAAACCTGGATGGGGAGCGCTTGCTGTCATTGTAGCTGGGCTAGTTGTGCTTGCAGTCTTTCTGATCTTCCCGAATCAAGATTTGAAGGATTCAGCAGGACTTGACGAGAGAGGGTCTGGAACCCCAACGCTTGTGGATGAGCAGGTTGCCGATATGGCAAGAGATACGATGAACGTTGTGGATGGGGCCGAAAGTATGGCAGAGATCGTGAGAGGATCTGCTGAATCAATGGTAGAGACAGAATATGATCGTGCAGGTGCTTTGGGTGCGAGTGATAATAACGTCAATTCGCGTGCGGAGTCCTCGGATAACAATCTTGGGGGGTATCTCAGCTCGCTGGCGTCGAACGCGCCTCGTTCAATATTTGAATTGATCAACTCAGGCGATTTCGCCATGGTACAAAATATGCTTGATAGCGGGGAAGATGTACATCAGAGAGATCAGGAGAAGAATGCGGTGATGCACCATGCGGCGGCCATCCAAGGATCTGTGGAGATTGGCGCATTTCTTATTCGTTACGGGGCTGATGTGAATGCTGTCAATGGTGATGGTAGTACCCCATTGGATGTCGCGCGTTCGGCCAACAACCCGGAATTTGAGCAATTGTTGTTAGCGTATGGGGCGCGGTCAGGCAACGTATCCGATGTGCGTCCGGTTTCTGCGCCGGAATAATCTTTCCTGCCGTATCAGAGATTCACGTCTTTAGCCTCAGTCCTCGCGGCACGACCACTCGTTCCAGCAACTCAAAGAACCATTGGACGGCTATTGCCAGTGTTGCAGCGGGTATTGCTCCTTGTAAAATCAAACTCATGTCGTCGAGTCGAATTCCGGTCAGGATAGATTCGCCGTACCCACCAGCCGCGATAAACGCACCAAGGGTTGCAAAGCCGACGTTGATTACTGCGGATGTCTTAATTCCAGCGAGGATAGAGCGGCTTGCCAGAGGCATCTCGATTTTTCGAAGTCGCATGAGTGGAGGGATACCGAGAGCCGCAGCCGACTCACGTAGAGGTTGTGGGATGTCGTGGAGTCCGGTGTAGGTGTTACGAACGATGGGAAGGAGACTGTACAGGAAAAGTGCTGCGATGGCCGCTGGGACGCCTATTCCAAGTAACGGAATCATGAAAACTAGCAGTGCAAGGGCAGGGATCGTTTGAATAATACCGACAATCCCAAGGATGACATGGCCAAGTCGCGGGAGGTGTGCCGCAATGATTCCAAGTGGGAGAGCGATGAGAATTGCCGCTGAGAGCGAAATTGCGACAAGCGCGATATGTTCTCTGGTTGTTCGAAGGACGCGATCGGCTATGGATTCCTCGTTATATTTTACGTGCATGCCCAGCTTCTTCTCGATAAAATCAGCCGCTGTGCGAGTTTCGGTTTCCCTCTCGATCTTTACCCGAACATTCATGGCCCGCATCGATGTTTCCGAAATGGTTCCCTCCAACGCTTTCAACGCTGTGGTGACTCTTGGAGCGCGGTGTTCCAGATCCTTACGATAGAGCAGGACGGCGTGATATTCCGGGAAGTGTGACAGATCGTCTTCCAGAACTCGGAGTTTATAATATTGAATTTCGGCATCGGTCATATAGAGATCAATCGCGTCGATACTTCCGCTTTCTAAACCGCGATATGCGAGGTCGTGCTCCAATCCATTGACGCGCTGCTGTGGTAGCGCATAGGTATTGCGGAGGCTTGGCCATCCGTCGCCACGGTCCATGAACTCGTTGCTGAAGCCAAATCGTAGATCGGGGTGCGAACGCAGGTCGGAAATCGTATGGATTCCTAGAGCGGCGGCATGCGTTTCCATCATGCCGATCGCGTACGTATTGTTGAACCCCAGGGGCCTAGTCATGCGGACTCCGTGTGCTGCAAGGGCGATTTGAATACTCGCTAGATCTCCCAACTGTTGCTCGGATAAAATTTCCTGCGTAATCGTTCCGGTATATTCAGGATAGATGCTGATGTCACCATTCTGCAGCGCATTCCATAGGACGCGTGTGCCCCCCATGGCTCGTCGATGAGTGACAATTCCATCTGCGCTTCGTGCAAGGTGTGACGCAATCTCTCCTAGCACGACCGATTCTGTAAACGATTTTGATCCCACGGCCACGTTCTGTGTGCCGCTAAAAACAGGTGAATTGAGCAATGAGATGATCAGACATAAGAGTGCGGTAAGGGAGGGCTTCATCACAGCGTGTCTCTTCCGAGTGCGTCAAGTGGACTACGTTGTGCGTTCACAAAACGCGTCACAAACGAATCGGCGGGTGTCGTGACAAGTTCCGTCAAGGTTCCCTTCTGAATGACGCTACCGTCGCGTAAGAGCAGAATTGGGTTTCCGAAAAACGCGGCTTCGCTCATATCATGGGTGACCAATACAACAGTTTTTTTCAAGGTCTCAAAGATCGATTTGAGTTCTGTCTGAAGATCGGAACGAACCATCGGATCGAGCGCGCCAAGAGGCTCGTCGAGCAAGAGGACGTGTGGATCTAGCATCAGCGCGCGCATCAGACTCACGCGTTGCCGCTGTCCTCCTGAAAGTTGGACTGGATAGCGTGTGAGTCCATCGACGGGAAAATGGGTCAATTCGACTAGTTCTGAAAGGCGGGAGGCAATACGGGAGCCGTCCCAGCTGAGATGGCGAGCCATCAGTTCGACATTCTCTTGGGCAGTGAGATGCGGAAACAACCCTCCGTCTTGAATGACATAGCCCATTCGCTGACGAAGGATTAGCGCGTTATCAGGGGTAAGCTGCGCGGCATCGAAAAAAACCGCGCCGGCATCGGGTTGGATGAGGCCAATCATCAGCCTGAGCAGTGTGGATTTCCCACATCCGCTTGGCCCAATGAGGACTGTGGTACGGCCAGTTGGAATTTCAAGGTCACACGGATGGATCGCTATCGTTTGACCGAATCTTTTCGACACTCTGCACAATTCGAACATAGCTTACTGGGTCCCTTGCAGTTTCGCTTCAAGCTCTGCCCATCTGGCATAGAGATGGTGGACCTTTTCTTCGGCTTCATGAAGGTTGGAATATGCTTGTTGGAGTTCTGTATGTTGAGACGCGATGGCGGGGTCTTCAGTTTTCTTCTTCCACTGTTCAAGTTCAGTTTCGACCGCAAGAATCTGGACTTCCATGCCGTCATATTCTTTTTGTTCTTTGTAGGTTAGCTTTTTCGGTGAGGGTTTTTTGCGAGAGGTGCTCTCGTCACGTGGCACCTTTGTTTTTCGACTCTTTTCTTGGGCTTGGTCCGCGAGCCAGTCTTCCCACTGCTCATATTCTGCAAAGTAACCATGCTCTCCTTTTCCGTCCAGCCCAATGAAGGTTGTACAAACCCGCATGAGGACATACCGATCGTGGGTGACCAAAACCATGGCTCCAGGGAAATCCTGCATGCTCTCTTCGAGAACTTCAAGAGTTGGGATGTCGAGGTCATTGGTCGGTTCGTCCAGGAGCAGAACATCTGCTGGCTTCAGCATGAGTCTGGCAATGATCGCACGTGCTTGTTCCCCGCCTGACAGGAGACCTGTTCGAATATCTAGCTGTTCGGGGCGAAATTGAAATCGCTTGGCCCATGACACGATGTGCATTGCGCGTTCCCGATAGGTCACATAGTCACCTGAGTCGATGAGGGTTTGTCGTAATGTCAGTGTGGGATCGAGTTGCTCTCGATCCTGATCGAAATAGACGACTTGAAGCTTATCTGCATGGGTGATGGTTCCCACGTTCGGCGTGACCGTTTTCGCAAGGAGTTTGAGCAGTGTCGATTTTCCAGAGCCGTTGTGTCCTAGAAGTCCCAATCTCATGCCAGGAGAGAGAACCACATCGATGTTCTTGATCAAGGGCGTGTGTCCAAATGTTTTTCCAAGGTGTTCACCCACGATAAGGCGTTTCGTCTTACGCCCGGAACCAACAAAGTCAATTCCTGCATCTTCTTGGCGTAAACGTGTCGTTGTATCGGCCAGCTCAGCTTGGAGGGCGTGGGCGGAATCGATACGTGACTTTGCGTGTGTAGTACGGGCCTTTGGTCCACGCCTCAACCACTCAATTTCACGGTGGACTTTTCCAGATAAGGCTTGGGCTTGCTGGGTTTGAGCATGTTGATATTCCTCTCGTTGGAGTAAGAAGTCGGAATAGGTTCCTGTTGAGAGAAAGATGCCGTTGGGATATCGGCTGTTGAGTTCTGCAACCTTATTTGTCGCATGTTCCAGAAACCAGCGATCGTGGCTCACCATTAACCAGGCGAATGGAGTTTGAGACATGAGTTGAGCCAACCACAGCATGCCCTCAAGGTCGAGATGATTGGTGGGTTCATCCAACAGCATAATGTCAGGGTTCTGAACGAGTCCACATGCGATCGCCAGTCGCTTATGCCAGCCGCCTGAGAGTGGTCCTATCGATTGTTCGCCGTTTTGAAAACCAGTTCTTCCCAATGTTTCGCGTACTTGCGGAACCAAGTTCTCTGCCTCGCGACCAGCTTTTCGCGCGGCACGTTCGACTGTCTCAGACACGGTGGCATTGGGATCAAAGGAGGATTGTTGAGCAATGTAGGCAATGCGGATGTGATTGCGGCGGGTGACGATCCCGCCATCGGCCACCTCGTGTCCTGCCATGATCTTTACTAGAGTAGATTTTCCGGATCCGTTGGGGCCGATAATCCCGACTCGATCTTGGACACTTACGCCAATGGTCAAGTCACTGAAAAGGCGTTTTGATCCAAACGACTTTGAGATATTCTGGCAATGGATCAACGCGGACATGAAATTGGTGTGTTCCCGTGAAAAGATGAATTTGACAGGAAATTATTCTCTACGGCTTGGCATGAGATTTCAAACATTATAATATCTGCCACGGCAATTCTCTCTTTTTAGAAAGGAGCATAACGTATGGCCCCTGATCGTACACTATCTCGTTCAACTCGTATTCCTCTGGAGGTAATAATGTTCATTAGTCTTATTGCATTGGCTGTCGGCGGCGTTCCGCCCGAAGCTGAGGCACGGTCTCAGCTTGATGCCAAGATTACACACAAAGTGTTTTTCGATGTTCTTATTGACGGGAAGGATGCTGGACGCATTGTGATGGGTCTCTTCGGGGAGACCGTGCCAAAGACCACTGAAAACTTTCGTGCCTTGTCTACCGGAGAAAAAGGGTTTGGCTACAAAGGTTCAACTTTTCACCGGATTATTCCGAATTTCATGCTTCAGGGCGGTGATTTCACGCGTGGAGATGGGCGTGGGGGGAAGTCGATTTACGGTGCCAGGTTTGATGACGAAAACTTTGAGCTGAAACATGTAGGGCCTGGTCTTCTTTCGATGGCCAACGCAGGGCCAAATACCAACGGCTCTCAGTTTTTCATCACCACCGTTCCGACACCCCACCTGGACGGTCGGCATGTGGTATTTGGTGAAGTCATTGAGGGAATGGACGTTGTGCGTAAAATTGAGGAGAAGGGGACCAGAGCGGGGACACCAAGCGTGCGGGTTACCATCTTAAACTCGGGGGAACTTACAGAGAATCCTGCCGAGGATTAAGATCCTTGATCGAGAGGAAAAAATGCAAATACTGGTGTGTCTGCGATGGGCAAGCATAGGAGGGGTGCTACGGGCTTTCCTGATGATTTGGACTTGGAATAATGATGTGCAGGCTAGAGCGGAAGGGTATTCCGCTATGGCGATTATGTTCACTCCACAATATCATCACCTTACTCTGCGAGTGTGGTAGCTGGACCATGGAAGCTTCTGAAGCGTTGACAGCGTCTTGCCTCGTTTTATATAGTGCCGTGGTTTTTCAGAGTGCCGGTTGCTTTACGTTCCGATTGTAAGCTCTCATGAAGGGTCGCGTGTAAATTATGCAGCATGATGTTCTCATTATTGGAGCTGGGTTGGCGGGCATGCGTGCCGCTTATGAGGCAAACGCTCAAGGTGCCAATGTTGCCTTGATTACCAAGGTTTACCCTGTCCGAAGCCACTCAAATGCCGCGCAGGGTGGGATTAATGCCGCACTCACGGATCGTGGAGATGCGTGGGAAGACCATGCGTTCGAGACGGTTAAAGGTAGCGATTATCTGGGAGATCAGGATTCGATCACGATTCTCTCGCAGGATGCCGGCCCGGAGATTATTGCGCTCGAAAATATGGGGGTGATTTTTAGCCGAAATGAGGATGGCCGTCTTGGGACACGGCGTTTTGGAGGGCAGAAAAAGGCCAGAACGTTTTTTGTTTCAGACTTTACCGGACAGGCAATTCTTCACGTGTTGTTTGAGCAAATCCTGAAAACCAATATTCCCACGTATAACGAATGGTTTGTTACGTCCCTAGTTGTCAAGGACGGCCAGTGTTATGGCGTTGTCGCTATGGAAATGGAAACCGGCAACGTGCAATTTATTCAGGCGAAGTCGGTGATTATTGCCGCAGGTGGACTTGGACGTGTGTATGAGCCATCGACCAATGCACTGATCTGTACTGGAGATGGGATGGGGCTTGCGTATCAAGCGGGCGCACCTTTGATGGATATGGAAATGGTGCAATACCATCCCACGACCTTGAAAGCCAACGGGTTGTTAATCAGTGAAGCGGTTCGAGGTGAGGGTGGACATCTTTATAATTCCAAAGGGGAGCGGTTTATGGAGAAATACGCGCCTAACATGCTGGAATTGGCATCTCGAGATGTGGTGTCCCGATCTGAACAAACGGAGATTAACGAAGGTCGCGGCATCAACGGTTGCGTTTATCTGGACTGTCGGCATCTCGGCGAGAAATTTATTAAAGAACGCCTTAGTCAGGTATGGGAAGAAGCTCATACCTTTTCTAATGTCGATATGACCAAAGAACCTCTCCCCATTCGACCCGGAATGCACTATCAAATGGGTGGAGTGAAGACGGATAATGATGGCAGATGTTGGGACATTAGCGGTGCCGGCTGGGGAGGCATCAAAGGGCTCTTTGCTGCTGGCGAGGCTGCCTGTGTGAGTGTTCATGGCGGAAATCGCCTGGGAGCGAATTCACTTTTGGACACTGTGGTGTACGGGAAACGCTCAGGTCAGGCCGCGTCGGCATTTGCTAGGGAGACGTCGTTGCAAGACATTCCTTCGTCCATCATTTCCAAAGACGAAGACATGATCAAATCTTTATTGAGCCGCAAGGATAACAAGGATTCGGTAGCGGCTATTCGTCTTGAAATGGGAACGACGATGAACGATCATTTGGCGGTTTTTCGTGACCAAAAGGGAATGGAGACCGCTTTGGCAAAAATTCGATCCCTCCGTGAACGATGGAAAGAGGTGCCGATTCGTAGCAAGGGACGTATCTTCAATACGACCTTGATTAACGCCATGGAACTTGGCTTCATGCTAGATTGCGCAGAAACCATTATCGTCGGTGCCCTCTTCCGAAAGGAAAGCAGGGGTGCGCACGTTCGACTAGATTTTCGTGACCGAGATGATGAAAACTGGTTGAAGCATACCTTGATTTATAAGCAGCCTGGGGCGGCCCCGACAGTAGACACTCTCGCAGTTCGCATGACGCAATGGGAACCAAAACCTAGGGTGTATTGATGGAAAAAACACTTCGCATTAAGCGTTTTGATCCGGAAGCCGTGGTTCCCAAAGCCTACCATCAGGAATTCAAGGTCGAGGTAGAGGAATCGAGTAGCGTGCTTGACGCACTCATCACCATCCGCGAGTCGATAGATGAATCCCTCGCAGTGCGTTGTTCCTGCCGCGGTGCCATCTGCGGATCATGTGGTTTGCGGGTCAATGGGCAGGCGACCCTCGCGTGCAAAACCAAGATCAATAGTTTCCGTGGGAATAACGGAATCATCACCGTCGAACCGATGGGTAACATGACCGTGGTCAAGGATCTTGTGACGCTGATGCGGCCGTTCTGGGAGAAGATTCGACAAATTACTCCTTGGTTACAGACGACAGGCGATCCTCCAAAAGCGGAGTATCTTGCTCCTCCTGAAGCGATGACGCATCTCAACGGGGTTATGGGATGCATCATGTGTGGGGTGTGTGTCTCGGATTGCACGGCGCTAGAGGTCGACCCGACATTTGTTGGACCCGCGGCTTTGGCTAAAGCTTACCGGTTTATTGCTGATCCTCGAGATGCCGCCACAAACCAGCGTTTGCGTGACCTCGATGAATCGACTGGCATGTGGGAATGTACCCGATGTATGGCTTGTGTTGAGGCCTGTCCCAAAGGTGTTGCGCCAATGGATCGAATTATGGCCTTGCGTTCGAAGGGAATGAATGCAGGTCTGACGGATACCTATGGTGCCCGTCACTCCATGGGGTTCATCGATGTGATTCGACACAAGGGCATTCTCGACGAGTTTATGCTGACCGTGAAGACATTGGGGGTGTTCAACATCCCGAGATTCATGTCATTACTACCCGTTGCCATTCGATCACTGCTTCATGGGAAACTCCCAAAACCTGGCCCGTTCCACAAGCCCATTCCTGGGATGCACAATGTACGACGCATTGTTGAGACCACGGAGAAAATGAAATGAAGTACGCTTTTTATCCAGGTTGCGTGTCCAAGGGAGCGTGTCCAGAGCTGTATCAGTCTGTAATGGCAGTCTATCCAAGGTTAGGTATTGCACTCGAAGAACTGACTGAAGCCGCCTGTACCGGGGCTGGTTGCCTACAGGAGAAAGACCAACGTCTCGGCGATACGCTCAATGCTAGAACCTTGGCCATGGCCGAACACAAGGGTCTTTCCCTTATGACTATTTGCAGTACATGCCAAGGAGTCTTCGCTCAAGCAAATAAGCGGCTTAAAGACGATTCTGATTATCTCGCTGAAGTCAACAAGATGTTAGCTCCGGAAGGCCTCAGCTACAAAGGCACCACAGTGGTGAAACATTTTCTCTGGGTGTTGCTGGAAGACCTTGAGGAAAGTGTCTGGCAGGACAAGGTTGTGAAACCGTTAAAAAACCTCCGTGTTGCCCCATTTTATGGTTGCTATATGCAGCGCCCTTCAGCGGCGTTAGGATTTGATGAACACCCGAAACGCCAAACATCCCTTGAGCAACTTATTGCTGCGATCGGCGCTGAAGTCATTGATTTTGCGGGGAAGGATCGGTGTTGTGGGTTGCCGATTCTCACGATTAACGAACCTAATTCTATGGCGATGGTGCATAAGCACACCACTGACGCCAAAACATCTGGTGCCGATGTCATGGTGACACCATGTCCCTTGTGTCACTTGAATCTTGATGGGTTACAACACACAGCCGCGAGCCGACATGATGTGACCATTGACATGCCAATCCTTCACTTCTCACAATTACTCGGCTTAGCGATGGGGTTAGATGCAAAATCGTTGGGACTGAAGCGCAATATTATCTCGCCTAAGGCCGTGCTCGAAAAAGCCGGCGTTGGGCTGTAAGTCTCCTCTTCGTAACATAGCCCAAAATATAAGGGCTTGCCATCAATCATTGATGAATATGTTTTGTGAGGTGGACCCTTAGTTTCCGTTTCCTGGATTCCTCCGGAGGAGTTTGTAACCGACTGTCACTCATGCGGCACCTTATTTTGACAATCGTTTTCATCGCTTGGGCTGGAGGACTCGCCTTAGCCGCCACACCAATCAACGAGGAAATTGTTTTTGAAAACGGGTTCACGGCCATTCTGATCGAAAATCACGGGGCTCCCATGATTGGGAGTTCGGTCATCGTCAGGGCGGGTTCAATCCACGAGGATGCTTCAAATAACGGCGTCTCTCACATGCTTGAGCATCTCCTTTTCAATGGCACTACAACCCGCACGCAGGAATCTTTGTATGCTGAGCAAGCGCAATTTGGCATCTACAACAATGCTCATACCGCACAGGCCTATACCAATTACATCGTTCTTGCAGAGCATGATCACTTCCAAACGGCTATTGCCATCCAATCTGACATGCTCTTCAACTCAGTGATCCCTCCAGAAAAGTTTGAAAAAGAGAAGGGCATTGTTCTTAACGAAATTGCCAAGGATCGGATTTCTCCTGGCTACTGGGCAGCGGAGCAATTTAACCGAACATTCTTTAAAGGCACACCGTATAACCTTACAGTTCTCGGTACCCCCACAAGCATTCGTGGGATGACGCGCGCACAGGTTCTTGACTATTACCAGGCGCGCTATGTGCCTAATAATATGACTGCCGTGATTGTCGGAGACTTTGATCGCGATCAGATGATCACACTGCTTAGAAAACATTTCGGCACTCAGTCGCCTGGGCTCTTGCCAGTTGCCCATCATCATGTATTAGACGCAACGGTTTTTGGAACACGGACGATATCTCAGATGGCGGTCCCTTCCCCGTACCTTACGATAGGTTTTCTGGCTCCCCAAATAGATGACCCCGATTACTATCCGATGTCTATCTTCACACATCTTGCGCAGCGAACTGTTAAACGATTGCTAGATCAGGAATTGATACGTAGGGGTAAGAAGCCAATCCAGAGCATCAGGTTGAGTTATGAGGCAAACCACGACTTCGGGGTTTTTCAAGTGGTATCCATCCTTCAAGAAGGAGAAGACCCATCATCAGTGTTTGGAGCTCTGAGAACAGTGTTGCCTCAAACAGTTGCGGCTGAGCACAATCAAGATATCATCACTGATATCGGAACAGAGCTTAAGGTTCAAGATCTCTCTCTCCTTGAGAAACCCCATTATTACGGAATGATGAAAGCCGATGCCATTGCTAACGGAGGATGGCAGCTAGCAAGATCATACAGTGAAAAAATTTCTACCGTCACAGCAAAAAACATTACCAATGTTGTGACACGTTTTTTTACAACGTCAAAGGACTTTGCAAGCATCATTGTTCCGGGTGCCAAAACTTTTGACGAACTTGCTCCTACCATCGTGCCTCAATACCACGTGAAGCCTCCCACGGATAACGAATACAGCACGTCGAGTCTGATGCGTGTTGAAGCGTGGACATCAAAGCAATTCAGGACGTCGGTTAGGGAGGAAACGACGGGTGTTCACTGGACACTACCTGCCTCAGACGATCCTGCAGCAAATCACCAGAAGAAATTTCGGTTGAAGAATGGCCTGACGGTACATATTGACTCCAATACTGACTCGACCATTTTTGCCATGCATTTGTTGGCAAAACATCGTGTTTGGTTGGAACCTCCGGGAAAAGAAGGAATTGCAGACCTTTTTCACAATCTTCTTGAAAGCGGCACAGAGACATTGAGCCGTGAGGACTTTGAAAAAGAGCTTTCACGAATTGGTGCGATCCTCAAAACACGCGATTCAGATACAATTCCGTTTGATGATTACTACCACTCCAGACTCTATTCGTATATTCGATTATCAACTATTGATGAATTCGCCGAGCAGGGCATTCGCCTTTTTTCCAAACTCGTAATGCATCCACGGTTGCGTCAGGCAGATCTTGAAAGTTCGCAGCAGGAGGCGTTGGCACGCATTGTGGCGCGGGACGTAAATCCGTCTAAGCGTGCCGAAACTCTCCTTTATCAAACTGTTTTTGCAAACGATGTCCGTGCAAATTCTATCGAAGGAACCAAAGAGAGTATCGAGTCCATTACGATAGAAGATCTTAAGAGATTCCATGCCAAATATTTTTCCCCAAGCAATCTTGTGCTCTCGGTGGCAACTGCATTGCCGCATGCGACCATCACAACACTCATCGAGAATGTATTCGGAACTCTTCCAGCTACGGATGTTCTCACGCCATCATCGGTTGATGTTCCGCTAACGTATCAAGGGAAAGAGGTGCGCGAATTCCTTGGCGCTTCGCAGTCCTATATTCGTTTTGGGGCTGTTTTCCCAATTAAGCTCACTGATCATCCGGTGCTGACAGTATTGAACTCCTTCATCTCCAATCATCTCAGTTTCAAGTTACGAGAACAACAAGGGCTTGCGTATTTGGTTGGGTCTGACATTTCGTTTATGGGGATGCAGGCAATGTTGAACGTTTACATGGGCACAACGCCACAAACGCTAGATAAAGCCTTAGATGCCTTGACTGAGGCGTTGCGTGGAGTGCCACATATTGCCATTCGCGATGACAACATTGAACGGATTGTCAACGCACGAAACTCACGATACTTGATGCGCCGGTTGACTCGAATCAACCAAACCTATCGTTCAGGGCTGACCGAATTTTTTCGTGGCCGCTCTGGATGGGATTCGCCATCTCCTGCAGAACTCAAACAGGTGACTGCTCAGGATGTCACGCGAGCAATGAAGACGTATTTTGAAAACATCGAGTTCACAAAAGTTGTGATCGAATAACACTTTGGGCATCACCTGTGGAATGAATTTTTCACAGGAGGTTGGAAGAGACATTCAGTTTTGCTCCCGCATCGCTCAGAATTTCGACATATACAACCGCAAATCTCAGAATTTGCTTGCCGAGGCCACGCTGAACGGGGTGTTTGAATACTCTGCGGGCTATTCCGTCGACCGTGTCGTGTGTGTTGGTGCAATGCAACAGAAATAGGGTTTTTCAACAGCCGGTTAGTACTGGATTTTAATATTCAGAATCGTTTTTTCTGCCTCAATGAGAACGATAGCTTCGGAGTGTTTTGGAGGGGCAAGGAGTACATCTGGGTTGTTTGAGAACCCAAACCCTTCAGTAGGAAGACCTATCCATGATCGTGTGATCCTCCCATTCCCATCTTCGTCATGGTATGCGACGATGGCGTAATCGCCTATGTGAGGAGCCGCAATACAGACTGAGGTGGTACCCTTTATCGCCGGCACACGTAGATGACCCAACTTTTCCCCTTTTTTAAGAAAACGCTCAGGGTCATCGTCATAGAGTGCAACCGTCACATTTCCCTTATCGTTTTTCACAGCATCGACATGAATTAGAATCGAATAGGGTGTTTTGCCACACAGTTGAAGAGATTTTGCTGCCCCATATGAAGAGCAAAATAAGATGGTTGCAAATACAAGAGTTCCCTTCATAAAAAGTTTTGGCATGGTCATCTTGGCGTTTTCCTCGCACGATATTTTATGCTTGTATCATCATGCTCGACATGTGAGAAGAAACGTTCAAAACGATCTGTCCGCAAAGCTATAGGCTCTTTGTTGTGCGGATCGTATGTGGACGCGCGCAATCCTGACAATGTGCCGAGCGTGCCAATGGTGGCCTTTCTCAACATCTTGCTATGATAGCGATGATAGCAGTACTGTCGCTGTCATAAGGTAGATCGTGATACTTGCGATATCTGTTGCTGTCGTGATCAATGGCGCAGCCGCAATGGCAGGGTCAAGTCCGTTGTACTTCAATAGAATCGGTAACGCTGTAGCCATGACGACCGCAATCAAAAAGGTTAGCGTCATGGAGAAACCAACAACCACACCCAGCATTACGTGAGCATGCCATGCTAGCGTTATCAACAGGATTACCCCGCCGCAGATACTTCCCATGAGTAACGCTACCCAGCTTTCGCGTACACAGAGTGTCCACAGATCACGTCGGTCAATTCTTCCGATTGCAAGACTTCGAATAACCAGTGTCGACGATTGGAGACCTGCATTGCCTCCGAGCGCAGTAATGATTGGGATAAAACTTATGATAGCGACGACTTCCTGAATGGTATACCTGAAGAACCAGAGAATGTAACCAGCGAGGATGCTGCCAAGCATATTCACAAAAATCCACGGGAGTCGACGTTTCGCTTCTTGCAGTCCTGAAACGTAAAATTGTGGATCATCTTGCTCGGTAGTAGAGATTCCCGACATGCGTAACATGTCTTCGGTCGTTTCTTCCTGGATGACGTCGACAACATCATCGATCGTGATGATTCCCATGAGTTTTCCAGTAGGATGCACGACGGGAATGGACAGTAAATTATATCGAGCGACTTTGTCGGCGACTTCCTCTTGATTCGTTTCGGTTGTAACGAATATTGGTTCTCGATCCATAATCTCTGTGATTCGCGCTTTTCGCGATGCCCGAAGCAAGGCACGAAGGGCTACAACTCCCATGAGGTTGCCTTGATCATTGGTGACATAGATCTCGTAGATCATTTCCTCAATAGAGGATTTTTGAATCGCTTTGAATGCTGTATCAACCGTAGCATCCTGATGTATAGCTACATACTGTGTGGTCATTACCCCACCGGCAGATCGCTTGGGGTATGTCAGGAGGCACTCGAGTTGCGCAGCCTCCTCATGAGCTATGCCACGAAGAATGGCCGGTACCGCCTCCTGCGGGAGGACTCTAAGAATGTCAGTTGCATCATCGCGTGGGAGTTCTTTAATCAGCGCGGAGAGTTCTGTGAGCGGAATGCCCCGTAGCACTTGGACAACATGCTCACTGGAAAGTTCACTGAGGACATGAGCTTTGGTTGATGAACTTGCGATGTCTTCAAAGAGTCGTCGCTTCTCGGCAATGTCAGGGGAATCGTGTATGGATTTAGCGATATCGGCAGGATGCATAGTACTGAGTCCTCAATTTTTAACTGCAGATTTTCTGCTTCCGGATAAGATTCCCACGCTATAAGCAATGCCCCCCTTGAGTGTCCCGAAGAAAAACGATGGTATGGAGGGTTTCGACGTGAATGTCAACATTGGTTCCTACTGGGTAGATCACGGTCGATGAATCGCTACTGTACAGTAGTTGTCCTGACGGCAGGAGAATTCTGTACAAATTTTCTGAACCTCGAAAATGTCTTCTGAGGATTCGTGCGGACGCTGTTTCGCATGGCTGGATCCTGACATCGTCCGGTCTGATCATGACTAGCACTTGAGTAGAATCCTTAAGTCTTCCCACATTCTCGAATATACCAACTTCTGTAACAACCTTTCCTTCAGTGACCTGCCCTGGAACGAAGTCGGCTTGGCCAACGAAGTCTGCCACGAATGCAGTTGTTGGAGTGTGATAGATTTCATCTGGCGTGCCTAATTGTTCCAGTCGGCCCGTGTTCAGGACGGCGACGTTGTCAGCCATATCGAGTGCCTCTTCATGATCATGAGTGACAAGGATGCTTGTCGAACCCGTTCGTTCAAGAATCTCGAGCAGTTCTTCTCGCATGCGCTCTGTCATATCCGGATCGAGACTGCTGAAAGGCTCGTCCAGTAGCAATACGGCTGGTCGTGGTGCAAGGGCTCTGGCCAGCGCAACGCGCTGCTGTTGGCCGCCAGAGAGTGCACTCGGATAGTGTGACTCGAAGCCTTCCAATCCAATGAGGGCAAAGACTTCCCTTATCTTTTCTCGTTGTGAATTTGGCGTGACGCCCCGTAGTCCGAACGCCACGTTTTGCAAAACTGTGAGGTGGGGGAATAGCGCATAATCTTGGAAGACCATCCCGACCCCGCGATGTTCCGCCTCAACCCATGTGTTGGCGCTGGCAACTGATTTTCCCGAGATGACTACATGTCCATGTGCCGGACGTTCGAAACCTGCGATGACACGTAGCACGGTTGTCTTTCCACATCCGCTTGGACCAAGAATTGCCGTCAAGTCACCTTCGCAAACTGAAAACGAAATGTCCGTGATTGCAGGCGATGTGGAACCTGGATAGGTGAGGGAAACGTGCTCGAGTGTAATAAGCGGTTTAGTAGTCATGATTAGGGTGCTGTTCAAAAAGTTTGTACAGCAAGGCCTCAGATAGTAAAAATGCTGAGGGGTGCGAGAGCGTGCGTTGAGGCTTTCGAGCACCGAGAACGATGCTGGTGGCCTTTTTCAACCGTTCCATTAGATGAGATGCTTTTCTCTTATTGTTGAGATGACAAGCCATGGTACGGCGGTTGCCGCAATGAGCACGATTGACATGACGGCAGCTGTGGAATATTCGGCTTCGACCGTGTGGATGTAGATTCTGACTGGGATCGTATCGAAGCCCGCAGGGCGTAAGAGCAGGGTGGCATCCAGTTCTTTCATTGCAGAGATAAAGACCAGAGCCCATCCGGAAAAAAGCGCGGGTTTCGTGATTGGAATGACGACACGCGAAACTACTCCGAACGCACGGGTCCCCAAGCTTCTCGCGGCTTCTTCAAGGTTGCGATGTATGCTGATAAGTGCGGCCTCGCTTCCTTGGACCGCTTGGGTGAGAAAGCGAATGAGGTATGCCAGAATGATTACGGTCACAGATCCGTAGAGCCACGGTACATAGGTGTTGTACAGAAGAATTAAGCTTAAGCCAAGCACTGTCCCAGGGATCGCGTAGCCGATCTGAGGGATATTGGACAAAGGTTTCCCTGCCCACGGGCCCAATCGTTGTGAGATATAAGCCACCATTGCTCCGATCGAGATGGCAAGTGTTGCTGTAAGTGCTCCAATCCACAGACTATTGGCCATAAAGGGCCATTGCTCCTGTAAAACGTTGACGAACAATGAACCGATACCGGATTGGTAGACCAACAATCCCAACGGAAGAAAGAATGAAATGGTCAGAACCATCAGAATCCAGGTGAGGGCGAGCCATCGCCATGGCCCAAGATCAAGTGGACGCGGTTCGCGTGTACTCCCGGTCACAGTCGTGTAATTTTTTCTGCCCAATAATATGCGCTGTCCAATCAGCACGATGATGGCAATAACGACAAGAACGCACGACAAGAGTGCCGCGGCGGTTTGGTCAAAGCGTGTATTGAGTTGATGATATATTTCCGTGGTCAGGACTTGGACGCGAAGGAGGGAAAGGGCGCCGAAGTCAGAGATCGCATAGAGGAAGATCAATAATCCGCCCGCAAGCATTGTCGGTCTGAGGAGAGGGAAGGTGACGAGACGAAAGACGCCAAGCCGTCCGAGCCCTAAACTGCTTGCCGCTTCTTCCAAGGCTGGATTGGTGTGCTCCAATGCGCTGGTCAGGAAGAGGAACATGATTGGATAAGTAAAGCTTCCGAGCACGAACACGCCTCCCCAAAATCCGTAGATATTGACCCAAGGTGTCACGTCGCTGGTGATTGATCGGATCACATCGTTCACCAGTCCTGCAGGACCGAGGAGAGTAATATAGGTTAAGGCACCAATGTACGATGGGATTGCGAGCGGGATTGTTCCCACCCACCGCCATAGGCCGCGCCAAGGAATATTGGTTCGAACCACTAGCCATGCAAAGGGAAGGGCTAAGATCGTTGCCCACGTGGTGGCAAAAGCGGCCAGCAACGCTGTTTTCATGACCAATGTTGCCAGATGATTGATCCCGATTGCAGAGAAGACTGAAAATCCCGCGCGGAACCCATTTACAATGAGCGAAACGAGTGGTGGAAGAAAGAGTAGGCCAAGGATGCACCCGAGGATGCCTGCCATATATTTGTGCCAGCGCATGATTGAATTGTATCTGTGTTAGCCGTGGCAGGTAGAACACTGACCGTACAGTTCAAGTTTGTGTGTGGTGATGTGAAAGTCGTGTTGGCGTGCGACCTCTTCTTGTAGTTCTTCAATGTCACAATTCTCGAACTCGATAATCGTTCCACATTTGGTGCAGATCATGTGGTCGTGATGGCCCTTGCGGGAAATGTTGTCGTAGTGGGTTTGTGTTCCAAAATTTCGTTGTTGCGCAAGGCCACACTCACAAAGAAGATTTAGTGTTCGGTAAATGGTGGCGAGTCCGATATGAGGTTTATGCTTGGCCAGCGCGTGGTAGAGCTGTTCGGCCGTGACATGTTCCATCTTCAGGAAGGTTTCGAGGATCATTTCACGCTGGCTGGTCACTCGTAGCTCATGATCGGCGAGATGCTCTCGAAGAATAGCTATCTCGTTTTGCATGGCTTTCTTTTTCTTTGTAGGGAGGACAGTCAGAGTGATCCCCGCTGATATTGATAATGAATTTCTTTATTATACCATCGGCGGGGATACGTCAAGGTTTGATTGGCTAAAACTCCTGTATTTACAGCAGTCCTGTGATCTCGTGGTTGAGTGCTACAGCCTTAATATTGGCGTAGACCATTTGTCCTGGCGTGAGTTTCAATGAGGCCATGGACTTGCGGGTGATGCGTGCGAGAAGAGGGCATCCGACGTCGAGTTTGATGTCGACGGAATGACGGTCGTGGGACATCGTTCCGATTTCGACCACCGTTGCTTCGAATACGTTGAGGATACTGGTTTGGCGTGGTGGTGGGCCGACGACAATGCTTACGTCGCGGGAAAGGACGTGAACACGTAGTGGGTGGCCAATCGGGAGGTATTGTTGCGGAACGAATAGGTGCCTTCCATTGAATCCGATGCGGGTGAGTCCGAACTCGGGTTCGTGAGCTTCAACCTGCGTCTCGAGCACAGCGCCAATGGTATCTTGGTTTAGGTATTGGTCTAGATCGAGGCGCGAAAAAACTTCGCTAAGGGCGCCGGAAGCCACAGTTTTTCCGTCTTCCATGAGGAGCAGTGTCGTAGCCAGTTGCAGAACCTCATTGATGGCATGGGTAACGTACACAATCGGAATGTGGAGAGTATCGCGCAGTTGTTGGATTAGAGGGATGATTTCACGTTTTCGCT
>PBSN01000005.1 GCA_002726235.1 Nitrospiraceae bacterium
TTAGAATTTTTGCCAAGGAGGCGGACAGCGACATGAGGAGTGAGATTGAAAACCGGTGGAAACTCAATGAAGGGCGACTAACCAATTTGCGATTTTACACTGGAGAACAGCTAGCAAGATCATGGGCCAGGGGCGGACCCGAGAAAGACGAATACTTAACGGGAGTTCTGAAATGGTTGACCCCCATCCTTGGAGGGGGAGAGGATCCGATTCTAGGAAAGCGAGCAGATCCAAATCTGACACCCAACGAAATAAACGCCGTAGACGAAGAAAGACTGGCGAGGTATAAAGCGTTGAAAGAGGCGTTTGAAGGGACCGTGAGGATGGAGAGAACACATCTCGATATCGCCGACGAGATCCAGGCAAACCGCAAGACCAAGCGACTCAGGCGTCGGATGAGACCAGCGGTAATATCAGAGATCAACCAGGTTGTTGACGACCTTGCAAGGGCAGCTGTCCAACATAACATTGGCAAGCAAACAAGAGCAGTCGGAATCGACAAACTAGCGAAGGCGATCAGGGTCGCCATAAACAGGAGGTGCCTAACCTGCGCGGGTTTCCATGCAGGTGAGTGCCCCAATCTGCAAAGACCACAGAATCAGGCGAAAGACCTGATGACAACAGGGATAACTTGCCCGATATGCCAGGGATCAGGCCACACCAGGAGAGACCACTTTAAATCAGCGGATCGACAGGGGGAGGAAAGGGAAGGCGAGGAAGAAGAAGGGGAAGAGCAGGAAATCGGGGAGGGTGACGAAAGGGAAGACGAGGAGGAAGAACCGACTCAGGTATGCCTGGTGGAGGCTCTCCGACTGCCCGATGACTATGCCAGGGGAGTTTCGAACGACACTCATTGTGTCACGAACATAGATCAGGCCGAGGCGGCAGTAACAACCAAGAAGGTCCCAGGATCAGCGCAGAGTACTAAAACCCGGATTGACAAGTCCCCCGAGGGGATAAAAGCAACAAGTAACCCAACCCAAAAGCCTCCAATGGAGGTAAGCAGTGGATTCAAGCCTCCTACAGAGGTAAAACCGACCGACGACAAATTAAAGCCTCTTATAGAGGTAAACTCCAACAAGACGGGGGCCATCCCGGTTCACCAAGTTACAATTGGGGACGGGAGCTGTAATAGAATTTTCGCAACTCTAGGACCTAAAAACTCCAGACCACTGAGTATCGGCATCGACTCTTGCGCGGGAATCAACTGCCTCAGCGAGGCTTACGCGAGGGAAAGAGGTTTAAGGATCGTTACGGGAAGAAGGAGAGCAATACTTGGTGTTGGAGCGAGAGTCAGAGAGTACTCCAACTACGCCACCGCAACAATCAAAGTGGGCGGCAGGGAGTCAGAACCAATAACCTTCTTACTTCTCGATACTCCCGGAGTATGCCTAATCTCGTTCTCCATCTCTATCGATGTGCTAGGTTCAACACCAGGAACCGACCCAGATACAGGTCTGCCTGGGAGGAAAACGGTGATCCTCAAACGCATGGGCGGGCTCGAAGTCCCGATTCAGCAAAAGCATGAAAAACCGGTACAACACATTCAACTGGTAGAGGAGGAAAAGGGGAAGAGATTCCTTGTCGCAAATGAGGACATAGAGTTTCCGGCAGGGGAAGTAGCAACGGTGAGAACGAGAATTACGGGGACAGACGGTAAGAGAGACGGTTGGGTAGCGAACATTGTCGATACCGCGTTCGCAGCAGTAGAGGGGCCTTACATACACCCTAGGTCAAGTGGGTTCCAATGCATGGTGATCGCGAGACCAACTGAGAAATGCGTGAGCATCTCCGAAGGGGATATCATCGCTGAAGTTCGCGACGTTGAAAGTCGTGATCTTGATGCCTTGGACGTTTGCATGGTATCTGACGACTACCGAACGAACCTAAACAGCAAGGGGCATTTTGACCATTTTGTCAACGCTCATGCGACCGCCAAAGCACTAAAGGGAATGGAGACCCAAACCGAAGTTTCCGGTGTACTCGAAATTTTTTCGAAAACGTTCAGGAATATCGAGAAGAGGGAGTTCAGCGAAGGCGAAACAGAAATAAGCGGAGTATCTTACAAGAAAAAGGCGTTTAGGGCCCAGCAGAGTCTGGAAACACTTCGCCAAGCAATTGCCAAAGATCGGGAAATCAACGCAAAAATCTTCACTCGTACCGACGAGTCAGCTTATATTGATCAGAACGGAGCCGAGCATAAGGCAGCAGTGAGGGAGTTCTTCGAGAAGGGGTTTAAGAAAGCCCCAGCCCACCCGGAACTCACCAGCGAGGTGTTGGGACAAGCAGTTCAGATGGCCGTCAAACACAGCGCGAGGTGGTGGACGGAAGGGTGTAGACCTCCAACAATCAAAGGATTAGATATCGAATACCAGGTCGAGGAGCATTCTGAAGAGCTGCGTCAGCAGCCCTTCAGCGAGTCGGAGTACGACAAGCTGAGGACAGCTTATTACTTCGAGAAGGAGTCCGCTCTCCAGAAATGGAAAAAGATCAAAACGCTCGATGAGAGAGCCAGTTTAATTGGCATCTCACCGGCCTTTTGCATCGACCAAGATGGGAAAGGCCCACTGGGGAGAGTTGTAGTCGATTATCGTATTGTTAACAAATATACAAGATCCATTCCATATCCGTCACCTAACGCTGCCGCCGGGTTGTTTTTTGCTCAACAGCAAAAGTTTCTAACGACAGGGGATTTGTGTTGGGGCTTCACCCAAATGTTGTTGGGGGAGAAGACTTCCCGACTTTTAGCAGCAACCACTGCCACAGGCATCTTTATGCCGCTCCGTTTACCGTTCGGTCCTAAAAACGGCCCCGCGTCTATGCAGGTGCTAACCGATCAACTGGCCCATGAAGCCCAGAGAGGGAGAGCGAAGAAGGATCGAGAACAGAGAAACCGCGAACAAAGGGATGGAGGAGACGAGACAGGGGACGGTAGTAAGAGGGAGGGACAAGATGAGGAGGACGATCCGGCCCTCAGAGCAGCCGCAGCATCTATCGTATCATTCTTCGTTGACGATGGGACGATCGGGGGACAGACGCCCGGTGAGAATATCGACAACGTGGATGTCGTGTTGGATGCAATGGCACAATATGGCGCTCAGTTTAAGCTTTCTAAAACGCAGCTTTTGACCACCTCAGTTATCTTGCTGGGATTCCTTATCAAAGATGGCAAACGTTACGTCCATCCTGGGAAAACCAAAACCACTAGGAACTGGACAGTCAGTGATATACCGGGGATTGTATCGTTCCTCGCGTTCGCGAACTTCCTGCGGGAATTCGTCCCGACATTAGCCGAGCGAGCAAAACCGCTGAGGGAGTTCATCAAAAACTATGAGTCGCTGAACACCTTTAAGGAAAACTGGGAAGCGGCGACCGAGGCCAGGGAGGCGTTTGAGAAGCTGAAGGATGAGATAGATACGGGGATGGGGTTGAGTATTCCAGATCCGGAAAGCGAATTCCACTTATTCGTCGACGCGTCCGCCAAAGCGTGGGGAGCAACTCTTGTCCAGTTTCCGGAAGGGCAGAAAGACCCAAGGGTCATCTCCAGCACATCAGGAACATGGAAGGCGTCCGAATTGGTCTACGATATTCGGGAGAAGGAGATGCTGAGCGCAGTCCGCGGGTTAGAAAATTTCTCTTCAATAATCGGTACTACACACACCTTTGTGTACACTGACCACAAAAACAATCTCTCGACATTTAAAGTCAAGAGGAGGAGTCACCAAAGACTCATAAGAGTTGCACTTGAGTTGCAACAATATAACGCGACCCTGTGCTTCCTAAAGGGCGGACTGAACGTTCTTGGCGATGCGCCGAGTCGTTTATCAGTCAAAGCGGTAAAGGACGTTCGATTACCAGCGGTTTCGGTGACGCAGATGCTTCAAGCCTTTATGAAGCCTGCCGAATGGTGGGAGTTAGTCGAGAAGAGTCCGAGCAAGTGGCTCATAGGACCGCGAGAACCCTCTCTCGGGGTCGAATTTACCGATACATTCGCCATGGAAAAAGAAGATTCAACACCTAAAGACTGTGAATCAGTTAATGCGGTCGGATTGGAGAGAGAGGAGGAGGAGTTGACGGTAGAAGATTGCATAACCCTGAACGCGATTGATCTGGCAGTAGAGCTCTACGATTCTGAAAAAGATCCAAAGCTGCCTAAGAGCTGGAAGGAGATACCGACAGGAATCACCAGGGTGGAAGATAAAGCGGGGGATAACATCGTTGTGAGATACCAAACTAAGCACAAAAGAAAGGACGGAGCATCCCGCAAAGATGTCTGGTATAAACTCAGGGTCGGGAGAGATGGCGAGGCCTTAAAAAGAGCGCTTCACCACTTTAGACGCCATGACAAAGGCACAAAGAACACTCGAGAAATGTGCAACCTTCTCGAGAAAGCTGACCGGTTTGAAGAAAAGCACAAAACCCTGTATGGGAACGATAAAGAAGAAGACGAAGAGTCAGATGAAAGCGAAAATGAGGAAGACATCGAAGACGAATTACACATAGAGCCACCGGCAAGAGGACTCGAGCGAGTCAGACAGGAGGACCTAAACCCAGACCAAGAACAAATCAAACAGGACAATCCAGACAAGCCGGAAGAGAAGAGACAGCCAGCCACTGAGTCAAATGAAAAAGAGGCGGGAGAACCAGTAGAGGAGCATGGTAACAATGAGGGCGGGAAAGGAGACAAGAAAGCCAAAAGCTCAAATGTAAGATTCGGGCCTCAAGAAGTGAAAACCTACAAGGTAGACAAAATAAGACCAGGCGTATACTCAGGATCTCATTTGAAAAAGGGACCGAAGAGAAAAGAGGGAGAGCCGAACTGGCTCGCAAGGCTCAAAAAGGCAGAATCGCCCGATGAGGAAATTCCACCTGAGGATAATAGTGATAACAATGAGGCACGGCGGAAAGCAAAGTGGGGGAAGAAAGAGTGGGATAGTGGGAAATGGAAGCCCGAGGTGAAAAAGAAAATACGGCAGATCAGAGAGGGAAAATACTCGATGATACCCGGACGGTGGCAAGTGAGANAGAGGGATTACAANGTTACTTCACACGACGGGAGAACGNGGGAGTACACAGCGAGGNNAATGATCCGGGGGCCGGGTAAAGGAGAGGTGTGGTGGGCGAGGGGACTGGATAAATGGGNCCACCAANATTACTTTCNAACGGCGATCATTCAGGAGAGCAAAATACAGAACCACAANGATTTGCTTAAAGCAATATTATTGATTGAAAAAACCCTACGNGCGTCAAAGAANGTCCTCATCGTGGGGGAGCCGGATGGTATTTGTGCGATAGTGAACCTGCTCTACTTAGGAGAAGTAGACCATTATCGAGATAAGGTCGAGTTCCCTGAAAAGGGATGGGTCTGCGAATTAGCCAATTGGATTGAGGAGTACGGGGAGAAGGTCTGGTCGGGCGAAGGGGATCAGCCGACCGAGCCTCGCTGGACCGAAGTGACAAAGGAAGATCGGTGGAGGGTGGAGGTCCGTAAGTCGGACGACCCGACTTCGATGGACAACTTCGGGTTCGAGAGGAAGGAGGAGGGGCCCAGGAAGAAACCAGAACCAAAGTTGCCTACAGGGATCGAAAGGGCGAGGTTGGCCCGTGTTATAAACAGGCTCGATGCGAAGATCACCAAACTGGGGTGGTTCCCAGGCGAGGGGGTGGTGATGCCGCATAAGCCTGAGGTAATGGCGGTAGTATCCGAATATTTGGCGAAAGCGCGGATCGAGGCGACGTCGGTTTATCTGACCAAGAGCAAGTGCGAAATCACGGTCCCACCGGGGACGATCACGGCAAAGACCCTACTACTAACGGATCGACTCCCAGTGTCTGTTGAATTCAAACAACCACTGAACCCTGCGGAGAAGATCGTAGTGGGGAGCGATGAACCGACCCTGACGGTTTTCACGTTGCATCCGAACCAACTCTCTGACAATGAGTGGGATTGGATCACCAACGTCCTTCACCTGAGCAACCCAGTTCAACAAGAGGCGGCAAACGAAGTCCCTTTCGTTCTCGACGGGAGCCCCGAGCGACGAATGTTTCCTGGGATCCAGCTTCAAGTGGAGGAAGAAATTTGGCGTGACGACTATATCGCACAAGTATATTGCTTGTTAAAAAGCGGAGGAACAGCCGAATATGGGTTGGAGTATTTGAGGGTGAAAACGTACAAACTCTGGTGGGAGAAAGGGAAGAGGCTAGCACCGATCGACTGGAAGATGGCGTTAAACAGGACGCGGGACTTTATAATCGAGAATGATCGATTGTATTACCTCGAGCGGACGGGGCATGAAACCCTGAAGCGGCTTTATGTTAGCGAGGGGGAGGCGAAAGAGGAGGTTTTTCAAAAGGTGAAATTTTCACTAACCCGGAGGCAGGCAGTTTTGATCGAGTCCCATCGCAGGACGAGCCACGGGGGAGCTGAAGTAATGGGTCAGGATATGGCGGGAGTGTGGTGGCCGCGAATCGCGCCGAATATCCGCGATCTCGTTAAGGTTTGCGTAGTTTGCGATTATCTAAAAACGAGGCGGAAGACTACAACCTCGAAGAAAACCCATTTTCGTTCGGGGGTTTTCTCCGAAATCACAATTGATTCATGCGGGCCATATCGAATTAAAAAGGCAACTGGGGAAATTGAGAGCAAGTACATCGTTGTATTTCTGTGCGAGTTCAGCCAGTTTATCTGGTTGAGACTGACGGTGAAGAACGACGCGGTAACAATCGCGAGGGAATTAGTTTTTGGGGTGATCATGGGGCTCGTAGGGGGAGGAATAACAATCCGCACAGACCGGGGGAGTGAATACAACAATACTTTACTAAACGCAGTCAACAACCTCCTCAACAACACCACCCATTTCTCCAATGCCTTTAACCCGTGCTCGTTGTCTCGTAACGAGCACTCGCATAAATACATACTAAGGTATTTGCGAACGGGTGCACCCTTAAACGAATCTATGGTTCGTTCCATAGAATTCGCTCACCGCACCACCCCCAAACAGCAATTAGGGTGGAAGACCCCAATGGAGATCATAACCGGGAGAAATCCTTGTCTCGACTTCTTAACAAAGAGTGGAAAACGAACGGAGGACTATGGGGAGAAAAACAATCGAATTCTTGAT
Source organism: Nitrospiraceae bacterium (assembly GCA_002726235.1). GTDB lineage: Bacteria > Nitrospirota > Nitrospiria > Nitrospirales > UBA2166 > UBA2166. The sequence goes on from PBSN01000005.1 coordinate 7,122, forward strand.
TTAGTATTAGAGTCGCTTGTGCAGACAAGAAAGGAGGTAGACGCTTTTAGGAGGGCAGAGAGCTTGAAGCGGAGGGAGTGCGATAACTGTGGATTGGGTCTAACAAAGCTTATCGTGGGGAGTTTGGTTCTATTGGACCGACCCCCAGATGGGCCAATGGTCCGTAAAAAACGGGACCAAGAAAACACCTTTAAGGTGAAAAAGGAGAATGAAATCTACCGGATTCTGAGCACTACAGGATCCCAAATAACGATCGAGTCCCTTCATCGGTCGAATTCGATCCAAAAGGTCTCCCACAAGAGACTTACACCTATTGTGAATACACAATTTGTAGCTCACGCGGGGCTTCCCGTACCCGCACTACTAGTACAGAGAGGGAGGGAGTTAGAGGGAATGGTCACCCATTTAGGGCCTGGCACGT
>PBSN01000006.1 GCA_002726235.1 Nitrospiraceae bacterium
ACGCCGTCAAGGTCGTCTTCCCATGATCCACGTGCCCAATCGTCCCAATATTCATGTGCGGCTTCGTTCGCTCAAATTTTGCCTTCGCCATCGCTACCCTCGCTTCTCCTCACCAGCCAAGAACAGAACCATAACCACTCATTGCTGACCCTTTGCCCTCGCTACCACTTCCTCGGAGATCGCCTTCGGCACTATTTCATATTTGAGAAATCGCATACTAAAAGTAGCTCTGCCCTGAGTGCGGGAACGCAAATCCGTTGCATAGCCAAACATCTCGGCTAACGGTGCCCCCGCCTCAATAATCTGCGACCCCCCTCTAACATGCATTCCATGAATTTTTCCACGTCGTGAATTGAGGTTGGTAATGACGTCACCCATATAATCCCTAGGCACCAATACATCCACAGACATCAGCGGCTCTAGAAGTGNGGGATCGGCCTTCTGAACGGCAACCTGAAAAGCCATTGACCCAGCGATCTTAAATGCCAACTCAGACGAATCAACTTCGTGGTAGGTCCCATCAACGAGTGTCACCTTCACATTACCCATCGGGTATCCCGCCAACACACCAGCCGCCATGGCCTCACGAACACCATTTTCAACTGCGGGGACATATTCCTTTGGAATTGCCCCTCCCTTGATCGCATTTTTGAACTCAAAGCCTTCGCCATCATCAGCTGGCTCAATCTGCAATTTGACGTGTCCATATTGCCCATGGCCACCACTCTGTTTCACGTGCTTGGCTTCGCCTTCTGCTGATTTCCGTATAGTCTCACGATAGGCGACTTGAGGCTTACCAACATTGGCGTCAACACCAAACTCCCGCTTCAGGCGATCCACAAACACTTCCAGATGCAACTCACCCATACCGGAGATAACAGTCTGACCAGTCTCTGAATCTGTTTGCACCTTAAAAGTTGGATCCTCATGCACTAACTTGCCCAATCCAATCCCAAGTTTCTCTTGATCTTGCTTAGTTTTCGGCTCTATCGCCATCGAAAGCACAGGATCCGGAAAAGTCATCGTTTCCAACAAAATCGGGTTTTTCTGCTCACAAAGAGTGTCGCCAGTCCGTGCCCCCTTTAGACCAACCGCTGCGGCAATATCGCCCGCACCGACCTCTTCAATATCTTCCCGTTTATTCGCATGCATTTTGAGGAGCCGTCCAATGCGCTCTTTTTTTCCTTGAGTCGCATTCAATATCGAGTCACCCGCGCGGATGGATCCTGAATAGACACGGAAAAACGTCAGCGATCCCGCATACGGGTCAGTCATGATTTTAAACGCCAATGCCGTAAAGGGTTCGCTCTTCGAGGGAAACCTCATCACTTCGTTGTTTGAACTCACCTCTTGTGCGGTCACCGGAGGAACATCGTGAGGCGAGGGAAGATAGGCAATGACGGCATCAAGGAGAGGTTGAACGCCTTTATTCCGAAATGAGGCTCCACAGAGAACAGGTGTAACCTTCAATGCGATTGTCCCCGCTCGCAGTGCACGCACGATCTCCTCAGACGTCAACGTCTCGCCGTTCAAATACTTTTCGAGGACTTTGTCATCAAACTCAGCAACCGCTTCAATCATCTGTTCACGATAACGCGTGGCGAGTTCAAGTAGATCACCCGGAATGTCAGCCACTTCAAAGTCCGCCCCCAGGGATTCGTCGTCAAAATAGGTCCCCTTCATCTCGATGAGATCGACGGACCCACGGAACCCCTCCTCTTTGCCAATGGGAATCTGAACAGGAACGGGGACCGCACCCAATTTCTCGCGCATAGAGTCAACACTGGCGAAAAAGTCTGCGCCGGTTCTATCCATCTTGTTCATAAACGCAATTCTTGGAACACGGTACCGATCGGCCTGACGCCACACCGTCTCCGATTGCGGCTCGACACCCTGAACTGAATCAAACACCGCAACGGCACCATCCAACACGCGCAGAGAACGCTCCACCTCGACCGTGAAATCTACGTGCCCAGGCGTATCGATGATATTGATGTGATAGTCTTTCCACGAAGAACTCGTCGCCGCAGAGGTGATAGTGATACCTCGCTCACGCTCCTGCTCCATCCAATCCATAACAGTGTTCCCAGCATCGACATCCCCAATGCGATATGACACCCCGGTATAGAACAAGATCCGCTCTGTCGTTGTCGTCTTCCCCGCATCAATGTGAGCCATAAGACCAATATTGCGGATCCGCTCAAGCTCAAGCCTATCATTGCTGACCGCAACAACACCTTTATCCACTGCTACAACTCCCATCAATCACTACCACCGATAATGCGCAAACGCTTTATTGGCCTCAGCCATGCGATGCGCGTCTTCCCTCTTCTTGATCGAACTACCCGTCCTGTTTGCCGCATCCATTAACTCTGCCGCGAGCTTTTCTTGCATGCTACGGCCAGCCCGACTAAGCGCGGCAGTCCGAATCCACCGGAGAGCGAGAGCAATACGCCGAGACGCACGAATTTCGACTGGGACCTGATAAGAGGCGCCTCCAACCCTTCGGGACTTAACTTCAACCATTGGGCGGACGTTGTCTACCGCAGAATGAAAGACCTTTAGCGGATCTGTATTTTGCTTTTGCTGGATGACATCGAGCGCCCCATAACACACCGCCTCAGCGATACTCTTCCTCCCTTGACGCATCACGGAGTTAATAAACTGCGACAGCAACTTATCTCCGTACCGTGCATCCGGCAGAATTCCTCTTTTAGTGACAACGCGACGACGTGGCATCTTGGAGTAACTTTCCTAACGAGCGTACTTAGTGGGAGGGCGGGAAAACACCGTCATGTTTGTTTCTGTTTCTTTCCGCCATACTTCGACCGGCCCCGGCGGCGGGCCTGCACACCGACAGTATCAAGCGCTCCACGAACAATATGATAACGGACGCCGGGAAGATCCTTCACCCTCCCGCCGCGAACCAACACAATAGAATGCTCCTGCAAATTGTGGCCTTCACCCGGAATGTAGGTCGTGACTTCGAGGCCATTTGAAAGTCGGACTCTCGCGACTTTCCTCAACGCTGAGTTTGGTTTTTTCGGCGTCGTCGTGTAGACACGCAGACACACGCCACGTTTTTGAGGGCACTTAGCAAGCGCTGGACTTTTAGTTTTCATCACCGCCTGCTTACGCCCTTTTCGAACCAATTGATTGACTGTCGGCACGACTAGCTCCTGTGACACAAAACCACTTGCACATGATCCGCAAAACTGCAAACCATGCGAAACCGTCGGATTCTAGAGGAGGGACATACAATTGTCAACAGATAAAGTTGCTTCCAACTATGAAATAATTACTGAACGCGCCCAGTGCCTAATTCATGTTTCTGTTCATGACTGAGGATGAAGCCATCTGTGGCCGACAAGCAAAGCAAAATACTGAAACAGATTCGGTAATGCCTCAATAGAACGGAAGCGATTGATCTGATCATTTCCATGAGGCAAAATGAGAGCAATCTGAATAGTGACGCATTCACACCCGAAAACGAGGCCCCCAATGATCACATCGTCTGTCAGTCTTAACAACATTGCAGCACGCATTACGGGAGAAATAATTGGCAATCCTGATATTCTCATTCACGGAGCATCGAGCCTCACGGATGCAACCACTGGGCAGATCACGTTTTTAAGTGACCGCAAGCATCTATCTGAGGCCACAAACACACAGGCTTCCGCCATATTAGTAGCTCAGGCGGAGCCGCTAATCCCCTGTGCGCAAATTGTGGCACCACACCCTGCCCTTGCGTTCGCCCGACTCGTAAAGGCTTTTTTTACTGAGGCATATGTTCCACGCGGGATCAGTACAGAAATACATCGAGGAGATCACGTTGAGATCGGCAATGATGGAACTATTTGGCCATTTGTGAGCATAGAAGATCACGTACGGATTGGTGACCGTGTGACCCTGTTTCCCGGAGTGGTTATCGGAAAAGGATCAGAGATCGGTGATGACTGTGTTCTGCACCCAAATGTGACAGTGAGGGAACGAAGTCGAATTGGTCATCGCGTCATTATTCACAGTGGAACGGTCGTTGGGAGTGACGGATTTGGTTACATTCCAGACAACGGTATCCACGAAAAGGTGCCCCAAATTGGATATGTTGTGATCGAAGACGACGTAGAAATTGGAGCGAATGTTGCCATTGACCGCGCAACCTTTGGGGAAACTGTCATCGGAAGAGGAACGAAAATCGATAATCTCGTTCAAATTGCCCACAACGTGAAAATTGGAGGGCATAGTCTTATCGTCGCTCAGGCTGGAATTGCGGGAAGCAGTACGCTCGGACACCACACCACCGTTGCGGGACAAGCGGGAATATCCGATCACGTAAATATCGGCGATGGTGTCATCGTCACCGCCCAAACAGGCGTTCCAAAAAACGTATCCTCGCAGCAAGTGGTTTCAGGCACGCCAGCCATGCCTCATAAGGTATGGCTACGCGCTAGCCAAACACTTCAACGACTCCCTGAGATGCATCAGCGTCTTCGAGACTTGGAGAAGCGCCTACGAGTGCTGGAAGAACGTCGACCACCGTAAGGGAAGTCGGTTAAAGCCGAGCATCGCTTCGGGGAGAGACAACAGTGTCTTGGGAAGCGTGAATGCGAGTTATCGCGTCAGGATGCATGATCACTCGCCGAAGTCGATGGTTACGACCATCAGCAATAACCAAGTTGCCATCGACATCAATTGCGACGCCCTTCGGCCGGTTAAGCCTAGCTTGCAAAGCAGACCCTCCGTCACCTTTAAATTCACCCACGCTGCTCCCAATGCTTCCCGATCCAGCAATGGTCATAATGATTTCGTCGGCTTGGTTTTTTCCGGTGATAAGGCCGTCAAGACCTGGAGTGACCATACGTATGCGATGGTTCAAAGTATCCGCAATATACAGATTCCCTGCGGAATCAAACACCATTCCCTCTGGATGACTCATATGGGCATGCCAACCATCAAACCCATCTCCTGAAAATCCTGCGGGCCTACCGATAAAGCCACCACCCACAGCAGTTGTGATAATTCCAGTATCTTTGTCAACACGCCGAACACGATTGGCTTTGGAATCGAGCAAAAAGAGGTGGTCAGCTGAATCAATAACCACATCAACAGCACGAACACGAGCCGTCAGCGCAAGTTTCTTATCACGCGTATAGCCCCGTTTGCCTATTCCTGCGATGGTATTGATAATCTCATCTGGCGCACCAGTAATGATACCGTCTGCACCTGGCGTGACCTTCCGAATACGCCAGTTCGCACCATCAGCGATATAAAGCGCCCCTGCAGAATCAAACGCAACACTGACAGGTTGGTTCAGAAAGGCGTCAAGACCCACCCCGCCATCTCCTCCGAACGAACCCTTGCCTTGTCCAGTGGGACCATGGCCAACAACCGTCGTAATCACGCCAGATTGATAATCGATTTTCCGAACACGGTGATTACCCATGTCCGGAACAAAGAGATTTCCTTGGCGATCAAAAGCAGACTTTCCTGGCCCGTAGAGCAACGCTTGAGAGGCAAGAGTCCCATCTCCTTTAAAGCCCTGCTCTGTGCCACCAGCCACATGATGTAATGTTCCACTCTTGTCAATACGACTAATCGCACGACCATCATGGGAAACAATAATATCGCCATTTGGGTCAATGAGAACACCGTACGGAAAACCGACAGTAGCGATCGTGGTAATTTGCCGTTCAGGTTCGTCCGAAAACCCAGTGGTAGGGATGCCGCTTCCAATCACGAAAGCAACCAGGCCAATACAAACGTTCTTTCCGATACCATACATAGGGTTTCTCACCAACATACGGGTCATCCCCTGTTATGCTTCTATTATACTCCTACATTTGCCTCACACGTCGCCGCCAGACAAGAAACTTGGCGTTAAAGTAGCCTGCAAACGGAAGAAATACCGCTGCATATACATTAAGACGGCCAGTCGCAATCGGAAAGACAATGGCTGCGATAAGCGCTGCAGCACCAGCAGCATAGATTCCATAATGCACGACAGGATGTGGCTGCGAGTATTCAAGCACATTTTGCCGTGGCTCCTTTTTGCGTCGCTTCCTGCGCGCACCCTGCGTCAGAAGCTGGAAGTGGCCAGCGTAGTATTCCGGATAGGTCAGAAAAAGATGATGCTGATAGCGCGCATGGCCCCAGCCCAACAACACACCGAAGAACAATAGCCCCGTGCTATCAAGCAAAGTCAGTCCGGTGAGTGCATCCTGCATAAAGGTGAAGATGATCCCCCCATACCCCACAATGAGCGATACCATGCCCATGAGAACAGATGGAACCATGATAAATGTCTGAATGTATGTTTTTTTCCTGTCAGCTTTGCTTTCACGGCGTTTGGCCGTAATAAGTTTAGCCATTACAGATACAGATATAGATAGTGTTCACGGTAAGCCTAAGCTACGATCCGGCAGATAGACGCACATCACCGGAGTCGTCATGTTCAACAATACCGTCATCGACAGAGACTCGATACTGGTCCGAAAGCCATGCATTAAGATCAAGTAAGCGGCACCGTTCAGAGCAAAACGGCCGACAGATATTACCTTCGATTGAAACTGCTTTGTTACACGCAGGACATCGCATAGTCACCCCAAAGAGTATATCAGGAANTTTTAACGAGGACTCGGATGTTTTTTGACATTGCCTTGCGATACTCACATGCTTTGGGGATATATTCGAATCCATCCCTTCCCTCACCTCCCCACGATTGGGTATTAGCGAATAGATAGCCATTCCTTGGCGAGTGCCTCCGCTTCCGCCACCTGCTCTGATGACATCATTTGCGCGACATCATCACGATCACTGACTGCTCGCTCTCTTGCTTCTTTGCTAGGCGCATTAGCCACGGCAATGCTAAACCATTTGTGCGCCTGTACGACATTCTGTGTCACTCCCCACCCATACTCGTACATTTCGCCAAGATTGTACTGAGCCTCCGCATGGCCAGCCTCCGCGGCTTGTCTCCACCAATACGATGCTTGCCCATAGTCTTGTGGTACATCCTTCGCAAAGAAGTACATCTGACCAAGATTGTATTGGGCATCCGTATGACCGGTCTCCGCGACTTGCCTCCACCAGCGCATCGCTTCCTGATAGTTTTGCTCCACGCCCCACCCTGAAGAGTACATGCGGCCAAGCTTGTACTGGGCCTCCGCATGGCCAGCCTCCGCAGCTTTCGTGTACTTCTCGAAGGCTACCACATAATCCCCACGATCAAACGCCACATTGCCATCCTGATAGTTGTTTGCCTCCTCAACACAACTCACACATAACAGCAATACCAGTGCAGATAATATGTATTTCATTACGCCTCCACCTCAAAGATGGATAAATCGTTCGCGGTCTAGGCTTCGTCCAGTGCCATAAAGAAGGTGCCTCGAAACGTGCCAGCAAGTCTGTCCACGAGAACAAGTGTACGCCTGACAGGGACACGATTCAATCGTCCTGGTATCTCGGAAATGGAATGGAGAACGATGAGTGACGACTGATGCTTGAGAAGCATATCTTCCCTCAGACGCAGAAGGTGCAGAAGAAAACCATAAGCCCTTGCCACGTCCGTATGCGCTACCATACACGATGGAGCATTCGGTTGGAAGGTGGGCAAGTGCATGAAAAAAGGAAAATCACAACTGCTCGCGGCTGGCATATCAACCGTGGACTCAACGTAACACATGCACACGCAACACACGAAAGGATTGACACATTGATATCTTAGAAAAAGAATCCAATGCGGCAACTCTGCTGAAGAAAGATGAACGCGACCTAAGAGGCAGATACACAAGAACACTCTGGTTCATGGTGTATCAGGCATCATAGAGCAATGCGCCGGGTAAACCAACATTATCGAAATGGTAAGAGTGGCATGCACCTCTCAGTCCTTGCTGTCATGCTGGGGAGCACGATACTTGTACTTGGAGGATGTGTTCCCAAGTATCCAACTCTGAATGAACGCACAGCGTGGCCTGCCATTGGATCCGTTGCGACAGGGAACATGACAGCAGGATATCAGGAGTTGATACAAGCGCATCGAAATGCGGTAATGGTGACTGGAGCCGCGCCACTGCGCGAGGAGATTGGTGAAACATGTTACGAGGCATTAACATCATTTTATCGTTACCCTTGGATTAGAGACATCATGGTGTTACGGAATAGTCCATTACTGGACGCGCAATCTGACCGCTATTGGGCCATGATGATCGAAGAAGTAATCCACATAAGGACCCATGAATGTGATACATGCGCGTCAGATGTATGGTGGCGAGGGACACCCCCATTGAACATTGCTCATGAATTAAAGCATTCCGAGCAGCAACGGACGATGGGAGTATCGTTCTGGCCAGTGTATGCTGAAACTCATCTTCCTGAAATGCCTGCCGAAAACTTTCTGGAAGAAGAAGCGCGGGCCTCACAGGAGGCATTTGACCTACAATTCCCTAGGGCATGCTGATGCCGCCTTGAGGGAAAAACTTCTCTCCGAGAACGTGCTTGAGCTTCCGGACACCCTAACAAACGCTTCTCCACCACCAAGACTTCGTTCACTGTTACACTTCAATGTTAAATCTGCATGAAGGCTGTAGTCATTCGTACCAACAAGCACCTAGTTCTTGTGGAGAGTGCCTTCTCCTCTAACGTTACGACAGGTAGTATCTGGGAAAATATTCACCCACGCATAATCAAATGTGATAGACCCCTCGGTCACATCGGCTTCAAACTCCCCACTCTCAAACCCTTCAAGAGTATCGCCCTGCAGTGTTGTGGCAGCAACAATAGACGCACCTAGGACATTTCCTACGATACTAAACCCGCGCAACGCATACACCACAGTGAGGACAGGGCTTGCTACAATAGTGAGGGTTCCGTTTATGGTATTTGAAGCTGGGGTAATAAGCAGCCGGGTGTGAAAAGAAACGGTGCCATTGAGGGAAGAATGAGGACATTCTTTCCATGTTTCGGTACTCTCCCCGACATAGTTGCCGATAATCTCTTGGATCGTGAATACGCCAGACTCGGGATCTGATGAAGCAGACGTTAATTGTTTTCCAGTTTCAGGTGAAGGCCCCCCTGCCGCTCCAAACACAGGTCCACTCACAGGCAACGTGCCAACATCTTGCTCAACATCCCCGCCACACGATACGGCACCGAGGACAAACACCGCCATGGCAACACTCCTTGTGAGTGATACATATCGAATCATGCACGAATCCTCCCTTACTGGACTGGATCCACCTCACTCAATCTCGCCAACTCTTCATCACCCCCGCACACGAGAATGCACTCGAAAGCTCTTCGCCAATCCAAACACCTCATCTCATCCTGCTTCACATCAAAAACACTCATGAAGCAATTGCACCACATCCGCGCGTGGTTCATCCCTAGCGATTAGGTACTAGGCCGGTGGTCGGCCTCCACTCCCTGGCCAGCCTTTCTGCTTCAGCGAGCCCAGGTCGTGACAGCTCTTGTGCAACATGCTCACGGGCATTGATTGCGGCGTCTTTGACTGCTTCGCTAATCGCAGTAGCCGCAGCAATATTCAACCACTTGTGCGCCTGCATATCATCGTGATGCACACCCCGTCCATTGGCATACATCAGGCCAAGATTGTATTGGGCTATCGTAAAACCAGCCTCCGCGGATTGCCGATACCAGCGTACTGCCTGCACAAAGTTTTGTGGCACACCGCGCCCCTCATCGTACATCACACCAAGATTGTTTTGGGCATCCGCATTACCATCCTCCGCGGCTTTTCCCCACCAACGCACGGCTTCCGCATCGTCTTGCGGCACCCCTTTCCCCTCGGAGTACATCACACCGAGCTTTGATTGAGCACCCACATTACCCGCCTCCGCAGCTTTCATATACTTCTCGAAGGCCGTCACATAGTCCTTCTGGTTCAACGCGTTATTTCCATCTTCAAAATCTCCCGCCACCACAACTCCAGCCACGCCGAACAGCAACACTAGTACCAACAATACTCGCTTCATCACACCTCCAATTGAGGGTTGATAGGTTGTACCTGGATTTTGGATTCGTTCAGTGCCATGGAATAGCGATATGAGATGGAGCCGTGGTCCTCAATTGCTGGTAGCACTATACGGCATATTGATTACAGACGAAATCCTCCATAGAAATAAGGTAAATAGGGGAATGTTTTAATAGACACCGTAGTATTTAACGGCTATGATCCGAGAGTTTACAAGGACAGGATAGAGATCGGCACCGTCGAGAACTACAGCGTGCTGGGGTAACATGCAATAATAATCCGCAAATCTAATGCTGTCACGAGACAGCTCCATTGGAGGGATGTCATGAATAGATACCTTGGAGTAGCCTGCATGATTACGTTTGCAACGCTGATGCTTCACATCGGATGCACATCCGAATCCCCTTCGCCAGGAGAGGTCGCATCCCCAGAAGGAGAGGTCGCATCCCCAGAAGGAGAGGTCGCATCCCCAAGCGGTGATCCTCAAGCACTCAACGCGCCAGCCACTTCTCCAGGCCAGCCGGAAAATGCCCTAGGCATTGATCATTTCAATCAAAAACATTGGGATATTGCCGAAGGACACTTTAGCAAAGCGATTGAAGCTGATCCCAACCTTGCCGAAGCCCATTACAATCTGGCTGTTTCTCTCGATAAGATGGGAAATCATGGGGCGGCAACCACATCCTTTCATAAGGCGGCCGAGTTGGGCCCCGACAACAGCGCGATCACCGGATCAGCGATCTTAAAACAGCATGTTGGGAAATAGGAAGACCTAGAAACGATCGGGTTCTATGCAGAAGGAGTCCAAGGGCTTCCCATACCCGCTAGAGTTCTGACACCGACCACTGGGAGCGGCTATGGGTAACGGCACAATACCAAGCCTAGTGGCTAGTTGTTGTGGTTGTATGCCTTTCAAGGTGGTCGAGACGATCGCAAGGGTATAGGTGCCCGTGGACGTTCTCGGCACAATCGTAACGTCGATGAGACGGGCACTGGGAAATGTGAACGTGCATGTCTCAGGTACCACATCAGTTACACATGCCCCTAGCCGCGTGCCCGTGATTCCATCAGACACGAGAAGGTCAAAATTGGTGGCGGCGACATGGCTGAGCGTCAGCTCGAGAGCCTGTCCGCCCTTGAGTTTCAGACGGTACACATCCTGATCGCCTGCGGCATTCACAGCGCCTCTGATGCGAATACGGGCATTCGGAAGAATGCCACCCGCGTTGATCGGTCCGTCCTGATCGTGTGCGACAAGTAACGTATCCTTGAGGCTCTCACGCTGCGGAATCTGTTCGACAATTGTGTTATTGCGTTCATCCGTTTCCGCGACAACATTTTCGTCGTCAATGGACACAATGACGAACAATCCACCCAACGCTTGAAGGTCTTTCAGTTTAAATTTTACGGCCGTATTCGTCGTGATGGCCTCGTTAATGCACCGTTCCGTCATGAATTGATCGGTCGGATCCAATGACGCATCACGTGACAGCCACACCGTGCCCAGGATACACAGATCCGGCAATGGAGCGCCCACCTTCGTGATGGTCAGCTTGAGGACAAGCGCCTCCCCTGCTGTTTTGATCTTATGCTTGAATTTCGTGAGCGTCCCGCTGAGATCAAGGGAACGAGCATTGGGGAGAGGAGCTGGGACGGTTGTCCCTACCGTTGGAGTTCCTGTCGGATCAAAATTGACCGCGTGCGCCCCGGCAATATCATCCGGCTGAATCGTATGCAAAGAAGTCGATTCAGTAGCACTCATAATGCTCACAACAGTTTGTCCATGCTCGTCAGGATGACCAAGTCCCAGGGCATGACCAAGTTCATGTATTGCAACGCGCAGGAAATCATGTAATTTGCTGGTACTATCGCAACATCCTGGTACTCCAGTATCCGCTTCAAGAAGCGGCCCAGGATACGCATTCCACGGCACGGTGTCGTTGAACAGCATGTCAGTCTCATAGTCACTGATCACGATCGACCCATCCGACTGTGCCCATTCAAGCCACTTGTCTAAGGTGAGACCAACCGTATCCCCCCAGGCAAGGCCGCACTCCGTCGAGGCAAATGCAACGGTATTGATCCCATCTCTACCAGCACACGGATCAGCATTCAGAGGGGAGACTAAGAAACTAAAAAATTCATGGTCCGGACGACTGCCCACCCCAACNTGGTTCCAAAGCGCAGCCGCACGCTCCAGTAACGCGGCATCGCTCGTCTCCCCATAGCCTAGTGTTGACATGCTGGTTGTCGACAGCAGGTTGTTGAACGCAATGCGATTGCTTGGGGCTGGGGGATCCAGCACAAACGAGTGTGCAGGAGGAACACTCGAGACAAGCAACATGAAACACGCCACCGGCGCAGTCACCCAGAACCCACGGGGTCTGCGCACACTCATGGCGATAACCTGTTTCTAACCTCCCCGAGAAATAGAGCAAGCGGCAAGGGGGGTTGGTCACGGCGCAACGCCTTGGGAGGTTCTCCGCGATGCGCAACGGGATGATCCGAGGGCTCCGTCAGGACAGTATTGTTCTCATCAATACCAACCACAAGACGGCCATCGGCGGCAACGAGAAACTCTGTTTCGCTGGACGGGTCACGCTGGACACGAAATTGCCCCTGGGTCACCCCAACAAGAGGGAACATCACGGTTCCATTGTCTTTGACAAAAAGCGTATACGTCGCACCCTCTTCAAANACTGGAGCACCAGGCACGTGCAGATGTTCGTGGTCAACGACGCCGCCAAGAATTTGCAGCGCATAGGTGTCGTCATGATGCGCCCCTTTGATGACATCCCGGATATCCAACCAAATGTCAGTGACAATCATCCCCTGGGCAAGTTTCCTCCCGTGCATCTCGTGCACAGTCCCAACAAAGATCAAATCGGCTTCTGCAACCAAGGCCGCAAAATCTTTGTCCTTGGCGACCACGGCGACACCAGAGGAGGGAAGAAANAATCCCACGGCCAGCATGACCAGCAGAACGGTGACACAAGAGGCGAGAGAAAACGCGAGACGTACGCGATAACACATCATCAGGCTCCACAGGACTCGGTACACACTCAGTGTACCCCCGCGTCACAATACAATTCAATATTTATTGTGGAAAGAACGAGGCGTGATGATTAATAGAGATGTCGTGCGCCAAAGAAAGGAGATGGATGAGCAGTCTCTGCAACATTTGTATCTTGTCGCACATCCGTAGACGTTTTTTTTGCGAACCCTGATTCGGGAGAAATATTTCCTAATAAACTAACCACACGGACACCAGGGCACGAAAAGTGGTCGGGGCGAGAGGATTTGAACCTCCGACCCCCGCGTCCCGAACGCGGTGCGCTACCGAGCTGCGCTACGCCCCGACAAAGAGGCTAAAGAATAGAGCGGAGGGTGGCATTGGTCAAGGGCATGATTCCCATCTGTGGAATGACGACAACATCGCTGGATCCTGGCCACAAAACCTTTCCCAGTTGCCTCCCTCTTTTCGCTTCGACTATAATCTAGCACGCAATGTAAATTTCCTCCCATTTTACTCGTAACCAGCAAGGGAACACTACCGATGACACGCGANAATGCCGTCCTTCAGCAGTTTGGCATCACAGAACGAGAGATTGATCAGGCCATCAGTCTCGTCAACATTCCTGAAGTCGACGACGCCGATTTATATTTCGAACACAGTATTGCCGACTCAGTGTCATTGGAGGAAGGCATCGTCAAAAAGGCTTCAAAACACGTATCCCAGGGTGTCGGCGTACGCGCAACGGCTGGAGAAAAAACCGGCTATGCCTATACCGATGAAATCACCCTTGAGCAACTGAAAATTGCGGCAAAAACAGCAAAATATATCGCTCGATCTCCAGGTAACGGAACAGCTATAGCGACATCTGGCCGGACGCCTACACCCCGATCGCTCTACCCGGTCACTACACCTGCAACAGAAATCGCCACCAAAGAGAAGGTTGATCTTCTGGAAAAGATCGACGCCATTGCACGCGGGTACGATCCACGTATTAAAAATGTCATGGCCTCTTTTGCAACCGAGAACAAAATGCTCATGGTGGCATCATCAGAAGGCTGGGTGGTTGGCGATGTGCAGCCACTCTCTCGCCTTCAAGTGACCTGCATTGCGGCGGACAACAATGTCCGGCAAATGGGATCGTTCGGAGGTGGTGGGCGCGGTGAATTCTCGTTCTTCTTTGACGAGAACCGCTTTGAACAGTATGCGAAGGAAGCAGCCCGGCAATCTATCGTAAATCTCAATGCAGTTCCCGCGCCAGCCGGCATGATGGACGTCGTGCTGGGACCAGGATGGCCGGGAATTCTGTTACACGAAGCCGTTGGGCACGGGCTGGAAGCCGACTTCAATCGCAAAAAAACATCGGCATTTTCCGACCGCATCGGCAAAAAAGTGGCATCCCCTCTCTGCACGGTCGTCGACGATGGCACAATCCCATGGCGCCGCGGATCCCTCAACATGGATGATGAAGGAACCCCAACAGGCCGGACTGTACTCATTGAAGACGGCATTCTCCGTGGCTACATCACGGACCGCCTGAACGCACGTCTCATGGGCATTCCTCTCACCGGCAATGGCCGTCGAGAAAGCTTCATGAGCATGCCCCTGCCCAGAATGACTAATACCTTTATGCTGCCCGGGGAATCCAATCCAGNCGATATCATTCGGTCAGTCAAGCACGGCTTGTACGCTGTCTCGTTTGGAGGAGGACAGGTTGATATTACCAACGGCATGTTTGTGTTTTCCGCAAGCGAGGCCTATCTGATTGAAGATGGAAAAGTCACGAAACCAGTGAAGGACGCAACACTCATCGGCAATGGACCCGAGGTCCTCACCAGAGTTTCGATGGTCGGAAACGATCTGCGCCTTGATGACGGGATTGGAACCTGTGGCAAAGATGGCCAATCCGTGCCTGTCGGCGTGGGATCGCCCACGATTAAAGTCGACGGCATGACCATCGGAGGGACAAATCAGGCATGAAAACCATCGACCACAACCTCGCCGAAGAGATTTTAAAGAAAGCAAAGTCCTATGGTGCAACCGACGGCGACGTGGTATTTGCCGAAGGAAATACTGCCACGGTCCGTGTTCGCCAAGCTGCCATTGAAACCCTATCCAAAGCACGAGAGAAGCGCTTGGGATTACGTATTTTCGTCGGAAAGCGCTCGGCGGTAAGTTCAACATCTGACCTTTCGTCTGATGCGTTGGATCGTTTTATTCAGGATACGTGTGCCTTGGCTACAGCTGTAGTCGAAGATCCGGATTCTGGACTACCCGCAGATGATACCTTGGCACAAGATCTTCCCAACCTCAGCATTCATGATGATTCGGAATGTACTATGGACGATCACATTGACCAGGCAGAGCGAGCTGAGGCAGTGATCTTTCCATTCGACACGCGCATTACCAACTCGGAAGGGGCGGAGTTTAATTCTGGAAAAGGACGGAGCCTCTATGCCAACAGCCGAGGTTTTTTCGGTGAATATACCAGTTCAAGCTATTCCCTCTCGGTTTCACCCATTGCCAGTGAGCATGGAAAAATGCAGAGGGATTCATGGTACACCGTCCATCGGATGATTGCAGGGCTTGAAGCTCCCGAAGCGGTGGGAACCGAAGCAGCTCGGCGTGCGATTCGTCGCCTAGGCGCGCGAAAACTCCAGACACAATCCTCACCCATCGTGTTCGACCCCGAATCAGCAAGCTCCTTATTAGGGATATTGAGCGGAGCAGTGTCTGGCTCATCCCTCTACCGCGACGCATCATACCTCAAAGACAAACTTGGAGAAAAAGTCGCGCCGGAATGGATGACCATTTACGATGATGGTCGCATGCCAGGGGGACTAGGATCTCGCCCCTATGATGGAGAGGGGTTACCAACACGTCGCACGACAGTCGTCGATAGAGGAGTCCTCAGCAGCTATCTTCTCGACACCTACTCTGCACGCAAGCTACAACTCACATCAACCGGGAATGCCTCACGAGGCATTGGAAGTGGCCCAAGCGTCGGCGCCACTAACTTCTATGCAGTCGCCGGGGAGCATACCCCTGAGACGATCATACGATCCATAAAACACGGCTTCTATGTCACCGATATGATGGGATTCGGAGTGAACATGGTCACGGGAGATTTTTCTCGCGGCGCAATCGGAATCTGGATTGAAAATGGAGAATTGACGTACGCCGTCGATGAGGTCACTATTGCCGGGAATTTACGTGACATGTTTCTCAATATCGAAATGCTAGGCAACGACCTGACCTTCCGTGGATCTGTATCCTGCCCCACCATGAAGATCAGTGAAATGATGATCGCTGGAGAATAGGAGAGGGGGTATGACGGAAAAATTCACAGCCCAACAAGTGAAGGACTCCACCGTTCAATATCAAGGTGATGGCGTGACCATCACCGCCTATCTGGTGAAACCTCAAGGTGTGAGTAACGCTCCAAGCATCATTGTCATTCAAGAGTGGTGGGGACTGAACGACCATATCAAAGATATTGCGCGGCGTTTAGCAAGGTGTGGGTATATTGCCATTGCTCCAGATTTGTATTCTCGGCTCGGCAATCCCATCACGACCGATGCAGACGAAGCTGGGCGACTGATGACCGCATTACAACAAGAGGACGGGTTGAAAGACTTGAATGCGACTATCGCCTATTTGAAAACTGTTCCGGAAGTCGATGCATCGCGAATCGGCACAATGGGCTTTTGCATGGGCGGTTCATATGCTCTTATCCTTCCCACCATCAATGCAAGCATCAAAGCAGCAGTGTCCTTCTACGGGCAAGTCCCCGACCCAGACACTCCACTTCAAAAGCTACACGCACCAGTTCTCTATATCTACGGAGAAGACGACGGATGGATCACCCATGACCATGTCGATCGGCTTCGCGGAGCCCTCCACGCATATGGAAAAACTGGCGAGGCTAAAACCTATCCGAAAGCACCACACGCATTCTTCAATGATACGAGACCCGATGTCTACAAGTCAGAAGAAGCTGCCGACGCGTGGAACCGCACGCTTGCCTTTTTCAGCCAGCATCTTGGGCACTAAACACCCCACCCAAGCAAGGTGGCTTCTACCGTATCATGAGGCAATCAGTCGAACTCGCGAACGCCGAAAACCAAGCCGTTGAATACGCTCTGAGTGAGCCAACAAATACCCGCTTTCTAGCAGATACTCACACAGCCCGCCAGATTCGTCCTCATGTTGCTCCAAGGCTCAGCGAACAAGCGTACGATTCGCCTCCTCGCCTGCTGTGGTCTTACTGAACGGCCTGTTGCACTATCCTGCATGAGGACATGAGAATAGACCGCAAGCTCCCTTCTAACCAAAAACGCTTTTCAAAAGTCGGCACGAGGTCTTGTATTTCCTCCACACGCTCACATAGAGTATGTATATGTAAGGGCAGGCGTACTGTGTTCGAACGCAGATAAACGTATGGCGTCTCACCTCAGAACAGACGTCTCAAAGGCACACTGCTCGACAATGGCTGACAATGCATTGCGAAAAATGTAAGACCACGGTTCCTCTGAAATCGCGATTTTGTCTAGAGTGTGGACATAAACTTTCTAGACTTCCACACACAACTCCTTTAACCGTTTCATCAGTTCCAACGCTTTGGGCAGGACGCCCCGCGATCCGCTCATTCGAAGGAACATTCTTTCTCGCAATTTCCCTTCTCCTCTCTGGACCCACCATGTATGGGTTAGCCCACGTTGCCCCGTTTTCAGGATGGATTGGCAAGATCCAAACCTATATCGACCCCGTGTGGAGTACTGTTGCGGATATATTGCGTCTCACCGAGCGTATTCCACATATCTCGCTGATTACAATTCTCGCCACCTTACTTTTCATCCTGTCATGTGCATTGTTCGTTAAGGCGTGGGTGTGGTCTCAGCAAATACGGTATCGCCTCACACCGGAATATCTGATCGTTATGCATGGATTTCTCACGAGAACCCAAAAGCAACTCTTCATCGTAACCATCATAGAGATGACATTAAAACGGTCGTTTCTCGATCGTCTCGTCGGCGTTGGAACGATTGATATAGACACCTCAGATCCTTCATTTGAACATGTCTCTGTCCAAGGGATTTCGTCTCCCACCAATGTCCTTGATACCTTCTACCGCGTCTGGCAGGATGCAATAACTCAATCGTCATCGACGACTCCGGACGAAGAATGATGCTGAAATAGTCCACCAGTAGCGTTCTCACTTCACACCAGAGCTCAACAGGCAAGAGTACGTATTTCGCTTCCTCGTTTGCTGCAACCTCCCTGGACAGCTAGTTTCGACATTCTGCTCAACCCATCGCGCGCACTGGCAACAACGATTGGTGATGGGGGTAGTCCTAATGACCAATGCTCGAACGCATTATGTGCTTCCAAGTAGTGACCGCGCAGTGGCGAAGACGTCATTGAACATGGAATATGTGAGTTTTCCCGTCTGGGTGTTCTGCTGAGACGGATGGTAAGACGACATGAGCGTGACACCCCACGACAACCTGACGACCACACCGTGCGAAAATTGTGGTTTGGGAGACGGGACAGAACGGCCCACAGCCTGACAGGCTTTGAGGTAATGATCGAAGGCAAATTTTCCAAGCACAACGACCACACGTACAGACCGGAGCAATGCAATTTCCTCAATGAGGTAGGGTCGGCACAACGCAAACTCTTCTGGCAACGGCTTGTTTCCCGGCGGCGCACAACGGACAACTGCCGTAATGTAGCAATTCGTCAGATGCAGACCATCATTTTTTCTGACGGATACGGCCTGGGTACAAAACGCATTGTCATACAAAACCTGATAGAGCAACTCCCCACTTCGATCTCCCGTAAATGCCCGACCAGTCCGATTTGATCCGTGTGCGCCTGGGGCCAAGCCCACAATCAAGAGTTGCGCCTGCGGATCACCAAACCCATGCACTGGCTTTCCCCAATACGATTCATGTAGAAAACGACGAACTTTTGTCGCCGCGACGGTCTCCCTGTGAGCGACAAGACGAGGACATCTCCGACAGGAAATGACAGCCTTACGAAGTTGAACGGCCCGCTTCAACATCTTGTTAGATGAATATTACGAGACGTAGGTCTGAATCGTCGACTTCGCCGAGGTAGGGGTACGTCTGAAAACGCGGATGGGCTATCCCATGTTCCGCTTGAACACGCCAACGCTTCCATACAAACACAGCGCGTCAAATACGATCATGACAAGAACGACTTTGACGAGCGGCACGATAGCCCATCCAACCAAAATGAGGCTTCGAATGGCCTCAACCGCATACGTCATGGGATTGAAATGCGCGAGAAATGCCATCCAGGCGGGCATGGCTGAAAATGGCACGAGCGCCGTACTCAAAAATATAGCTGGCAAGGAGAGAAATCCAAGCGCGGAAAAGAAATCGCCATGTGATTTGACGGCAAAAGCCATAGCCATGGAAATAGCCGTAAGGCCAACGCCAAATAAAAGTCCGATCAGAACTGCTCCAATCACACCGCCAAACCCAGTGACAGGATGCACGCCAAACAAATACGCAACCAACAAGATGAACAACACTTGCAACGACGTAATACCCATGACGAAAATGAATCGACTTATAATGATAGAGGACCGTGCGATCGGAGTCGTCAACATACGCTCCAAGAACCCGTTTTCCTTATCAAAGAGCAGGTCAACCCCTCCGGCAAGCCCATTGTTAAGAACCGTCATCACCACCACGCCAGCGGCGAGGAAACTCATGTAGTTGGGCGCTTGAATATCTTGAATTTCCGTGGCTCGCTGAAATAAACTTCCAAATAAAATCAGCCAAAATAGCATGGGCTGCGCCAAGGTAAACAACAAACTAAACCGCTCACGGCTTAACCGTTTGATCCACCTCATCGTTAACGCCCAAATTTCCTGAATGTAGTTGTTCATTCGTTCTCGTGCGCTGTATCGCTGTGCATCCGGTGTCCAGTATGAGCAACAAACACATCATCAAGGCATGGCCGGTGATAATCGATAGATTCGACGCGATGGCCTACGGTCATCACCGACTGGAGAACTGGTGAAAGCGCCCTCTCAGGAGTCTCAATGAAAATTTGGAGACATGTACCATTCGCATTCACTTTACGAACATCTGGCAACGCCTTCAAAGCGGTCGTCAGCTCATCCAGCGAGCGCTCATGTTCTCCAATGGTCACTGAAATCAAGGCGCCGCCAAGATTGGCCTTCAGCTCTGCAGGTGCCCCAATCACACGAATACGCCCTCCATCCATCACCGCAATGCGATCACAAAGCTGGTCGGCTTCATCGAGATAATTGGTGGTCATGACAACAGTGATGCCGCGTTTTTTGAGGTCTCGAACGTGCTCCCAAATACGAAAACGGCTCTCAACATCCAAGCCCAGTGTAGGCTCATCGAGAAAGAGAACCTTCGGGTTTGGAATGAGGCCACACGCGATGTCAAGTTTACGCTTCATACCACCGGAGTAATTCCTCGCCGGATGATCCGCCTGCTCTTCAAGGTTCACCAGCTTCAGAATTTCGTCAATACGTCGATCAGTATCATGTTTGGGCAAGTGGTAGAGGGAACTCAGCAGCAACAGATGCTCACGGCCAGTCAAAAATCGGTCGATCGCCCTTTCTTGTGGCACATAGCCGATCATCTGGCGAACGGTCGTCGGATCGTCTACGATATCATGTCCGTGAATCTTGGCCGTGCCAGAGGTGGGCTTCAGAATGGTGATGAGAATCCGAGTGGTGGTGGTTTTTCCAGCCCCATTTGGCCCGAGCAAACCAAAGATTTCCCCAGCCTTGATCTGAAAGGAGATGTCAGATATGGCATCGACCTTATCATACCGTTTGGTAAGCCCAACCACCTCAATCGCGGTAGACCCATCAGGAACCTGTTGCGTCACACACACACCATATGTCTTACGATAGGGTTACAAAAGATGCACGAAATCCGGCTGCACCTTAGCGGAAGGTATCAGATATTGTCAATTGCAGGTGTTGTAGGTTTGCTTTAGACTCGACCGAGTTGCGAATGTACAAAATACCTTCCCACATTACGAGGTAACTCACGTGGCCCATTACGATCTTATCGTCATCGGATCAGGCCCAGGCGGACAAAAGGCAGCTGTTCAAGCGGCAAAACTGCGCAAGCATGTACTGATCATAGAGCGCACCTCGGTTTCGGTCGGTGGTATCTGCACCCATACCGGCACCATCCCCAGCAAAGCCATGCGGGAAGCCATACTCTATCTCTCAGGATTTCGGCTTCGCGGAATCTACGGCAAGAGCTATCGCGTCAAACAACACATCACCATGAAAGACCTCCTCTTTCGCGGCAAACAAGTGATCCGGAAAGAAATTCACGTCATTCAGGATCAAATGTCCAGAAACCACGTGGAACTCATGTTCGGCCTCGCAACCTTCGTATCCCCCCATCGCATCAAAGTGAGTTCCGCCGATGAACTCCATGAACATACCGCCGGTACGTTTATAATCGCGACAGGATCGACACCGGCACGTCCCTCAGATATCCCGTTTGACGACACGACCATTATCGATAGTGATGGTCTCCTACACATAGAGAGAATTCCCACGGCCATGATGATTGTCGGTGCCGGTGTCATTGGATGCGAGTACGCCTGCATGCTCGCTGCGCTCGGGGTCAAAGTGACGCTAGTCGATGCCCGACCAAGATTACTAGATTTTATTGACGCCGAAATTATCGAAGCACTCCAGTATCAGATGCGCCAAATGCGGATTTCACTCCGGCTTGGCGAGGCCGTCGATCGCGTTGAACGAGATGCGGATGGGACGATCATTGCTCATTTAAAAAGTGGCAAGCAAATCGCTTCCCCATTCCTTCTCTACTCTGTCGGAAGATTAGGTGCAACGGCAGAACTCAATTTGCCGCACATCGGCATCAAACCCGATGCCCGAGGACGATTGAAAGTGAATGCCCATTACCAAACCACCCTTCCACATATCTATGCCGTTGGCGACGTGATCGGATTTCCAAGCCTCGCCTCCACATCCATGGAGCAAGGGCGTCTCGCGTCATGTTACGCCTTTAACGAGAAAGCAAATGCTATTCCGGAACAGCTCCTTCCACACGGCATCTATACGATCCCGGAAATCTCGGTGATCGGGCCAACCGAGGAGCAACTGACGAGAGACGAGGTCCCCTATGAAATCGGCGTGGCGAGGTATCGCGAAATTGCTCGCGGGCAAATTATGGGTAACGAAGAGGGCATGCTGAAATTGGTGTTTCACCTCAATACCCGCAAACTGCTTGCCGTATACGTCATCGGTGAGGGAGCAACCGAGTTAATTCATATCGGCCAAGCCATGATGGCGTTTGAGGGAACGATAGACGCGTTGGTCACAACTGTGTTCAACTACCCTACGTTAGCCGAATGCTATAAAGTCGCGGCATTGGATGGAATAAATCGGTTGCCTAACCACCTGAAATGCACGACAGAGCCAACCTAATAACCGTTGTTTTCGTCTTTACGATCCTGATCTCGACAGGGTGTGGAAACAGTAATAGCGGCCCCGCTCTTACAACATCCGACGTAAACGCCATTCCAACCAGTGCGCTAGCAGACGCGGCACAGGCAAGTTCTGGCCTGACGAAAACAGTGGAATCCGTGTTGAACCAACTTCGCGGGGTCTACCTCTTTCCCGACGCTATCCCTGAAAATACAAGCGAGTTTGAAACAGTCGAAATGCTCCTTGCTTCCCTTGATGATCCATTCAGCAAGGTGATTGATGAGTTCTCCGATACCATCGATACGTTCTTCGGCGAGTTCCGCGGAATCGGCGTGCAAATTCAGCAAATCGACGACATTACCTTCTTTCCAGTGGTGTTTCCAACACAACCGGCTGCAGTCGCCGGCGTTCGAGCTAATGACATCCTTCTTGGGATTGATAGCGAATGGGTTGAAGGGAAAACCATCCCTGAGATCGTAGAAATGCTTCAACGCGACATCGAAGAACCCGTCCACCTCCGCATACAACGAGATGATGAGATAGTCACTCTCTCCCCAATTTTCAGCGAATTCCAACGAAGTTCCGTATTCACCACCGCAATCACGGAGCAGATTGCGTATGTTGGGGTCTTTACCTTCTTGCAGCGCAGTTCCCATCCCGAGGGAACAGACGGGGAAATCAGCGATTTTCTGATCAGAGACTCCTCACCCGTCATCATCATGGATTTTCGGGATAACCTTGGAGGCACCCTGGAAGACTCTATTCAAACTGCAGATCTCTTCGTGGAAAGTGGAACGCTCATTGAACTTTTTGACCTCGACCACACCGATAGACGATCTGCAATACCGGGCGACCCCGGTGAGGGACGTACCGTTGTGCTACTGCAAAACGGACACTCCGCAAGTGCATCAGAAATCGTTATCGCGAGCCTCCGAGACAACCTCAGCTCCCACATCATTGGCACGCGATCATTTGGGAAAGCCGTATCCCAAAGTTTCTTTCGCTTTACCGATGATCCGGGAGGACTGCAGCTCGTCACTGGTGGAATTCGCAGTCCCAGCGGTGAAAGCTATAACGAGATTGGCATTGAGCCAGACCAAGTCGTAGCATTTGTTCTTGATCCCGAGAGCTTCAGTGACTCCCAACTCGATGCCGCAATTGCCTTTGCAATGACGCTCCTTGATCTTAATCCTGATGAACCAATCCAGCCATCTGCACTTGAACAAATCAAAGCCTTCCGCCAAACTCTCGACACCGGAGGCTCACCCATCCTCCTAGACTATATCGAACAGTAAGCGCTCTAATGATGTCGTCTCGTTGGATCATTCATATTGATATGGACGCATTCTACGCCGCCATCGAACAACACGATCATCCCCAGTACCGTGGAAAACCGGTTATCGTCGGAGCCGATCCGCAAAAAGGCAAAGGACGTGGGGTCGTCTCCGCCGCGTCTTATGAGGCGCGAACATGTGGCATTCATTCGGCCATGCCAATCCGACACGCATTTCAGCGATGTCCGCAGGGCATCTTCCTCCCAGTGCGAATGCCTCGATATCGGGAAAGCTCTGATCATATTTTTTCGATCTTGCAGCGATATACCAATCTCGTGGAATCCCTCAGTCTTGATGAGGCCTTCCTCGACGTCACAGGAAGCGTTCGACTGCATGGCTCCGCCCAAAAGATTGGGCGGCAGATTCAGCAGGAGATTCAGAACGCAGAGGGGCTCACTGCATCAGTCGGCATTGCATCGAATAAATTTGTGGCCAAAGTTGCATCTGACCTGAAAAAGCCACATGGCTTCGTCATCGTCCCATCTGGAACAGAAGCAGACTTTCTCAAGAACTTACCCATCGAACGACTCTGGGGAGCAGGCCCAAAAACGGCTATACAACTCCGCCGACTTGGATGTAGCACAATTGGAGATGTCGCTAAATACTCACCACATATGTTGATGAAGATATTCGGAACGCATGGTCGTCATTTGCAGGAACACGCCCAAGGCATTGATGGGCATGCAGTCATCCCAGAAGAGCCGGCCAAATCCATGGGTGCGGAAACGACCTTTGACGAAGATACTCGCGATATCATGATTATCCACGCCACCCTCCTTCAACTCGCAGAACAGGTTGCACGGCGTCTTCGACGGGCAGGAGTGCGGAGCCAGACAGTTACGCTGAAATTTCGAGACGAATCATTTCAAACCATCACCCGCACATCATCAGCCGCTGCTGCGACAAATCAATCTTCAGACCTGTACCAGCGTTCTCTTTCACTCTTGAAACGTATTCCACACTCGAAAAAGAAAGTACGCCTTCTGGGGATTACTGCCTCGAAGCTCTCCCCCGCAAAAAAACCTGGAGACCAATTATCGCTATTCGCGCCACACCCAGAGAAGGCCCAACAACTCACCACTGTCTTGGATACAATTCAGGAAAAGTTCGGAACGAATGCGATTTCGCGGGCAAGCGTACTCACTACAAAGACGAATCGGATTACTGGTCACCGGCAGAAGAATCGGAAACGGTAGGAGTTGCTCGCACAATGCCTCTGCGACGAAGCATACCAACAAATTCAGCGTTGTGATCCGGATGCTTCTGTAGGGCAAGCACTTCGACCGCCATAGCCTCAAAAGACATTTTCCCCAAAGACTGCCGCAAATCCTCGATCATTTTGTCATCCCCTTCCTCAATCTGGAGACAAGCCTGGAGAGCCTCATCAAGCGTCAATGATTCGGTTTCGATACGCCGGCTAAGTGTCTGCAATTGAGCAAGCAACATGTGTTGTCTCTGTTCCATCGCAGGATCGACTTCAGTATATGCCTCGGGCTTGGTCTGAATCAGAGCCAGTTGACGTTTCAGAACATCGGCATGTTCGGACTCCTCCACGGCAAGTTTTGAAAACACGCGAGAAGCTTCCGGATCATCACCAAACTTCTGATGAAGCTTAAAGAAGGCCCCCCCGGTGAGCGTCTCAATCTCTATGGCTTTGGTGACGAGCTCTTTAAGATCCATGTACGTCGCTTGCTTCCTTGTAGGTAGATAGGCGAGTGTCACCCTGACCGTAGCACCGTCAGAACATTCGCACAAGCGCACAACCATGTATTACTACTTTCAGCGCTACCATGATTTCAGCCATTGCACAGCCCATTCTCTCCCAGTAAACTGCTAGAAACTCAAGATTTACCCACGTTGCATCCGCATGACAGCACGCAACCTATCAGGATGAACAAAACTGTAACAAACTACTCATTTATGCTTTCCTGTCAGCACCTCGAATGTTCCTTGGCATCAATTGTGCTGTCTCTAAACAGGCATCGAGGATGCACATGGTTTACAGTATTTTCATAATGCGTCACGTCCGCTTGCAGTAGGATAGTTTGCTTGACATATCTGGAGCAATAATCTATATATTCAGATCAACTGTCATTTTTTTGGCGTTGTCGCGTTGCAATGACATTATATCCCTTCCACTTGATGCGAAGTGTTCAGCATAAAGCTGAAAAACAAGACAGCTAGCGGGTTACCTTGGCACAATACTTCTGGTGAATGTATCGTGCATAACGGTCACCTCATTACAATACAATTAGAGCGGAGGAAACCTAAGATGGATAGATCAACACCTTTCGTGCTCAGTCACAAATGGCTGGCACTCACTGTAGTTGGCGTAGCCTTTACACTCACTATGGGTTGCGGTGACAGTGACAGTGACACAACTACCCCGGAGACAGGCACAGCAACCCAAGCGACAGCCGAGCAACCTGCGGAGTTCGTAGCTGCACTAGGTGATTTTACCGACTACCGTTACTGGCGGACGCTTGATTATAGCACGGGCTATACGAATCCATACCTTGTCGACAAACACATGGCAGCTGATAACGCCTACTCTCGGCGCGTATGGATTAACGAGCCCGGAGCGAGATCGCGAGAAGCCGGAGAAGCCTCCTATCCGCTAGGAACAGTCATTGTCAAGGAAACGTTTACTTGGGACGAGAGCGGAAACAAGCAATTCGCTGCCATGGGTGGAGTGTTGGGCATGGTAAAGCGCGGTGGAAATTTCAACAAGGATGGGGAGCATTGGGAATGGTTCATGCTAGCCTCAGACCCTGCAACTAGTGCCCTTGAAGAAATCAAGGACCGTGGCGGAGCCTCTCTCATGGATGGCATGTGTAACAGCTGTCACGCAAGCGCGAACGCCCAGACTGAGGGCTCAGACATGGTATTTGCGCACCCCTCAGACATTGAGGTCACGGACGGATTTTTCGCCGATTACGCCACATGGTCGGTCATACAAAATACTCCGGAAAACCACGTCCTGTTGAGCATGGCGCACAAAAGCGCAGACCCGGACACCATACGCACAGTCTACAAGAAGCAGCTCCAGGCCAACCCGAAACACACCCCTGACACATACAACGTAATCGCGGACGTGTACCCGATTGGGACGGCCATTCTGAAGACGGTCGCAGACGCGACTGGTGCCATTATCGAGATCACGGCCATGGTCAAGCGCGCCCCGGCCTTTAACGAAGATCACGGTGGCTGGGAATGGTTTATGCTTGATCCAGCTACAGCCGGTGTTATGCCAGAAATGCGAGGAGCAGGCTTGGGCAACAATATGTGCAACACATGCCATATTGCGGCCACGGGACCCTCTGGC
The DNA here is from genome assembly GCA_002726235.1 of Nitrospiraceae bacterium. GTDB lineage: Bacteria > Nitrospirota > Nitrospiria > Nitrospirales > UBA2166 > UBA2166. Next base: position 27,154 of record PBSN01000006.1, read on the forward strand.
CTGAATGGCGTTGACTACGTGTTTAAACACCCGAATGACCCATTCGTCAATATGGGAGAACCCGTAGTACCAGAAGTTGCACCGGAACCAGCAGCCGCAGAAGAAACGGTAGCGGTAGCAGAACCAGTAGCCGCAGAAGAACCGGCAGCGGCAACGAGCAATTTAGGCCCAGCCGCATTTAAGGCTGACTTTGCAACATCTCCGGAATTCTACACCAACATGATTGCACTGAATTCTAGTAACCCTCCCTCTCCCCACAATGCGGTCAAAATCTGGTACTCGATAAACATGCAGGAAATGGCTGCAGCTGGCAGTACGGGACCGTGGCCTGAGGGAACCACGTCCATTAAACAGGTGGATATGGCGCCAGCAGATGGAGTCATCGACGAAATTGTTGTGATGATTAAGATGGCTGCTGGATACGATACAGCAAACGGCGACTGGTACTACGAGGCGCGCGATGCAAATGGCACCCTCTTGACCGACGAAGCCAAAGCGCCTGGAAAGAATGCCATGTGCATCGGCTGTCACGCTGCAAATTCAAAAGATTACTTGGCAGGCCTAGATCTACGCTAATTTAATAAGGGAATAGTTCCCTATAAAGGGGAACTATTCCCTGTAAAATAGGTGTCAATGCGCCGCACGTTGCTTGTTCACATTGTACTTCTGGGGTTGTTCCTATTTCTATGGGCCGAGGTCGCCTCGGCCGTTCCCCGCTTTTCCATGCGAACCGGCCTGTCGTGCAACGCATGTCACGTGAATCCAAGTGGGGGGGGAATGCGCACCGAGCATGGAAGCTTGTACGGGCGTATGAACCTCCCCCTCAACCCCACCATGCGAGCCAAGGGCGAGAAATTCAGCCCGAAAATTACCAAACACCTCACCGTGGGGTCAGATCTCCGCGTAATGGGGTTCTCTGATAATCGGCACAATCTCAGTTTCTTCCCAATGCAGGCGGACCTCTATATTTCCGCCCAACTGACCGACAAAGTCCTGCTCTACCACGATCAAAGCCTGCTTTCCAGCGAGATTGAAACCTTTGGTCTCGCTCAAATCCTACCGTTCTCAGGCTACGTCAAGGCAGGAAAGTTTGTTCCAGCATTCGGATGGAAGCATGATAATCATACGGCCTTTACGCGCGGAGGGAATTCGAGTTCGCGAGAAGTCGGGCAAGTAACCCGCGGCACAGGGTTCAGTCGGGATGATAAAGATACTGGCGTCGAGGTTGGATTCTATCCAGGACAAGCCTCCATTCAATTGGCCGTCCTGAATGGACAAAGAGGAGGCATCCCGTTTGATAACAATCAGGGTAAAGCCTATGTCGCGCGAGCAGATTACTTTATTCTCAACTTCGAGCATCTGAAGACAAACGTCGGAGGATCGTTCTATCACAACGATGCGGAGACCTTTGAACGACAGATCTATGCCGGCCATGCCGGAATCAACCTGTGGAAATTAACGTATCTCGGCGAATATGACTGGAATGAGCTATCGCGAGACACCACGCCACGCGTAAAAAGTACGGCGCAATATCACGAGCTTAGCTTTCTTCCTGTCCAAGGGATTGATCTGAAGGGGATATATGAACACATAGATCCAGATCGTAATATCGATCGTGATGAGCTCTCCAGAATTGGAGCAGGGATAGAATTTTTCCCCTTACCTCATAATGAAATTCGTCTCGAATACCGTCATACCACGGGGCATAAGGAAATCAACCCTGATGCCGGGTTAGATGAAGTCTTTCTCATGTACCATTTTTATTTTTAATTCCACTGCGTTCCGCAAGAAAATACTCCCGCACGCCCACTTGTTCAGACAGTTTTCCTGACCATCCCCCAATGTGCTATACCTTGCACCCCCAGCCATACGTCTGCGCAGTCACTCCTAGAGGACGCTAGCATTCCAGACCTGCAGGATACAAAAAAAATGGGGGGTCCCATCCCGAACTTTCCACAGAGAAGCCCTAACCGAGCAAAAATCCAAGGACGTGCAAAACCGCACGGGAAGAGGTCGAACATGAGGGAAATACAGCTGAAAGGCTTGTTTCAATACCCAATGCTAGCGCGCTTGATCAAGTGCCTCCCGACACCTATTCAATGCGGCATTCAATTCGTCCTTCACAGCGGGAGGAAGAGGTTTGGCAGGTTGCTTTTTGACGAGTTCGATAGTTGTGATGAATGTGTCCACAAAGGCCTGGCAAGGAGGACAATTTCCGTTATGGGTTTGAATGGCTTCACACAATTCTTCTGAGAGTTCCCCATCTACGTACTCGGAGAGGAACGCAAAGATCTCTTTGCAAGTCATCTTGGACGCAATACTCTTCGCCTTAGAATCAGGCATGCGAACGAACCTCCCCCTGACAGTAGAGGTGAAGATGTTTTCGCGCAAAAAGGCGTGCGCGATGCAGTCGCGACTTCACGGCAGAAACAGAAGCCCCGATGATCTTCCCCGTTTCCTCTGCACTAAAACCCTCGACATCTCGCAATAACAGCACCATTCTGAGGTCTGACGGAAGAAGATGTATGGTCTCATCTAACACCCCTTGCAATTCCTTATTCAGCAATTCATCGATGGGCGTCCGGTGCCAATCAACAACACTCAATGTTTTACGTTCATCCTCCCCAAGTGCCAGTTCATCAAGCGAGAATATTTCACGGGGGGAAAACTTACTCTTTCGTCGCATCCTCATACACGCATGTTTAGCAATCTGAAAGAGCCAGACAGAGAACTTCGCCTCAGCACGGAACGCATCCATACCCTTGAATGCCGCGACAAACGTCTCTTGCAACATATCCTGGGCGTCATCAGTATTCCCACACATGCGGAGTCCCATGGAATAGAGACGCCCAACGTATCGAGAGACCAGTTCCTCAAAAACATCGTGCTGCCCCTGTTGAAATCGCGTCACCAGCTCGTTGTCTTGCAACTTGTCCAGCATCGCACCCTTGCCTTGCATATCCTGAGGTTGAACGAAAACGCGCTATTCTAGACATTAGGGTTCTTCCATGACAAGCATGGATATCACTACTCAGATCACTCCACTTTTACCCCATACCGGCGTGGCTACGGCACTCAGATCCTCTCATATTTTCAAATACGCTCTGGACTGCGTTCCTCGCGCCTTGGTCTGGCCAATATTACAACCACCTGCATAGTTACATGTGAGGCATAAACTGACACGCGACACCTTACTTCACATCAATTGCCATGACGAGAAAATCAACGCCGAGAGTTCGACCATGATGAGGCTCGGTATAGGTTCCGTCATAGTAATACCACTGGTGGGGAGTCATCTCCCCGAGTTCGGAGGGAAGTGGCGGTAATTTCTTGGCATTAAGCCCACTCGCAACAAATGTCTCGGGGTTGAGAAAATACAGCACATCTTCGGTTGTATTCTCTGGTGTGTGCGAAAAATGAACCATATTACGCTGTGATACCCCGTCTAACATACAAAACTGTTTAGTTTTGTGTGAGAGATCAATAGCCATCAGCCCAGACCCTGGCAACAGTAAATTCGCAATGGCGTTGACCTCTGCACGAGCCGATCCGGTCACGACATCAATAGGCTCAGGCTGCTCCTCAGCGGCTTTCGATCCTTCTTCGCCTCCCTTAAGAAAGTCGAAAACACCAGCGGCAAGAGCCGTCTCCAGTGGCAACACCAACACCATGAATATACTCATCATGGCGAACATAAGTTTTGCTTCCTTCATCACGAAAACCTCCTTCCTGACATCTCAGGTTGACCATTCTGTACAGCTCGCAATACAGACTGAGCAACATTCCACCACGTTCTCAGGATTTGAGTCAATGCAATTAAGTGTGCATGATCACAACTTAATGGATGAAACGAGTTGATTGAGCCACTTGATTGGGAAAAACATCGACACAGTTTCCTGGTACCGCCGGTAAGGAACCCCAAACATCACAACCAGTTTTCGTTCTTCGAAATACGTCCCTATAAACAGATACACGGTCAGGACAGCATTAGTGACAAGCGTCACGACAGACACGTCTCGGGCCCACAGAAAAAGCAGCAACGCAAGGTACCACGGATGCCGTACTACGCGATGAATGCCGGAGATAGTCAAGACTGGTGAGGACGTATCACAAGATCCAGCACGATAAGCTGCAATTTGCCGAATACCTAAAAACTCACGCCCATCATATCCACGCATACCCAGTGCGAAAAATAGGATACCGAGAGCCCAACACAGATATTGAATCAGAGTGTACGGCCATACCCATTGTAATATCGGGGAAACATGTATGGAAACGGAAAACCAGAGAATTGGGATCAACCCAACGATGCTCACCACATTGTAGGTGAGGCGATAATACGCCGCCGCAACACCCCAGCATTGCTTGATCCAGTTCGCAACGGAGGGCGCAGCCAAGACACTGTGCACAGTACCATACCCAGCCCAGCACAACCCGAGCGTAACAAGATCTGACCACATCAGCCACGGTGAGAGACGTTAGGACCCCTCACACGTGTCATAACCCGCATGGCAGGAGAGGAGGGACGCCGTGGCGAGGTCATGCTCTCGCTTGGCGGCATGTTGGGACAGAAATATCCACAGTTGACACAACGCATCCCATCCACTTGATGAACGTCATTATCAATACTTCTATTTTCATCACCTACCATGAGCCCACGGCAACGAACACAACGCAACATACACCTCCCCGTTTGCCTCATAGAAAACACCTGCCCTACTCACTATGAGCCACTTTTCCGGAAAAGGATTCAGGAGACTTTCCCTCTGAGAGCATGTTTTGTATAAAATTGCAGGGCAGCACGTACCAGGAAAGTCACGAAAACGATACGCCAGAGGCAAAACTACGGAATGGAGGAGAATCCTCCCACCCTAGCAGAACGCTGAAAACTGAAGATTAATCCACATTGCCCTGTTATACAGGACACCTGACCAACGACACACAAGCTACAAGAGGTTCAAAACGGTCCGTCAAGGAAAGAGTCAATCTATTTTTCGTGAAAGAACACGGGTTGCCTTTAGAACAAAAGAAGAAGATTTTCCTTGCTTGACGGTGAGCTGGATTAAAGCATCAAACCTGCTCATTATGAATGAGAAACAAGGCTGCCTTTACTGGACATGCTACTGAAAACAGCAACATGTTCCCATCCCGTTACAAAGCGTTATCTAGTCGTGGGCTGATCCTAGGTCAGAAAAAACCTATTAGACAATTGCAGCTTTTTGTTTGGTGATGTGCGGATGGACACAGGAGTCAGCATGTACCTGCATGAGATCAAGGCTTCCCTCTTCCTGATCGGCAACAGGCGTCAGAGCGGTGTCAATATATTCTAGCCGAGTTGAAGCATTTTCCACACGACACCGAATACGGTAGACGGTCCAGACGAGGAAAGCCCAGCGCACGCACGTGGAAGTGACCTGCCACACTCGCCGGGGATAGAAAATGAAGGGGGACTCGAACAACATACCACAACGCCGTTGTTTTCGAACCTTTCGTCTCAAGACGCCCCATTCAAGCGGATGAACCTTGTCAATAGTGGTGCTTCCAGAAAACCACAGTAAATGGTACATCAGTTTGTTCATATTTAACCGCTTCGCTGCAGCACGGCGAAGAACTGTTTCGATATGCTCCAGCGTATAGTATTGGCGCCACGAGGTTTTGTACACTTGGCTCCATTCACCCTCTGACATACAGGAATGAGCAGTGGTGACGTGCTCTAAGTCATATTTGTTCATATCAGAATCCATCCAGACACCCTGAGCGGTAAGAGTTTGATGATCTTCAGACCCTGGCAATGGCGTCAGGTAGAAAAACTCCAACATGTCGATAGGAAGTTCCCGTTTAATGATTTCAATATCTTGGGCAATGGATCCCGGAGTGTCTTGTGGAAACCCAAGAATGTAGCCTGCTATCGTGGTGCATCCATGATCTTTCCATGCCTGTAGCATCTTTCGATATCCCCAGATTTTGTTCTGCCGCTTTTTTGCCGCAATGAGGGCATCAGGGTTAATGCTCTCCAATCCGATAAACACATTCCGGCAACCAGCTCGAGCGGCTTTCTCAATAAATCGAGGGATTTTATGACACTGCGTATCAACCTGTATGGTAAAGGAGATAGGGAGCCGTTCGTCCTCCCGAAGTACGATCAAACGATCAAGAATGGCCTCCCAATTCTTGTTCCTAGCAAAATCGTCGTCCGTGATGAAAAACCGTCTCACCCCCTGCCTAAGGTTGGATCGGATTACTGCCTCAATATCATCGGGCGAACGCCACCGAGACTTACGACCCTGGACATTGATGATGGTGCAAAAGCTGCATTGGAAAGGGCAACCTCGCCCAGCATCGAAGCTAGACATTCGACCAAACGTCCTGTCAATGATCGTGCGATCTAAAAATGGCGTGGGGGTGCCCTGTAGACCTGGCAAGTCGTCCATAAAGTTATAGACCTTCTTCAGTCGACCGTGATAGGCATCGCGTACAATAAGGTCAAGGCGGCCTTCCGCCTCTCCGGCAAAAATGGCAATCCCTTTGTTCAACGCTGCCTGAATATCAACCGGAATATCAGGCAACATGCGAAGACATCCACTAACATGAAATCCCCCAATGACCACAGAAATGTCGGCCTGAAGAAAACTCGTTGCCAGATCGACAGCTCGTGGAAACTGGTTGGACTGTACTCCCACGAGCGCTACCATCCCGGCAGCGGCCTTCTGAACGGTACGAATGATGCTCTTGATCGGCAGAACCGTATTGGTTTCATCGTAGCAGTCAACGACAATGCCAACATCTTTTCCCAAAACCTGACGTCGAGCACAATCCATCGCCAGACTGTTGAGTGTGGCCAAGGTATTAGATGGAATCGCCGAGCGCACCCACTGAATAACATAGCCATCGTCGTCATAATGCGATGGCCTAATTAACACAAGGCGAAATGTGGTTGCGCCTTCCATGAACAAACTCCCTAAACGTCTCCCACCAGGTATCTGACTGTTATTGTGTGATACGCACCATATTAGGTTAGAAGCGCGTTCATGAGACGACGAAAATTTGCGTCTCCTAGGATGCCTCCACCAATATGCATAAGCAGAACATCCCCGTTGCCGTCTAACAAGAAAAAGGTCGGAGTCGCACGAACACGAAACTTAGAGGATACTTTGTTATCGGCATCAAATGCGGTGTGGAAACTAAAGGTAGATTGATGCTTTTCAACATACTCCACCACAGCATTCTTGTCGTCAGCAAATGCCACGGCCACGATTTGTAGACCCATGGGTTTCGCTTGAATATCAAGCTTGTGAATCCATGGAAGTTCATCTCGGCAAATTCCACACCATGTGGCCCAAAACATCAGTAAAGTAGGACTGCCCTTCAACCCTTGTTTTGTTAGACGTTCTCCGGTCAAAGTAGTAAATTGAAACTCTGGACTCGGAGCAGTCATTTCCCCATCGAGCACAGCGGGCTGTTTCGCAAACACTCCATTCGAAAATATGGGTAGAATCAGTAACACGGTCAGAACTCCAACCCAGAGGGCCAAACACCTACACCCATTTGCCCCAACATGTGAAGAACTCGTATCACAATTCATGGACATACCTCCTGAGTAATCGCGTAATTTATAATTCATTTATAGGGTGTGGATGCATAAAATCAGTCACGAATACCGCAACGCCATCAACCAATGGATTAATCTCATACTGCCCGATGGAAGAAGCTTGGGCAATGGCACCAATTCGTTTCAGCTCCCCCCTGGTCGTTGCATGAGTAAATTCGCAACGTCCCCGCATATCCACGATCCCAAGTCGAATCTCAATAACTCCTCCTGCAGGTTGTTCATCCCAAGACAAAATTGAGACATCAAGCGTTAAAACTCCATCCCGCTCACGAGTCTCTGCCTTCGAAACAACACGTGCAAACAATTGGGTGTCACGTATTTTATTGATAAACGCCTGTTGAAGCTGCTCAAGGAACTCTTCGGACGGCGGAGTTTGCGCTTCAAGTTTCAATGGCGGAACTTCAAGCGTGTTAAATAACATCGCATAGCGTGATGGCCTAACTTCTGAATTCGGCAATACAGCCGGTTCGCTCGAAGCGCTAGTCAAAGAAGGCTGAGGCATACTATGGGGCTGAGCCGTTTTCTGCATAATGCCACATGCTGGTAGCATACAAATGGCTATAATTCCGAACAGGCATCGCATCACAAACAACATGTGTCCACTGTATAGCGCCCTATTCATCACCGGTCACCGATGAGAGAAAGGCCAACGTCCCTTTGACCAACACGTGATCCGACTGAACAGATCCGGTTTCAAGCACTTCAGGACCAACCACACCTTTCACAGTTGCCCGGTTAAACGGACACGTCACGATCTTTTGAAAGATGGCCAAGTGGATCGTGAGGATTCCACCACCTGACGCTCCTATGGCTCCAGATTTGTCCCACGACAACACCGTCCCCTGAATAACCAAGACTCCATCGAGTACATCAGTCGCCGGAACCACGTCTGCAAACAGTTTTTTCCTTCTAAACTCCTCAATGACCGTCGCTTGGAGCGATGAGAGAATTGTCGTTGGTGCCTCAACTGCATTGATGAACGATGGGATTTCGAGGGTAACAAGAGGGTATTTTGGACCTGCCGCTGTTTGAGCCATTCCTGCACTCTGCGCAGAGGCTGTTGCAGGATATATCGCAAGCCCAACGGCACACGATGCAAACAGAATCATACCAATGGCGAGACATTTGAGCGTCCCAACTATCGCTCGCATATTAACACCTCATCATAATATGTGTACACGGCGATCATCCAGCTCACTCAAGACTGATAACGTCAAACAAGCAACCCCAACTCAATTGGACTGATTGTGAATCAGAACATTTTCGACAAACCACCCTGCCCCATCAGCGATGTCAGCAACACCGTGTTCAATCCTGTTTCCCGATGAATCCACGACCACCTGCCCAGCTCCAGTAGTCTCATTGATTTCGCACCCGAGAAATTTGTCGACCAAAGACAATTTCATCTTCATATGACGCGTATTGTCTAAGGCAGCAGAAGCATCTTCCCACACTAACATCGAAATATTGAACACAACGACATTCTCGATCATGTCACGTTCGGAAACAACCTGCCAAACCTCTCGTTTCTTGATTTGTTTTTGAATCGCATCGTATAACGCCTCCAGATATGGCTGTGGCGCATTTCCAGTATTCCTGATAGGAGGCATTTCTAGCACCTTGTATGAAGGTCGTCGATCTTCAATGCAATGAAGAATGTCACCAGGCGCATGCAGAGCAATTGTTGCCTCCCTCTTGGCCTGCGGCCCTACACAGGACACAAGTGCCAGTCCGAACAGAATAGCAATCGATAGTAAGATATGTCTCACAGTATCCTTGTTCCCTTCATGTAATCAATTCAACCACAGTTATGTGGTATGAGCCAAGTATGCGTAAAAGGATTCTGTGCTCCTCAGGTTGCTCCTCGTTTGTCTCATAACAACGTCGCTATGGCGATCAATCCTCACGTATCCACATACGCTCCGATCTACGCTCCTCGCGCCTCGTCCTGAGCCTCCATTGAAGCAACCTGAGGAGTGACGGATTTAGGACAAAACCTTCCCGAGCGCTCATCACCACCGCTGATCAGCAACAACCTCATTCCAATCACCTCCATGAACACTGACACGCCCCCCCAAGCACGTTGACAGCTTCTAGCGATTGGAGATAGGATTCAACTTTTCCCATTGCACAGCTGAGATACGCCGATGTCACAGTTTAACTCACTCTAGAAATTCCAGGAAAAAGCCTCACTATTAGAAGGAGTTTTTGAGCAATGAATGCAATCCGAACAGCCTACGCCATTACCCTGATTTCTATCGTTGGCCTCATCGGCACATTCTTCGTGAACTGCAGCACTCCACAAACATCGAATCCTGGGGAAATCCGCAAACACACCAATGAGAGCTTTGATCGACTCAGCGCTGAAGAGCAGGCGAAGAAACATCGATCAGAATACGGTCAATAATACTCGTATCGTATGGCCTGGTTCAAAAAACGAAGGAGCGTAGATGACGCTGACACCGGACCGAAGATTGCAGAAGGATTGTGGCTTAAATGCACTGTCTGTAGGGAAACGCTCTTTCGAAAAGACTTCGAACGTCATGGTAAGATCTGTCCGAAATGTGACTATCATTTCCCAATCTCTGTGGATGAACGCATTAGTCTTCTGCTCGATGACGAAAGTTTCACTGAGTGGAGCAAGGAGTTGCAACCCACAGACATTTTGGGATTTAAAGACACCCATCCATATACCGACCGCCTGAAGCGCTCCCAGCAAAAAACTAGCCGCTCCGATGCAATTGTCGTTGGGGAGGGTTCTATCAACGAATACCGAGTCAATCTGAGCATCTTCGATTTCTCCTTCATGGGAGGGAGCATGGGAACCGTTGTGGGCGAGAAAATTCTGATTACCGCTGAGGCCTCGTGTGCAACACGAACGCCGTTAATCATCATCTCAACCTCCGGTGGTGCGAGGATGCAAGAGGGCATATTCTCCCTCATGCAAATGGCAAAAACGGCAGCGGCAATTGGGCGACTCAATGACATGGGGGTCCCCTTCATCTCTGTTCTCACTGACCCAACGTTTGGCGGCGTGACAGCCAGCTTCGCCATGCTCGGTGATATCATCATCGCGGAACCCAAAGCCCTTATTGGATTTGCCGGCCCCCGCGTAATTGAGCAAACCATCAAACAGCGGCTTCCCAAAGGGTTCCAACGCGCTGAATTTCTTCTGGAGCGCGGCATGATCGACATGATCGTTCCACGCCGAAACATGAAGGCAACACTGACCACCCTCCTAGGGTTTTTTCAAACCGATAGAACACCATCACAGGTGGGCGAAGATGCCTTGAACAGTATATTGAAAACGATCCCCAAACGATCCAAAGACTGACAGCGCGAGAGTTCATGATACCGCACGACCACTTCTGAACAAGACTGGAATCTGAGAAGGAGCGAAGGACGCACATTTCGAAGGCATGTGTGCGATGAGCAACGCAGTCAAACCAAAAGAGCATCACGACCGCTAACGTGTCCTACCAATCAGCGCTCCACGCTCTGTACCAGCTCCAACGTTTTGGCATTAAACTTGGCCTAGACACAACGAAGGCTCTCCTGTCATCCGTTGACAACCCACACCAACACTTCAAAACCGTTCACATCGCAGGCACTAATGGCAAGGGGTCAACAGCAGCCACTCTTGCATCCATCCTTCTTGCGACGGGACACCAAACGGGCCTGTATACTTCACCGCACCTCATAGACTTCAGCGAACGCATTCAAACCGACGGGCACCCTATCCCTCATAGGAGGCTCGAAGCGCTGATCGAGCAGGTCACCGCATCGTGTCCCACCACAATCACACCAACGTTCTTTGAATTCGCAACGGCAATCGCATTCCTCTATTTTTCCGAGGCCAACATAGACATTGGCATCGTTGAGGTGGGGATGGGCGGACGGTTCGATGCCACCAATGTCCTCAAGCCGCTTGTCACCATCATTACCAACGTAGGACTAGATCATCAAAAACATCTCGGCAACACCATCGAAGCCGTTGCAAAGGAGAAATGCGGCATCATACAACCAAATACTCCAACAGTGGTTGGCAATGTGTCGCCAAAAGCACTCACCGTTATCCAAGAGGTCTGCTCCACACAACGGTCTCCCTTAGTTACATTCGGAGTAGATTTCCAAGCCGTTGAGTCTTCGCCAAATCATTTTGACTTTCACGGTCTCAGAAGTTCATATTCCGCCTTACGATATTCACTGATGGGGCATCACCAAGTTGAGAATGCTGCCTGTGCACTCGCTGCTGTAGAATGGCTGCGCGACACAGGCATGCCGATCTCAGAAGATGGTCTCCGGCAGGGCCTCGTTTCCGTCCAGTGGCCCGGGCGTTTAGAATGTGTTGCGAACAATCCAACTGTGTTGCTCGATGGTGCACACAACCCAACTGCCGCTGAAGCACTCGCTAAATTTCTGGCTGATCACCAGCGAGGACATTCTGGAAATATCATCCTCGTCATTGGCATGCAAAAAGATAAGGATATGAAATCGTTCTTCACCCCCCTCATCCCATTGGCGAATACCATTGTCTTAACCCGTTCCGCTCACACGCAATCTGCCTCGGCTGAAGAACTCGCCGAACAACTCTCGGACAAGCCCCTGCACCTTGTATATACTGCCTCTGCAGCAGAAGCCATGATGAAAGCCCATAACACCGCAACTCACGAAGATACCATCTGCGTAACCGGCTCTCTCCTGCTAGTCGGAGAGGTCAAGGCCCATCTCAAAGGTTCCTTTTTTTCACCTCTCCGTGGTTAAGGGCCCGTTACGGCATAACATCAGCCAAATGCGTTTATGGTATTTCGTGACGACTCCTAAGCTTTCTCATCTCAGGTACTTGTTTTTTGCCGCCTTGCTGCTAGGGGCTGTTATATTCCCGCGTTCCGTCGCCCTCGCTGCAGGTGAAATTATCAGTGAAGAAGAGCCAATCGACATACATGCAGATCGAGTTGAGTATTCACGCACCGAGGATACCTACATCGCAGACGGCAACGTTGACGTGGTACAAGGAACGCAACATCTCACATCCGACCACGCAACATTGAATATGCAAGCCGGACTCCTCACTGCCGAAGGAAACGTCAATTACGATGATGGTGAACAAACCATGACCGCTGACCGTATTGAACTGAGCATAAAAAGCAAAGCTGGCGTGATGTTCCATGGGACTATTCTAATCCGAGAGTCTCAGCAGTACGTAACAGGAAAAGTCATCGAACGTATCGATGCAACACACTATCGAATTGAAGAAGGCAGCTACACCGCGTGTATGATCGAAGAGGGCAAGCGGACACCGTGGCAATTTAGGGCAAAAGAATTGCGCCTAGATACCGAGGGGCATCTCGTCGCCAAAGGCGCGCAATTCTGCTTAATGGAAGTTCCTGTCGCCTACTTGCCAATCGTCAAGCTCCCCGGAAAAAAGAAACGGCAAACCGGGTTTCTTATGCCACTGCCAGGATTCAATGCTGAACAAGGGTACAAGCTTAAGCAAGGGTTTTTCTGGGCCATCGATCCACACCAGGATGTCGCGGCAACCATAGATCATCGAGGCAATCAAGGTACCGGGGGAGAACTCGAATACCGATATAAACTGAGCAAAAATAGTGCAGGCGAACTTCGAACCAACTTCTTTAAAGATACCCGGGAGAATAAAAATCGGCTCGACGTCCAAATGCAACACATGACCCAGTTCACTAAAAGGCTCCAGGCCACCGTGGATATTGATTTTGTCAATAAACGGGACACACTGCAGGAAATCAGCGACGATGTTGAGGAACGGGTTCAACGACTCACCGAGTCTCGTGCGTTTATATCACAACGCTGGGATCACGGATCCGCTTACCTTCTCGGACGATTCAGTCAAGATCTTGCGAACCCCAACGATCCCACATCACAATTTCTTCCCGAACTAGGATATCGCCTGCAACCCTATCGCATTCCATCACTTCCCATGTATTTTGGCCTGGAATCGAGTTTAACCAACATTCATCGGCAAGATGGAACATTACCGTTTTTCGTGGATGGAGCACCAATACAACGATCAAGCCTCGATGCTCGACGCACCGACATATTTCCCAAGCTCTGGTCGACATTTCAAGTCACCGATGGGATTTCTCTAACCCCTCAAGTAGGAGTAAGAGAAACGATATACACTAGAGGCGAGAACTCCAGTAATTGGATGGATCGCACCGTCCCGTACCTGAATGTTGAGGCAGAAGCCACCATGTCTCGCCGTTTTCGACTAGGAAGAGGCCGATCAATCACACATCGACTCACCCCATCGGTAACCTATGAATATCTTCCACGCGTCAACCAGAACGATCTCCCTCAATTTGACGATCTTGACTTCGTCTTCCAAAAAAATCTCGTCACCTACTCCGTCGGAAATCGCTTCTCAACGGTCAAGAAAAGAGGGAAGAAAATACAGCATGTTGACCTGCTATCATTCACCGCGACACAATCTATCCAGATGAACCCCGGAGCGAGGGAAAAAGCCCGCACTGTCCTTGGCCGCCCAGAGACACTCGAAACCCGCTCGTTCTCAGATGTGCGGATCGAGGCAACCGTAAACCTACCCAAGTTCGTAGAACTAGACTTTGACGCATTTATCAACCCGAAAACAGGCATGAGTTCCGTATTCGAAACCGATCTTGGTTTGTTCTCAAACGAGTCCTGGTACCTAACAATCGGACAACGTTTTACCCGTGCGGGTGATGTCCCAATTCGTGGGGACATGTTTAATCCAATCTCGTTCAACACTACGTTTCGCCAAGAAGAGGACATTCACTTTTCGACGTTTGAAGGCGGCACGACCCTCCCATTTGGTTTCCGCGCTGTTGCAAAAGCATACTACGATGCCAACCCTTCAGCAGGCACTCCATATTTTCCAGAGGTTGATTACGGGCTGTTTTATACCAATCCGTGCAGTTGCTGGGGTGCGGGGTTTTTCTATATCCAACGCCCCCAGCGTCTGGGAACGGCATCCGGATCTGACGCCGAATTTGGATTCATGATCAGCCTCCGAGGCCTCGGTGGAACCGAGAGCACGGTGACACCAAAATTCGTAAGAATGTTTCAGAACCTTGGACTCGATCCCCTCAATCTCAAATAATGGCGCCGTGGATCCATCACACACCCCCAAGGTCAATTGGACGAAGACAATGTTGGAATGTGACATCGTGCCGGTTTTTCATGACAGACCGTAGGCTAACATGATCAACACACCCATCAGTCGACGAGAATTGTGGCAATGGCTTCTCTCCTCAACCACCCTGAAGCTGATTCCGCCTACGACTGCCGGATTGGTTTTTGCTGATAACCTGCTTCACCCACATCGCGGCGATGCATCGGTGTATGACGTGGTACGGCGATACTACGGACATCGCCCCCTAGTAACAGTTAAAGAGAAGAAGCCGTTGATCAGCATTACCTCTCGGCCACATAACCTTGAGACCCCTCTTCACCACCTGACACACCCCATCACTCCCAACGATGTTTTTTTTGTTCGCTCCCGCCTTGCCATCACACCAACTGATGATGCCGAATCCTATCGGCTTTCAATTCACGGCACTGTTGAGCACCCATTGGAACTCACTCTCAACGATCTTAAAACACAATTCGAACCGGTGAGCATTACCAGCGTGGCACAATGCGCGGGAAATAGCATGGCATTCTTTAATCCACCAGTGTTTCCTGGCTGGAACCTTACCCACGGATTCATGGGCTGTGCAACATGGACCGGAGTGAGGGTCAGGGATGTCCTCTCAAAAGTTGGCCTCAAGGCGAATGCACATGACGTTGTCTTCAAAGGAGCCGATCGACCGAGCATCGACAAGACACCTCTTGTCGAAAAGAGTTTTCGGTTGACCATCGATCAAACACTGGACGAAGATCTCCTCATCGCATATGCCATGAACGGACACCCTCTTCCACGTTGGAATGGCTATCCTGTTCGACTGGCCGCACCAGGGTGGTATGGCACCTATTGGGTCAAATGGCTTGAGAGTATCACCGTCATTCCAAAGGCATTTGATGGCTTCTGGATGTCCAACGCATATCGAATTCCCGCACACCCTGTTGAGCCATACAAACATCCAGGCGAAACCATTCCTGTCACACGCTGTAACGTAAAATCCGTGATTACCTCACCCCAAGACAATGATCGTGTCAACTCTGTACAGCCTATCGAGATCACTGGCGTAGCCTTCGATGCAGGCAACGGCATTCGATCTGTAGACATCTCCGTTGATGGAGGCAGATCCTGGCACAAAGCAAAACTTCATCCAGTCGACGGACGGTATGCATGGAACACCTGGTCGTTCATCATCAAACCGAAAACGCCAGGCAAACTTACGATCATGTCCCGCGCAACAAACACCAATGGCGAAACCCAGCCCATGAAGGCCATCTGGAACCCCGGCGGCTACAAGTACAATGCCATAGACTCCATCGATATTATCGTCCCACCCCGTTAACGCCAGATTCCAACAGGAAACACTCAGTGATCACTTTCGTTGCCGCACGCCAAGGGGAAATAAGGTTTCCTCCCCCATTTCCCCTCCTCGCCTGAGAAGGGAGAAGACAAGGTGGACCTGACACAGAATGATTGACCGCTTGCTCAAACATTACCGTGAGTGTATGTTCACGGCTTATTGTTTCAGTGGCATGCCGGAGTGGCGGAATTGGCAGACGCCTGGGACTTAAAATCCCATGGGTGGTAACGCCCGTACGAGTTCGAGCCTCGTCTCCGGCACCACATTTCCCCCAGTGATCAAGGGGGTAAGTGATTAGCCATCTGCAGACCGTCCTTCTTAAGGAGAAATTTCTCGCATCCCACTCATTTGGATTGTGCAATCGATGGATTGTGCAACCGGCATGCTAACCGTGCTCTCCCCACCTTCAACACATGGCGGGGTCGAGCACCTTCATCACACCTTCTTCTTTCCACTCAGGATTCGAGGCGTAAATCAGGTCACGGTTCCCAGTCCACCGCAATCGCCGTACCAGTAACAATCGCATCTTAATGAGCGTTTTTCCTCTGTGATCGAATCGATGGCACGACCAATCAAACGAATGACGATAT
>PBSN01000007.1 GCA_002726235.1 Nitrospiraceae bacterium
CAGGAGCAATCCTCCTGAGAGGGCGTGAGCCTGAGCATATTCCAGGGTCTCCACATGATCGTAAATTGAGATCGAGAGCACCTTTGTTTTTCCTGGGATGCTTCCTCCTACCATCAACACTACTCCGAACTCACCGAGGGTATGTGCGAATCCTAAGACTGTTGCTGTGATGTATCCACGCAATGCCAACGGCAGATGCGCGGAGCATACCATCTGACCGCGACGAGTACCAGAATCCAGTTAGCGTAAGCAATATAAGCGACGATAATACCACGAACCTGTTGTGAGGGATGCTGATGCCAGAAGAACCGTTGTCGATGCATACGAGATCTTGAATTTGCGATATGTGGCGATATAGATACATAAGCGGATCAAAATTGATACATGGTTGCTTCAGCAGGGTTGTGGTGAGCATCAAAAGATCGTGATAAAACACAACGTAGCACACGTAATCTTGGGTGGCATTGGTATTGCTTTAGCACTGTTCTGGATTAGAAAGCTGGATGTCATTATGTTGGAGTTGTACTAATTGCAACGTCAGGCCCGTTCAACGTGCGATATCACCCCTCCTGGATTCACCTCCCGTCTAATATCTGTGCTAGATAGGGCGCGGCGTGCGATTGTGCAACTCCAACATAATGACATCCATGAGGTTGGACTTGGATGAGCGAGGTCAAGTCAAGTAGTGAAGGCGACGACTCAGAAAGAATTGGGTTTGGGTGTCTGGGGCGATCAGCGGTGTCAGCAGTCCTGTTTTTTTCCTTCATGGCGAAACTAGGCTGGAGCAGATTTTGATCTTCTAACGAGTCTTCATTGGCGTAGCGATGATATTTGAAACTGAGCTGACAGGGAGGCTGATCCGCAAAGGGTTTCTGTCTCCTGTACTGCCTATGAAGGTGCGCAATCCCCTTCCCCCGTAGATCCTCTCGAACTGCATTGCGCGTGAATAGCCCTCAGTCCTCGTTTGCTATGAGTCGTCGCTTCAGAATCCACATTTCGTACAGCGGAAGAGTGGACATCAGTACAAAGCTACTAATCATGAAGAAATCCCCCAAAAGCAAGGTGAGCGCAAAGACTTCAGAAACGTACAGGATCAACCAGGGAGAAAGAAGATCGAGGCCGACGCCTGTGAATGACATATAAGCCATGGTAATCTTGAGCCATCTGGGCGCCATAGTGAGGAAAAAAATATGGACGATGATGAGGAAGACGATGGGCATTGTAAACAGGTGAAAGTGGGTGATTTCGGCTAATTCATGAAACGATTTTGGTTCACCGAAGGTGGCATCAGATCCGAGGTAGTGGGTGATGACGCCGTCATAGGACAACCCGTTCATCGTATAGGCCCAGTAGAGGGTGAGCGCAAATCCGATACCAACGATGCTGACGAAGAAGGTATAGACCAAGCGAATTTGGCGATCAGTATCCAGCAGCCTGAAGCGAGTGTTAAAGTTGCGCATCTTCAATTTCCAAATAATCGATTAAAAAATCCCCGAGACGTTTTCTTCTTGTGTTCAATGGCGCCACATGGCGTTCCCTGCGGATTCAAGTAGAGTTCCTCGGTCAACACCAACGCCCGTTTTACCCCAGCGCTTGCCGACCGGACTGACATCGTTGCCCCAGTGATGTTAATAATGTCCCGATTAATTCTGATCGGATCGTCTGATTGTTTGCCTTTGTATTGGTACATAAACCGGGGCTTGCGAATATCGGCACCACGGCTCTCTCGATAGATGAGCATCTCTACCTGGGAGACTTTGCCGGAAGGTGTGATCCCTACCATGTAAGTCATCGGGCGGTACTTCCCAATGGTGTTTTGAATGGATGTGTATCCATCAATGGTGCCGTCTGTTTCACCGATAAAAAACTCAAAACTCGTTTCTGGGAATTTCCAGCCGATGCGGCGCTCAATACAGGATTTTTGCTCAGGGGTAATCTTCCTGCTTTCCGCTTGAATAGTCTTGGATTGGGGGAGGAGCAATTTTAATGCTTCGTCTTCGGTTAGGTAGACGACTTCCTTCCCGATTTCTTGGGTTGTGAGCCACCGTCCGAGCTCTTCATCAAAGATTCGGTCGCGTATTTCCGCTCCATAGGATTGTGGTATTGCTTGGGTAGATAGGAGGAGGATCACGGCGATGATAGTGAACAGTGGGTGAGACATTATATGGTTCGACAGTCTCGTTTTTTCCGGCGATTGGCAATGCGTGAGAGCACGTGATGTTTGACTGCAGGTAACGCCGGTGTATGAAGCCAGCGTAGAGAGAGAGGTGTTGCCATGGGGATAACCCACACGCACCGTGTTAGATGGGATGGCATCCGTGTTTTTTGAGGCGTTGCTGGATGGTGTTCAGGATTCGACGTTCAACGTGGGGCGATCCATCGACCGGGAACCACCGCAGTGCTTTCACTCCGCTGAGGGGATGTTCTTGTCGAACGTGAATAACGCGGATGGTCGATACATCGTGATCATCAATGATTTTTACGAATAGACTGGAGCGTTCTTGCGTAAGTTTTCGCCCAAACGCTCCGACGCCTTGCTTCGACATGCCTTTTTCCCAATCGGTCTCGAGGACACCGGAGGATTTGTCGGCCGTGATCAGCGTGGCGCGTTCGAGTACCATGAGGCTCTCGTCCCACACCGTGTCGTACTGACAGCGAACGGTCGAGGTTTGCCCTCCGGAGAGACTGGCGCAACCAATGAGTAGGCTCGGGAGAATTATGGTGCTGGCGAATCGAAACAATGAATAGCTTCTGCTCATCATCTTGTCTTCTGGTGTATTGTGTCAGAAGTACGTCGCGACGGAAAGGACAATTCCATCGTTCATGACGTCTCGTCCGGTAATGCGGTTGGGCTCGAAATTGTACTGGTATTCAAATTTGAACACGGTATCCTCTGTTGGCCGGAAATTGATTCCTGGAGTAATCCGAAATACATCGCCTTCCAGTCCCGGAGTATCGAGGTTCGTGTTCACATCGTCAACCCGAAAAACTCCCGTAAAAATGGAATCATCACTAAAATATTTTGGGGCCAGTTGTTGGATGAACGTCGGCATAAAGTGATAGTTGAATTGTCCATACCAGCCGAACATGCGTTCGGGGAGTCCGATGAACCGGCCATCGAGATCTCTGTCATTACCTTTAATTGTGGTATAAGCCGCCTCGCCTAAAAATTCCCACGGTCCCCGCATAAAGGTCCAGTCCAGGGCGCCGATAGTCAAGGGGCGTTTTGACTCAGGGTCGATCTTTGCATGATAGCCTGATACACCGAGTTCGACGCCTAGGATTGGGCTATAGGCCAATCGGCCGACGAGAGCTTGGTTGTTATTGTTGTCCAGATTCAGACCAACGTCTGTGGTTTGCCAGCGAGCGCCAGCCAGCCCTCCGGCATCGGTGATTCGTGGAGTGCCATCCTTGGAAAATCCATTCATGCCTTGCGTTATATAGACCTCGTAATCTAGCTTGGAGAGTCGGGTGGGATAGAAGGTTCCAAAAACTCCTACTCCAGGCTCACGCAGTACGCCGGGAATGACCCTGAGAGTTACTTCTGGGCGTTGTGTGAGATCGTTGATGGGAGAATCGTGGACCAGATTGAATTTGCCGACCGGAAGGAGTATGACTCCGGCACGGAAATTGATCCACTCCGCAAAGGAGTGGTCGATGACCGCAAATTCCAGTTCTGCTTCGCCGATGCCATGTTCAACTTCGAGTTCGGCAGCCATGCGGGTGTTTTCTGTGACATCAGAATAGATAAAGGGCACAAAACGAGTTTGATCAAAGCTAGCGTTTGGATTTCGGCGAGCATTAGTGGGACCCTTTAGGTTGGCATATTCGAGGTCCATATACCCGCCAATTACTGCGCGGGGGTTGCTGTAGCCGGGTCTTGCATAGATGAGACCGCCACTGCCGCCGTAGCGTAAGCCTGCTGCCTGGGCTTTGCGTTTTTGTTGTTGGTCTTCTAGGTCATGGTCGGCCAGCTCATGTTGTAGTAATTCATCGCTGAGCTTCTCGAGTTTTTTAATGCGCTCCTCAAGTGATAGTTCTTTTTCATCTTCAGCACCGACTGTTGGGGCAAATCCAAACATTAATAGTGCTGTCAGGATCGCGATGGTGCATGATGTGCGCCTATGTTTCACAATAGCCTCCTCGTAAACAATATTCAGTAATCAGTGCTAAGGTCTAAGTAAGACAGTAAAAGTGCAGGTATGCATAATCTGGTGCGTAGTATTTTCGGCATTGTTTTCTTACTGTTGGCTGATTGGGGTGCTCTTCCGAGAGTCTTCACGCGTTCCACAATAAGAAAACAATGACAATGTTGAAAACCACGGTTCCACATATCTGGAACGTCTGAACGTCGTGAGATAGTCGAAACAGTAGTATTTCGAGAGTTTCTGTCCCAGCTTTGAACTGAACAGCACGGTGCCTTGGAATTCGGCTGCACGCACCACGGCAGCAACCTCATTCAATCCGCGTGCGCGCGCGACATCAAATTCCGGCGCATGATAGGCGAACAGTCGTTGGGTCTCCCAGGTAAACACGCTGGTCTCTTCGGGATCAAAGTGGGTTTTGACATGTTCGACAAATGCACTTTGTGGAGGCATTGTCTCGGCGTAGGCCTTGACCAGGGGGAAGGTGATCAGGCTTGAAAAGATAACTGCCAGAGTGCCAATTGCGGGAGCAACTAATTTCAGCTTGGTATTGCCCCACTGGAACATCAAAACACCGATAGTCACGCCAGCCAGTGGGTAGAGAAAGAGGATAGGCGGAAGCGCATGGCGTGGGCGTTCCGGGTTTTGACCGATGAGGATCCATACTAGGTATGGTGCGATCAGTGCACCAACACTCAGCATCGCCGGACGTATTGGCTTGTGAAGCATTGCCCACAACAAGAGGAGACAAAAACTGATTGAGAAAGGCACTCTCCATATGTTTTGTGGTGCTTCCGGCCAATATCCTCCAAGCGAAAACGCCCAGATTCCCCACCACCATGTCATGTACCGGCCCAACCCGATCTCGTCCGAAAAGACTGTGCCTCCCCAGCGGGTGAAGTGTCCGGTACTAAAGTGAATACTTGACTGAATCAATTCTGCCGATCCGGTGTGGAGGATAAGTGGGAGGATCCATACGCAAGTCCCTATTCCAAGGCCTCCACATCCCCAGAGTGCCAATTCCTTGAAACGGGTTGGCCGTTGTATGAGTATGATGAGGGCACACCCTAGGACAAACGGCCAGTAACTCAATCGTGTTCCAAGAACTAGGCCCATCAATGCTCCTGTAGTGCCAACCCACCACAAGGAGGAAGATCGTTTGGCGCTGGGGTAGAGTGCGTAGGTCAGTGTAAGGGCGACCCAGGGGAGGAGGGAGCACCCAAGCGCATCGCTGAGAGGTTTTTCGGCTTGTAGCCATAGGCCGGGACTCAGGAGATATAAGCTGACTGCGGTCACTCCAGCCCAGAGCACAATTCCCGACGTGGCATCATTTAAATAAGGGGAAAGGGAAGACTTTGTTGCATAACAGGAACGATCGTTCTCATTTGGTGGGGGAGGAGGGGTGATGCACCGCTTAGTCCAGTGCGAGGCGAGTAAGGCGATTGGAATCACTGCGAGTGTGCTGAAAACGATGCCAGGGAGAATCAAGGCGGTGGTGTCCTGCATGACGGTGGGTCGGATCGCCCATTGGAAGCTTTTTGCCAACGCGATGTAAACTGGATAGCCTGGGAGGTGTGGTTGATGTTTTGCAAGATCAAACTCATGGAGCGCGAGAGCAAAGTCTACAGCGTCCCAACCTTCCAGATAGTGGCCTCGGTATAACCAGCGAAGGGTCCCTCCTGCCACAACCAAGCACAACAAAAATGATGTATATGTCCGTCTCATAGGTTCTCGTGTGAAATTTAGTGCATGTCGTTGAGCTTACTTAGTAGGCGTATCCACCTCCGGTTGCTTCTTCCGTTGGCGGCAGGGGCACTCCTCCTCCTGTTCCTCCTTGACTACTGCCGATGGTCTTGAAGTCGCCGAGGAGAAAGCCGCCTGTCACGACTACTGGGTCTGTTCCAAATACTGATCCAGAACGCTCGTGTGTTGGCGAGATATCTGATCGCATTGCAATTCCGGGAGAAATTGCCGATTGGTTGGAGCTTCCGGCCTGGGCGGGAGCAGTGATGGTGACTTTCGCATCGTACCCTGCCTCGGAGGCTTTCAGTGTGTCAACTAAAGCGATATTTCTCGCGTAATGGAATCCTTCAGCAATACCCACGTGCGGAACAAGGGTTGTATCGAGAGATTTGCCCGTATCGCGATTTGTTAGTTTGAGGTTGACGTTTAGGTAGGGAACAAATTCGCCTTCAGCTTTGCCACCAAGAACAGCGCCAGAATACCGGATTTGTGCTTCAAAATGTATGTCGGCTGCTGTTTTTGGGGTAAGGGGTCCCCCTACTGGTTCAGCTGGTTCAAGAATCATGTCTGGGGGAGCTACTTCTAAGGTGATGGTCATATTGCCGCTAGATGCCGGCGCGTCTTCTACTAGGACCAGCTCGCCTGTAAAGTTTGGAACGGTTTCAACTGCAGGGGGGACATTACTGTCGCAACCTATTAACAGACTGAGAATTCCAATCAAGCCCATTACCCGCACAAGCTGGCCTGCATATTTGTTCGAAGATGGTCTATGAGTCAGTATCATTGTTTTTTCTCCTCGCTTCAGCTTGGGATCATGGAATAGTCGTTGGGTTGCCACGGCGGGTAGCAGTTAGGATATTGGCAAATGCTGAACTAAGACGCTGCATGAAGTCTTGTGCCTGCGTTTGCGTGAAAATGGCCTGTTCTCGGTCGTCAATTGTTGTGGCATCAAAGTTTGGAGCAAGGTAATTGATATTACTGAAGAATGCCCTTGCTTCGGCGCGGGCTTTTCCAAATGCTTCGAGATCACCAGGGGCTTTCCCTCGCATACTGACGATTTCGTGGTAGACGGCGAGATAAAAGATTTGGGTCAGGCGAGTTTCGATAATACTGATGTGAGTCTGAATACCCGTTCCACCGCTCGCGATGGTGCTTGCCCCAGCTAAAAAGGCATTATCAATACTGTCTACCAGATCACAGTCGATATTGGCGGGAGTTCCAAACTCCGCCCCTTCGCAATTGCCCTCTCTGCTCGTCGCGGTTCCTCGGATAGCTTGCCAGAATGCCCAGGCCTCGTCCCAATTATGACCGGCACCTGAGATGGCGTCGATTTCCCCGGCAGGAACTTTTTCAATAACCTCATCAAATTCATGAAGCAGATTAAGGTAAAACATCCGTTGCGCACCCTTTTCGGCCCATTCGCCACATTCCATGGGAAAGATGGTGCCATTGACGTTGCAGTCGTTTCCGATTGGACGCTGGGCTAACGCATTTGCGACGTTATCTTCTGCTGAGGCTAATACAGCTGCCGTAAGGCCACGACTTGCTGCGTAGCGGCTCGGATCTTCGTATTTTATGAATGAGGTTTTGAGGTTTTCGCCAAATCCAGTATCGGAGCCATACAGTATGCTCGCGGTCGCAAAATCTGGGAGTGCAGCATTCATTGTTTCGAAATTCGAGACAAGCGCTTGCTGTTTGTCAACGTTCCCTATGGGCATTGTGGTGGCGGGTGGAACGCCAGTGGGTGCTATGCTCCCTGAACTTCCACTGGGAGTTTGAGGAACATTTCCTGAGCTGCCAAATGAGGTTACGGTGGTTAATATGGGGACTCCTCCAGTATCACGGAAGAGTGCAGATGGAGGTACGGCATCATAGTGAACTGCTAGAACGTTGTCTGAAAACATCGTGACTTCTAGGAGGTACTGATCGTTGAAGGGATTGCCGAGTGGATCAGATGAAGGAAGTGCCACGTTTGAACCATAGCTCCATCCCGCATCATTTCCGAGTGTAGGAACGAGATCAAACGCGAGGATTCCGGCTCCTGGATTCGAGCGATTTATAATCTGTACACGCATTCGCTGATACGGAATGAAGTCCCCGGCATTGCGAGCGCCAAACACTTGGGCTCGTTCCGCAAAGAGGCGTACTTGGAAATACATATCTGCCAGATTGTTGGAGACTTGTCCGTTAACAATAGCTGGAACGAGGGTGGTTACCTCGGCGATTTCAACCACTGCCTCAATCGTTTCTCCAAACAACTCCGCTTCGCCAAGTTCAATTGCAGAAACTGAGGGGGCCCGGGGATCTTTGGGGGCTTGTGCAAACGTGTGTGATGCCATGACAGTACATAGTAGGATCATGACGATTTGTATTTGTCTCATGCTATGAATGTCCTTTCTTTATTGACGCGAAAAACAATAAAATTTCGTCAGTTAGAATGTCTTCATGCTCTTGTCTTCCACGTCACTTCCAATATGGCTTTCTGGGGGATTTGTGTGTCATCCACAGATGGCATTGTCCGTATCTTCCTGTACACCCATTCCCGACTACGTGCGTTGATTCTCTATGTCGCAGTAAGCGCATCGATTTCAAGCAATGCCTTCTCGGTGCGAATTGATTGGATATGTTTGAGGTTTCGTGAGCCTTGCATAATTTGATGTGCTGCTTCGATGCCCATTTCCATTGCCGTATCGAGGAAAATATACCTAAAGATCCCCTGCCGTCCGCCGGTTAATACGTTCTCCATTTTTGCAACTTCTGCAAGGAGAGTATCCCTATCATGTTGATATCCAAGATGGTAGATGGGGTATCCGTGTTCGACCCACACGCTATGATGGTCGAGGGCAACCGAGTCAATGTTATATCCGAGTGATCGAAGCTCAAGGGACATTTCCTGAAATAGGGTGTTGCCATCGGCCTCCCAGATTTTGTCACCGACTGAGCAGGGAATTTCCAGCATGATCGATGTTTTGCCTTGCGGCACCATTTCAGAGCTACGGCGTTTAGGTTCCTGGATGCGGCTCATCTTGTACTGGGGTTCCGCGATATACATCCAGGTGTTCTCGCTAAAATCTGGGATGTCGAGTGGGATGTTCAAAAAGCGAAGTGCGCGAGACCGCAGATTGCCAATCGCCGTTTCCACACCATTAGTTGATTGTGGAGCGATGTATCGTGCCAAGGCGGGCAGTGAAATTGTCGAAAATACCCATGAACATGGCAGGAGGTATTCCTGGCCATCAACGTGATAGCGTACAGCCTTCACCCGGTTCCCGACGACGTCGAGGCCGGTCACGTCTGCTCCAAGGTGGATTATGCCGCCTTCACGGCACATTCGGGAGGCCATTCGATCAAATAACTGGCCCATGCCAAGCCGTGGATAATAGTATCGGCGGGCATAGGTCCGAATTGGAGATCGCCGCAAGCCAATGAGTCGCAATGCGGCATCGCCAAGATTGAGGAGAGAAATGCGTTGTGCCGCCCAGTCTGATGAAATTTGGGTGGGGGGGATGCCCCAGAGCTTTTCCGTGTACGGGCCGAAGAAGCGATCATAGAGCGGGCGGCCAAATCTGGCGGTCACCCAGCCTTCAAAATGCGATTCGTCACGTGGAGAGATGCGGCGACGGATAAGTTCGCCCGCATACCCCAGCAAGGCCTTTAGGTTTAATCCAAGACCGAGATTCTCGACCAGATCTGGCGCGGACAGTGGATAGGCAAATCGTTTTCCGGAGTGCATCACGACAGATTTGCGCTCGGAGACGAGCATGTCGGCTCCCATCAGGTCGAGAATTCGGCTTGTGAGTTCTTGGTTTTGTGAAAGAAAGCGGTGTCCTCCAAGATCAAAACGATATTCGCCAAATGTATTTGTTGCGCAGAGTCCGCCGGGACGCGGCTCTCGCTCAAGGACCACGACATCCCATCCTTGAGCGGCCAATTCCCACGCACAACTTAAGCCACAGGGACCGCCACCCAGTATGACAATAGGGTCTTTCATCTGGTTTCCGTTTGGGTATGGGCAGTGCATTCTGCCGCGACCTGTATCAGATCCTCGATATTCTCAGCGCATCTCCCGCAGCAATCACGGTCGAGATCGAAAGCTGTGATAAGTGAATCGGGATCAGACCCGTGTTTTGACAATGCGCATTGCATCTTCCGGTCGGTGATTCCTTTACAGAGGCACAGATACATGATGAAGTCTCCATATGGATAATGCTAATGATTATGATTATCAATAATAGCTTTACGCGAAGGACTTGTCAAATCTATAATGATTCTGCCCGTATTGACTTATAGTTGGCACAATCACATGAGGCCACCATGTTTTCATACTTAATAAATTGCGAGGTGGCGTGGCCAAATACGTAGTGTTGACGGGAGGGATGTGATGAAAGCAAAAAAAGGTGTTGTTGAGTATCTCAATAAACTTTTGACCAATGAGTTGACCGCAATCAATCAATATTTTCTCCATGCCGAGATGTGTGAGAACTGGGGGTATGATCGGCTGTATCACAAAATTCGAGCCGAATCCGTTGACGAAATGAAACATGCAGAGGATCTTATCGAACACATTTTGTACCTGGAAGGCGTTCCCAACGTACAACGCCTTAACACCATTACCATTGGGCAGACGGTCTTGGAACAACTCAAACTTGACCTGAAGGTGGAACAGGGAGCGGTGATCCTTTTCAACGAAGCAATTGCTCACTGTGTCAAGGTTGGGGATAACACCACGCGTAACAAACTGGAAGACATGCTGGAGTCCGAAGAGGGACACGTCGATTTCATCGAGACCCAACTTGAAACTATCAAGCAAGTTGGCCTCCAAAATTACCTCAGCCAGCAAATTAAGAACGACTAGTTTGCTGACCGAGGTCGGTCTAGCACAACACTATTCACGCGCTTGAGAAGTTTCGCTTTGCCCGCATTATCGGACAGCAGAATTTCGTTGATCACGTTGTTGGTTGATGGAAATTTACTGGTCGATGGGACAGCAGGTCTTGCAAAAGCCCGGATCATCAAAGTTCTGAGTAATGCATGCTGGGGTTGATTTCGGCAGATCTAGCCGGAATGGAGATTTACCGTCCACAAGGCGGGTGCTAGTGATACAAAAAAGAGTTGTTCGTTGCACGGCACGAAGTGTCGGGCGCACACACGGCCGACACTCTCGAACCGCTGTGGTCAAGTAGGTTGGTGGAGGAGTAAGCAATTGCCACAAGAATACTTGTGGCCCACGACTATTACAGCTCGCGAATTATTACTCGTATTTGATGGCCAATCCGCGAGCGTCTGCTTGGCAGTGCAAGAGGAATGCCCACCAACAGTTGTTGGCAATTTCTACATCAACCACGTCATCTGCACCCATTTCTTTCGCGGTCGCTGTAAGCTTGTTTAAAACGGCACCCTTGGAAATATCGGCAAATGGCATTGACCAGCCCGACACCTCAACTGTTCCTAGGACTTTATGCGGTTTTGTGATTGACTTTGAGTCGACACTCATCTGGGTCAAGGGGTAGGAACATCCAACAAGAAATGCACTCGCGCAAATAATTGCAAGGAATTTTACGTTCATCATGTATGCCTCCATATCGTTTGATCGTCTCGGCTTTACTGAGGATTCGCCGCATCCTCATATTTCACAGCTACGCCGAGACCGTCGGCCCAGCATCTGATTACCTCTCCGATAGCGGGAACCACCGACCAATAACAGTTATTCTTTACCCTGATATCTAGAATGTCATCTGCTCCGAGAACATCTGCTTTTGTTCGCAGCGTGTGCATCATTTTTCCAACTGCAATCTCGCCAAAAAAAGCCCACTCGGAGGCTTCAACGGTTTGCTGCCATTTGATTGGCTTATTCACAGTCTCGGAGGTAACAATTCCCATGGGTGCCATTGAATAGGAACAGGAAATCGTCGACAAAGACAAAAACACCAAGCAACCGAATACATGCCATCGTGTCATAGGGTGGCTCCTTCCCTTGAAATATATCGGAGTAACTCTCAAGCGTCTTTCGCCTTCACATATGCATGAATTGTGTCATGATCTATCATGGTTCGTTGTTCATTGTAGCACAGCAACATTGCAGAAAAGAAAAGAAGCCATCGCCATTATCTAGCTGTCCGTTATTTTCGTTCCGTTAGATAGATCAATGGTTCAGAGTGATTTGGCTGGTGTTGCGCTCGCATTGGTTGTAGCGAGAGGAAGGTCTTTCTCTGATGGCGAAAGTTCCGTCGCGTGTTTTTGTGCCTGTTCATTGGCATCTTTTAATAAGCGAGCTTCTGTGTTTATGACAAAATCAACTTCATCCTGAACGACTTCATGGATTGCTAGGCAGGTTTTTTTTGCAAACGGTTTCTGGGATATCGGTGCAGCACCATGTAGCAACTGCTTGGCTCGTTGGACTGCAATGATGACAATCCGAAAACGCGAGTCAATCTTAGTGTTGCTGTGATGATCGAGTAATGAAAGAACCCCCATTGTCACTCCTTTCACTGTGCATGATTCTGCCCATCGAGGCAGGATTTGTCGACATACGCGGTTTTCATTCGCTCCGCGGTGATCACGGCTTCCAATTCTTTCAGTGTTTGATTCAAGTCGTTGTTCACGGCGATATAGGTATATTGGCGGAAGTGTTGCATTTCATCGCGTGCGCGGTTCAATCGCATCTGAATCGATTCTTGGGAGTCTAGACCTCGGGTTTGAAGGCGCGTTTGGAGTTCATCCCATGATGGCGGAAGGAGATAAATGAACACTCCTTTCTGGAATGTTTTCTTGAGTTGCATGGCTCCCTGCTCATCGATATCCAGTAAGAGGTCAATTCCCTCAGTCAACGTCTGTGCTGTCGCCGTCCGGTGCGTTCCATATAAATGACCATAAACCTCTGCCCATTCGAGAAATTCTTTGGCATCGATCATTTTCTGAAACGTGTCTTTGCTGACGAAGGCATAATCTTGTCCGTCAACCTCACCTGATCGGTGAGGTCGGGTGGTGCACGAAATAGAAAATCGCAAACGTGGTATGCGGGTAACAAGTTGATTGCACAATGATGTCTTACCGGCGCCGGAGGGGCCAGATATTACGAACAGAATGCCTTGGCGTTGACCAAGAGACACGGCGTCTTCAATCGTCGGTATATTGTTCACGTGTTGGATGATGTTTGGAACGTTACTCGAGGTTGTGGATTTGCTCTCGAATTTTCTCCAGCCTGCCTTTTATTGCCACGGTCCGTTGTGAGACATCAAGGTCATTGCCCTTTGTGCCCATCGTATTCACTTCTCGATTGAGTTCCTGCATCAGGAAATTGAGTGTTTTCCCAACCTCCGTGCCCGTCTCTATAAGGGCCTGACACTGATCCAGATGGCTGTCCGTTCGGACGAGTTCCTCACTTATATCACATCGTGTGGCAAACAAGGCAATTTCCTGAGAGAGGCGTGCGGCATCCACCGTGTAGTCCTTCATGAGGGGCGTAATTTTTTTGTGTAGACGGTTGGTGTAGTGTTGAATGATACGAGGTGCACGCCGCTTGATTGCAGTGATGTCCCGTCGTATGCCTCGAAGGTGACTCAGTATATCTCGTGTTAACGCGCGACCTTCCCGATGTCTCATGAGGTCAAGTTCTTCCAATGCACTGCGTAGTACTCGATCCATGATCTCCATTACTACCTCAGTAGGTATGGGAGGAGGCGCGATGGTCGTGAGTTCTCGAAAGTTCGCCAATAAGCTGATGTCGATGTCTCCGGTTAAACAAAGGTCACGTTGCACTTTCTTGAGCGCACAGATGTATTGACGGGCGATATCTTCATCAATACGAATGTGTTGTTGCTGTCTCGATCCGTTACGAATGGAGATAGACACATCAACCTTTCCACGTGAGACATGCTGACCGATGATTCGCTTTATTTTGGCCTCATGCGGAGAAAGTGTGCTGGGGAGATGGGTTGTGATCTCGCAAAACCTGTGATTGGTAGATCTAATCTCCACGACCACGCGGTGACCGTAGACGACACGTTCCTTCCGGCTGTATCCTGTCATGCTTTTAATCATCGGGTGGTACTCCCAGCGTAGCCCCATGATCGTTCTTGTGCAGGGGCACCCAAGACGTACGTCTGGAAATGTTCGTCGATCGCCTCAAGAAGTGGAGGCAGTGATGTGGGATTGAGCGCTGATATTGCAATGCCGGACAACCGGTGGGCTAAGACATCTCGCTGCGGTAAAGCAACACGATCCGACTTGTTCAGGACAAGAAGGCGTGGAATATGGGTGAGGGAAAGTTCGGACAAGACACTCGACACAACACGAAGTTGTTCGTCAAACGTTGGGCTACTGAGGTCGCACACGTGTAGAAGGAGGTCGGCATCACGCAGTTCGTCTAATGTTGTCTGAAATGCCCCCATAAGTCCTTTAGGAAGTTTTTGGATAAACCCCACCGTATCTGTGAGAATCACTTCTTTTTCTGTCAACAGCCGCAATCGACGGCTTGCAGTGTCCAAGGTCGTAAAGACTTGATTGCTTGTTTCGACGTGATTGCGCGTCAAGGTGTTGAGGAGCGTCGATTTCCCCGCATTGGTATAGCCGATCAGCGCAACGATTGGATAGTTGTGGCGTACTCGGAGAGCTCGTTGTTGGTGGCGCTGTTTGACGAGTAGCTTCTGTTGGCGCTCGAGGTGAGCAATCCGATCTCGGATTCGGCGCCGATCAAGTTCGAGTGTGGTTTCCCCTGGTCCGCGACCACCAATTCCACCGGTCAATCGTGAAAGAGAGGTCGAGCGCTCCGCGAGACGCGGGAGTACATATCGAAGCTGGGCTAACTCGACTTGGAGTTTCCCCTCTCGAGAGTGAGCCCGTCTCGAAAAAATATCAAGGATCAATTGTGTGCGGTCAATGATCTTCATCTCGGTGATTTCGGAAATGGCTTTTGTCTGTGCTGGCGTTAGGTTTTGATCGAAAATCAGAAAATCTGCTCCGCGATGTAAGGCGTTGATGACAACATCTTTTAACTTTCCCTGCCCTAGTAGATATTTGGGGTGAACTGTCTGGGGACGTTGGAGCACTGTGTCTAGAACAACAATGCCATCCGAATCCGCGAGTTCTTGAAGTTCGATGACCGATTCTTTCTGAATCGCACGATGCTTCTCAGACACACTGATTAATATGGCACGGTCGGAGCCATGTTCGACATGATGGTTCGATTTCGACCTGGAGAACTCTTCATCCAAGGAACGAAGAAATGTCGAAAGGTGGAGGTCGAGTGCGTGAAATGAGGTGGGTGCCCACACCTCATACACGCGGTGAGCAGGGTTTTGTGGAAGCACATGTGCCAGGTAGATCATGCCTGGTCTTCCCTCCGTATCGATTCCCAGGGCGGCAATCAGATCAAAACGAAGCATGGCAAGATCTGTCAAGTCATCTTGGCTCAGAGATTCGTTGCGTAGGTGGGTATGGATCATGCGAATGCCGCGCAGGGCGGTTCGGCCCAACCGATATCTCGAAAGGTTAGGGATGATCACCTCGCGTTCATCTCCCACAAACACATCTTCAACGACACCACCTCGACTAATCAAAACACCAATTTGCCGTTTAATCTCGCGCGACAACTCGGTCAAGTAGGTCGCAAGCTCCACACTGATTACCTCGTGAGCAGAGACGCGTCGACGGTACGCTTTTTTTAGTCTGTGGAGATGGCTTGGCTTCAATCCACTAAGGTTGCCGTGTACAGTTGAAATTCTTCCTTCTCCTACGTAGTCATGGCACATGTTGAGGTTTCAGTTGTTGGCTCGCATGCGATCATTGTATCTGGTCTTTTCCGAAGTGGTTGCTTAGCAAACGGTTCGGTGTCGAGGGGAGCAAAATTTTTACGGGTGTAGGCGTTCCATCCTGCTGCGGCGATCATTGCACCGTTATCTGTACAGTAGCGCGGTTCTGGAAAATGAAGATGAAGGTGATGTGTGGCCGTGTGATCGTACATAGTCGTCCGGAGTAGCGAATTGGCCGCGACTCCGCCAACTACAACGATATCAGAAATGTCATAGCACACAGCCGCGTGGATTGTTTTCTGAATGAGTACCTCAACGATGGATGTTTGGTATCCGGCCGCAATGTCGGCTGAGGTCATATCAGAGTGATGTTCGCGTGGAGATTGTAAAAAATAGCGCAAAGCGGTTTTGATGCCGCTGAAACTAAAGTCAAACGACCGTTTTGATGGATATGGGAGTGAAAATGGAACCTTGCGAGGGTCTCCAGATTGAGCGAGTTTGTCAATCAACGGTCCTCCGGGATAGCCGAGTCCTAGCATCTTTGCGCCTTTATCGAAGGCTTCGCCTGCCGCGTCATCGAGGGTGCGACCGAGCTGTTCATAATGGTCGTGGGATTGCACTGCATAAAGGTTGGTATGGCCGCCAGACACGAGAAGTGCGATATGCGGAAAAGGGATTTGAGTTGTGCCAAGTCGAGCCGAAGCAAGATGGCCTTCCAGATGGTGAACTCCAATCAGGGGGATGTTAGCCGAGTAAGCTAATGCTTTTCCAAATGAGAGGCCAACGAGGAGTGCGCCAATCAATCCTGGACCTTGGGTGACGGCAATGGCATGAAGGTGATTGAGTCGGACATCGGCTTGGGCAATTGCTTCTCGAACCACACTGTCCACAACTTCAATGTGAACGCGGGATGCGTATTCTGGCACTACACCTCCATATGGGGCATGAACGTTTTCTTGAGTGTGAAGAACATCAGAGAGCACTTCATGCCCGTTTTTTACGACCGCAACGGCGGTGTCGTCGCACGAAGTTTCAATGCCTAGAATGAGCGTATCACCCATGGTGATTACTCGTGGATAGCGATGGTGTGAAGGGAGAAAGAAATATGGAAACGTGGAGGGGTGTTTGTGTTTACGCCCAAGCGGGGATCACACGCTCGCAAGCGCCTCTTCTTCAACTTCAATGAACTCAAGTGCTTTACCTTGAAGAGAGACTTTAACTTTTCTCCCATCGCGGAAGCGCCCTTTGATTAGCTCGTCAGACAGTGGGTCACTAAGATACTTTTGGATAGCGCGCCGCATCGGCCTTGCACCATACAGCGGCTGATACCCTTCTTGGATAAGAAAGTTTTTCACGTCTGCGGAAATTTCTAATTCGAGACCTTGGGCGCATAGCCGGTTGTGAATTTCCTGAAGTTGGATGTCGATGATCTGGTAGAGGTGTTCCTTCTCGAGGGAATGAAAGACCAAAACTTCATCAACTCGGTTGAGGAACTCTGGACTAAAGGCTTTGCGCAATTCATCAAGAACCTCATCTTGCTTCTGCTTCCGTATATCCTCTTGTTGGCGTTTCTGCTGAAATCCGAGCGAGACTTCCTTCTGGAGCAACTTGGTTCCAATATTGGAAGTCATGATTACGACGGTGTTCTTGAAATCAATCTTTCGGCCAAGGCTATCCGTCAAACACCCATCATCTAGAACTTGTAGCAATACGTTGAAGATGTCGGGATGTGCTTTTTCTATTTCATCAAAAAGCACCACGGAATAGGGGCGACGACGAATTTGTTCCGTTAATTTTCCACCTTCTTCATAGCCCACATACCCGGGAGGCGCACCAAAGAGGCGTGAACTACTGAATTTTTCCATGTATTCTGACATGTCGATGCGTATGAGGGCATCTTCAGACTCAAAGAGAAAACCTGCGAGGGCACGTGCAAGCTCCGTTTTGCCTACGCCCGTTGGGCCGAGAAAGATAAATGATCCGATTGGTTTCCTCGAATCTTTCAAGCCTGCACGGGAACGACGTAGCGGACGGCAGACTGCGGAAACTGCTTCGTCTTGTCCGATGACACGTTCGTGTAACTCTTCTTCCATACGAAGCAACTTCTGTGATTCTTCTTCCTCTAGTTTGAAGAGAGGAATCCCTGTCATCATTGACACCATCTGAGAAATATCATTTCGCGAGATGACAGGGCGGTTCTTTTCTTGTCCTTTCTTCCATTCGGTGCGTGAGGCATCGTGAAGTTTGCGGAGGCGCTGTTCTTCCTCTCTAAGCTTGACGGCTTCTTCAAAGTTCTGCAGTGTGATGGCAAGCTCTTTTTCCCGAACAACACGCTTAAGATCTTGTTCATGCACCTTGAGGTTGTTGGGCAACGCATAGGTTTGAAGTTTCATGCGTGAGCCACTCTCGTCAATCAC
Organism: Nitrospiraceae bacterium; assembly: GCA_002726235.1. Classification (GTDB taxonomy): domain Bacteria; phylum Nitrospirota; class Nitrospiria; order Nitrospirales; family UBA2166; genus UBA2166. The sequence continues at coordinate 18,055 of PBSN01000007.1, forward strand.
ATCGATGGCTTTGTCTGGGAGACAACGGTCTGAGATGTATCGATCAGAGAGGCGCACCGCATCAATGATCGCATCTTCGGTGATCTCAACTCCGTGATGGTTTTCATATCGCTCCCGTAATCCTTTGACAATCAGGATAGATTCTTCGACTGATGGCTGTTGAACATAGATTGGATGAAACCGTCGCTTGAGAGCCCCGTCTTTCTCGATATGTTTCCGATACTCATCAAGGGTAGTGGTGCCGATACAGTGAATCTCCCCTCGCGCAAGAGCAGGTTTCAACATGTTTGAAGCGTCAATGGAGCCTTCTGCGGCTCCGGCGCCAACGAGCGTGTGAAGTTCGTCGACGAAAAGGATAATGTTGCCGCTTTGCACAGTTTCTTTCATGACAACTTTGAGACGTTCCTCAAACTGGCCGCGATATTTTGTTCCAGCGACAAGTGCCCCAAGGTCAAGGGCAATCACACGTCGATTGAGTAAGTTGTCGGGAACTTCCGCGTCGACGATTCGCTGAGCGAGTCCTTCAACGATGGCGGTTTTTCCCACTCCGGATTCTCCAATGAGGGCGGGGTTGTTTTTCGTTCGACGGCACAGGATTTGAAGGACTCGCTCAATTTCTTTTACGCGCCCGATGACAGGATCCAAGGCATTTTCCTGTGCAAGCTTCGTGAGATCTCGCCCAAACTCATCGAGCGCAGGAGTCGTACTTTTTCGTTCTCGATCGCGTGGTGCAGACTTTTTGAGGTACATCACCGTAAGTTGCCGTACTGCAAGGAGATTTGCGCCAAGACTTCGTAAGGTTTTCCCTCCAAGCCCCTCCTCTTCACGGAGAAGACCGAGGAGCAAGTGCTCACTTCCGATATGGTTATGGCCGAGAAGGCGAGCCTCTTCGATGCCAAATTCGATAACTTTCTTGACTCGGGGGCTGAACGGAATTTCTCCAAATGCGAGTGCGGTGCCGCCACCGGGCATGTTCAGTTCGATCTCCGCCTGAATGCGTTCTGGTGAGAGGCCCATCTTCTTTAGAATTGAAGAAGCGATGCCGTCGTTATCACGTAAAAAGGCCAGAACCAAATGCTCAGTGCCGAGATAGTCATTCATGTGGCGTTCTGCTTCTTCCCGTGCAAGGATAATGATCTTCCTGCCTTTGTCGGTAAATCGCTCGAACATTCTGCCTCCTTGACGTGATACTTTCCCCCGTGTGATATCGTTGAGCAAACGAGGGAAGTGACATGCTGGAAATTTCCGTCAGTCTAGGGGCCGTCCAAATTGATTGTCAAGCTTGTGTGTGGTTGACAAGGTCCTGTTGCCCACCTACCCTAAGGGCCGATCGCTTCGCTCTTTTCTTTTCATCACTCAATATGGATTTTCTGGTACAGCTGTGAAGACGATTGGGATTCTGGCCAAACCCAATTTTCCTGGGGTTGCTGCAACCTTGCAATACCTTGTGCCTTGGCTTAAAGAACGTCAAAAAGAGCCTTTGCTCGACCCTCTTATTGCCTCATTCTCTGTCGACGAACACACCTTAAATCTAGAGTCTGGTTTGGTGGATCAGGGCGATATGCTCTTGGTTTTTGGGGGTGATGGCACTATGTTGCGTGCAGCACGATTGGTGGCACGTCATCCTATCCCTATTTTGGGGATCAACGTTGGTGGATTGGGGTTCTTAACGGAGATTACTCCAGACTATGTATGTTTAGCGTTAGAGAACGTATTCCGCGGAGATTTCCGGGTTGAGGAACGCCTGATGTTGCATTCGCGGGTCTGTTCGCGAATCGAGGCAGTGGTTGATGCCGTTGCGTTGAACGACGTTGTGTTTAGTAAGGGAACACTTGCAGGCATGGTCAAACTCGAGATATCAATCGGAGGAGAATTCTTAACGGCGATTCGTGGCGATGGATTGATTATTTCAACACCCACAGGGTCAACAGGATATTCACTCTCCTCAGGTGGGCCGATTGTGAACCCATCGGTGCACGCGATGATTCTGACTCCCATTAGTCCGCACATGCTGACGAATCGTCCGATTGTCGTCCCGCAGACCGAGGTTGTGCAGGTGGTGCTGTGTAGTAAAGACGAAGGGGCAGTTGCGAGTTTTGATGGACAGTCGGGTCATCCGCTGTATGAAGGAGATACCGTGGTAGTTCAAGCCTTGGACACGCGAGCACAGTTCATCCGCTTTCCCGATAAAACATTTTATCAGGTATTGAGACAGAAATTGAAGTGGGGCGAGAGTTAGTTTTCTCTCACTTCGCTCGCTTTCAACCTCTTTAATCGCTCTTCGTCAAGTTCGACGTACAGGGTTTTTTCCTGAGTCATGGTCACCGTTCCGGGTGGTTTGCCTTTCACTTTTTTTACATATTTGCGTAGCGTGTAACTCACGTCGCCGTGGCCACTACGCTTGCAGCTACTGTATAGCAGTGCGAGGTGCGCGGCGTCATACAGGGTTTGTTGTGGCACTGCCGTCCGGTCTCCAACAAATATTGCCACATGAGATCCGGTAACGCCGCGCGCATGCATCCATAGGTCACGTCCCCTGGCTACTCTAAAAGTCAAGGTTTCATTCTCAGTAGCATTGCGTCCCACGCCGATCGTCAAACCATCGAATGACACAAAATGGCGATAGGGACGTTTGATTTTCTCCTGCCGTTTTTGTGGGGCTATGTTCCTTTCCGGAGATGCAAGGGATGATGCTGGTGATGACGAGCTGCCGAGGTCAGATGGTGGACTGCCTTGCAGAAGGCGATCTCGGTCCTGCGCAAAGGATTCAAGCTCCTGCTTCATCCTTCCGATACGTGGTGGGAGTTCGCGTTGCGCCGAGCGGTATTTCTTATACTTCAGAAAATACCCATTCATATTTGCATTAAGACTGAGTGCTGGGTCGAGGGGAATAATCATGGTGCCAAGAAAAGGATCAAAGTAATCTTGTACGATTGCTTGCGTTGCACCCTTGGAGATAGTGTGCATTGAGGCTTTGAGTAATTCGCCACACCGCTGATAGTCCTGGTATCGATCCATGCGTGCAAGGTCGGCTTCAAGGTTCGCGAGTCGGCGTCTGGTTTTTTTAATGCGGCGCGCATTGTTTGAAAGGAGTTCTTGTTGTACACGCTGTATCGCAAGTTCGTGTGTGAGTAGGGCGTAGCGTGTTTCAAGGCTGCGATTGACGGGATAGGGGCCATCATTGATGCAGTATCTCTGTTTGCTGGTATCTTTGTCAGCATTGTGTTGCACGGATGAGGATTGTACGAATGGTGATTTGTAGCGGTCACCAATTGCCAAACGTCCGGGGCGGAGTGTGGCTGATACGACGTCGGTAGCATCAAGAATATAGAGATTTGCACTGCGCCCGATCAAGTCGGCTATAAGAGATCTGCTGTCTTGAGTTTTTTTGCACCGAAGTCGGACAATGCGGTCGTTGGCGACTTTCTCAATGGATACGAGTTTTGCGCCTAGCAGATGCCGACGAAGCAACTGGCAAAACTGTGGTGGGGTTGCGGGATTTGCATATTTTTGTGTGAGCAAATGAAGGCGAGGGATCTGCGGATGTGCGGAGATGTGGAGATGTAACGTTTCTCCTTCAATCCTGATTTCGAGTGTGATGGCGAGAGAATCCGGTTGGTAGATTTTCTGAATCCATCCACCTTGCAGTGGGATGGCGATTTCTTGTAATACCTGATCGATTTCGTGGATAGACTGCGACATGACACCATCATAATACAAAAAACTGATGACGATTAACGAAAGCCTGCAATGGGCAATGGAGATCTTTGAGCAGGAAGGCGTTGAGAATGCTCGTGGGAACGCGGAGCATCTCCTAGATCATTGTTTAGGCATGGATCGGACTGCGCGGTTTCTTATGCGACATGAGCGGGTGCTCTCCACTGTCGAAGAAGATGTATATCGTCGACTTGTTGCTCAGCGAGCTGATCACACGCCGTTGCAATATCTGCTGGGTAAAGCTCCATTTCTCAATGAAGATTTGGTCGTGGATAAATGGGTTCTGATTCCTCGCCCGGAAACCGAAAAGGTGGTTGAGGTTGCCATATGGCTTCTGCGACAGGGGGAAAGCGTAGTGGCTCCTGTGGTACTTGATATCGGAACGGGATCTGGAGCGATTGCAGTCAGCCTCGCAAAAGCGCTGCAGGCAAAGGTGTGGGCGAGTGACGTGTCGGCTGAGGCGCTTGAGGTTGCGCAGATCAATGTTCGACGTTTACAGCTCGAAGAGCAAGTGGCGGTGGTACATGGGGATCTGTTTTGTCCGTTCCATGTGCTTAACCTCGCAGGACAAGTTGATCTTGTGATTTCCAATCCACCATACATCCCACATAGGGTGGTGGATACTCTTGCTCCTGAGGTCTCCCAACATGAACCGCGGATGGCGTTGGATGGTGGCGAGGATGGGTGTGATTTTTATCGAGCGATTGTTCCGGCCGCCATCCCGTTTTTGAAACCCGGCTTGGGGTGGCTGGTCTTAGAACTAGGTGATGGTCTTGCCGTGAAGGTGCAGGATATCATCGGAAATCAGCGCGAGTTCAGTACTCCCCAGGTGTTTCCGGATCTCAATGGGAAAGATAGGGTGATTATGGCGAAACGAGGACGGTGAGAATGCGAAATGATGGATGCTGAACGTCAAATGCGCTTGAATAGAGGATGGCAACTGAAAAAAACGTGTTCATCGCTTTACACTTCTACAATCGACGGAATCTACGGCTTCCAGGTTGCCGTTGTGCGTGGATATCCCGAATCTAAGGTTCAACCGCTTTTCTGGTCTGCAGACGGAATGATCGACCCGGAAGAATTTTGCCCATGACAACGAGGCGGTCGGCGCCTGTCACGGATGGAAGATTATTTGGTGTTCCATGAATGGTTTGGTAGGCCATAATGGCGAACGCGGTGGCTTCGATAGTTTTGCTATTCCATTCGTACGCTTCTGCGGTGTTTACTGAAATGGGGGCGAACGCAGTACGGAATTCTTTGACTAAGGTGTGATTTTTTGTTCCACCACCTGCAAGAATGACTTCATCGACTGTCCCCTTGAGAAAGCGTTGACTTGTGTTCGCTGCTTGAGCAGTGAACGCGGTCACTGTTGCGACGAAGTCTTCGTTTTGCATCTTGCATCGCCTCGCATCTCGCATCAGTCGCTGAACGTAGGCGTTGCCAAATTCTTCCCTTCCGGTCGATTTCGGGGGACGACGTTTCAAAAACGGGTGCTTCGACAGGGCTGTCAGAAGGGCTTGGTTGATGCGCCCTTTTGCTGCGGTGGAACCATTGGTATCTTGGCGTGCTTTGCCCTTGGTGATGTGTGTGATGGCGCTGTTGATCATCATGTTGCCTGGGCCGACATCGAATGCGGCGATAGTGCCTCCTGTCATTGTGGAGGGAAGGTAGGTTACATTGCAGATGCCACCGAGATTCACGATCAGTCGAGATCTGGTTTTATGCTGAAACAGAATGTGATGTGCATAGGGAGTTAGTGGCGCACCTTCTCCACCAGCGGCCATGTCACGCGGACGAAAGTCTGCGACGGTGGTCACTCCGGTTCGTTCTGCGATGATTGCTGGTTCTCCTATCTGAAGGGTGGATCTATGTGGTGCGCGTGAATGATGGTAGAGGGTTTGCCCATGTGAGCCAATGAGATGAATGTCATGGTTGGTCAGGCCGGATAATCGGATGAGTTTTAACGCTGTTGCTGCGAAGCGCTCTCCGAGCGTTACGTTTAGATCGCACACTTCCGGCCCGGTTCCGGATTCGCATATTTGAAGAATATGGGCTTGAAGTTTTCGGGGATAGGTGCTGGACGCAAATGCCAAGAGTTTCACGATCATTCGCGGACCGTGCCCCTTGATCGAGACAAGGGAAGCATCGATTCCATCAGCAGAGGTGCCTGACATCAGACCAATGACATTCAATGGTGAAAAAATCTCCTTTTCGGGAGTGAGCATACCTCCCGCTCGTTTTCTTGACAATGCGCAAAAAACGGCAGTACCATCATGTCGCATCACGTCGTAGCGAATTACATGATTCACACTCTCCTACATGGCTGTCGAATCACCTTTTTCATCGCGATTTTTCCCTTACTCGTAGTTGGGGCTTCACTCAACGTTGCGTCTGCCGCAACTGTCATGGTTGCCACCTACGAAGGGGTGATCAACCCGGTCACTGCGGAATATTTCCAATCCGTACTTGATGAGGCAGTTGAGTCCAATGCGCATCTCCTAGTGTTTCAGCTCGATACTCCGGGCGGCCTTGATACGTCAATGCGGCTGATTATCAAGGAAATCAATGCTTCGCCCGTTCCAGTGGTCGTCTTTGTCTCTCCCAATGGGGGCCGTGCCGCCTCTGCCGGCGTTTTCATCACCATGGCCGCACATGTTGCGGCTATGGCGCATGGGACGAATATCGGTGCAGCGCACCCCGTCGCCATGGGTGGTGGCGAGATGGACAAGGTGATGAAGGCTAAAGTTGAGAACGATGCGGTCGCATATATCAAGTCGATCGCGGAAAAGCGTGGTCGCAATGCGGAGTGGGCTGAAGATGCGGTTCGAAAAAGTGTATCGGTGACAGAGAAAGAAGCGTTGGAACTTGGAGTGATCGATCTCGTGGTCGCGGATCTCAACGAGCTTCTCGTTGCTATTGATGGGCGTGAGGTGGAAACGGCTACGGGAACGGTCGTGTTAAAGACTAAGGACGTACATCTTCAAGACGTTCCAATGACGTGGCGTTTTGAGTTTCTCAAGGTGCTGAGCGATCCTAACATCGCCTATATCCTCATGACCATCGGGACCATAGGCATCATTGCGGAATTGTATAGTCCGGGGATGATCTTGCCAGGCGTCGTTGGGGCCGTGAGCCTTATTCTTGCGTTTTATTCGTTTCAAACATTGCCCATCAATTACGCAGGGTTATTATTGATGATGCTTGGTGTTGTCCTGCTGATTCTCGAGATGCAGATGTTCAGCTATGGGCTACTGAGCATCGGTGGAATCGCTGCTATGATTCTTGGATCTGTAATGCTGATGAATGGTGGGGCGGAGTTTCAGAAGGTATCCTTAAGCGTAATCCTTCCAGTGGTTTTGGTGTTCGCGGGGTTCATCCTGCTGCTGACTGGGTTAGCGGTGAAATCATTTCGACGAAGGCCGGTGACGGGGGCTGAGGCGCTGGTGGGCATGACAGTCCTAGCCAAAACTGATCTTGACTTGGAGGGTCAGGTGTGGCTTAAGGAGGGGGGGGAATTGTGGAATGCTACTAGTGATGTGCCGATTCGGGTTGGGCAAGAGGCTGATGTTACGGCGGTTAAGGGTTTGCGTTTGTTGGTGACACAACACGACAAAGCTAAAGAAGGGGAATCATCGACATGAGTATATTCTCGATGCCTGTCATTGTTATTGCGGTGATCGTGATGATTTTATACAGCGGGGTCAAGGTTCTGCGGGAATATGAGCGTGGGGTGATATTTTTCTTCGGCAAACGCTCCAAGGCGCTTATCGGAGGCAACGGTCCCGGCATCATCGTGCTCATCCCCGGTGTGTATCAAATGGTAAAGGTCAGTCTGAGAACAGAAACCCTCGATGTTCCCTCACAGGACATTATCACCAAGGACAACGTGACAGTGAAAGTGAATGCCGTGGTTTTTTTCCGGGTTGTTGACCCTGATAAAGCCATCTTGGATGTCGAGAATTATCTGTATGCGACACAGCAGATGTCTCAGACAACCCTGCGTAGCGTTCTTGGTCAGAGCCTGCTGGATGACTTGCTTTCAAAACGAGAAGAGATCAATTCAGAGCTTCAGCGGATTATCGATCTACAGACGGAGCCGTGGGGTGTCAAGGTGATGGCAGTGGAAGTCAAGAATGTTGACCTCCCACAAGAAATGCAGCGAGCCATTGCTCGTCAAGCTGAGGCAGAGCGGGAACGGCGAGCAAAGGTGATCCATGCCGATGGAGAATATGAGGCATCAAGCCGCCTTGCCGACGCGGCCGAGATTATGTCTCGTACTCCTGCGACCCTTCAGCTTCGCTATCTTCAAACCCTGACAGAGATCACCGTGGGTCAAAACACGACCGTGGTATTCCCACTGCCCATGGACATCCTATCTGCCTTTGTCCCGAAGAAGCCGCCTGAGACGTGAGAAAGACGCTTCACCAATCTAGTCTAATGCAGTGTCCTCTGCGGATGTGATAAGCAGGTAGGGAGATTACAGCGGCTCGATGTTTGCCCCGCTTGCTTGGTTTAAAAGAGGGCTCCCGGCACAACGCCTCACCCCCACTCAGATCCTATTCCTTGGCTATGTCGTTATTATCGGGATAGGGGCGGGTTTGCTCCTTTTGCCGATCTCGACCCCAGATGGTGGCATCAGTTGGGTTGATGCCGTCTTTACGGCAACATCGGCAACCAGTATTACCGGCCTTATTGTTCTCGATACCCCACGTGATTTCACGCTGTTTGGTCAGCTTGTCATCCTCGGTCTGATTCAAATCGGCGGAATTGGGTATATGACCATTGCTGCTCTGCTCGTGATTATTCTGGGACGTAGAATTGGGATGCAGGAACGACGCCTTCTTCAGGAATCCTTAAATCTGATGAGTCCTGAGGATATTCTGCGTTTCGTGTTGCAGGTGGTCAAAATAACTTTTCTCATCGAGGGGGCAGGTGCAGGGGTTTTTGCCCTTCGATTCTGGGAGGATTTCGAGCCGGCGTACGCCGTGTATTACGGTATCTTTCACTCGATCTCTGCCTTCAATAACGCAGGGTTTACCCTCTTTTCCAATAGCTTGGCGACTTACCGCCTCGACCCGGTCATCAATGGCGTCGCGATGATTCTTATCATCACTGGCGGGATAGGGTTTCTTGTCTATGGCAATGTCGTCGGTGTGATCCGAAAGCGGGATCTGCGGCTGTCCGTACACACGAAGATGGTGTTAAGTGTCACCGCAGTACTGATTGTGATGGGAACGCTTGTGGTGTTGTTATTCGAGCATGCAAATCCTAGGACGCTTGGGATATTGTCCTGGCCGGAAAAAGTCATGGTCGCTGGCTTTCAAGTAGTCTCAGGGAGGACGGCGGGGTTTGGAACTGTCGATGTATCCATGTTTACCGACTCGACATTGTACTTCGTGGTATTCTTAATGTTCGTCGGAGGTTCTCCAGGAAGCACGGGTGGGGGAATCAAAACTACCACTTTTGGGACCATTGTGATGGCCTTGTGGGCGACCATGCGTGGGTATCGAGATGTGATGGTGTTTTATCGACGCATTCCAACCGATATTGTTGCCAAGGCCTTTTACTTGGCAGGATTGGCCATTGTTCTTGTCTCAGTGGCCACTCTCGTTCTTACGTTTGTGGAACGACAGGATTTTATGAGTACGTTGTTCGAAGTCACTTCGGCTGCCGCAACGGTGGGGATGTCGACGGGTGATGGTGCTTCACACAGTCTTTCTGCCACGTTTAGTGACGGGGGAAAGTTGTTAATTGTACTGTTGATGTTGATTGGAAGGATTGGGCCGTTAGCCATCAGCATCGCGATCGTTGGTGGGAGCCAACACGCGAGATTTCGCTATGCCGAGGAGAAGCTTGTCATTGGATAAGCGATATTATGGTGAATGTTAGTGTGTTAACCTCCATTCATCATTATTTGCAGTGGAGGTGGGGATGAATCGTCAGGTTGCGGTTTTAGGCTTGGGACGCTTTGGGTCGAGTGTCGTTGAAGCTTTGGTGAAGCGCAGTGTTGATGTTCTCGCGATTGACAACAATCCGGAAAGTGTTCAAAAGATCAGCGAGATCGCGACCTATGCTGTGCAGTGTGATGCCACCGATGTCAAGGCGTTGCGGGCTGTCAATGCGCAGGATGTAGATGTTGCGGTGGTTAGTATGGGGCAGGATGTTGAAGCTACGATTTTGATCGTCATGATTTTGAAGGATCTTGGCATTAAGGACATTGTTGCCAAGGCATTTACTCCACTCCATGGAAAGATTTTGACCAATCTTGGTGTGAAGGAGGTCATTTATCCGGAACGCGATGCTGCCGTTCGTCTCTCACGGAGACTTGCGGCGCCACGTGTATTGCAATATCTCGAAGTATCATCTGGGTATTTTATTGAGGAGGTCAAAGTTCCCCGAACCATGGTCGGAAAGCGTCTTGGCGAGACCAATCTTCGAACCCAATATAAAGTGAATGTCATTGGCATCAAGCATTGGGTACAGAAGACGGAAAAAGGGCAGGCCGTGATGGCCCTCAATTTCAATTTTGTACCGTCACCGGAAGATCTCCTAGACGACGGCGATGTCATTGTGGTGCTTGGAAAACCGGCTGATTTAGAGTGGCTTGCTGCGTTTGAATGAGCAATACCGCCGTGTTCTACCTTCGATACTCCTCTTCAAAGTGGGATGAAGTTTTACCTGAATAGGTGGCCCCTTGCCACGGTGTTTCTAGGCATTGCCGCTGTGCTGGCTTTGCTGATTGGAATCGGCGTTGAAAAACCAAAGCGCGTTGCTGAGGTTCCCGGCGTGTTTAAGAATGCTGATGCTGAGATTGATCGCTTTTCCTTCATTCAAACAAAAGATGGAAAAATGCAATGGAAGGTTCAAGCTCGTCGTGCGCGAATTGTAGAAAACGAATTCAAGGCTGTGTTGGAAGATCCTCGAGTAACGCTCTTTAAGGAGGAGGGAGCTCAGATGATTTTAGAAGGGGATGAAGGTGTGGTGGATACCGAATCGCATAATTTTACGTTGAAGAAACGCGAAGGCTCCATTCCCATCCATTTGGAGAGCGGGTACACTATCTATACGAATCAGTTGCAGTGGATTGACCAGAATCAAGAGATCTCTACCGATGCACCGGTTACGATTTATGGTGATGGGATCGAAATTACAGGCTTGGGCTTACGGGGGGTGCTTGGGACTGAGACCTTCACAATTACCAATGATGTCCGTGCCGTGGTTGCGAACTAGTCTCCTCTTCCTTGGCATTTTTCTTCTGTGCGGAGTGGCGTGGGCGATGGAGGATCAAGACTCGGATCCCATTGTCATTACGTCGCAAAGTCTGGTGGTCCATAATCGGAATGATCAAGCCATTTTTGAAGGTCAGGTCATGTTGATTCAGGGAGCTTTTCGGCTCACAGCCGATCGTATGGTTGTGTTTTTTGCGGATCAGGCTGCGTCCAACGATCCGGGCGTCCCGGCCGTCGCTGGCCAGAAAATTTCTATGATTAAAGCAGTTGGGCATGTCAAGATTGTGGACGGGGATCAATCAGCGACTGGGAAGAAGGCTGTGTTTTATGGCAAGGAGGAAAAAGTTGTCCTGACTGGACAACCGGAGATCTGGCAGCACGGGTATCGTGTTACTGGGAAAAAATTGACCCTCTTTCTTAAAGAGGATCGTAGCGTGGTTGAGGGAGGAAGCCAGGTTGTGATTACCGACAGCGGCTCACTGAACTTGGGTGCTTCTGCAGAGGATGAGCATTGACCGCTGTGAGTTGTGCCACGAAATCGCTTGATGCCAGAGTGCTCGAAAAAGTTATCAAAGGGAGACGTGTTGTCAGGTCTGTGAGTGTGAAGGTTCAGTCAAATGAGATTGTTGGGTTATTAGGACCCAACGGAGCCGGAAAAACAACAGTGTTTGGTATGATTGTCGGCTTGGTCAGCCCTGATAATGGGGCAATCTTTCACAACGGTGAAGAAATCACTGGCCTTCCCATGTATAAGCGTGCGCGCAAAGGGATTGCCTATCTTCCACAAGAGCCATCCGTGTTTCGGCGACTTTCGGTTGAGCAAAATCTGCTAGCTATTCTTGAAACGCTCAACCTCTCCAAGCAGGAGTGTCAGCAACGTCTTGAAAATGTCTTGGCAGAACTCTCTATTGGGCACATTCGAACTCAGAAAGCATTTACCCTCTCAGGAGGAGAGCGTCGGCGCGTTGAGATTGGAAGAGCTCTTGTAATGGATCCCGATTTTCTTCTTTTGGATGAACCGTTTGCCGGGATTGATCCCATCGCGGTGAACCAGCTTCAATCAACGATTATGCATCTCAAGCACCAAGGTATAGGGCTGTTGATTACAGACCACAACGTTCAGGAAACGCTTTCGATTACCGATAGAGCGTATATATTAAGTGATGGTGAGGTGGTAGAATCCGGGAGTCCAGCGGATATTGTGAGTAGTCCGATGGCTCGTGCCGTGTATCTCGGGGATCGCTTCCGATTAACTGAGTAACAGAGATAATAGTGTGGCAATGAAATTGCAAATGGATATGCGGCTGTCGCAACGGCTCGTCATGACACCGCAATTGCAACAATCCATTAAGTTGCTACAGATGTCGCGGTTGGAGCTAGAGCAAACGGTGTCTGAATATTTGGTTGAGAATCCTCTGTTGGAGGAGGTGGAGCCGGATGTGTCCGCCGAAGATGAAACTTCTCCTGTGAGCCTAGATCCTAACTCGCAAAGCATTGATTGGCAGGGATGGAGCAACATGAGGCAGAGTGGCTATGTTGCTTCGGGCGATGAGGTTTCCCGCAATCAACGGGTGGCAACTGAAACAACACTTGAAGAGCATCTCTTGTGGCAGCTGAATCTTTCCGCCTTGACTGATGAAGAGAAGTCCATTGCACAACTCATCATTGGAAATATTGATGAGCGTGGATATTTGTGTTGTAGCCTGGAGGACGTCGTGGCAGGTACGTCTGTATCTCCGGAGAGCGTCGGAGTTGTTTTCCGGCAGGTTCAAGGGTTTGATCCCCCCGGTGTTGCAGCACGTGATCTGAGAGAATGTCTTCTCATTCAAGCTGAGAGCCTTGGTCTGTCGCACTCGCTTGTCTGGATAATCATTGATCGATTTCTTCCTCACTTGGAACGAAAAAAATACAAGGCCATTGCCAAGGTACTTGGTGTTGGCCTTCACGAAATTTCCCACGCCGTAAAGATCATCGAAGGGATGGAGCCTCGCCCCGGGCGGCCGTTCTACAATGTAGACAATCAAGCCATTATTCCTGATGTCATTGTTATGTGGTTTGAAGGGAAGTGGCACGTTCTTCGTAATGATGATGGTCTTCCACGCATTCGGATCCAACCTAAATATCAGGCACTGGTGGCAAAAGGGTCGGTTGAGGCGAAAGAGACGCAGATCTATCTGGGAGAAAAAATGCGTTTGGCGAGATGGTTGGTCCGAAGCCTTGATCAACGCAATAAAACCATCATGAGGGTGGCGGAAAGTATTCTGAAATTTCAGGAACCATTTTTCTCCAAGGGGCGAGAATATTTGAAGCCGTTGGTGTTGAGGCAGGTTGCAGATGATGTGTCGATGCATGAATCCACTGTGAGTAGGGTGACTGTAAACAAGTATCTCTATTCTCCACAGAGGGGGATGTTTAGCCTGAAGCATTTTTTTTCTGGAGGTATTGCACGTATGGGTGGTGAATTGCCTGACGTGACGCCTGAAACTGTCCGTGAAATGATTCGGAAGATCATTGCTGAAGAAAATACCTATCACCCGCTCAGCGATCAGGAGATAGTGAATCGACTTAGTCAACAAAAGGTCGCTTTTGCTCGACGAACGGTTGCGAAGTATCGGACAGAACTTCGCATTGCTCCGGCAAATCAACGGAAGGTGGCATTCTAGTTCGCGGTGCAATCGAACGTTTGCTGTATGAGAGAGGTGGAAGGATGACGATCAATCTTACGGGGAAGCAGGTCGTTCTTGACGAAGCTCTGCGGCAGTATGTCGACAAAAAAGTCGAAAAACTGGGGCAGTATGGGGCAAAACTTCATGACGTCCACATTATGCTCGCGATGGAAAAGTATCGTGCGCTGGCAGACATTTCGGTGAATGTGGGTGGTCATGCGGTGGTTGCGAAAGCGGAGACAAAGACACTCTATCGGTCAATTGATGGTGTGATGGAGAAGATAGAACGACAGCTTATGCGATATCGAGGTAAACTCCTTGGAGTCAAAACACGCCATGCAGGTGCGCCAACGGAATCATTGCGTGATGGTAGCGGTGTTGACTCCAACCATCTTGGCATCAAGACTCGGACTATCTCTGTGGCTTTGGCATCTGCGGAAAAAGCACTTGAGGCGATGGCATCTTTTGAAGATAATTGCATGGTTTTTTCTGATGAACGCACGGCGCGGTTTCGCATCGTACACCGCCGTCCTGATGGAGAAGTGGAAATCCTGGATCCGCTAACCTAGCAGAGTGTTGAAAAATTCAAAGCACCAAAAGTGTCAGTTGAAAGGCAGGATGTTCAACACCGGCAGAGCCGCAGTTTCTTAGGCGTGCGGAGCGTACGAGGAGTCGTGTGAGTACGTTAATGGGTCGGGAATATCGTTGGAGACCTTTTTCAACATCCTGTTAGGGCCAACGGGCATCGTTGGCCAAGATTTCTGTTCCGCTCTTATTTACCATGTCTAATGCCTCAGGTGTTCAGCTCATCGTCATTACCGGTCTCTCCGGTGCAGGGAAAAGTTTGGCTATCCGTTGTCTGGAAGATTGTGGGTTCTTTTGTGTTGACAATCTTCCAGCCCCATTGCTCCTGAAGTTTGTCGAACTTTGTACCCAGAAGGGAGCAGAAATTTGCCGCGTGGGATTAGGTATCGATATCCGGGAGCGAGGGTTTCTCGGCGAGGTGGTGGCCATATTGAAACGATGGCGGGACGAGGGGTTTTTCGTCGAGGTGTTGTTTATCGAAGCGCGGGATGACGTACTTTTCCGAAGGTTCTCGGAAAGTCGTCGGCCTCATCCCTTAGCGGGAGACAGATCCGCAATGGAGGCCATACGATACGAGCGGAGCTTAATGAACGAATTGCGTCATACTTCTGACAGAATCATTGACACGTCTGATTTATTGGTACACGATTTTAGAGCAGCCGTCGTCCAATATTGCCTAAGTGCTGGGGGAACCGGAACTTTTCGGATCTTGATTGTTACTTTTGGGTATAAATATGGCATTCCGTATGATGCGGATCTTCTCTTCGACGTGAGATTTCTGAAAAACCCTTACTTTGTTAACGAGTTGAAGGATTTTACAGGGGAGAATCCTCGTGTGCTGGATTTTGTATTGGGTTTGGATGAAACGAAACCGTTTTTGATGAAGACAGAAGAATTGCTCTGGACGATTTTACCGCTCTACAAGCGTGAAGGAAAACGGTATCTGACTATCGGGATTGGTTGTACTGGAGGGCGACACCGATCCGTCTCCATCGGGAGCACGCTTGCGGAAAATATTCGTGTAGCTGGGTATGAGGTCACCTTACGTCACCGAGATATGACGCAGCCATAGGCCATCGGACGATTACAGGACAGATCAAGTTGTGAGGTGGGTTTCACACGAGAAACCGGTTGTCGGACTCGACATCGCGTCACACGCGGTTAAAGTCGAGTTGTTCTTGTTGCAAATGGAAATACAGGATGGACAAGTTTGGGATCGCGTCTCTGCCTTCTGAGGGTGTTGTGGATGGGGAGTTATGATTCGCAGCGTTGTGAAATAATATGTAAGTGGGTCTTGTGCGGATCGCTGTGCAATGATGGGGTATGACTCAAGTATTGTCATCGTGGGGTTTATGGGCACAGGCAAGACCGTCGTTGGTTCGGTGTTAGCGAAGGAGCTTGGTGTCCGCTTTTTCGATACCGATCGGTTGATAGAAGAGGCTCAGGGGATGCTGATCGCGGACATTTTCAGCCGGGATGGAGAGGAGGTGTTTCGCACAATGGAGAAGCAAACGGTACGTAATGTTGTCTCTTCTGCGAAACGCGAGCCGTGCATCATTGCTACTGGGGGAGGCACTGTCGTTGATGTAGAGAACCTGCAGCGGCTGAAGACGATTGGCCTGATGGTCTGTTTGTATGCGGATCCAGAGGTCATTCATGCGCGCACAGTGGATGATGCCTGTCGACCACTGTTGCCCACCGGTGAAACTGTGGATCGGCTTTCGGCGATTGTCGAATTGTTGGCTGTGCGTCGGCCCTTCTACGAAAGTGCTGACATTTGTATTGATACGAGTCAACACGGTGTGAACAGCGTCGTGACCAGCGTAATTGACCATATCAATAGCATCGAGAGCAAACGTCTGAATTGCTTACATTGAATTGCGTGAGAAAGAGTGGAATAACGTGGTACAGAATTCAACCCTTGGAATATCTCGAAAGCAAATCAATGGTCGAGGTAGCTCAATAGTGCAGGTTCGGTTGCGCGCGAGGAGTTATCCTGTCGAAATTGGAAAAGGGATTTTTTCACGGTTTGGCAAACGTTTGAGTAAGTTACGACCGGCCGTCATTGGGATGAAGGTGGCGGTTGTAACAAACCCTCGATTGCTCAAGTTGTATGGGAAAGGCCTCATCCATAACCTCCGGGCTGAAGGTTTTGCAGTCACAACGATTGTAGTGCCGGATGGGGAGCGCTCTAAGGATCTGTCGTGGGTCGGCCGTATTATTGATAAGCTCGTCGCGGGGAAGTTTGAACGGCGATCTGCATTGATTGCGCTTGGAGGCGGCGTGATCGGAGATCTCACCGGTTTTGCGGCCTCGGCATATTTACGCGGGATTCCCTATATTCATGTTCCGACGACTGTCATTGCTCAGGTTGATTCGAGTGTTGGGGGAAAGACGGCCGTCAATCATGCTAAGGGGAAGAATCTGATCGGAGCATTTTACCAGCCGAAATTGGTGTTCGCTGATGTCGAAGTGCTCAACTCCCTTAATTTTCGAGAGTTAATTGGGGGGCTGGCCGAGGTGATTAAGTACGGCGTTATCGCAGACGCAAAGCTTTTCAGGTTTCTCGAGACCGATATGGCGAGGATCCTCAGTCGTGACCCTGATGCCTGGCTCTATCTTGTGAGTCGTTCATGTGCAATCAAGGCAGCAGTGGTCAGCGCGGATGAGCGGGAAGGGGACCGTCGTCGGATTTTAAATTATGGACATACCTTGGGACATGCCATTGAGACGGTCACGAGCTACCGAGGGTATACACATGGTGAAGCCATTGCCATGGGGATGGTATTTGCGGCGCAATTGTCTGTTGCAGAGGGCTTGTGTGGTACGACGACGGCGAAGCGCCAGTGTGATCTCCTCGTAAAAGCGGGGTTGCCGACGACAATGCCGGGCCTTCCTCACGCCGCTGTCATGCATGCCATGGATCGAGATAAAAAGGTTGTTGCCGAACAGGTGAACTTTGTGCTCGTTGACCGTATCGGTCGGGTGAGGGTCAAAACGATAGAAAAGCAAAAAATACGACGTGCGCTCAAGAGCTTTTGTCAGAGCACGAGTTCTTGATGATGGCATAGGGCTAACTGTTTGAGGGGTTGTTCTTCGGTTGTCTCGCGGTTTTTAGCTTGTGGCGCCTGTGGGCATTATGGCGTATGGGGTAATTGAGGACTTCGTCTCCGAAACACGCCATTGCCGCAAACGAAGAATTTTTCAGCATTCTCACCGAGAATTCCCACGAGGAAGGAATGGACACATAGCTACATCGTGGGTCCGCGTTTACACTCCGTTTCAGTTTTTCTCTTCGTTGAATTGGTCTAGGAGCCCCTGCGTGTCAATGCCCTCTCCGAAGGCACCTGAACCTTGTGTTGTCTGCTGAGAGTGTGTGACAATCAGCGGAGGATTTGTGAGATACAATACAAATCATGCAAGCATATGACTGAGGGGGTATGAGCGGACCTAGACGTAGGGTTGTCGTGACAGGCCTCGGCGTGATTTCTCCAATTGGGATCGGCAAGGAAAATTTTCTTGCGGGTCTTCGTGCTGGGCGATCTGGTATCGCACCAATTACCCGGTTTGATGCCAGTGGATATGAATCTAGAGTGGCGGGAGAAGTGAATGATTTTGATGCCGTAGAGCATCTTGGGCTTCGGCGTGTGAATCAGATGGGGCGTGCAGCTCAATTTGCGGTTGCTGCTGCTGGGATGGCCCTGGACGATGGTGGTCTCAATCTTGATGCAGTTGATAAGGAGAGAGCAGGGAGTGTTATTGGGACTGCGGTCGGCGACCTTGGGTGGGCTATTGAAGAAGCGCTGACGCAAGATCACAATGGCCATGTTGCGTCGAATCCTCGCACGATGTTTATGGCCTATCCAAATTCAGTCTCTGGCCAAGTGTCTATCCGGTACGGACTGAATGGGGCTACAGATACGATCTCAAGCGGATGTGCGTCGGGAGGGACGGCGTTTGGACTTGCGTCCAATCTCATCCAACGTGATGAAGCGGATGTTCTCCTTGTCGGGGGGACTGAAGCCCCGCTTCACCCAACCATCTTCCGGAACCTGTGTGCGGCTGGTGCGTTATCGACGATGAATGGCGGAGGGAGACCGTCTCCGTTTGACAAGGACCGTGATGGCCCAGTGTTGGCAGAGGGAGCTGGCATTGTGGTCTTTGAAGAACTGGGGCATGCGCTTCGACGCGATGCCACGATCTATGCGGAGTTTATGGGGTGGGGTTCAACGACTGATGCCTTTAGTCTCACACGAACCGAACCCAATGGGATACAGGGAATTCGTGCCAGTCAGGTTGCATTAAAGAATTCGTTGGTGGCTACTGACGAGGTTGACTATATCAGTGCGTATGGGATTGCGACGCCATCGTGTGATTGGACTGAAACCCGAATTGCGAAAATGGTGTTCGGTGATCGCGCTCGCACAATTCCCATTAGTGCGATTCAATCGATGGTTGGATATTCTTGGGCCGCCATGGGTGCGCTACAATTCATTGCCAGTTGTATGGCAATTACAGAAGGGGTCATCCACCCGACGATCAATTATGCCGCGAAAGACGTGAATTGCGATCTTGATTATGTGCCGAATGTCGCGCGAGATCTACGAATTGACACCGCCGTGACTGACCAGTTTGGATGTGGGAAGAATGTCGTGACGGTTATCCGGCGGTACAACGGTTTCG
This sequence comes from Nitrospiraceae bacterium, assembly GCA_002726235.1. Lineage (GTDB taxonomy): Bacteria > Nitrospirota > Nitrospiria > Nitrospirales > UBA2166 > UBA2166. Next base: position 36,935 of record PBSN01000007.1, read on the forward strand.
GATAATCTCCTTCGCGCGCTCATTCTTCCACAGTAAACCCAGCTTCTTTCCACGCTTCGGTTCCGCCCTTTAAGTTATATACATTCGTGTAGCCTCGCGCAAAAAGGGTGCGCGCGGCGACATTCACCATGTGACCAGTTTTGCAATACAAGTAGATTGGCGTTGATTTATCGGCGGGGAACTTCTCTAGGTGCTCGTCAAGCTTGTTGTGAGGAACAAGATGGTCTGTTCCTTTGATGTGGGCCTGCTCGGGAGTATGAACGTCTACTAAAAGGATATTATCTTTCGAGGTGGCAGCATTGAATTCCTGTGCCGGGAGGACATTGAGACCATTGGGAGGGATGAAGAGTTGAATGAAGGCACACCCGGAGAAGATGGGCATAGCCAAAGTGATGAGAAACAGCATGAATAATGTTCCGGGTGTTCTACGATGGGTTGTCATAACCTGATCCTCCTCCCCGATATCAAAGTAAGCTGGGCATAGCTTGGAAGGTTTGCCATGCTTGCCCGTCTCCGTATGGTAAAATAATACATCCATGTGCTTCAGCACAAATCGAGATAGCGTCTTGTAATGATGTGGGAGGTGCGCCCCGTGAACGCATATCAAGTGATGCTTGTATCGTTTTTTGTGTTCTTCCCCGCCTGTACAGGTGTGCCGCTAACTACTCAGTCATCAGCAACACAAATTGCACCTGAGATGGCGGCGACTTTCACACTGGGGAAAGTTGCTGAAGAAGGTAATGGGGAACTCAGTGACGTTCCTATGGTGCTGATTCCAGCTGGAGAGTTTCCGATGGGAAGTATGCAAGGCAGTGCGAATGCGAAACGGGCGGAAGGTCCTCAACGGATGGTTTATTTGGATGCGTACGATATGGATGTCTATGAGGTCACGACGAAGTATTATGCGAAATTTCTCGAAGTTACCCACATGCCGGCTCCTTTGGCGTGGAGTCAAGTGGACTTGGCCAAGCATGGGGATCGTCCCGTTGTTGGAGTAACGTGGGATGAGGCGTCGGCATACTGCAAGTGGGTGGGAAAGCGGTTGCCGACTGAAGCCGAATGGGAGAAAGCGGCTCGGGGGACCGATGGGCGAAGTTACCCGTGGGGGAATGAGGTGCCGACATCTGATCGGGCGACGCTCACAAAACATTGGGAGGGTTATGATACACCGACTCCGGTTGGGAGCCTGGAAGGAGGGAAGAGTCCGTACGGACTGTATGATATGGCGGGTAACGTGATGGAGTGGGTTTCTGATTGGTACGATCAGAGGTACTACGATACTGCCCCGGCCAAGAATCCCAAGGGCCCGGAAACGGGGAAGGCTGGTGTTGTTCGTGGAGGGGGCTGGGGATTTTTGCCTACTGATGCTCGCTCAGCACGACGTATCTACCCGTCCCGCGATACTCAGTGTAGAAATATTGGGTTTCGTTGTGCCAAAGATGCTGTGGAGCAACTAGAGATAGAGGAAAACTAATTCGGTTCCTGAGAACTGAATGGCAAGGCTTGAGGGTTTGCTAGCAGTCAGGAGGAAATGGCCCTGTTAAAAAATGCCCGGTCCTCACAAGGCCATAGAATTGTGTTGGCGCGCGGAATGTACACGAATCTGAGCAGGGTAGCGGACCGAAAATGCCACTGAAGGATCTTTTTGACAGTCTTCTTCATACCGGTGTGAGCCAGTCACTGTGAGTGTCTGATTTTCCAGATACCGTGTCAAAATAGGAACACTGGATTTTTTTGGTGATTGGTCCTGGTTTCCCTTCACCAATTGCGCGATTGTCGATTTCTTTGAGGGGGGTAATTTCAGCTGCAGTTCCGGTAAGAAAGACCTCGTCAGCACTATACATCTCGTCGCGACCGAATCGCTCTTCTTTGACGGTAAATCCGAAGTCCCGCGCAATCTGAAACACTGAATTACGGGTAATGCCTTCCAGCACTGCCTGAAGAGGCGGCGTTTTTAGGCGTCCACGGCGAACGATGAAGATGTTCTCCCCAGTTGCCTCGGCGACGTAGCCGTCTGTATCCAGTAAGATGGCTTCATCGTAGCCCCCTCGTTTGACTTCCTGTTTCGCCATGATGGAATTGACGTAGTACCCGCTAATTTTCGCCAGGGGCATGTTCGAGTTTACGTGATGTCGTGCGTAAGAAGACACCTTGGCTCGAATACCGTTCAGCAAGCCGTCCTCTCCCAAGTATGTTCCCCATGGCCATGCCGCTATTGCAACGCGGACAGGGAGGTTCTCACTCGGATAAAGGCCCATCTCGCCATATCCGAGATAGATCAGTGGCCTGATATAACAGGCATCGAGTGCATTAGCTCGAACAACGTTTAGGATGGCGGTACTGATTTCTTCCTTGCTGAACGGAACATGAACCATGCCGATGTTGGCAGAGGCAAACAAACGATCAACATGGTCGGAGAGTCGGAAGATCGCAGATCCTTGTGGACCTTTGTAGCATCGAATCCCTTCGAACATCCCCAGCCCGTAATGCAAACTATGCGTGAGGACATGGACGTGCGCGTCCTTCCAGTCTACTAAGGTGCCGTCCATCCAAATTTTCGATCCTTCCTGCATCGGGTTGCTCCATCCTCTCTAGCGAGTGTAGTCAGGGATGCGGGGCGCATCATAACAGCCTGTCCGTGAACGGGTCAACGAATTGTCTCGGTGTCGTGCATAGACTTTTTGTCGAGCAATGTCCTACAATTCGGTGCGAGAATCAGCATAGGATATTCGAAAATGCCAGTGAAAATAAGGGTTGAAATGATGGGACACTTCAAATGGATAAGGCGGTATTTCCTCGTGGTTTTTATCATTGGTGCGTTTGTGTTGGTGCCTGGCATCGGTGCTGGCGACGCATTGGCGCACGAGGGTGAAGAACACGAAAAGAAAATACTCGGTGGTGCGGGAACAAGAGAAGGATTGTCATCGTCGCCATTTCGCAACAAACGCGATCATGAGATTCATTGGTATGAATGGGGTGACGAACCGTTCGAACGTGCGACGGCCGAGGATAAGCTCATCTTGCTGGATCTGACGGCGGTCTGGTGTCATTGGTGCCATGTGATGGATGAGACCTCCTATTCCGACCCAGAAATCATCGCAATGCTGAATAGGGACTTTATTGCGATCCGGATAGATACCGATCGACGTCCGGATCTACAGGCGAGATACCTCAGTGGAGGATGGCCGTCGACGGACATTCTTGTACCCAGCGGCGAACTGGTTTTTGGAGCGACGTATCTCCGTCCAGAGCAACTGAAATCGGTACTTCGTGAATATCAACAACTCTATACGGATCATAAGCCGGAAGTTATGAAACGGGCGAAGGCCATGCAAGAGGAAATGAAGGCGGCGTGGGCTTCGCATGATGCACCAAAGGGAGCAATTGATCCCGCGGTCATCACGCGCGCTGTCTCATTGATGAAAGGTAATTTTGATAAGGAAAATGGTGGCTTTGGTGCCTCGCCAAAGTTTTTCGAACACGATGCTCTCACCCTTGCATTTCTCATGCATCACCGGACTGGGGATGAAGAATTAAAAGAGGTTGTGCTCACCACGTTGCGGAAACAGCTTGGAATCTTTGATCCGGTATGGGGTGGGTTCTATCGATATTCAGTGGATGAGGCTTGGACGACGCCCCACTATGAGAAAATGCTGGATACGCAGGCCATGGCAATCCGGAACTATCTTAACGCCTATCTGCTTACAGGGGAACGGCGATATCGCGCTGCTGTCGAAGGCATCATGACGTATGTTGATCGCTTCTTATCGAATCCAGGCCGTGGGGGGTTCTTTGCGAGCCAGGATGCCGATGTTGGTAGTCATGATCCGCACGCGACCTTTGTTGATGGGGAGGATTACTATCTGCTGGGTGAGAAAGAACGATTGGCCATTGGGATTCCGCATGTTGACTTGACTGTTCTTACTCACTGGAACGGCCTGATGGCTGAGAGCTATCTTAAGGTGTATCAGGCACTTGGGGACGAGCGAGCGAGAGATTTTGCGTTGAAAACCTTGGATATGCTGTACGTCACTCGGTATCGCAAAGGCGCTGGTATTGCGCATTACTTTGCACATGGTAAACCTCAGCAATCAGGATTGCTGGTAGACCAGGTGGCATTTGCGCGCGCATTGATCGAGGCCTATGTGGTAACGGCGGACCGTTCATACCTCCAGAAGGCCGAGATGATCGTTGCCGATATGCACGCGTTGTTGGAGGATAAAACGGCAGGAGGATTTTTCGACATGGCTTTCGACCCGGACGCAAAAGGGATGCTTCTTAGACCGGAAAAGCCCACGATAGAAAATGCTCGGGCTGCAATGTTGCTGAGCGAACTCTATTATTTCACCGAGAATGCTATGTACAAGAACGGTGCAGAACGGACATTGCAGTACTTGCTAGGAACTCGATCGCCATATCCCCCAGCTCTTGGGGCGCTCGCGGTTGATCGGTATCTCAACTATCCCCTGCATATTGTTGTTGTTGGAGAGAAGAAAGAACAAACAACACAGCGCCTGTGGCACGAAAGCCTCCGCGTGTATGCTCCAGGGAAGACCGTCATGTTGCTTGATCCTTCCACAGACGAGCTCGCCATTGGTGAAGTTACCTTTCCAAAACTTTCCCAACCCGCGGCCTATGTATGTACCGACCTGCTTTGTTCCAAGCCGATTGAAAAGCCAGGAGAGCTTCGCGAGAGCCTTAAACGGTTTCTTGCCGCGACTGTATCGTAGTTATGGTGCTGATGGAGGGGTTGCGTGGTGTCAGCGCGACTATCCTTTCATTCGCCTTGTTTCTCTCCTTCAACCACCGGACACGCTCTTTCTATCGTTAGAAATTCGACTATGCGGCTTGCGAATAAAACAGCACTTATCAGTGGTGGTGGGACTGGTATTGGAAAAGCGATAGCTATATGTTTTGCAGCAGAAGGTGCGCGGGTGATGATTGTTGGTCGGCGGAAAAGTCCTTTGGCCGAAACCGTATCCGAGATTCATTCGCATGGGGGGCAGGCTGCGTATGTGATTGCAGATTATGCGCAGGTGAAACAGGTGAAGGAGTCGATTGCTGCGACAATATCTACATTTGGGACGCTTGATATTTTGGTGAACAATGCCGGGGTGGCGGGGTTTAAGCCTATTCTTGAGGTGACTGAAGAGGATTATGAGTACCAGACAAGCATCAATCTCAAGGGTCTGTTGTTTGCCACCAAGTTTGCGATTCCTCTGCTTGCTTCCCAGGGAGGTGGTTCTATCGTGAATATCTCATCCGGTGCGGGATTGAAGGCGGTGCCTTTATCGTCCGTCTATGGGACCACGAAGGCAGGAGTGGTTCATCTCACCAAGATCAGTGCCCTCGAGACAGCCGATAAAAACATCCGAGTCAATTGCATCTGTCCAGGGTTTATCGAAACGCCCATCTTTGACACGTTCATTCCAAAGGATCAATTGAGGGCATCAAAAGCCAGTTTTAGCGAGATGACTCCGTTGAAACGAATGGGGCGTGCGGATGAAGTTGCAAAGGCGGCACTCTACCTCGTATCCGAAGATGCCTCATGGATGACAGGTAATGTGGTGACCTTGGATGGGGGCCTGAATATCGCATAATTTTTGTATGAGCCGCGCTGTCCCAAAGGGGTTGCTGAGTGTGTTTGCGTGTGGGGTCATGTTATGTGCGATCCCGTCTTTGGCCACCCAGAAGAGTTTTCAATCGACAACAATTTCAAACATTGCGAATGATCCTGGTGCCTATGACCGCAAAAAAGTTGCTGTCTCTGGGAAGATTGTGAGTTTGCAAGTGCTTCGATCCTTTCGAGGGGCTACTTACGTTTCCATGGTGTTGATTGATGAAGACCAAGTAGATTCCCTGCCTGCTTTGACGGTTCTCTTCTGGCCATCCCATCCCTTGGCGATGGGGGATGTCGTGACTATTGAGGGGCGCTATCATGTGCAATGGAGATTTGGCGGGCTTGAACATGATCATTTCGTCGACGCTAGTAAGGTGGTGCGTGAAGGTGAAGTTGAATTACCGTCTGCCTCACCGTCTCCGCGTATTCAGTTGTAACCGATTTGCTTTGAAGGTATGGATTGGACACGAGAAGAACTTAGTGCATCGGTGGTTGCGTATATCGAAATGCGTGACTTCGAGCAGCGTGGTGAAAAGTTCGTTAAAAAACGATTCTACGAGGCACTAAGCGAGCGATTCGATAGGTCTCCAAAGGCATTCGAGTATCGAATGCAAAATATCTCCTACGTCTATTCTGTCTTAGGAAGGCAGTGGGTTAGTGGTCTAAAACCCGCAAAAAACGTTGGTGCAAACGTTCTCCCCGTCATTGAGGAACTGATTTTCCAACACGAAGGCGTCATATCCACTCCGAAAGTAGAGTTTGAAGAACAGGTCTCCAAACTGAGGCGGGAGAAAACTCTCCCCAAACCGCAGGGAAGCAAGTCCCCGCAAAAACAAAGCAAGGAGACTACATCCTACGACAGAGACCCAGAGGTAGTAGCGTGGATTCTCAAAAAATCAGGTGGTATCTGTGAGAGTTGCGAGAACCCCGCACCTTTTGTGAAACCTGACGGGGACTTCTATCTCGAAGTTCACCATCTTCGCAGATTGGCAGATGGTGGAAGTGACACTGTGACCAATGCAGTGGCAGTTTGTCCTAACTGTCACAGAGAATTGCATTACGGCAGCAACAGAGAAAATGCACTAAAACACCTGTATCTTGTTATGGAGAGATTAGAGCGGGAGTAATTGAAATGAGAACATACCGAACAATTCAATCAGGCACTCTGTAAGGGTTAAATTATCTTTGTAGAGACAATCATTTATTCGACAAGATGACCGCGGGCAATCCAGTGGCGATCGTCAGGGCAGGTGATGACAAAGTGGCCCAATCCGGATTCGGCTAATTGGGCTGAAACCTCTTCGTGGGTGAAAGCAGCTAGCATAGAGTTGTAGAAATCGCGGCGAAGGATTTCCGGTTCGTGATATGCGTACTGCTCAACGATGGTTTGAGCGATTGTTGTCGATTGAGGGCGGGAGAGATCCATGATGAGAACGGGTGCAGAGGGCTTTGCTAAGCGTGTGATCGTGGTCCAGAAATCCATAGGGCGGGGAAGGTGGTGCAGCAAACTATTGGAGATGACGGCATCAGCCAGGTCAGGCAAAAAAGTTCTTTGGATTGTTTCACAACGTAACTGGATGCAATCGTGTAGCTGCGCGGTGGTGATGGCTTTTTCTCCAAGCTGGATCATTGGACGTGAGGCGTCGATGCCAATAACGCGACAGTCGGGGAGTGCTTGGACAAGCCGGATTGGAATATCCGCTGGGCCACATCCGAGGTCGATCACGGATCCAGAGAGGAAGTCCGGAAAACGCCGACGAAATTCATTGATAAAATATTCGTTTTCTTTTGAGAAGTCTGCTTGTGCGTATGCCTGCGCCTGGTCCGGATCGTCCATGAATTCTGGCTCAAGCACACGTTTCATTTCACGGAATTCCAACAGTCAATGCCATCTAACGTTTGATCTGGGATTACCTAGGTTTGTGGGTAGGATGCCCGTAGCATCAGGGGTGACGTAGTAAATAAAGCAAGTGGCTGCTCTTGGGAAAGGAGTGCCTTGCCTGGTCAATAATCGATTTGGTCAGTTGAAAGAGTTGTATCAGGATTCATGGGGATTCGTGGAGTCCCTTCTGTCTCCAGTGCCATCGGGACGTTGTAATTGGCAATGGCAACAGCGGCATCAATTGTAGCGTGGCGTATCATGATTGGGTTTTTCTGCTGATTTATAGTTCGTCACCAAACGTATTCCATGACCATCTTCGGTTCTGTTCCAACAAAATATTTGAGCGGGCGTGCATTTCCGACATGCGTTGATAGTTTTCCTTCCGCTTCAGATTCAAATGTGGATTTGTGAGGTTCTGGTTGATTCGGATGTCATTATCCACGTGTAACGCGTCTTGCTCAGGCTAGTATAGCAGGGTTGCGTTTTGATCGATGATGCTGGCGAGGTCGTCATATGCGTTGAGAGCGAACACATCTGCTCGAAATCCTGCGATGAGGGGTGGAATGGGTGTGTAGGATGCGGGTATTTCCATGGAAGAGGCTTTGGGGAGAAGAAAGAGCCGTTGAGGTGGTAGTATTTCAAATTTTCCACAGACTCGGTACTATGCAACGAGGATATATGAACAGTGTAAAGAGGCTAGGCGTTCCATCCATTTTTCTCCAGCCAAGACATTGCCCGATGCCACACACGAAATATCGTCACTCTTTCAATTGATTGTTTCATTGATTCTATTGCGGGCAAGAAAAGGCGATTTGCGAAGTGTGATTCTCGATGGCACGTTGATTGCGTTTTAGGGGGGGGAGACTTGAAGAGTTCGTTAATGCGTACAAAGATAAGGGGAATCATGATCCGATTGAGGATAGTGCTGTTCACCCTTGGAGTACTTCTGATTGTTCTCAATGGGTGCAGCCAACTCGGACCCGGAAGAATTGAAGTAGGCCGTGGACACTATAATGCGGTCGTTCAGCAGACCGACAATGAACAAATGCTTCTCAATCTGGTTCGCCTGCGTTACCGTGACACGCCGTTTTTTCTTCAGGTAGCAAGCGTGTCTACGAACTTCGAGTTCCAAGTTTCCGCAGATACCAGTGCGTCATTGAATACGGGCCCAGACGTGTATGGCCTTGGCGTTGCGGGTAAGATGATCGAATCGCCGACTGTCACCTATACGCCTCTGCAAGGGGATCTATTTGTCAAAGAGTTGCTTTCGCCCGTAAGTCTGTCCACAGTAGTCTTGTTGTACCATTCTGGATGGGCAATTGATCGGATCTTTAACGTCACGATGCAATATCTTAATGGGATTCCAAACGCGCCGAGTGCGTCAGGCCCGACACCGGATGGGGTTCCTGAATATGCGGTCTTTCATCGGATCACCGATCTTCTTCGGGTTCTCCAAAAGCGGGGGGACGTGACCCTTTGGCAGGCTGAAGGAGGTGTTCCGGCTCAAAGCATGATTTTGCGCATCGCACCGCGTGCGCTTGATTTACCGGAAGGGAGTCAACTGGTTGAACTCCTTCGTTTGCCCCCTGGGAAAACCGATTACACGATCACTACCACTGTGGATTCAAGTAACGGCGAGGAAATGAGCGTTGTGATGCGATCATTGATGGCAAGCTTGTTTTATGTGTCGCAGGGTGTGCAACCGTTGCCTGAAGATGAAACACGTGGTCGTGTCACGGTCACTCGTGATGCCAGTGGCCAACCGTTTGATTGGAGGCGGGTGACTGGAGAGTTGATGCAGATACATTCAAGTGTGAACCAACCAGAATTTGCGGCCGTACGTGTTCAATACCGTGGAACATGGTTTTACATCGATGATTCCGATTTGACCTCAAAGTCGACGTTTGCGTTGCTCATGAATCTCTTTGCGTTGCAGGCTGGCGATGTTCCAGCAACTGCGCCTGTGCTCACACTTCCTGTCGCTCGATAAGGTCAGTTGAGGAATAGCTCTGTCCTCCGAAGGCAGAGGTCAGAGGTTCGAATCCTCTCGGGTGCAGCGCACGTTTGGGAACGGGTGTCTCATCCTGGAGACTAATGCCAAATTGCCTTAGTTTTTACTAGTTAGTATTCGTTTGAAGTGAACCACGAAATTGTGTCGGTGGGGGATGAACCCCTTGAAAATATTGCAAAATATGCCCCATATTCTTACAATGATGGCTTCCTCTCCAATTATTATCAGTGTAAGGATCACTGGATGTTGTGAAACGGACTTTATCAGGCCGGGTGGTGACGATTCTCTTTGTTATTACCGGTGCGGCTTTTGGGCTTGCGAGTATTCTAAATAGCCTACTTGCACACGCTTTAGCATCGCCTTCTACCGTTTCCATGCGCGTGGATTTTCCGCATCCACTACAACAGGCTATTGATATTGATCAGGTTGTACGGGTTATTCTCAGTGGGGACCTGTTTCTGCAGCCCGAACATCTCAAATCAGCTTCTATCAATGGAGATCCCTTATCGGACTCTTCTGGTTATGAGATTTCATCGTCTGGAGAGATCGTGACACCCGATGGACCTATTCCGCTTCGTCTGATGGGCACGGTCGTTGGACCTCCGCGGCTGACCTATGCGATTATCGAGTCTGATGATGAGGGACAGCGGCTGTATCATCTCCACGACATGGTTCTTGATGTGGCAAAAGTGGTTCGGATCGTGCGGAATGAAGTTACTGTTGAGGTGGGGGGGGTACCGGCGTTACTGCGGACGGAATTCGAACCCGCGCGCTCGAGCTCTGAATCCCAACCTAGCGCTTCAAGTACGGCATCGATCTCATTAAGAGGATCCAAAGCCATCGTCGTGGCCCCGCGAAAATCAGCGCGGAAAGGGAAAAAATTAAAGCATCGATTAACGTTAGACCGTAAGGAGGTTGACGCAGCGTTTGCCAATCTCCCCAAGCTTCTGACGCAAGCACGGGTGATGCCTCATTATGCCAGTGGGAAAATGGCTGGGTTCCAAGTGGTCTCTGTGAAATCAGAAAGCCTGTTCGATCGTATTGGGTTGCAGTCTCAAGATGTGCTGAAGCGAATCAATGGGATGGAAATCAAAGATCCATCGAGATTCCTCAGTGCGTTTCAGCAGGTGAAGGAAGAGGAAACAATTACTCTTGACCTCGTTCGGCAAGGGAAGTCAAATACCTTCGTGTACGAGATTCGGTAATTGCTAATGGGTTATTTCTCCTGTCATCCAATGAACGTTTCCCAATGGATGGGTTTACTGTTGGCGGTCTGCGTGCTCACTGGCGGTCTACTAGCCACAGATCATGTGTACGCCCAGCCTGCGGCTGATGATGTGATTCCCCAAGCGGGGGAGGCAATCACGTTGGATTTTCAAGATGTTGAACTCCCGGTTTTCATTCGATTTGTCAGTGAGTTTACCGGGAAGAACATTATGATTGACGAATCGGTGAGGGGAAAAGTTTCATTGTTTTCTCCGACAAAAGTTGCGAGTGATGGTGTTTACCAAGTGTTTCTTGATGTTCTCAAGCTGAAGGGATATGTCGCTGTTGACGCTGGGGAAGTGATTCAAGTGCTGTCGGCTTCCGACGCACCCTCAGGTCGCCAGATTTATGTGCATCAGTTAGAGAACGCGAAGGCTGCTGAGATTACTGCTGTCCTTGTAGGGCTTGTCAGCAGGTCAAATGCGGTTACGCCTCCACAACCTGGTAAGCCCGTTGTGCGTCGCGCAACAGAGTTCGAAGGGCCTGTGCAGATTTACCCAGACAAGACATCGAATAGGCTCGTCATTACGGCGACCCCTGTTGACTATGAACGTTTGGTGACGATCATCGATGGGTTGGACGTGCAATTGGGTCAGGTCTTTGTCGAAGCCGTGATTATGGAGGTGAACATTTCAACATTAAAAGAATTGGGCAACGAACCCAATGCACTGCTTGCCACAGGTGGTGTGGGTGAGTCTGTGACCTCGCTTGGCGGGTTTAACCGGGCACCCGAGGATATTGTAGGCATTGCCTCGCTGTTGGCAGGACAAATCTCAGCTGGCATCGAAGATTTAAGTCCGATAACGGTTCGGAACTTCTTGCATGCGCTCTTGACCCGTAAGGACGTGAATTTGCTTTCGACCCCTCATATTCTCACGACAGATGGCCATAAGGCGAAAATTATCGTGGGTGAAAACCGGCCTTTTGTGACTGGGCAGAGTCAGTCGGTGGGTGGAAATACGATGACCACGATTGATCGAGAAGATGTTGGGGTTGTCTTGGAGTTGACGCCGCATCTTATGGAGAATGATATGATCACGCTTCAGGTCTCACAAGAAATTACGGCGGTGGATGAGACCATCGCTCAGAATATTGGGAATACTCCTGTGGGGCCTACGACGACGAAGCGAGGGACCAACACAACCGTGATTGTTCGCGACGCTCAGCCTATTGTGTTGGGGGGGTTGATTCGTGACAACATCACTGAATCGAACCGAAAGATTCCAATTCTTGGGGACATTCCGTTTATTGGCGCGATGTTTCGGTTTGAAACTCGTAACAGTGAGAAGGTCAATCTTTTGATTTTCTTGACGCCTCATATCGTGCGTGGTCCAGAAGATGTTTCCGAACTCAAGAAGCTGAAGCTTGAAGAGTTGCAACCGATGGTTGATGACAGCATTATTGAAGGTAGCGGAATACCCGACACAATCAGACAATTGCACATCGTTCCTTCGGGTGAAGTGGTTAATCACTCATTTTCTTTTCAGCCGCCTCCTCTAGTGTCGGCTGCTTCCGGAGCCTAGGCTCAGGTTTCCGTCTCCTTTCTCGGCTATGTCCACAACGGACGAACGGCTTAGCGAAATTCTCCAAGACAAGTATTCGGTTGATCCCGCACGTATTGAGGAAGCGCTTACGGCCCAGCGCGAGAAGGGGGGGCGACTGAGCGATATTCTTCTCACGCAACAGGTTGTACGGGAAGAAGAGTTGCTCGAGGCGCTCAGTATTCAATATCACCTTCCACATCGTGCGCACCTTCGTCCTCCCGACATTGAACTTACTCTTGTGTCGCGGGTGCCAATTGCTTTTGCCAAGCGGCATTTGGTGCTTCCCATTCAGGTTCGTGATGGTGTTGTTGAAGTCGTTACGGCTGACCCCTTGAACTTCGCCCCATTGGATGATCTGCGGATCTTATTGAACCATAATGTCCAACCGGTATTGAGTACCGCAATGACTATTTTGGGGTGCATTAACCAGGTTTACGATCAGACCGCGTCGAATCGCGCTGAACAAGCCATCGAGGATATGTCGGGGGCAGAAGATGTTGACGCGTCAGCTGGGGAGTGGACAGAGCCTTTAGATTTGCTCGATGCGACTGATGAGGCGCCGATGATTCGGCTGGTCAATTCTATCCTCTATCAGGCCGCACGACAGCGTGCAAGCGATATCCATCTCGAACCGTTTGAACAGGAAGTGCTGGTCCGATATCGAATCGATGGCGTGTTGTATAACAATATGACTCTTCCGCGGAGGTTGCACCCGGGGCTTATTTCACGCGTAAAAATTATGGCGGGACTGAATATTGCTGAAAAGCGTCTCCCGCAAGACGGGCGTATTACCATACGAACTGCAGGGCGCGCAATCGATTTGCGTGTTTCGGTCATTCCGACAGCGTTTGGTGAGCGAGCGGTGCTCAGATTACTCGAAAAAGGAACGCGTCTATTTAGTCTTGTCGATCTTGGACTTTCAAACGAGAAGATGACTGTGATGGATCAACTCATCCGAATGAGTCACGGGATCTTGTTAGTGACGGGTCCCACAGGAAGTGGAAAGACCACAACTCTATATACCGGATTGACCCAAATCAATACGTCGGACAGAAACATTATCACCATTGAGGATCCTGTAGAATATCAATTAACCGGTATTGGGCAAATGCAGGTCAATGCTAAAATTGGCATGACATTTGCTAATGGACTTCGGGCGATCCTTCGACAAGATCCGGACGTAATCATGGTTGGCGAGATCCGAGATCGTGAGACCGCCGATATTGCCATTCATGCTTCGCTGACGGGGCATCTGGTGTTGTCAACTTTGCATACCAATGATGCGGCTGGTGCGGTCACCCGACTGATTGATATGGATGTTGAGCCGTTTCTCGTTTCGTCGTCTGTCTCTGCAGTCATCGCACAGCGGTTGGTTCGAGTGTTATGTCCGGAATGTCGTCAGTCGGCATCCCCGTCACACGAAGAACTTGTGAAACTCGGCTTAGAAGCTGAATCGGTAACCACAACAATTTATCATGCTGTTGGCTGTGAGACCTGCATGCAGACAGGGTATCGTGGGCGGCAAGGCATCTATGAGATTTTGCTTGTCGATGATGATATCCGGGCACTCATTATCGCGAAAACTGATTCGGCACAGATTCAAAAGTGCGCGATTGAAAAAGGAATGACGACTCTTGCTCATGAAGGGGCGGTCAAAGTTCTTGAGGGTGTAACAACGGTAGAAGAAGTGCTTCGCGTGACATTGCAGGATGTCGCTTGGTAGATCCCCGTTTGGTAATAAACGGGAGGTCTGGTCGCGGTTTTTGGCTTGAGCTCAAGATAAAACAGGTTGCTCATCCTCATATGCATGGATGGAAAATACTGGCGTTGCCTTCTAGGTGCTGGATGCGGTTGGTGCCTGATGAAGGGGCGACGCTATGTGAGTTTGCATGAGCTTGCCTGGACGACCATTGCTCCTTTTCGTTCTCGCCGTTACGTTCTTGTCAGTGTCTTACTATTGATTTGCGGCTGTGCGGATTTAGCCAACCAATATCAATAGTTTCGTCTCGCCTTGCTCTGTTGTATGATTAATGCCGCAGGGTGTATTTTCGGTACGTTAGTAGGGGAGCGGAGTCAAGCAAATGCCAGTCTATGAATACCGGGGGTTGACTGTAGCGGGGAAAGAGGTATCTGGCATGATCGATGCCGATACTGCGAAAGGTGCGCGGCTTAAGCTTCGAAGCACCGGTGTCTTTCCTACTGATCTGAATGAGGGAGGATCGGCAGGAGCAAAAGGACTGTTTGCCTTCAAGGATCGATCAGAATCGATCTCCCTGAAGGAACAGGCCCTATTGACGCGGCAACTCGGGACATTGGTGACTGCGGGGTTGCCCCTCGTCGATGCACTCAGCGCCTTGATCGACCAAATCGAGAAAACCAATATCAAGGGCGTGATGGCAGATATTCGTGAACGAGTGCGGGAGGGGAGTGCGCTAAGTCAGGCGCTCGAATGTCATCCTGAATCGTTCTCTCCGCTCTACATCCATATGGTTTCAGCCGGGGAAGCTAGCGGAGCTTTGGACGAGGTTCTGGCACGCCTGGCTGATTTTCAAGATGGTCAAATTCGGCTTAAAAATCGAATCACGACTGTTTTGATGTATCCGGTATTTATGTTTGCGGTTGGGGCTAGCGTGCTCTTTGGGCTGGTTACGTTCGTGGTGCCCAAGATTACTGCAGTGTTCACTGAAATGGAACAGGCTTTGCCACTTCCGACTATCATTCTGTTGACCGTGAGTGAGGGGCTGGCCGATTATTGGATGTGGATTCTCGTTGGATGTGCGCTCGCAGTACTGATGCTGAGGAGGTTTTTGCAGACGGAGACTGGCCGTGAACGATACGATGCGTTTTTGCTCAGGCTTCCAGTGCTGGGGACTGTTGTACAAATGGTTGCAGTCTCTCGATTTACGCAGACACTCAGTACGATGTTGAGTAGTGGCGTGCCATTGATGCAAGCCCTTGGGGTGGTTTCACGGGTAGTGGACAACCGAGTGCTTCAACATGCCATTGATGAAGCTCGTCAGAATATTCGGGAGGGTGAAAGTCTTGCAGCCCCGTTAAAACGAAGTGGTTTGATTCCGCCGTTGGCCACTCACATGATCGCGGTTGGGGAAAAGAGTGGCGAATTGGAATCGATGTTAATTCGTGTGTCGCAGGTATACGATTCCGAAGTCGAAACGTCTGTGAATCAACTGACTGCACTACTGGAACCCATTATGATTGTGGTGATGGGAGTGGTTGTCTTATTTATTGTTCTGGCCATTTTGCTTCCGATCTTTGAAATGAGTTCGATGGCACGGTGAGCCTAACTGGGGAGGGTGCGGAATGCGAGATCAACGAGGATTCACGTTCGTCGAAATTATGGTGGTTGTGGCAATTCTTGCTGTTTTAGCAGCCATTGTGGTGCCTCGCATCATGGGAAGAACAGATGAAGCTAAAATTACGGCAGCAAAAGTGCAGATGCGCAATATTGAGGGTGCGTTGAAGTTATACAAGTTGGATACGGGGCAGTATCCATCCACAGAGTACGGACTCGAGGCACTTGTCACCAAGCCAACTGCCGGGAAGGTTCCAAAAAACTGGCGTAAAGGAGGGTACATCCAGGCTGTCCCAAAAGATCCATGGGGGACGCCGTTTGTTTACCTGAGCCCTGGCGTCCATGATGACTATGACCTCGTCTCAAACGCGCGTGATGGTGAGCCAGGTGGAGAAGGGGAAGACGCAGATATTCAAAGCTGGAATCTTGAACGATAACAGACGTCGCACTTGCGTTGATGGCTTCTCTCTTGTCGAGCTTGTCGCCGTCATTTTTGTACTGATACTGATGGTGTCTATTGTGTATCCTAAAATTCGAACTGGAGGGGATTTAAAAACCGTTTCTCGGCAGATTATTGGGACGATTCAACATACCTATTCGAGAGCTGAGTCGGAGAAACAACCCTACCGACTTCATTATGATCTCACCCATGGCGAATACTGGGTATCTGTAGCACCAACTGCCGTCGATAACGACGCGTCGCAAGATGTTAAGCCAGATCAGCCACGACTCCTTCCCAAGGGCATCAAATTTGCAAAAATCGAAACCATGCATTTTGGCGTAGTAGTGGATGGACGTGCGTTTACCAATTTCTATCCCATTGGCCGTGTTGAGCCGACGGTGATTCATCTCCGGGATAAAGAGCACGAAACCTTTTTGCTCTCCATCAATCCACTTACCGCCCGCGTGACCGTGAGTTCTGACACGGAATAGCCGCTCGCGGTCACGCACATGACCGTTGCAAAGCCATCGCACGAGCGCGTAGGATACGCATTGATACGACACGCGTGATGGCATTGAAAGACAATCAGGGTTTTACTCTCCTAGAAGTAATGATTTCGCTCGCGATTTTTGGTATGACAGCCACCGTTTTGTTGGGGTTGCGTAACTGGGATATTGATACTCGGATGTTTTCACAAAACGTGACAATCGCCACGCTTTTGGTGCAAGAAAAACTTGTCGAAGCCGAATTGGCGGTCGATGGTCCACCAGCGTTTGGTGTTTCCACTGGTGATTTTGGCGACCGTGCCCCAGGATTTTTCTGGAGGCAAACAGTGTCCGCTACTCCCTTGACTATTGATGTTCGAGAAGTAAAGGCCCGCGTTTCTTGGGGACAGGGTAATGAAGAAGAAAATTTTGTGCTATCGTCGGGGTCGGATGAAGAGACAGAAACCGCTGATGCAGTAGAGGCCGTAGCCTACTATCTCTTTGAGCAATAAGCCAGGTGCATGTATCTCCGATAAAACACTCGGCAAACAATCAGCGTTCTTTAATGGGGTTTACGCTGATTGAAATATTGCTCGCTATGGCGATGGTAGCGATTCTGTTTACTATGCTGTATGGAACGTTTGGGAGTAGCGTAGATCTTATCCAAGCGGCTGAACAAGAGGGAGAAACATATCATATGGCGCGACTGACTATTCGTCAGCTCTCGCAAGAATTGACGTCTGTCGTCCAATCGCTCAATGGGGTAATGTTTGAGGCTACTGCAGGAGAGAAATGCCCGCAGATTGCGCGTATCGAGTTGCTAGATGCCGATGCAGTTGAGGAAGAGGAGGAGGAAGCGGAAGGGGGCAGGATAGGGTTTATCGCAGTTGATGTCGAAGAAGGCAATCGCCCCATGGACTGTTTTACCTTTGCAACCTATGCTCATGGACGATATCGGCCGGATGTGAAGGAGTCAGATCTTAGCGTGGCGACCTACTGGCTTGATGGTGATAAGGTTATGCACAGAGAAGAGACCAATCTCTTCAGCCTTTCATCGAAAAGCGTGGAATCTTACCCACTTGCCGAAGGCGTCGAGGGAATGAATTTCAAGTTTTTTGATGGCACTGAGTGGGTTGATGAATGGGATGCTGGCAAGCTAGACATGCTCCCATATGCCGTTGAAGTCGAGTTGACGTTCCTGCTGCCGTCTGCAGAGCGTCGGGTATTCACAACTATGGTATCGGTATCACGCGCGTCAGAATGACGTGGTCATTGGCGAGCCTATGGCGATGGGGCGCCTATGCCTTCTACGCGATTCTTATTTTCGGGATATGCGTATATGTCACGTTTCCATCTCCTCAATTTCATGCCTGGTTAATTGCCGAAGCTGATCGGCGTTTTGGCGTTCAGATTGAAGCGCAGGCACTACAGTCACACACACCTCTTCGTTTTGCTATTGACAAAGTCACTCTCTCGATCGATCCAGCGCGTGTTCCATTCTCACGGATGGACACTGGGAGCATTCGCGTCGTGCCAATTGAGCATTTGAGTCTAGAATTGCACTCATGGCCCCTCTTGTTGGGACAGTATGTGCTGAGTACGGACATCAATGTGTTTGGCGGCGGGGTTCGTGGAACACTCACGGCTGAAAAAGATGGTGGCCAATGGCGTTATCATGTGGATGGCGAGAGCGAGAACATTGACCTCCAGTCTCTAGAGAAGGGCATACTCGCATCGAGAGCGGGTGGACAGGTATTGACCTCCGGTATTGGAGCTATTCGCTTTGATCTCACGTGGATTGGGAAGGATGGTCGTTCCGGAGCCGGTACGGTCTCCGTCAGTCTGGGGGACGCGATTGTCAATCTGTCGGGTTTGCCTTCTGTTGCCATCTCAGAACTCTCAGCGAATCTGACACGTGACCAACAGGGCTGGTGGCGAACCGATGATTTGCGGGTGGCTGGGGAGAACGATGGGTTTGCAGCGACTGGGCAGGGGCGCTTTCTGCTTGATGAATCCCTTTTGAGTAGCATGGTCAATCTTTCGGTGAGCGTTACGATCAATGATGCCGTAAAACGTCAGTACCCTCAGCTTGAGGTTTTCATGCCAAATATTGGGGAACCTGTTCGCCTGACAGTCACTGGAACGTTGGGTCGACCAATCATTCTGATCAACGGAGTTCCAATTTTGGCATCCTGATGCTGACTCGATTCACACAAATGGTTGCACGCCTGTTTCGACCGAGGAGCTTCGTCGGACTTGATATTGGTAGCACTACTGTGAGGGTTACTCGGTTTCGGCGTGGGCGCGCTGGTCCAGATGAGATTGTGTGTCTGCAACAAGAGCTTTTGGGTGACGATTCCACGGAGCTTGGGGCAGATGCAGTCTCTCAAAGACTGCGTGTGTTATTTCAGGAACACTCGTTATTTGGTGTTCCCGTTGTGGTGGCGATGCCAACGCATTGGGTATTTTCTCGGATCCTCACGATCCCCTTCACTGACCCAAAAAAAGTTGCCCAAGTCATCTCTTATGAAACGGAGGAACTGATTCCCCTCGGGTTAGATGAGGTGGTTTTTGATCACACCATTATTGACTCGCATGAGGGAGAGAGTACAGTTCTTGTCGCTGCGGTTCCTCAGGATCGAATGACTCAATATCTGGAGTTATTGGCAAACGCGGGTATTGATCCGGTGTCGATGGATCTTGATAGCTTGGCACTGTTTCACTTTTATCGGTACGCGCTTAAGGAATCGGCGCAGGATGTCGTGTTGATTGATATTGGGGCATCCAAGAGCACGATATGCATCGTCAGCGGAGGGAAGTTGCGAGTGATCCGGAGTATCATGATGGCCGGTGAATCCTTGACGCGGAATTTGGCAGCTCACCTTGGAGGGACTCACGCTGAGGCTGAATCTGAGAAACATCAGTTCGTTGTTCCCGAAGATGACGATGGGTTTGATGTCAGTAACCCTGACTTAAAGGCATTGCGAGATTTTCTTGATCCCTTTACCACTGAAATACGAAATACAATTCAAGCTCACGAAACAGCAGCCGGTTTGACGATAACGCAGCTTTATTTGTGTGGCGGTGGAGCCAAGTTGAATGGGCTATCAGCTTACCTTGCCCATCGGCTCAATATTCAGATTGTCAATTCACTGGATGGCCGATTTGGCACCGCACAAAAAAAAGGGGATCTGTGGGATGGGGATTATGCGTCTAGCCTTGGCTTGGCAGTGAGGCCTGCGTTATGGGGGCACGGTGTCTCGATTAATCTTCGGCAGGGTCCATTTTCCATTCCCCATCGCGAACGATCAGCGAAGCAAAAAAGTTGGATGCGCCTTGTAGTGGGGGTAATGCTAGTTGTTGGGATCGGGTTTGCCAACTTTTACGTCGACTACTCCATTAAAGAAACACGACTACAGACGTTGAAAGATACACTCCGCCAGGATTTTCGAACGACGTTTCCTGATATCACGAGTATTGTTGATCCAGTGCAACAAGGGCGGATGGCGCTAGATCAGGCCAAACAACGCCTCTCGGTGTTCGGTCATAATGATCCGGCCACGATCCTCCTCATTCTGGCTGACTTGACTGAACATCTTCCAGCGGACCGAACTCTCGAGGTCAATGAGTTGATCGTGGAGGGTGCGAAGGTCAAGATCGAAGCTTCAACTGATTCGTTTGAATCTGTCGACGCGATTAAAGCCGCCTTGACAAATTCTGAACGTTTGGTAGAGGTGGTTGTCAGTGATGCCAGAATGGGTGCAAAGCCAGGACAGGTCAAATTTCGAGTGACGTCGGTGGTTGGAGCAGAATAATGTTGAAGTGGCTTGAACCTCTGAAACGACTCTCTCTTCGCGAACGAGTCATGGTGATTGCGGGCGGACTTTTTCTGTTCATCCTCCTCATCTATACCACTGCGATTGAGCCGATGATTGATCGCATGCAACGACTCGATCGGCTTGCTGCTGGAAAACAAAGCGCGATTCAGGAGCTGGCAGCGATTCGTGAGGAATATGTTGGAGTTCATGCTCAGGCGATACAGATTGACCGAGCGATCGATGAAGTGTCAGGCACATTCTCTCTATTGGCTTTTCTTGAAGAGGTAGCAACGGATGTTCATATCAAGTCACAGATCGTCGCGATGCGCCCCCAAGCGGCATTGCCGTCGAGTGAATATCGAGAAAATTCTGTTGAGGTGAAAATCGAGAAGGTTGCCATTCCATCTGTTGTTGCCTTGCTCAGGGCGATGCACACCGCGTCTGCCGTTCTTCGGTTTAAACGCTTCCATTTACGGCCGCGGTTTGATGATCCGGCGTATCTCGACGTCTCGTTTCTCGTGTCAACCTACGAACGCGTCTAACAGGGTGCTGAAAAATCCTGGCAGCGTTGTTCGCGCATTGCTTAGAGTCTCAATGCACACACATGTACGCCGTAAAGCCATTTTTCAACAGTCGACATCGTTGATACAACGACAGTCTGAGCGTGGCGTCGCGCTCGTTATTACTCTATTGATGGTGGCGTTACTGGTCACCTTGATTCTGGAATTTGATGTGTCGACGCGCAATGAACTCAATGCAGCCACTAATTTCCGTGATGGCATGAAGGCATCGTATCTTGCAAAAGCTGGGGTGTCCGCTGCACAAGCAATTATGGCGGAAGATGCGAGAATCGATAAAATGTTTGGACGAAATTACGACACGTTGTTTGAGGTATGGGCTACACCGTTGCCGAACTATCCCATTGGTGATGGTGTTGTTTCCGTGCAGGTGACGGATGAAATGGGAAAGCTTAATCTCAATGATCTAGCCGCATTAACACAGGGTGAAGCCTCAGACTCCCTCAGACTGCTGGATCATACTAGGCGCTTCGAACAGTTATTTGAGCTTCTGGTTCTAGATACCCGCTTGCTTGATGCTATTTTGGATTGGGTCGATTCCGATGACCGTCAAAGGAAAGACGGGGCAGAGATACAATACTATGGAGAACTAGATCGGCCGTATGTTACTAAGAATGGCCCATTCGATAGTCTTTCTGAACTTCGCTTGGTCAAGGGCATTACGGATCAGGTGTTCGAACGGCTGAGTCCGTTTGTGACCGTCTATCCGCGAAAACCCGATGGAGTTACACCCGTAAATATCAATACTGCCGATCCAGTTGTGCTTCAAGCGCTTGATGATCAGGGGAATATTTCCACAGCGCTGGCCGGCGATATACTGCAGGCGAGACCCTTTCAAAGTGCGCAGGACCTCAATCGCGTGACGGCGCTGGGCGATATCGATGAAAAACTACGTGCGGATAGAGTCGTCGAGGTGGCAAGTTCGTATTTTTCAGTGCGGGCGGTTGGAACGGTTGGCGAGACGTCAAAGATTGCAAAGGCCGTCATTAAACGTGATGCAGAAAAAACTGAGTTGGTGTATTTGCGGATGGAGTAATGATGATGGCGTATGGAATTTTGGGGTACTGATGTCATAGGAGATTGAGCTCGCAAGCGTGGTGTTGGACGATCAGGCGAATGAATTTGGAGGTCGGCGAGTTGATGATGTGATAGTCGGAGAACTACGCCGGTGATTAGGGGTCTGATGTGGACAGGGAGGATGTCATGACGCGTGAACTTACATACCAACATGCCATGAGAGATTTGGTGAATTTGTATGCGGAAATTGATCATCTGACGATGGAGTGCTGTGCTGCATGGCTTCCGAAGGCTCCAGATCGTCATGCGCAACTTGAAATGGCAGAACAGATTGGAGAGGAACGAAATCACTATCTTTCCCAAGTTGAGTGGCTCAATTGTCATGCTGGAGGGCACGCCTCGATTGTGCTGCCGTCGTGGGCAGATAGCCTTCGGACGTTAGTAAATGGCATGCAATGGCCGGAATACCTTGCGTGTGTCCATCTTGCGATTGAGGGTGTTGGGATTGCCTTAGTCGAGCGCGTAGCGCGCGACGCTGATCAGGGTGTAAAGGATTGTCTCGCACCATCCTTGCGAGACGAAGGGGGACATGCGAGTTTCGGAGTGCGTCAGTTGGAGCAATTGCTTCAGAGCGTTGATGGTAAGAAGCGCGAGGAGCTTAAACGACGGATTATTGCGAGTGTTACGGCGATTGCTCGATTGGCCAGTTCGTTGCCTGTCACATCAGCACATTGGGAGGCCGTTGGGACGTCGACGGAGGAACTCCGTGATATTGCTGCTCAGCGGCTAGGAACATTACTCTCGCCGCTTGGTATTTCTCAATCGGTAAATCTCTCAGCATCAGCGTGAAACGGTATCTCATATGGCACAGAAATTTGGAAATGCTCGCTGGGTCAAGGAAGGTTTTCTAGACAATCACATTGCTGGAACGGTGGTTGGGCGTATCACGTTTGCGGCTGTTGGAGTGGTCCCGATCGTGCTTCGAGGAGACTTCAAAGATGATATCAAGGGTGAGGTCATCCTGTTTGAAAATTCTAACTTCGAGGATGATGATCGTGCAGCCCTCGGCCTTGCCGATCTTGATTCTGTGCTGCGCGGGGCTGTGCACCTGATATCGCTTGATCCGCATCCGCTTCTTGAGCCACACCCCTATATTGAGTGGTTTTCTGCCGAAGGGACACACTATCGGATTGAATTGCAGGATGGGGATGCCAGAATTGCCTCACAACAGGAGACTTCTGCTTTGTTTGAGGAGAGCAAAAAACTGCGGTCAATATAAAATTTGACTTGACACACGTAAGACGCACGTCTATAGTCGCGCTGATTGAGTGAGATAAATTACAAATCTGAAGGAATGTTGTGAGATGGATCATACTTTGAGGTGTCTGTTGTTAATAAAAACGGGAAAGACGGTGGTTCATGGTTGATGAGGTAACGAAGGAAAGGAGTGGATCCATGACCAGATGTATAATCCGAAGATATTCCACAAGGTGTAGCTCAAGTTGATAGTGTGCAATCCTAGACGGGAGGATCTCAAAATGGAAAGAGCGAAATGGAAGACTATGGTGCTGCTCGTGGCGCTACTTTCCCCGCTTCTCTTCTTCGCTGCTCCCCCCAACGCGTCGTGGGCGCAGTTGCCCACCGAGATCAATGGTTTGGTCAAACTGAAGGGTGGGTTTGCGGCTCTCGAGAACAATCGATCTGGTGAAGCCTTCACAGACTGCTTTGCCATGGGATCGCCTGCCTGTAACGCTCCAGGCGCGACGCTTAATGACGGCACTACAGGGTTTAATGTTGGAGCTGGGTTGGATCTTCCACTCTGGCTGTTACCCTGGGGGCATGTTGTTGTTGCCGAACTTGACATAGGATTTTCAAAGTTCAGTTCCGGCAAGAGCTTTTTGCAGCTGATCGAGAATGGGCCGACTACGCTTGGTGGGGCAACCCCATGCGGTAGTCCGCGGTGTGCGACCGGGACCAAACCTGGGTTCCCAGGGCGTCCCCAAGAGCCAGGCGTTAGGCATGTCAATGTATCCACGGTCAATGCGGGGATCAGTCCGAAGTACCGAATGGACACGTTGTTTGGGGATGACCGGAAGTTCAGGCCATGGATTATCCCGGTGGGTTGGGAGCTCCAGGTCTTTAGTCCCCCGCCGAATTCCATGCAGATGTGGGAGATTGGTGGCGTGACTGGAGTTGGTATGGATGTCCACGTATGGGAACGTATTTGGGTTGGTGTTGAAGGCCGGTACCACTACCAGTACACGGATCATACGGGCATCGACGGGAATTGGTTTACAGCTGGGGGATATGTAGGACTCTCATGGTGAGGGGTATCTCAAACATGAGCCAGCTCATGGCACCGAAAATGCCGCAAAGCCTTGAGACACGGGAGGATTTCACAATGGAAAGAGCGAAATGGAAGAAATCATTGTTGCTCTTAGCGCTAGTAATCCCGCTTCTTTTCGTCTTGTCGTTCCCCCAGACCTCGTCAGCACAGTTGCCTTTCCATGTGAATGGAAACTTCTTCTTTCAGGCTGGGGGTAAGTTCCTTATGAACGATAGGGCGAATGAGCCGTTCACGGACTTCTTTTCGGGTTCGACGGGAACGGAGCCAGCGGATAATACCGCGGGCTGGTATGTCGGAATGGGTATTGACATGCCGCTCTGGGAACTACCGTGGGGAGATGTCATCGTTGGAACCATCAACATTGATGTAGGTCATTTTGACCAAGCTGATAAAACGTTTTTAACCGCGCAGGGCTTGCCGTCGCTAACTGCTCCGGGTCGTGGACAAGATCTGAAGCAACAGGGTGGGTTGACGACGATGGGCATCATGGTGCACCCGAAGTGGCGCATTGCGGCACTTTCGACGGAGGTGAACGGGAAACTTATTCAGCCGTGGATTATTCCCTTCGGATTTGAAGTGCAGGCATTCGCACCACCGACAGCTGGGATGAACATCTTTGATGTGGGGTCAATTTTTGGTGTCGGCGTTGACATGGTGTTGACGAAGCGGTTGGTGGTCGGTATCGATAACCGGTGGCATGTTGGCACCGGCCAGTCTCGTATTGACACACTGAATACGACCGTTGGGGGATACGTCGGAATCCGCTTCTAGCGGGACGACGTCCTAAGTAACCAAGGATGACCTGCAACATGCGACATATACGGGAGGATTTGACAATGGAAAGAGCGAGATGGAAGACTACATTATTGCTCTTGGCATGGCTATTCCCGCTTCTGTTCATCCCGGTCTTCCCCCAGCTATCATGGGCTCAGATGCCGGTTGAGGTGAATGGATCAACCTACTGGGGAGGCGGAATTGCCGGCTTGATCAATGATCGAGCAAATGAAATGTTTACTGACTTAAACTCGTCTCTCACGGGGAGCAAGCCAAATGATGACACGCTTGGCTGGTACGTGAGTACGGGTATGGAAATCCCAATCTGGGGCCGCTCAAATGGACACGTCATTTTGGGCGAAATTAACATGGATTTTAGGAAGTTTGGTGGTGAGGAGGCGGGTTTCCCGGGCAGTGGGGGCGGTAAAGGTTCGGGTTTCGAGATCCATAGAGTCGACTTGATTCAGATTTCAGCCAGTTTCTCGCCGAAATATCGTTTCGATAACTTTCACTCATCTGGGCGGATCTGGCCGTGGATTATTCCAGTTGGCTTAGAGCTTGGTGCGATAAGCCCTCCAGGGCCTGACGTCAATCCGATTGATATTGGTACAGTTCATGGGTTTGGCGTTGATTATATGTTGAACCGCTACTTTATCGTCGGTGTTGATTTTCGGTATCACTTGGCCTCAGGTATCAATGCAATTGAAACCAGCAGCTTCACTTCAGGTGTGAAGGTCGGGCTACGGTTCTGAGGATTTGAGGAGGTGGTGCTGATGAAACGATGGGCTGTAAAAGTTGCGAGATGGAGGGAACCAATCATGAGAAAACATGGGCCAACAACCAGGTTCGGCCCTGGGGTCCGATACGGGCTCTTGGCGCTGACTGTGGTCGGTATGATGGTGGGTCCAGTCATTTCTTCAGTGCTGGCGCAAGTTGTCACTCTAACGCCAACCGAAGGGGGGGCGGCTCTGGGTGTTCAGCCTGGGACTGCGACCATCGATGTTAAGCAAAACGGAAATGCGAAAGTTACATTTGACCTTTCTGGGATACCGGCGCCAAACCCAGGCCGTGAGTGTCGTGGTCTGGACAGTGACCAGTCATTGTTGTCCGGGTGGTTTCGGTTTATCAATGACGCTGGGGAATCCACGGTTAATGCGGATAACCTAGTCGAGCGGTGGGGGCCTCCACCAACTATTATTGAGGATGCTCCTGAAGGGTGCGTTGCGGAATATCCGATTTCGCGAGGGAGAAAGCCGTTCGACCCAGAGAATCCTGAGAGTACAGATCGAGGCGGAGGGACATCTGGCTGTTATGGGAAGGCTCCAAACGTGATTACGTGGAGTCCGATAGCCAAATCGACGGCTGGCTTCACTGCCGGGATGGGTGGAACTTCGCGTCCTGATCCGAACGGGTTTGTGTCTGATATAGACGGCGATGCGAATGCAACCCTGAAGACCAATTTTGACCCTACCGATGGGGCAACGACACCGTTGGTTCTGAATCCATGGCATTTTGGATCGAGTGTTCCACCGTTCTGGGCGCAATGTACGAATCCAAAGGTCACTCCCGCACCGCCGGTCTGCCTTGCTGCTGGAGGAAAGCTCCGGGCGAATGACAGCGGGTATAAGCGGGTATATGAGAACAAGCCATTCAATGACCATGTTGGCCCGAATGGCGAACGCATTCCGTCGAGAATACCGGGTATCGGGGTGATCGGTGAGATGAATACTTTTGGCGAAGTTGATGAGAGGGCATATGGTCGAGGCCTTATTTTTGATATCAACGGACCCTGTGACAACAATCCTCTCGCCAGAACGCCGTGTGGGCCTGGTGGGTTTGGAAAAGAAGGTGGTCCTCCGGCACATCCGGCTGGGCGAGATATGATGGGCTTCCCGCCGAAGCCTGGGAGTGCAAAGGGTCAGCGGTTCCAAGTTCCTGATGAAAAGGGACGGCAAACTCTTGCTCGAGCAGAGGCGACGCACATATCGGTTGTTCTGCACAACGATTGTTTGACGCATGGTCACATTCCTGGGCATGGGCCAGGGATTGGACTTCCTCCACCGGCGCAAGGGTTGCCGGATGATTTTGTCGAGATCTTGAGAGGAGAAATACGATGAAACGTATGATAGTGGTCATGTTGGTCGGGTTTGCTCTTGTGATGGCTGCTCCGGTCGGCTCCCTGCTTGGATCGTCGAGCGACGCTTTGGCCGCGGGGCCAGGGGAAAAAATGATCAAGATGTTCAAGGCGCCCTTCCTGAGCCTTCCGCTCCGCGGGTTTTACTATCCACCCGCAGTGGAAACTGACAACTTTGCGACGGTCAAGGTGTTTGAGTCTGGACAGGGAGTGCGACACTCTGAGTTGAGGTATACGTTTAGAGGGTTAACGGCTAACACGGTGCATACCTTGTGGTTTGTCAACCTGTTTATGATTACGCGTCATAGCGCGTTCCCTGGCGTTGCTCCACCAAGTCCGCAGGGGAATCCCTACTTGCCGTGGACCTCTGGGACGGCTGGTGTAGGGTATGATGCAGATGGCGACGGTGTTCTGACTTGTGGGGAGGGTGTTAGAGGCTTTGACCCCGTTCTTACCACGGAAGAACCGACGCCGGGTAACATGAATGGTGTGGCCTTTGGAACTGGGCAGTCACCGACGTTTGACCAGAATTCCTTCTGTACAAATGAATGGGGACATGCAAATCCAGTGATTCGGTTGCCCTACGACATTACGACAAAAAATGTCCCGGCACAGACGCCTCCTCTTTTCCAAACGGAGGTAGTCGAGTTTCCAAATGGCGAAACTCTGAAGCACCGACATGTTATCGATATTTCATACAAGCGTCTCTACGATGAGAATCCAGACTCTCCTCGGTTTGGTTTTCAAAAGGTTGATAACCTTGGACGGCCAATTTTTCAGACTTGGAGGCTCATTCCGATGGTGGTCTGTACCCACTATGATGGAGGTATTGGCATGACCCATGGCCATCACCCTGGCAATGGGCCTGGGACTGGTCCTA
Source organism: Nitrospiraceae bacterium (assembly GCA_002726235.1). Classification (GTDB taxonomy): domain Bacteria; phylum Nitrospirota; class Nitrospiria; order Nitrospirales; family UBA2166; genus UBA2166. The sequence goes on from PBSN01000007.1 coordinate 65,046, forward strand.
CTCCAACGGCGTTCGGGACGGATCATGAGTGTTTGATGGCGGCGATGCCAACCACTCAGGCACGAGACACACAAGAGGATTAGCATCACGTAGAGATAGTTTAAATACGGTTTGTATTCGGCAGGACGGCCTGCGTAACGGTGTTACGCAGGCCGTTTGGCGTTGTTAGCGAGTTTGTCACGATCAGGAGGGGTTCTCGAGAGGTGGTTGCGTTGATTGTCAGTCTCGTTGTTTTGACGTTTCCGATCTCAGTCGGTGCCTATCATACCCCTGATCATTTTTGTGAACAGTGTGTTGCTGAGAGTTGCGGTGGTGGGGCTTCCGATCGGAATTATTTATGGTGTGTTTCTTCAGCGTGCGGCATCGAGTGTGAGGTTTGGGTGGCGGATAGGTTCGGGGCGACTGATGGGTGTGTGGCGCAGTGTGATGCGATGCTGGAAACTTGCCAAATGGCCTCGGAAGACTCCGGTGGCCTGATTGATGATTATTGTGCGGATACCGCTCAAGCGTGTTACGTTGATTGTGAAGGTGGAGTAGAAGACGAGGATGATATGTATATCGAGGAAGGTGGGGAAGACGGATACGCTGTCTTGGATGAGGAGTGATGGGGTGGGGTAGATTCGTGGTGCTACCGTCCTGAGAGAAAGATATTTCCGTAGTATGCGATCGCGGATTGCTTGGAGTTGTCGGTATCCGTCATCAGAGCAATCCCATTAGCAAACCGTGCATCCTCACTAAAATACCGGCGGTAATCGTCGCGAATATTTCGTTTCTGTATGACCCACTGTCCGACATTGGTGTTTTTGGATTGCACTGCAATTACTATGGAATGGCGTGTATACGCGCTTTGCCATGATGAGTTGATTGGCTGGTCGCTCGACCATACATAGGTCAGGAAACGACTGCGCCGAAACATGCCCCCATTTTGAAAAATGACATATACTCGTGCAGGGTAGTCATCTCCAGCCTTCGTAAGTTCATCCAATCCTCGCAACGTGTTATTAACACGCCACGACCAGTTTAGGTATGGGGTTTTATCGAGAGCAATATCAACCAACTTGTACAGACCTGAAGCAGAGGCTGAACTTTTGGCCATGAGTGCCCGTTTTCCATCAACTTGCCCCAAGGCGTAAGTCGTTTTTCCTTTAAATTGTTTCTCTTTCCATCCAGTCAGGTCACCTGCTTCAAAGTTTCCAATTGTTACGATCATGATAGCAAAGTATACCTGAAGTTGATCTGTCTCGTTTAAGTGTGGCGTTTGACACCCTGTTTTCATCACCCGTAGAATGTTTCCGCAATGAATGGACAGTCCAATGATCGTTTTCTGAAAGCGTGTCGGCGAGAACCCGTTGACTGTACCCCAGTCTGGTTCATGCGCCAAGCTGGCCGATACATGACGGAATATCGGAAGATACGGGAACAGTACGACATTTTGACGGTCTGCAAGACCCCAGAGCTTTCCGCAGAAGTAACTATGCAGCCGGTCCAACGCTTGGATATTGATGCGGCGATCATTTTTGCGGATATTCTTCTCCCGTTGGAGCCCATGGGTCTCAATCTGGAGTTCTCCGCAGGAGAAGGACCGGTGATCCATAATCCAGTTCGAGATAGCATCGGGGTGAGCGCGCTGAATGAAGTCGATGGCGATAGCCTTCGCTATGTCGGCGACGCGATTCGGTTGGCGCAACGAAGGCTTCAAGAACAGCCGTGTCCTATTCCGTTGATAGGGTTTGCAGGCGCACCATTTACGCTCGCTAGTTATGCTATAGAAGGAGGGGCGTCGCGTAATTACATCTATACGAAAGGAATGATGTACGGAGATCCAACGGCATGGCATGCGCTCATGGGAAAGCTGTCTCATGTCGTTACGGAGTATCTTCGAAGTCAAATCCACGCTGGAGCCCAGGTTGTTCAACTTTTTGATAGTTGGGTGGGATGTTTGAATCCGGATGACTATCGCGAGTATGTGCTTCCACACGTGCAGCAAATCATATCGAGTTTACGTAATGAAACGGTGCCGATCATTCATTTTGGCACTGGTACTGCCACCTTGTTGGAGTTAATGAAGGAGGCTGGCGGGGATGTCATCGGGGTCGATTGGAGGACGCATATTGACGACGCATGGCAGTGTCTTGGTCCGGATGTCGCAGTACAAGGCAATCTTGATCCAGTCACACTGTTTGCTCCAATTCCAGAAATTCGGCGCCGTGTTTCGGATATTATGCGGCGTGTCGCAAAACGGCCTGGACACATCTTTAACCTCGGACACGGGATTTTGCCACAGACACCAGTTGAGCATGTCCAAGCCGTGGCGAAGATGGTTCACGAGCTGAGTGCCAACCCATCGTGAAGGTCACGATTATTGGGGGAGGCATTGCTGGCCTGGCAACTGCCTACTCCTTGCTGAAACACGCTGATTCAGCAAATATTCCTGTCTCCTGTACGCTCGTCGAGTCTGCGCAACACTTCGGCGGCAAGATCCTGACCGAATTGATCGATGATTTTGTTATCGAGGGTGGCCCTGATTCGTTTCTCTCATATAAGCCGTGGGGTGTTGGGTTGTGTCGAGAACTTGGGCTTGGTGATCGCCTCATGGGCACGAATACGAAACATCATCGAACCTATGTTCTCTATAACGGGAGTCTCAGGGAGTTTCCCGAGGGGATGGTGACGCTGTCACCCTCTCAATCCCTGCCATTGCTGATGAGTCCGCTTCTCTCGTGGGCGGGAAAATTTCGATTGGTTATGGAACCTTTTATTGCCAAAGCAGCAACTGGTGGAACCGATGAATCGTTAGCGAGTTTTTTTCAACGACGGTTTGGGGTCGAGGTTTTCGAACGGCTCATTGAGCCGTTGATGACTGGGATTTATGCAGGTGATGCGGAGCAGTTGAGTCTCAAGGCGACGTTTCCGCGGTTTCTTGATTTTGAACAACAATACGGAAGTATTATCAAAGGAATGCTGGCAAGTCGTCGACAGAGAATGAAAACAAAGCTTGACACTAACGCGCGACTGACGACATTCGTCACCCTTCGCGGGGGCCTTGCTGAGATGGTTCGTGCACTGGTCGCGTCTCTGGAGCGCATTGGGAAAGAAAAAATGTTGTTGCGAACCGGTGTCAAGGTCACTGGTCTCACCAAGTTAGTTTCAGGGAAAAATCCCAAGTATGAAGTAAAATTAAGGAGTGGGGAGAGTCTCATCAGTGATGCGGTCGTGCTGGCGACGCCCGCATTTACAGCAGCAGATTTGTTAATGGCTATCGATAAAGGGATTACTGACCAGTTGCGTTACATTCCGTACACGAGTACGGCAACGGTCTCATTAGCGTATCCGGTAGCAAGTCTTTCACATGCTCACTCTTTGAACGGGTTTGGTTTTGTTATTCCCCGGGTTGAGAATCGTCTGTTGGTCGCTTCGACATGGACCTCAACAAAATGGGCGCATCGGTCCCCGAGTGATCACGTGCTTATTCGGTGTTATCTTGGAGGTGTCGGGCGGGAAGACGTTGTGTTTCGAGATGATCAAGACATCGTTCATCTCGTACGGAAAGAACTGCGAGATATTCTTGATATCACTGCTGATCCAGCATTATCGCGAATATATCGATGGAAGAATGCCATTCCGCAGTATCTGGTTGGACATCTTGATCGGCTTGTTGAGATTGAAAAACGTTTAATTCAGTATCCTGGGTTGTGTGTGACAGGATCAGCCTACCGGGGTGTGGGTTTGCCGGATTGTATTCACGAAGGTGACCTGACTGCGAAAAAAATAGTCGATTACTTCCTGGACTCAGGGTTGGTAAAACAATAGCATGGGCAATTGGGAGATGCGGATTTGAACTTGGGGGTGCTTGGGGGATGTGCTGGCGGTTCTCATCTCTTCCCGTCTCTAGGTATGCGCACGCTGTGTTTCTCAGTGAGATTCAAAATCGCCTCTGGCCAATGAGCCATGTTATTATTCTGTAGCCCAGTGTGGGCTCGAATGAGAGGCACGGCCCATCCAATCGTTGAAATAATCTGTGGCCAATGTGAGAGTGCTTCATGCTGATTGTTGGTTGCGATCATTGAGCAGTCTGGATACAAGGTATCATGGAGATATTGACAAGCGTTTGCGGGGTCGTTGTATGGTGGAAAAACACTCTGCGGCTGTGACTAGTTTCGAAAATTATGGATATTGTTGTTAACGACGAGCCTTGTCAGGTTGATGAAGGCCTTTTGGTGAGTGGGCTTCTTGCGCAGTTAGGATTGTCGTTAAGGTATCTTGTGGTGGAGCGAAATCGCGTGATTATTCCTCATGACGCGTTTGACACAACGGTTTTGGCTGCCGATGATCGCGTGGAGGTTATTCGTTTTATTGGAGGGGGATGCGATCAATACACCCCGCATAATAGCAGAATATAATATAGTGGTGAGGTAGGGTGATTGACGTGAAGAACACGACGCTAGAGGAACAGGCGAAGATTTCGGCAGGTGTTGATCCAGATCTGTTAGTGATCGCCGGGATGGAATTCAAATCTCGTCTTTGGGTTGGCACTGGAAAGTATAAAGATTTTCGTGAAACGAAGCAGGCCATTGAGGCCTCGGGTGCCGAAGTGGTAACGGTGGCCGTGCGGCGTGTTAATATCACAGACCGAGGGCAAGAGAATCTGCTTGATTATATTGATCCCAAGAAGTACTACATTCTCCCCAATACCGCGGGGTGTTATACAGTTGAGGATGCTCTTCGAGTGTCTAGGCTTGCTAGGACTGCCGGCATCTCTGATATGGTAAAGCTTGAGGTCATTGGAGATGAGCAGACGCTGTTTCCTGATACAGAAGGCTTGATCGAAGCTGCGAGAATTTTAGTCAAAGAAGGATTCATCGTTTTGCCGTATACAAATGATGATCCCATCGTGGCGAGAAAACTTGTTGATGTGGGATGTCCGGCTGTCATGCCACTCGCAGCACCAATTGGATCAGGCCTGGGTATTCGGAATCCTTATACCCTGCGTATTATTCTTGAAACCATTAAGGTGCCAGTGATTGTGGATGCTGGTGTTGGAATCGCATCGGATGCGGCGCTGGCAATGGAATATGGTAGTGATGCGGTGTTGATGAATACTGCGATTGCCGGCGCAAAGGATCCAGTCAAAATGGCACGTGCCATGAACTATGGAGTCCAAGCAGGCCGCCTAGCTTATCTGGCTGGGCGAATACCGAAGAAATTATACGCCACAGCGAGTAGCCCTGAACCGGATCTTTAATAAAGGTTTTCTTTTCCTCTACGGGTCATTGTGGTGATCCACTCAGCGAGGTCGATGTCACGATGCGTGGATTTCAGTTTGGCGTGAGCCCTTATTCATGCCCCGAATTGATTTTTCTCTCTATCTGATCACCGACCGGCATAATACTGCTGGTCGCCCTCTCCATGTCGTGCTTAACGCAGCGCTTGAGCATGGTGTTCGTGCAGTTCAGATTCGAGAAAAAGATTTACCCGTCCGGTCGCTACTGACTCTTACCAGAGAAATTGCCACACAGACCGAAAGATGTGCTGCCAGGTGTTTCGTTAACGATCGTGTTGATGTGTGTTTATCCGTTCCTGGTGTTGGGATTCATCTGCGGTCTGACAGCCTTCCGGTTGATAAGGTTCGCCGGTTGGTCGGACCAGATCGACTTATTGCGGTGTCAACGCACAGTGTTGATGAGGTTAAGCGTGCGGAACAGCAGGGAGCTGATTTTGTGGTACTGGGTCCGATCTATGATACGCCATCAAAGCGCGCATTTGGGCAACCGATTGGACTCGCTGCCATCGATATGGCGCGCAGCAAAAGTAGCTTTCCTGTTTTTGCTATTGGAGGGATCACGCGAGAGAATGTTGGTGAGGTGATGGGAGTTGGGGCATCAGGGGTTGCTGTAATTTCTGAGATCATGGCAGCCCCGGATGTTGGTCTCACCACGCGGGAGCTATGTTTAGAAATTGCGCGTCACCGCACAGTAATACGTTGAGTTGACCACCCTATAGGGCTGTGAAACAATGCCGCAATTATCAGCCGATCGTTTATGTTTGGAGCATGCAAAGGTTTCGGGTTGATGAGAGATATCAAACTTTGCGGTGAAGTGTGGGAATCTGAGGATATTATTGATGGATTATGATATTCGACGTGACAACGACGGAATGAGAAGTGGCGAAGTGTCTCGCGTGGAGATGGATGAGCTACACTGTCAAGTTCAGTCGCTGGAAGAGGCCATTAAGGAACTCTACGAAGTTCGTCGCAAACTCAACCAGGCTCATACGCAAAATGAGCGACTGACTGCAATCCTTCACGAAACGCGGACACAAGTTGAGTCCTTACGTGCCGAAGTCGAAAAGCTTACTGCGGTGCCATCGACGTTTGGCATCTACTCTCATGCCAATCTTGACAATACGGTAACAGTCTTTGTTGGAGGGAGGAAAATGTGCGTCAATCTTCACCCTTCGATTCGCATTGAACAGCTCATGAAGGGCCAAGAGATTGTCTTGAATGAAGCGTTAAACGTGATTGAAGCAAAAGGCTTTGATGGACGGGGCGAGATCGTAGAATTGCGTGAGTGCATCGATGGTGCGCGCGCTATTATCCTTTTGCGAGCTGGTGAGAAACGTGTGGCTGAATTGAGCGATCCACTCCGAAAAGTGTCATTGAAAGCTGGGGATCATCTACTGTATGACCACTGGGCGGGCTGCCTACTTGAGAAGCTTCCGAAGTCCGAGGTTGAAACGCTTGTGCTTGAAGAGGTTCCTGATGTGACGTATGAGGATGTCGGTGGTCTTGCGGAACAGGTGGAACAAATTCGTGATGCGGTTGAACTTCCGTTTCTGCATCCGGATGTTTTTCGGGACCATCAATTACGCCCACCTCGCGGATTGCTTCTTTATGGCCCTCCGGGGTGTGGAAAAACCATGATTGCAAAAGCGGTGGCGCATTCGTTGGCACAAAAACTGGAACATATGAACGGAAAAGAAACCCGGAGCTTCTTCTTGCACATTAAAGGGCCGGAGTTATTGAACAAGTACGTGGGTGAGTCAGAACGGCATGTGCGGGAGGTATTTCAACGTGCCAAGGAATGTGCGAATGATGGCATGCCGGTGATCGTGTTTTTTGATGAAATGGATGCACTGTTCCGAACTCGTGGAACAGGCATTTCGTCTGATCTTGAATCGACCATCGTTCCTCAGTTTCTTGCCGAAATTGATGGCATGGAGCAGTTGAACCACGTTATTGTCATTGGCGCGAGTAACCGACAAGACCTCATTGATCCTGCAGTCCTGCGTCAAGGGAGGTTGGATCTGAAGATAAAAATTGATCGACCTAATAAGGATGCCGCCACGGACATTTTTGAAAAATATCTGACGCCAGACCTTCCATTCCATGCCGATGAACTCAATAGAGATGGCCAGAATGTAGCGGAAGTCGTGACCCGAATGGTCATGGCGACGGTTGATGCCATGTACAGTTTGACTGATGAGAATCGGTTTTTGGAGGTCACCTATGTCAATGGAAGTATAGAAATATTTTATCTGAAGGACTTTGTCAGTGGCGCCTTTATTGAAGGAGTGGTATCTCGTGCCAAGAAAGTGGCGGTCAAGCGGTTCCTTGCAAGTGGGGAGAAGGGGCTAAAAATAGATGATCTTCTCCATGCAGTCCGTGAAGAATTCAAAGAACAAGAAGATCTTCCGAATACAACCAATCCAGATGATTGGGCGAAGATATCGGGACGAAAAAACGAGCGTATCGTTCATGTTCGTACCTTGACCTCTACATGCCATGATGATGTAGCTAGTAAGACCATTTCGACTGGACACTATCTTTAACCTCACTCTTTATCAGAGGTTCATCAGAGCAGGCATGCACATTTACGGGACAGAAACAGAGTTTGGGATTACGACGCGTGATGGACAGGTTGCTGATCCTGTTGTTGAGTCGCTGTTTCTTGTCAACCACTATCCTCTGCTTCCGTCTGCGCCAGTGGTGTGGAATTACGAAGAGGAAAGTCCTCTGTTGGACAGTCGAGGATTTGAAGTTGAGGGAGTCCCTGAGAGTCCAGGATCGGATTACAATCGGCTCCTGAATAAGCCGTTGCACAATGGTGGTCGATTGTATGTTGATGGTGCGCACCCTGAATATTCGACGCCTGAATGCTCTAGTCCGCGTGAAGTTGTCATTCATGAAAAAGCTGGTGAGCAGATTATGCTGGATTGTCTTCGCGCGGTGTTGCGAGCAAGGCCAGATCGCGGCGTGATTGTGTACAAAAACAATACTGACGGGAAGGGTAATAGTTATGGCTATCATGAAAATTATCTATTTCCACGAGAATTTCCGTTTGACCAATTGACGGCTGCACTCATCCCATTTTTTGTAACACGGCAAATTTTTGCAGGCGCGGGCAAGGTAGGAGCAGAGAATGGAACGGATCCTGCTGTATTTCAGATTTCCCAGCGGGCTGATTTTTTTGAAACCATTGTTGGACTTAATACCATGAACAAACGCTCGATCATGAATACGCGCGACGAGCCACATGCCGATTCAAAGAAGTATCGGCGGATCCATGTGATCGTTGGTGATGCGAATATGTCGGAAACGTCAATCTACGTGAAGATTGGTATTGCTGGAGTGGTGTTAGATATGATTGCAGCTGGCATATCGTTTGCGTCGTTAGAGTTGGCCGATCCGCTTGGGGCGATGAAAAGCATTTCACGAGATCTAAGCGTCACTGCTCCGGTGCGTTTGGCGAGTGGAAAAGTGTCTTCTGCTATTGAGATTCAACGGACCTATCTCAAGAAAGCTCAAGACTTTATTGCGAGTGATGGTACTGATGAGCAACGCACCGATGTGTTGCGGCGATGGGATAATATTCTCAATGAACTCGAACGGGATCCTATGACACTTGTGACAGAGCTTGATTGGGTGGCAAAGTACGCAATGATGACTTCTTACATGGGTCGTAAGGGATGTGGGTGGGATGACCCCCGCATCCGCATGATGGATTTCCAATATCATGATATCCGGCCGGAAAAGGGCCTGTATTTTGCCCTCCTTCGACAAAACCGGATAAGTCGATTGGTCAGTGATGAAGAAATTGTTCGTGCGGAGATGGATGCCCCAGCCGGGACCCGAGCCTATTTTCGATCCGCATGTTTGAAGAAATACCCCAAAGAGGTGTATGCCACCAGTTGGAGTTCGATCCTGTTTGCGACCGAATCAGATATCCTGACCAAACTGTCTTTACTCGAACCAACTCAAGGCACGGAACAGCTTACCAAGAAAATGCTTGACGCATCGGACAGTGTTCCCATGTTACTTGCGAAACTCGCAGATTCATCACGGAATGTTAGGGATGTTTCGCATGCGACTTGATTTGTATGCGTATGCGGGCACTAGTTTTTCCGAGTATGTGCGCCAATGTCGGCCGGAGGTGTTGCCACGATTTGGGGCTTCGGTTTCATCACCGGATGAGGTGCGTCATCTCGGGCGCTCTGTGCCTACCGCTACCACAATCCTGGCTTTGAAGTATGAGGGTGGAGTAGTGCTGGGTGGCGATCGGCGAGCCACCGAAGGGTCACAAATTGCCAGCAACCGGATTGAGAAAGTTTATGCCGCCGATGCCCATTCTGCTATTGCGATTGCTGGAACTGCTGGTCCATGTATTGAATTGGCCAAGCTCTTCAAGACTGAGCTTGAACACTATGAAAAGCTTGAGGGAGATGAACTCTCTTACGAAGGCAAAGCAAATAAGTTGGCTCAGATGGTGCGCGAACAGTTTCCTATGGTCTTTCAAGGGCTGGTGGTCGTTCCCATTTTTGCCGGGTATGATCTGCACCGTAGGCAGGGCCGCATCTGTCAATATGATGTTACGGGTGGGCGGTATGAAGAGATCGATTTCTGCGCCGTCGGTTCCGGAGGAAAGGATGCGCAGAATATGATTAAGGAGCATTATCATCGATCGCTTGTTGAAACCGAGGCGATCAACCTTGCACTCTCTGCGTTATTTAGCGCGGCCGAGGAGGATTCCGGGACCGGTGGACCGGATCTCGTCCGAGGAATCTATCCCACCATGAAGCTTGTGCAGGAAGAGGGGGTCGTTGACATTGGTGACGATCGTTTAGCCGCGATGTGCATGGAGTTGATTGAAGCGAAAAAGAGGAGGCATGACGCGGTATGATGCCCTATTACGTGGCTCCAGAACAGATGATGCAGGACAAGGCGGAGTATGCCAAAAAAGGTATCGCCAAAGGCCGATCAATTATCGCTATGGAATACGCAGATGGACTCTTGCTGATAGCCGATAATCCTGCCGCATCGCTCTGCAAAATCTCTGAAATCTATGATCGTATTGCATTTTGCGGTGTGGGAAAATATAGCGAGTTCGAAAGCCTTCGGAAGGCTGGAATTCGTCACGCCGACCTCAAAGGCTATATGTATAGCCGTGAGGATGTAAGTGCGCGGTCTTTGGCGAGAGCCTATTCCGAAACCTTAGGGGGCATTTTTAGCCAGGAAGTGAAACCTATGGAGGTAGAAATCTTGGTCGTTGAAGTTGGAGCGGTGAGCAAGCCAAACGAGATTTATCGCATTACATTTGATGGAAGTATCATCGACGAACATGGTGTGGTTGCCATTGGAGGAAGGTCCGATGCCATTCTACGATTTTTTGATGATTGTGATCATGCTAATGACGTTTCGCTTGATACTGCCGTTGCATTATGTCGTGATGCCTTTGCGCATGCCAATGCGCAGGATGTAACCGTGGATGTTTTGGAAATTGCTGTACTGGGACGAGATCGATCGGGACGGGCGTTTCAGAGAATTACTGCCGCAGTACACGACGAAATGGATACGTGAAGCCACGCATCTTCGGCATCGAAAGCGAGTATGGATTGGTTTTTTCGCCAACTGTGTTGCTATCTCTTCCAATTGAGAAAGTCATTGGATATATCTTCGAAGGACTGATTCCCAAGAACTGGCCATCCAGCACCTTTCTTCAGAATGGGGCTCGCCTCTATCAGGATACGGGATGTCACCCCGAATATGCGACTCCGGAGTGCTCTACCATTGTAGATTTGATTGTTCACGATAAGGCTGGTGAGCGGTTGTTGGAGGCCTGTTTGCCAGCAGCAGAAAAGCGGCTTCGCGAGGAGGGGTTGTCTGGGGATATCTCGGTGTTCAAAAACAATACCGATTTCCTTGGTAATACCTACGGGTGCCACGAAAATTTCTTGATGAACAGGCATGTCAATTTTTGGAATGTGACAGAACAACTCATTCCATTTTTCGTGACTCGCCAAATCTTTGCTGGGGCGGGCAAAGTTATGAAAGTAAATGGGCACCCGCATTTCTTTATTTCTCAGCGTGCGCAACATATTCACGAAAAGACGTCTTCGTCTACAACCTCATCGAGGAGCATTATCAATACCCGCGATGAGCCACATGCGGACGCGGAAAAATATCGACGTCTCCATATCATCGTTGGGGATTCCAACATGTCTGAGTTCACGACCTATTTGAAAATCGGAACCGCGGCTGTCGTTTTGTCGATGATCGAGGACGGGTTTCAGGTTCGAGAGCTGCAACTGGATGATCCAGTTCGTGCCATCCGCGAAATTTCTCGTGATCCCACTCTGAAGCAGAGAGTGAAGCTTGAAAATGGTCAAGAGTTGAGTGCGATTGAGATCCAACGGACCTACTTAGAGTGTGCGCAAAATTACATTGATGCAGGCCGAGAGGATGAGGTCTCAAAAGACGTGCTTTGGAATTGGGCGAGAGTGCTTGATAGACTTGATGCTGATCCTATGAGCCTTACGCGTGAACTGGATTGGGTGAGTAAGCGCCATCTCATGTGTTCCTATGTTGATGGAAAACGGTGTGGGTGGGATGACCCTCGGATTGCTATGATTGATCTGCAGTATCACAATATCCGGCACTCCAAAGGAGTGTACTATCTGCTCGAGCGGAACAACCGTATGGATCGGATGGTTGATGATCAGGCTATCCGCGACGCGATGTCGATCCCTCCGCAATCCACGCGTGCGAAAGTCCGTGGAGACTTCATTCGTTTTGCGCAGGCCAAAAATCGTCCGTATACCGTTGACTGGACGTACCTGAAATTAAACGGGTATTGGGAAGAGACGATCTTATGTATGGATCCATTTGAAGCTACAAACATGCGTGTGAGTGAGTTGCTCGAACAACTTCCTGCGTCGACATGATGGTCGTAGCATGATGTTGAAAGGTTCTATCAGTAGTGCGCTTCTTGTATTTCTGGTGGCTGGAGGTATTGGATTGTGCACGAGTTGGACAGTGTTGGCGGATGGGGCAAGTGTTGACCCACCGGTCTTTCAGGTAAGGCAAGGCGAGATTGTGGAGATTGTACTTTCTGTTCCCGATCACTCGACCTCTGTGGAAGGAACGTGGGGAGGAAGGAATATTCCATTTTTCCAACTTCAAGATTCCACCACGTTGTTAGGGTTGGTTGGAGTTGATTTGGATGCGAAGTTGGGAACCTCCTCCTTAAAAGTCACCATTGTATCTTCGCAGTGGACAGAAACGCGGAAGTTCATCATTGAGATTGCAGATGCATCATTTCCTGTTCAAATGCTTCAATTGCCTCGCAATATGGTTGATCTTGATGCTGATACTCTCAAACGTGTTCGGAAAGAAGCGAAACTTTTACGAACCCTCTTTGCGCAAACCAACACTCCACTCGCGTGGACGGATAATTTTATTGTGCCGCTTGAGGGCAAGATTAGTGGTGCCTTTGGTCGTCAACGGATTATAAATGGGCAGAAGAAAAATCCGCACACGGGAGAAGACATTTCTGCTCCTCATGGTGCCAAAGTTCAGGCATCGAATCGCGGTATCGTGCGCTTGGCCGACGAACAGTTTTTCAGTGGAAAGAGCATTCTCATCGATCATGGTTTGGGTCTTTTCACCATGTATTTTCACCTGTCAGAGATGTTCGTGGAAGAAGGGAATACCGTTGATCGTGGTGAGTTGATTGGATTGGTTGGGTCGACCGGACGGGCCACCGGGCCACATCTACATTGGGGCGCACGACTCAATAATGCGCGTGTCGACCCCTACGAGCTTATTCAAATGAAGATAGGAGGAAGATTTAACAGTGTTAGAGTCCAATAAGAAGTTCGTCATTTTCTCGCATGGCGCAACATACGATAAGTTGCACCAAGTGGGTACTTTGGCACTCACTGCTGCAGCTTTGGGACGTGATGTGTACGTGATTTTGATGTTTTGGGCAATCAAGAAACTTGAGATGGGTCGGTTAGACACGATAGATTTTCCTCCGGAGTACAGTGCATATACCGAAGATGTTGCCCGACTTCTCGGAGAAAAGAAAATCCCAACGATCACCAAGATGTTTTCCGATGCCAGACAGGTCGGAACATTTCACCTCATTGCTTGCAGTGCAGGATTAGAATACATGGGCGTTGATTCTGACAAACTCATACCCCTCGTTGACGAGATCCTGGGTCTTCCAGCAATCCTCTCCATGACCTTTGACTCAGAGACATCGCTTTTTATCTAGTTTCATCAACGGGAACGTAGTCAGGCTCGACGTTGTAAGTCACCCTTAGAGGGTGAAGATATTGGTATTGTGTCAGTTTGTGGTTGATCGACCGGTGTGTCGTTGTGGCAGGATTAGCGCAATGAAGAAGAGTGTCGTCTGAAGGAGTACAGTTGTTGGACCTGAGGGAAGGTCAAACCAGTATGAGAGGAGAACTCCAGCAATTGCTGTCACGATGCCGATTGCAATTGAGATTCGTGTCATCCGACTGAGACTATGGGTGAGTTGATACGCCGTTGATGCTGGTATGAGGAGCATCGCGAAGACCAGCATAGCGCCGATTGCCTTCAACGAGAGAACGACGGTTATGGCAATTAGGGTGAGCATCAAAAAGAAAAGCGGTCGTGCTGGAATGCCAGACGATTCTGCCATGTCCTGATCGAAGGCGATGAAATAGAATTCTTTTGAGAATGCGAGCAGTGTTGCGACAACGACAATGCTCAGGAGCACGATAATCTTCATCTCCGATGGTGTGACCGAAAGGATGCTTCCAAACAGGTAGCTGTAGACTTCGGCGCTATAGGCTTTTATCAATCCGATAAAGAGAATGGCCATTGCCATAGTGCTGGTAAACAGAATGCCGATGGATACGTCGAGCTTCATTCTCCCTTTCTCTTCTAGCAATCCTGCTGCCCATGCCGTTAGTACGCCAAATGCAATGGCTAGCAGTAATGGGGGAACTTGGAGCAGATAGGCGAGGGCAACGCCTGCAAATGCTGCGTGTGCGGTTCCTGCGCCAATAAAAGCCAAGCCGCGGAGCACCACAAAGACGCCAAGCCACGAACACACCCCTCCGACAAAAAACGCCGTTATTAAGGCGCGTTGCATGAACTCGTAGGCTAGAAACTCAAACATGCCTTATGTCTTTGGAGTAGTTGCAAAACACGAGAAGAGAGAAGTATGTAAAACGATATATCGTGTCATGCATTACTCATGATGAGAATCACCACCAATGACATATCCGTTGTCGGTTACAATGATTTCATCGCCGTAGACTTGAGAGAGGATGTTGTGCTGCAGTACATCGCATGGGTGCCCATTGGCAAAAAGGCGAGTGTTAAGCAACACCAGACGGTCCACGAATGGGCTGATGAGGTTAATGTCGTGGGTCACTAGTAGAATGGTGAGTTGTAGCTCGCGATGGAGGCGCCGGATGAGTTCTAGGATAGTATGCTGTGTGGTAGTGTCGATGCCGGTGGTGGGTTCATCCAGCAGCAATACCTGCGGTTGTTGGGCTAGTGCGCGAGCGATGAATATGCGTTGCTGTTGCCCTCCCGAGAGTTGACCAAACGGGTAATTTTTAAAATCACGCATTCCTACATCTTCTAAGGCCTGAAGTGCAATTGTCCTATCTTCTTTCCCGCTTTGGTGAAAGAGTCCTCGGACGCCATAGCGACCCATGAGTACCGTTTCAAACACTGTAATCGGAAAGTTACGATCGATTTTCCCTTTCTGTGGAAGATATCCAATGCGCGCACGGTGATAGCATCGGAGATTTTCACATGCGCAGTCGAAGATCTGCATGGTCCCTGTTTGTGGGAGAACCAAGCCAAGAATGGCTCGCAGGATGGTCGTTTTTCCAGACCCGTTCGGTCCAATAATGCCCACGAATTCGCCTTCGTTGATGTTGAGGCTGACCTCTTCGAGAGCTGGCGTGTGTGAGAGGGTATAGGTGGCGTTCGAAAATGCTATGACGCGCCGTGGCTGTTCTTTTGCGCGATTCGTTAACATTGTATTGTACAGTGCTAGGTAGCTAGGGAAGGAGAACGACTGGTGTGATCCTAAGGGGTCAACACTTCTGCGAGTTTTAAGACATTGAATTGTAGCATGCTGGTGTAGGTGTTGGTTCCTGGGAGAGCTCCTGGAGTGGCGGTTAGCGTGACTATGCGAGCGCCAGTTTCTTGTGCGAGGATTCGCGGAATTTTCTGATTGAGTTGGGGCTCCGACACGATGACTTTGATTCCTTCTTTTTTGATGTGCTGCGTCAAGGTGCTGAGATGTTTTGCAGATGGCTCTGTCCCAGGTTGCTCAATGATATTCCCAACGATCTTAAATCCGAACCGGCGGGCAAAGTATGGCCACGCAGGATGATGGGAGACGAAACGCCGATCCGAAAGTTTTTTGACGCGGCGTTTAATGTCAGTTTGCAGCGTGTCGAGTGTACGTAAGTACTCAGCCTGATTGGCCAGATAGTCGCGTTTATTTGAGTGATCAAGCTTGATAAGTCGGGTAGTAATTTGTCGAACTATGCTCTTTGCATTCTCGGGGTCAAGCCAGATGTGTGGGTTGCCCAACGCATGCCTCTTATGGTGCGTGTGCATTGTTCCAGTATTTCTCAGAAGAGAAATGCCTTTGGATGAGACCACGACTTCGAGTGAATTGTTCTGTGCGCTTTTCACTAGCTGATTGGCCCAGACTTCGAGGCCAGCCCCAATCGTCACGAACATGTGAGCCTGACGAATCGCAAGGACATCGCTGGGTTTGAGTGCGTAACTGTGGCCATTTTCAAGTCCGCTAATCAGACTGGTCACGGTGACGTGTTCACGTCCGATTTGTTTGACGTAGTCTTTTAGGACAGTGAGGGTGGTGACAACAATTGTGGTGTTCGTTTTGGCGTCAACGTGGGAAATTACGCTGGTTAGCAGGAATCCTATAATCAGCGTATAGATCAAGGGTTTTGCCATGGAGAAGGACGCTATCACCCTAGTCGAGAGAAAGTCAACGTAGTGACTCGGGGGTTGTCGGAAAAGTGCGCAACGGTGTTCTCAGCTCATTGTCGTGCTCATGTATTCCGTGTACGTTCCGCGTGCCAACGACCCTCAGGTCTGCTGGATTGCCTTTTTGAACAGCCTTGTTTTCTCGTAACACTTGAGGAGTGGCAATTTTTGAATTATTCAGCTGAGCACTTGGGAAGGACAGATGTTTTTAGGTTCATCTGCATTGGTAATGGTCGTGCAACATTGACAGGAAGGGGCATCCTGCGTAAACTCCTAAATCCTATCGGGATAGAGTAATTTGCATGAAAGTATCAATCAAAGGGGAGTATGGCGTTATGGCCGTTCTGGAGTTGGCGCTCAATGGAAACCATGGACCGCTTCAGGTCAAGGTCATCGCGAAGAAACAGAATATTCCCCACCGTTTTCTGGAGCAGGTGATGAGTGCATTGAAACGCAATGGTTTGGTTCGTAGCATTCGAGGGGCACAGGGGGGGTATCTGCTCGCCAAATCGTCGGATGAAATCCTCCTTGGAGATATCATCGAAGCGATTGAGGGTCCTGTCACTCCCATGCCGTGTGTGGGGAATGGAGCCGCGGGGACGTGTTGGCAAGAAACTGATCCGAAGTTGTGCGTGCTTCATGGTGTGTGGAGCGACGTGAAAGATTCAGTACTGAACGTGTTGAATGCGACGACTGTTCAGGATCTGTGCAATCGTATCCACGCGTTGAATGGTCAGCGTATTCTCATGTACCATATTTGATTTGCGGGTTTGCCCTTGGTTATTGGAGGTTCTGGTATGGATGTACAGCAACCCACGTTGAAGGTTCCTGTTCCGGACGCGATTTTAGCTGAGATTGCCGGTTTTGAAGCCGAAGCCGAGAAAGTGAAACGGGGTGAACTGTCTGATGATGTGTTCCGGCCCTTTCGTCTGCAACATGGCATTTATGGGCAACGACAGGCTGGCTATCAGATGATTCGAGTGAAGATTCCGTTTGGTGGCCTCACCTCGACCCAAATGCGTTGCTTGGCGGCGCTCGTTGAGGAGTACAGTTCTGGCATTGGTCATGTAACCACTAGGCAAGACATCCAATTTCATTTTGTTCCGCTCGACATGGTGGGAACGGTGATGCTTCGGCTTGCTGAGGTTGATCTCACTACCAGAGAAGCATGCGGCAATACGGTGCGTAATGTGACCGCCTGTCCGTTGGCAGGAGTGTGCCAGGAAGAAGCATTCGATGTCACTCCCTATGCGCTCACGGTGTCACGTCATCTTATGCGTAATGCGCTGAACCAGAGTCTCCCAAGAAAATTTAAAATTGCGTTCTCAGGGTGTGCAACAATGGATTGCGCTAAGACGATGATTCACGATATTGGCCTCTCAGCTATCCAAAAAGGTGATGGAACTCGCGGATTTCGCATGGTGGTTGGTGGAGGTCTCGGGTCGGCACCTCGTTTAGCGAAACTTTTTCGAGAGTTTCTTTCGGTTGAAGACCTGATTCCCATGTGTGAAGCTGTCGTTAAAGTTTTCGATAATCACGGTAATCGGAAAAATCGCACGAAAGCTCGGATGAAGTTTGTAGTGACAAAGTTGGGCATTGATGAGTTTTTCCGTCAGATCGAAGCCGAATATGACGCGATCAAACAGGAGAGAAACGGATCGAGAGGGTATGATTTTCTGTCATATGCCGATGAGCCCTTCGTGGCCGATGTTCCGTTTTCGGTGAATGGAGGTCCAGGCTCCGGCGCTTCTCACGCGAATGGAGACGCCTCGGATGCGTTCGAGCGTTGGAAAAAGACAAATGTTATCCCACAGCGACAGCCTGGGTATAGTGCGATCACGTTGAAGCTTCCAACTGGTGACATGACTCCAACTCAGATACGGTTTGTGGCGGACCTGATCGATACCGAAGCAAATGGTAATATTCGAACCACTATTGGACAGAATGTGTTGATTCGTTGGATTTCGACAGCACGATTGCCTGAGATATATCCTAAACTTATTGAAGCTGACCTTGCTGATTCAGGTGCTCATCTCGTTGAGGATATTGTGGCCTGTCCAGGAACCGATACCTGTGGTCTTGGCATTACCTCTTCGAAGGCCTTGGCCCGGGCTTTGAAGGAAGTATTTCCTGCAGGAAACACGGGGGACGATTTGACGGGAATGTCGATCAAAATCAGTGGATGTCACAACTCCTGTGCCCAGCATCACATTGCGAC
Source organism: Nitrospiraceae bacterium (assembly GCA_002726235.1). Classification (GTDB taxonomy): domain Bacteria; phylum Nitrospirota; class Nitrospiria; order Nitrospirales; family UBA2166; genus UBA2166. Next base: position 83,570 of record PBSN01000007.1, read on the forward strand.
CATCGGGCTCCATGGCGTGACCAAGCGCTATGGGGATCACATCGCGCCATTCTATGAAATGCATCTCGGTGGTTCATCTGGTGGTGACGGAGCGCGTATTGGACAAATGACCATCAAGCTTCCGTCTAGAAACGTTTCGAGAGCGATTACACATCTGGTGGGATTGTTTCGACAGGAACGTCAGAACGAGGAATCGTTCCCGCAGTATCTCGATCGTGCGGGCAAATCCAAACTTAAACAGGCACTGATCCCGTATTCGATCATTGGCAACTTTGACGAGACACCTGAATACTTTTATGACTGGGAAGCGAAGTCTGAGTTCAGTATCGTTGATCTTGGTCCTGGGGAATGTGCGGGTGGCGCGTTAGAGATGATTACCGATGGGATTTTGGAAGCCGACCAAGAGTTGTATCAAGCAGAGACACTGGCCCAAAGTCAACAATATGCCATGACGGTTAATAAAGCCTATCGGGCTGTGTTGGCAGCAGCAAAAGCGTTGCTGGTGACTGAAGGGATCGAACCTGCGACCGATCTGCAGACGTTTGGAGATTGTGAGGCGCGGTTGATTAAAACTGGCGTTCTTCCTGCAGAATTTTCGGAGCATCTTGCGATCATCAGGGCACTCAATGATAGTGATAAGAAACCGACGGTCGCATTTGCCGAAGAAAAACTTCGAGTGGCAAAATTGTTTGTTGAGGCATGCCGTTCAGCCTTGGAAGGGATTGGTGAGGATTTGAAGTTAACCAAGGGTGAAGACATGGGTGATATTGCCTCTGCTCCACCAGCACTGGATGTGGGTGACGATATCGCGCTACTGGATTTGCGTGGGGTGAAATGCCCGATCAACTATGTGAAAACGAAGCTTCGTTTAGAAATGATGGATTCGGGTGAACGCCTGGCTGTCTTTCTTGATGACGGAGAGCCAATTAGAAATGTGCCAGCAAGTCTAAAAAATGACGGTCATACTGTCCTATCGCAAGAACCTATTGACGAATATTTCAAACTGGTGGTGGAGAATGCTTAAAGAAATGGATGCACAAACAGTGAACACAAAAGAAGCGGAATACGATGCCCTCAATACCAAATCAGCGGAAGATGTTTTGCAGTGGGCCTCTGAGACGTTTAGCGATCGAGGTGCGCTTATGTCGAGTTTCGGGCTCGAGGATGTTGTCCTCATCGATATGATGGCCAAGATCAATCCCAAGGCACGTATCATTACCTTGGACACCGGGCGACTGAATCAAGAAACCTATGATGTGATGGATAAGATACGAGACAAGTACGGCGTCTCCATTGAGGTGATGTTTCCCGATGCGGAGAAGGTGCAAGCAATGGTACGAACCAAAGGGATGAACTTGTTCTACCATTCTCTTGAGAACCGCAAGGAGTGTTGTCGGATACGGAAGGTTGATATTCTCAACCGTTCGCTTGCCGATTTGGATGCGTGGATTACCGGGTTGCGCCGTGCCCAGGTCGTGACGCGAACCGAGACCAAAAAAGTCGAGATTGATCATGATCGCGGAGGAATGGTCAAAATAAACCCCATTGCTGATTGGGCGGTGAATCAAGTCTGGGACTATATTAAAGCCAACCATGTTCCGTTCAATGTTTTGCATGAGCGAGGGTATCCATCAATCGGATGTGCTCCCTGTACTCGTGCGATCTCGACTGGTGAGGATTTGCGGGCCGGGAGATGGTGGTGGGAGCTTCCGGAACATAAGGAATGTGGTCTTCACGTGCAATCGCCCTAACGAACTTTTCCGTATTGTATTTTAAAACAAAAGATAGTGTGCTTAGTGTCATTACATAAAAACGAGGTATGGACGTGGAAAATATGACGGCAGAAAATATGAAAATAGACAAATGGGAATCTCAGAATCATGGTGGAAGCCCAACGACCAATGAAAGCAAGAAATATGCAATTTTTGTTGGGCGCTATCAACCGTATCATCAGGGACATACCTCATTGATCATGCAAAAAATTAAGCAGGGAATTCCGGTATTAATCATGGTACGAGACATTGCTCCTGATGCAAAAAATCCTTTTACAACAGAGCAAACGGTTGAGATGATTGAAAAATTTCATTCAGATCACGGCCATGACGTGAAGGTCATGATCATCCCTGATATTGAAAGCGTGAACTATGGGAGAGGCGTTGGATATGAAATCAATGAATTTACTCCGCCTGAAGACATTGGGTTTATCTCAGCAACAAAGATCAGACAATCCATTAAAGATTCCAATGATGATTGGAGACTATTAGTTGATGAATCGATTCAGGCGGATGTAGAAAGGCACTTACTGGAAAGTGACGTAGAACTATAGAAATAAAAAAAATGTACGCTGTGCCTCTCGATGAGATCATCGCGAAGGTGAGCCAAGGCCCGCGAGCTTCGAAAGATCTTACGTGGGGTGAGGCGAAAGCTGTTATGAAAGGGGTTGTTGAAGGCCGTGTGACCCCATTTCAAGTTGGCGCATTAGCTGTTGGTCTGCGGATCAAAGTCGAATCAGTAACCGAGTTAGCGGCATTTGCCAGTGCTGCCCGCGATTACCTCTCGGCAACTCCGTTTCCTGACGATATCGGGCTTCTTGATGTTCCCACCTATGCACGGGAACGGACGATCCGTTCGATGCTTGTTCCTGCGGCCATAATTGCCGTTGCGTGTGATGTCCCAGTGCTGATGCATGGGTGTGAGTCGCGTGGGTCATCTTGGAACACCGGTAGCACCTTACGGGCATTAGGCGTTCAAGCCGATGGGCACATGGCTGTGGCGTCTGACATGGTAAGGAAAACAGGGTTTGGGTATCTTGATATCGCGCTGTTTCATCCACCGATGAGTCGTTATCTTGATTTTGCGGAAAAGCTTGGGTCCACATCATTTTTCCATCCCGTTGCTTGTCTGCTGAATCCTGGACGTGCAAAGCGGCATCTCATTGGTATGTCTTCCGGACAGTATTTTGACAAGTTGGGGGAGACTCTTCGCATGCTTGGCTGTGACCATGGTTTGGTTGTCCAAGGGCAAGACGGTGAACCTGAACTTTCGATGATTCGGTTGCTGCGTACGTTCGAGGTGAATGCATCAATGAGTAGACCTTACGCAATGCGTCCTGCAGATTTTGCACTTTTATCGGGGACGGCTCGTGACTTTGCAATTGAAAGCGTTCAGGCAGAAGCGGCAGACATTGAACGGTTGTTGCAGAATGAGGTCACTGGAATCCGCACTGATGGGGCAGTGTTGAATGCTGCGACCATGCTGTATTTAGGTGGAAAGGCCGCCACCATTCAAGAAGGGATCCCCGTGGCTCGTGAAGCGCTTCGATCTGGTGCGGCGCAAGAGGCGTTTGTCAAGATTCGAGACGTCGAACTGTCAGTCGATAATAACGCAAGGTAGCGGACATTATGCAGGCATGGCTTGGTCAATCAGGTTTTCTCGGAACTCACGGAACGTTTGGTGCCGATCTGAGTTTTATCTTGGCAGTGGTTTTTACGCTGCTATTTCTGTGGGGTTGGGTTCTTGCGCGGAACCGCAAAGGGAGCCACCACCACATTGTCACTCTGTGGGCTATGGTTTCGATGATCGTCTACTTCGCAGGCTATTATTTTGCGCGGAACTTAGGTGTTCTGGCGGTTGAAGGCAAGGAAGGCTTCGGGGGATCTGACGAGTTGTACAACAACGTATTCCTCCCCATTTTGACCGCCCACATTACGGTTGTGGCGTTTGGGTTGATTATGGCGATGTACATGATCATTCTCGGTTTTCGTGTAGCAATCACGGTTAATGGCGAGCGTGTGTTGAGAGACGCAAAACTTGTACTAACTTGGCGGGGTGCCGTGAATGTTGTTTTATGGTCGTTGGGAATTTTTGCGCTGATTTTTGGCACCATTCGGTTGGGGAAGGGAGAATTCACGCTGAGTTGGGGGTTATTTGTTGTATACCTTGTCGGTTTCATCATCGTGCTCGCGGTGTTGATGATTGAGAAGATTATCGAACGAATTTGGCCAGATGGCTCGCGTCGTCACCGCATGCTTGGGCGTTTTACCATGACTTTGTTTGTGATTGTGTTGATTACTAGCACGGCTACCTACGTCATGCTCTATATACTGTATCCAGCCAAGGTCGAAATTCTATCGCATGAGGCTATGTATGCTGTTGAGCTCGCTGCAAGTTAAGCCTCAGAAATGGTGTCTACGTACCAGTGGGATTTCGCGACTTGAATTTGATTGATCAGACTAGTATTGACTATGGAATATGATGGTTACTGAGTATGAAGCCAAATCTATTCTGACTCCCACTGGAGGATTTCTTACTGGGTTTTCCCACACGCTTAATCCTTACGTGGGTTGTTCCTTAGGGAGAAGTCTGTGTGGCATGGCATGTTATGCGTCAGAAATGCGGTTTGCATCCTGCGAAATGCCTCACTGGGGACAATCGTTAAAGGTAAAATTAAATGCGGGGTCATTGTACCGGCGTGATCAGGCGAGAGCACGACAAAAGGGAGAACCGCTCTCAATTTTCATGTCGAGTGTGACAGATCCCTATGTGCCGCAAGAACGACGCTATCGTATTACTAGAGGGGTTCTTTCGGAAATGCTGGAGTCGCCGCCAGATATACTGGTGATTCAGACTCATACGCCAAATGTGCTTTGGGATGTTGAGACCTTGTATCGCCTCCACAAGCAATGTTATTTGACGGTGCAGATTAGCATTGAAACCGATCAGGAGACGCTTGCAGGTTTTCCACGACATGCCTATTCGGTTTCTGCGCGATTAGCTGCACTGCGTGAATTGACGAAGGCTGGTTTGAAGACTGTTGGGGTAGTAAGTCCACTTCTTCCATTGGCGGAACCGGAATTGTTTGCAGCTTGTCTCGGTGAGGCGGCATCGGCGGTGATTCTTGACCACTACCTGATTGGTGATGGAAGTCCTAATGGCATGCGTACTAGAAGAAAAAAGCCCTTTCACTACCTGCCTGTCCCCGAGTTAATTGCGGAGGCTGATTGTGATGCTTGGAATACGTTGGGAAAATTTTACCAAGTGGTGGAAACTTTTCAGAGAATCTTAGGCAGTGATCGTGTCGGCGTGAGTGCGGAAGGTTTCCAGGCGATGGCAGGAAATTGAAATGAAGCATGGAGATGCAATGCTAAATAATGAATGATGAATGGTGAAAGAGATGAGTAGCAGTGACAATGATCTTGGACACTCATTATTTATCATTATGAGTTTTGCATTTCAGTCACCGGTGGCCTGTCCATGGATGTGAAACAGGCGCTGGTTCGCGCTTTCGTTGAAACTGGTGCGTTTCAATGGGACAAGTCGAGTCCATTTGTTCTCGCATCGGGGGTGAAGAGTGAGTACTATGTTGATTGTCGCCGCTTTCTTTCTGATCCGGCCAACTGTCTCTTGGTTGCCGAGGCGGCTTATTCTTTAGTGTCGTCACTAGGAATTACTGCCGTTGGGGGACTGGTGCTTGGCGCGGTGCCGTTTTCAACTAGTCTTGCGATCGTTGCGCATCAGAGGAGTAGTGGGAATGAGCATTGGCGCACTTTCATGGTTCGCAAAGAACCAAAAACATATGGACTTGGAAATCTCATTGAGGGAGATCTTCGTTCAGGCGATCAAGTATTGATTGTGGATGATGTATTGACCAGCGGAAAGTCTATTGGTTGTGCGATCGAATCCCTCATGCAGTCCGACCTCGATGTCTGTGTGAATCATGTGCTGGTCATTGTGGATCGTCAGGAGCAAAACGGACGTCAGCAGCTTGAACAACAGTATGGAGTCAAGAGCCACAGTATTCTGATGCTTGATGAGCTCAAAGCGGCTCAGATTATGCTCAGGCCATGAGACTCTTTTGCACCTTAACAAGGTATGTTGCTGACCTTGAGAGGGAGGCGAAGCTTTTTGATGGCAGGGCCATGCCTAACTCATGTCATTGGTAAAAATGACGGATTTCTTGACAATAAAAAGTGATCTTTAGTAGAGTGCGCAGCGTTTTTGGATCCCTTCATGGGACTTGCCTTCAGCGATCAACTCTACATCTCAAGCAGGGGTGGGTGGTCGATCGTTTTTTGCGGTCGGCGTGGTTCCCGTGGGGATGCTATGGGCAGGGTTTCGGGGTTTGGGAATCTAAAGCGATCGTTTTTTTGCAAGCCAGTTTTTCCTTACACATGGGAAGCATGTTTAGCTCTTTAGCTTAGTGGGGATGCTTGTTTGGATGTGTGTACGGGAAAAGGGGGTGGTGTGAGTGAAGGGAGCAGAAAGATTGTTTTCAAAGTTTGGCCAGTGATTCGATATCATCTCCTTGGGGCATTAGTTCTTGCCGGGGTTCTTCTTTTTTTCGGATTGCCCAATGCGGGCTTTAGTCTTCTCTTTGGCGCGGTCTTAGGCACCATCAACGCTGCGGTGATGGCGAAGCGGTTGGATGACTCCGTCGCGCTAGTTTCAGGAAAACAGAATTTATATCTATATGTTGGGATGGCTTCTCGGTTTTGTCTTGTTTTAGCGCTAATGGGAATGGGATTTTATTTCTTTCAACTTCATATAGTGAGCCTGCTCTCTGGTTTTCTTCTTTTCCAGATTATGTGCCTTTTTGTTCTTTGGAGAGAGGCTAGGGAACCAGTTCCTGAGAAAAGCATAAAGCACGGTTGCACCGTGAGTGTTCAGCACGAGGGATACTTAAAGAGATGACCGGAGAAAAACATGGTGTGGCCGAACATCTTGAGCATTCGGAGTGGGTGCCCCCGTTTCTCGGCTATGCCGTTCATCTTGATACTTTTTTGATGACCGGGATTGTCGTAGGGTTCTTGATCGTCATTCTCTTCTTGCTTATGAGAAGCTTGCATGATGGTGCTCCAACTGGGCTTCAGAATTTCTTGGAGGTTGTTGTTGAATTTATCGAAGATCTCGTCAGGGAGAACCTCCCTGTCTATGTTTCTTGGGTGACGCCTCTCGCTCTCACGCTTTTTATCTTTATTTTGTTGGGAAACTGGCTTGGTGAAATCCCTGGGATGCAATCTCCAACAGCCGACATTAACACGACGGTCAGTCTTGGTCTCATTTCTTTCACCTTACTACTGTATTTTAGCTTGAAGCATAAAGGACTTGGCTATTTTTCTGAGTTTTTATTCCACCCGTTTGGCAAATGGTTCATTCCGGTCAATCTTTTTATGAAAGTTATCGAGGAAGTGGCAAAGCCAGCAAGCCTCTCCCTGCGGTTATTTGGCAATATGTTTGCTGGGCATGTGGTGATTCTCTTAATTGCTTATATGATTCCTTGGTATTTGAATTGGGCTGTGGGGGTTGTATGGTTGGGTTGGCATCTGTTCGTTGGCCTTATCCAAGCTTTTGTCTTTACCATCCTAACCGTGGTGTATATCGCGATCGGACAGCAAAAAGAACACTAAATGATTCGTTAAGGCGATCAATTAGTCAATAAGGAGGGTGAATCGTGGAACCAGGAACAATTATCATCGCAGCAACGGCCGTTTCTATTGGTCTTATTCTCGGGGCCGCGGGGCTTGGCTCTGCCATTGGGTGGGGACTGATTACTGCAAAAGCCCTCGAAGGAATTGCACGACAACCTGAAATGCGGCCGCAGCTTCTCTTTAATATGTTTATTTTTGCGGGACTCATGGAGTCCTTCCCGTTTATTGTCATGGCCTTTGCTCTCTGGTTTCTCTTCGCCAATCCGTTTATGCTGCAATTGGCGGGATGAACACCATGAAATCGTAGGCAAACGCTAAGGACAAGAAAAGGCGAGGATAATTGTGGAACTGAATTTGACTGTTTTTGGGCAATGGATAACATTTTTCCTGCTCCTTTTTCTGCTGACAAAATTTCTCTATGCCCCTTTAAGCAGGGTGATGAAGAACAGGACAGCCAAAATCCAAGAGGGGTTAGATGCTGCTGAAAAAGCTCGTCACGATCTGGCAGAGGCTAAAGCATTCTATGAAGCTCAACAGGTGAAGGCTAAAACGGAAGCCCAGGAGATCATCCAAAAGGCCCAACATCGAGCCGGAGCGCTCAAGGAAGAGTTTGTTGCTCAAGCCAAAGAAGAATCCAACCGTATTATCCAGAAGGCGCGTGAAGATGTTCAGCTTGAATGGGAAAAAGCCCGGATGGAACTCAAGCGGGAAATGGCTGACATCATTTTCATTGCCACCGGAAAGGTTCTTGGGGAAACCATCGATCGGGATCGTCACATGGCGCTTGTCACGGATGTGGTTGAAAATGTAAAGGTCGACGGTGTCTGACCATAGAGCCACAAATCGATACGCTGATGCTATCTATCAGCTTGCTAAGGAAAAAGGGGAAGAATCGCTTTGGAATGAAGAATTGGGTAAAGCTATGGCTGTTCTTCATTCAACAAAGGTTGTTCAGATTCTCTCGCATCCCAAACTTGATCTTTCCAAAAAATGGGATGTGCTTGAGTCGTTTTTTGGAGATGGCAGGGCCATTCCTCTTCGAAAACCAACGCTCAATCTCGTGAAACTTCTTCTCCAGAATCACCGAATCTCTCTTATTGCAGCGATCCGTGAAAAATTTCAGGTTTTCTGGGAAAGAGATCAAGGAACGGTTTCTGTTCGATTGACTACGGCCGTTTCGTTGACATCTGAGGAACAAGGAACCATGAAAGCAATACTGGAGGCATCTTTAGGCAAGACTGTCCGTTTAGACCAAATAGTAGATCTCTCTATCTTGGGAGGAGCGGTTATTCAGATTGAAGACCAAATGATTGATGGAAGTCTCCAGGCGAAAATGAGGATTATGCGGGAAGAATTGGTAGCCTAAAGGAGCCACCCGGCGTTATCAGAAACGACTCTAGATAGAAGGGATTTTTCATGTCCATCAAGACTTCAGAGATCAGTTCAATAATCAAACAGCAGATCGAAAACCTGGATGTTCCTCTTCTTTCATCCGATACCGGGGTTATTATTGCAGTGGGAGATGGAATCGCCCGTATTTCAGGACTCAAAGGAGTTATGGCCAGTGAAATGTTGGAATTTCCTGGAGGAACCACGGGCATGGCGCTCAACCTAGAGGAAGATAGTGTAGGAGCGGTCATTCTTGGAGCGTATGAGCATCTGAAAGAAGGTGATCAGGTCAAGACTACTGGAAAAATTATGGAGGTTCCTGTAGGAGATGCTCTCATTGGCCGTGTGGTAAATGGAATTGGCAAACCTATTGATGCGAAAGGACCCATTCACGCCACTTCTCACAGTCCCGTAGAGAAAATTGCTCCAGGCGTGATTGCTAGACAGTCGGTCAGTACTCCTCTCCAGACTGGGATCAAAGCCATTGACACGATGATTCCAATTGGAAGAGGGCAGAGGGAGTTAATCATCGGGGATCGGCAAACAGGCAAAACCGCGATTGCTATTGATACCATCATCAATCAAAAAGGGAAAAACTGTATCTGTGTCTACGTTGGTGTTGGCCAAAAGGCGTCGAGTGTTGCGCAAGTGGTGACAGTTCTACAGGAACATGGGGCGATGGAATATACGATTGTGGTTGCAGCCAATGCAAGTGATCCTGCCTCAATGCAATATATTGCGCCTTATGCTGGATGTGCCATGGGAGAATATTTTCGAGATAATGCCAAAGAAGCCTTGATTGTTTATGATGATCTGACCAAACATGCCTGGGCATATCGTCAGATTTCTCTGTTGCTGAGAAGACCGCCAGCCCGTGAGGCTTATCCGGGGGACGTTTTCTACCTCCATTCCAGACTGCTAGAACGGGCTGCCCGTCTTAGTCCTGAATTTGGAGGGGGCTCATTGACGGCGCTTCCCATTATCGAGACCCAGGCTGCTGATGTGTCTGCGTATATTCCAACCAATGTTATTTCTATTACTGATGGGCAGATCTATTTAGAAACGGATCTTTTTTATGCTGGGATTCGACCAGCTATTAATCCTGGGTTGTCGGTGTCACGTGTGGGAGGGGCAGCTCAAATTAAGGGAATGAAACAGGTTGCTGGAAAACTTCGTTTGACGTTGGCTCAGTTTCGGGAGCTGGCAGCCTTTGCCCAGTTTGCCTCAGACTTGGATAAAACAACCAAGGCTCAGATTGATGTGGGGATGCGGGTAACGGAGCTTCTGAAACAACCTCAATACAGCCCTATGGATGTAGAAAATCAAATTATGGTTGTGTTTGCTGTAATCAATGGGTTTATGGATGATGTTGCTGTCGAAAAAGTTAGTGACTTTGAAGAAGCCTTCCTTTCGTATATGAAGGCAACACATCCTGATATCGGGCAAAAAATTTCCTCTGAAAAAGTCATTAGTGATGAAACACGTGAAGCCATGAAAAAAGCATTACAAGACTTTAAGTCAACCGCAGCCTTTTAAGACTAGTCATGGCAACAGCGCGCGAAATCAAGAGACGTATCAAGAGTATTAAGAATACTCAGCAGATTACTAAAGCCATGCAGATGGTTGCGGCTTCAAAGATGCGCCGAGCTCAAATTCAGGTCGTAGAAACACGGCCGTATGCGGAAAAAATAAGGGCAGTCATCAGCCACCTTGCGGAACGGCACCCAGAGTATCGACATCCATTCATTGTCCCGAGGGAGGTCAAGAGGGTTGGACTGATCGTTCTTTCAAGTGATAAAGGTTTGTGCGGACCTTTAAATAGTAATCTTTTGCGGCAAGTTCTGCATTTTGTGCGTGGACAGTCTGTTTCCACAGATCTTATTACCTTGGGGAGAAAGGGCAGAGATTTCTTGCGACGAACTGGCCAAGCTATTTTGGCAGAGGCTACTGGGATTGTGGATAAACCAAAGCTCATTGATGTAGTTCCTGCGGTTAAGGTAGCGATGGATGAGTTTCTTCACGGTAAGCTCGATCAAGTCTTTGTAGCCTACAATGAATTTATTAATACCATGGTCCAGAAGCCTACGATTGCTCAAATTCTTCCTTGTCCGCTTCCACCTGGTGTAGTAAGGATGCAGAGCTGGGATTATATATATGAACCATCGAGTGAGAAAGTTTTGGATGGCCTTATGCCTAGGTATGTGGAATTTCTTGTTTATCAATTTCTGTTAGAAAACATTGCCAGTGAGCATAGTGCCAGAATGATTGCCATGAAGAATGCTACTGATAATGCCAAGGATATTATTTTTGATCTTAATTTAACCTATAACAAAGCTAGGCAAGCTTCTATTACTACTGCAATATCAGAGATTGCTGCCGGATCGGCGGCAGTGAGTTAACATGTTTAGGCGTGAGTTATGGGTCACGGTAAAGTGGAGGATGTAGTGTGGCAACAGGAAAAATTGTTCAAATAATTGGGCCTGTCGTAGATGTGGCTTTCCCCCCGGAAGAGCTCCCCGCGATCATGAATGCCTTGGAAGTTGATGGGGCTCATGGGGAGGGGAAAGTTGTGCTAGAAGTGCAGCAACATCTTGGAAATAACGGAGTCCGTACTATTGCTATGACGACCACCGATGGTTTGAAGCGGGAGATGAATGTAAAAGATACAGGAGCCCCGATACGCGTCATGGTTGGGAAAGAGACGTTGGGACGGATGATGGATGTTCTGGGGAATCCCATTGACGGGAAAGGCGAGGTGGAAGGAAAGCAATCCTACTCTATTCATCGGCCAGCTCCAGAGTTTGATCAACTCGAGGCCGCCACTCAGGTTTTTGAAACAGGTATCAAAGTCATTGATCTCATTGCCCCATTTGCAAAGGGCGGAAAAACGGGACTTTTTGGTGGGGCGGGTGTTGGAAAAACTGTTTTGATTATGGAACTGATCAGAAATATTGCCAGTGAACACGGTGGATTTTCCGTCTTTGCTGGAGTCGGAGAACGGACTCGTGAGGGAAATGACCTGTACCAGGAAATGTCTGAATCTGGAGTGCTTGATAAGACGACGCTGGTATATGGACAGATGAATGAACCTCCTGGGGTGCGTCTTCGGGTGGCTTTGACTGGGCTCACCATGGCCGAATATTTTAGAGACGAAGAAGGGAAAGACGTTCTTTTCTTCTTGGACAATATCTTTCGGTTCACCATGTCGGGAGCTGAAGTTTCCGCTCTTCTCGGAAGAATGCCATCCGCAGTGGGATACCAGCCAACATTGGCCGTTGAAATGGGCCAGCTTCAGGAAAGGATTACCTCTACTAAGAAGGGATCCATTACTTCAGTGCAGGCGGTTTACGTTCCTGCTGATGACCTGACAGACCCTGCTCCGGCCACAACATTTGCCCATTTGGATGCCACCGTGGTTCTTTCACGGCAGATTGCTGAATTGGGAATCTACCCGGCAGTCGATCCGTTAGATTCGACGTCCAGAATTCTCGATCCAAGGGTTCTCGGGAAGGAGCACTACGACGTTACCCGTGGTGTACAGAAAATACTCCAACGGTATAAAGATCTTCAAGATATCATTGCCATTCTTGGAATGGATGAACTGAGTGAAGATGATAAATTGACCGTATCTCGAGCCAGAAAAATCCAGAAGTTCCTGTCTCAACCTTTCTTTGTGGCGGAAGTTTTTACCGGGGCTTCTGGGAAATATGTTTCGCTCGCAGATACGGTAAAGGGGTTCAAAGGGATTATTGATGGAGAATATGACGCTCTTCCGGAACAGGCTTTTTATATGGTTGGGACGATCGATGAGGTAATCGCGAAGGCCAAGGAAATGGAAGCTGCGTGATAAATGGCCACCATTAAATTAGATATCGTAACCGCTGAAAAACTTGTCCTCTCTGATGAGGCAGACTTTGTGGTTGCTCCGGGGATTATGGGAGAACTTGGAATCTTTCCCAAACACGCTCCCCTGCTGGCCACTTTGGATGTTGGGGAGGTTCGAGTGACAAAGGCAGAGGAGGTGTATTCTTTCTTTATTAGCGGCGGGTTCATTGAAATTCTTCCTGAACAGATAACAATCCTCGCGAATACGGCTGAGCGGGCGGAAGACATCGATGAATCCAGAGCCAATGAAGCGCGAGATAGAGCCGAAATACTGATGGCTCAACAAGGAGATAATATCAGTTTTTCTCAGGCGGAAGATTCTCTTAAACGCGCAGCTGTGCGCCTAAAAGTTGTGCAAAAAAAGCGTGCGTCCCGTGGCGGTGGACTCGCCGGGACTTCTCTCGATGGTTGATTTCACGCTTAACACGATGTGGAAATGCTTCTCTCCATCAGCCTCCTAGGAGATCGTCGATAGGGGTGAGCTGTGCTGGGGATGTTTCTTGGTGAGCTTTCCCAATGGGGGTTGCCTAAAAGCCATCCCTGATCTTGAGCGCGTCAAGGTCTGCAAGGCTGACTCCAATGCGTTTCGAGAAGATGGCGAAGCGTTTTTCACGTCTTCAGCCTAAGCCGCCTTTCGGTTGACGCATTCAACGAGGTTCCCAAGGCCAAGGGGAGTCACGCGTTGTGTCCGAATAACCTGCATGGTTGTTCCATCTAGTACGGCCTGAAGGCCTAGGTCGGTGCGAAACCCCAAGTGCCGGCACAAGGGGGAGGCCAATTTCTCAATTGAACCAATAAATTGGTTTCCGTTACTGAAGTGGTTGAGGAATACGATTCTGCCGCCTGGTCGGCAAACTCGAACCATTTCTTGGATAACGGTTTTGTGGTCTGGGACTGCAGTGATAACGTATGCAGCCATAACCGCGTCGAAGCTGTTGTCCGAGAACTGCATGTTCCCTGCGTCCATATTTTCGAGAGTCACATGACTGAGGGCATGTTTCTCAACTTGCAGATGGCTGTGCTCTAGCATCTCATTGCTCACGTCAATAGCAGTGATCGCGCAGTCTTTTCGATAGTGCGGAAGTGAAATGCCTGTCCCGACTCCGACTTCGAGAATGCGTTCGGCGCTTTGTGCATCAAGCCACCTTACCGCAATTAGACGTGGTTCATTAAAGAGTTTTCCGAAGGTGACGTCGTAAAGGTGAGCATATCTGGAATATGCACGCTCGACTTGTGTAATGCTAAGGTAGGGGGCTGATATTTTCGACAAGTTCGTTACCATGAAGAGAGTTGTATTTCTCGAATGCAACCATTGTGCAAGGCCGCCGCAATCTACCCAAGCACAGACGAAAAGTCAACAATTACTGTAGTTGTCATGGCGCTGTTTTGCTCACCAAACGATGATGCTCTGCAGCCTCTTGACAAATCAAGAGAGCGGTGCATACGATTCGCCGATGATAAGCGATTCACACGTTAGCAGCCTACAGACCATGGCCGATGTCTGGGATTGTTATCACTGGGATCTTGCTGCAGTCGAGGATCAAATTCTCTCCAACATTGGCTCTGATGTGCCTCTTGTTAGGGAAATAGCAACGTTCGTTCTCCAGGGGGAGGGTAAGCGAGTTCGGCCGCTCCTGTTGCTTCTGTCCGCTCGCCTGTGTGGCTGTCAAGGTCATGAGATGCATGCCCTCGCCAGTTTTGTCGAATATATCCATACCGCAACGTTGTTGCATGATGATGTGGTTGATGATGCGGGGTTTCGGCGCGGTAAAGAAGCGGCGCATAGACTCTGGGGAAATCAATCAAGCATTCTCGTTGGGGATTACCTCTACACGAAGGCAGTGCGGTCGATCGTTGATTTTCGCATTCATGAATTGAATTCTGTCATTGCGGAGTCTGTTCAGCGGATGACAGAAGGTGAGATTATGCAAATCTCGCTCAATTGCCATAAAAGCGTATTGTCGCAAACCGAATATATCCAAATGGTTGAGCGCAAAACAGGCGCGCTGATTGCGGCGGCATGTCAAATGGGTGCCATTCTTGCGGATGCCGATGCATCGGATCAGGAGGCGCTTTTTCAATTCGGCCTACTGCTGGGGACGGCATATCAGATTGTCGACGATATGCTTGATTATGTTGGTCAGGGAGATCGGTTAGGTAAGACACTCGGAAACGATATACGGCAGGGGAAAATTACGCTCCCTCTCTTGCACCTTCTGCATCATGTTGATGAAATACGACGAGGTGACGTTCAGGCGGTGCTTGAACAATCGCATGTGGATCATGGCGATATTGAGCGGATTGTAGCACTTATGAACGAGTACGGGTCTGTCCAGTACTCAATGACGATTGCCCGCGAGTACGTTGACAAAGCGAAATCGGCACTTGTTGGATTTGGTGAGTCAACGGCTAAACAGGCATTGTACATTGCGGCAAATTATATGACGACTCGTGATCACTGAAACATCCTAAAGTCGTTCTGATTTCCCCGTTCCTCAGGTTGTGGTTCTTCTCTCCCCTTATTTCTTGCGTTTTTTTCGCGGCGTGCCTCCATGCTTTGCTCGGTTCAATCGCTTGCGTCGTTGCGTCGTAAACAGATAGATCCCACTTCCGATGATGATTATCGCAGTGAGGGTAAGGAATGTGGGTGATTCCCATAATGGGGTTGCCACGCCAACGGCTCCAAAATGCACTTCGACTTCGCGTTCATCTTTCACATTATCTGGGTCAAATTTGACCTGTACTTCTTTGGTCCGTGTTCCCGTTGAGACCTCGAATTTTCTTCCGACATCCTCGCTGTGAAGATGGAGACGTATGCTATAGAATCCGGTGGGTCCTGATGTTGCCTTTCCAAGGGTGCCACCTGTGGTGTCTTTCACCACAACGTTTTTCCCGCTCTGGGCTTCCCCTTGGTCATCCCTCACGTATCCCGCAATCGTGAACCGATGGTCGATCTCATGCAAGGCATATGCCGTATTCGAGAACAGCGTTACAAAAAATAGTATGGTGCATACTCGTGGAAGCATCGCGAATATCATTTGTCCTCCCTCACCACTCAGCGGTTGTTAGGGTTCCTCATTATTCCTCTACTACGCTTCAAAATCACCGTCGGTTAGCCAGGTTCCGAGAGATCAATATGTCCATGTGAATCATGAATATTGACAAGTGAAGTCGTGTTATGCAAGATGTGTGGTCCGTCATGATGCGATTTTTGCGTGCTCAGCACCTAGTATACATTGCTGGCTTGGCCCTCGGTGTTTGGGGTGTGTTTGTCCCCTCGTCGGAGGTGTTCGCAACCCATGAAAATGATCATCGGTTTATTGTTGAAGGGTATATCACAGATTCGAATGGGAACGGGCTACCCAATACTAAAGTGTTCGTTAGAGCGGAGGTCTTGGAGACAGGGATCACGGCATTCGCTGATCAGGCAGGATTTTATTCTGCGCTTCTCCATCTGCATGATGCGGATGCGGGCAAGGCTGTTACCGTCACGGCACTTGGAACGACCGAGCATATTGCTGCCGATTTCGATCCGGAGGACAAGGAGACCGAGCGAAAGGCGATCGTTAATATCGTGCATGCTGTTCCTCCCGTACAGTATCAAAATGATGCATCCGACAGTAGTGTTTATTTGATTTGGGGACTTGTTGTTCTTATCGTGGGAATTTCATTCGGTGTTTTCACGCGAAAATTACTACGTCGACGGAAGGCTCCATTGGCGTAGTTATATTTAGCGTCCTGAGCGATTTTTACTTAAGGACAGTACACTCTTATTACTAGGGGAAAGGTGGAGATTGTGACACGATTGGCGAAAGATGGTGGTACAAAACAATGGTATTTCTATGTTCTCATGATGATTGCGATCTTGGCACTTACTGCCTACGTGGGATGCTCGAAATCATCTGAGGAGGGACCTGCGTCAGCGGCAAAACTCATTCCGCCACCAGAGCCGCCGCCGGCTTATGCTGATAAACATATGCCTGAAGGGTGGTGGAGCGATCCGGATATTATTGAGCAGGGGCGTCAACTTTACATCGGTGCGGAAAATATCGATGTCAATTGTGCCGCATGCCATGGGAAAAATGGCAAACCGGTCAAGAAAGGAGCGAGGGATTTCAGGCAGAAGGAACGAATGCAGATGTACTCTGACAGCCAGTGGTTCTGGCGTGTCTCGGAGGGTGTGAAGGGCACCAAAATGCCCGCTTGGAAAAAGAAACTTAAGAGCGAAGAAGATCGGTGGAAAATTATTGCCTATGAACGTACGTTTGGTTTGGATGGTCTTGGCTGGGATGTTGCACGCGCAGAGTGGGTTCCGGTTGCCGAACTTGGCAAACCGGTCGTAGAGACCGAAGTGGTTCCTGGTGCGGAGGGGGTAGTGCCCGCCAGTGATCCTATTGAAGGGGATGCCCCAGCCTCACACGACGCCTCAGGACAGAGCGAGGGCTAGCCATGAATCGATTGCGGGCGATAGCCGGCCTCACTGGGCTTCTTGTTCTCAGCGCTGCCGCGGCCTATGCGCAAGTTCCTGACCCTCAACCGGTTGATCTGCCGTACGGAGGTAATCGCACTTGGACGTGGGTCGCCGCCCAGTTACACATTCTGTTTGCTGCGTTTATTCTGGGCGCCCCGATTTTCGTGGTGATTTGCGAATGGATCGGGATGCGTGGCAAAGATCCGCGGTATGAACGGTTAGCCAAAGAAGTTACCAAGGTCACCGCGATCTTGTATAGCATGACCGCCCTAACCGGTGCATTGTTTATTTTCGTGTTGCTGGTTGCGTATCCGCAGTTCACGAGTTGGTTTGTCTCCCGTTTCTCACCAATCTTTGCATTTATTTATCCCGGGCTGTTTATCGCGGAAACGATTGTTCTCTATTTGTATTGGTACACCTGGGATGAGTGGCAAGGTCCGAAAAAGGCAAGGCATGTCGCATTGGGCGTTCTGCTTAACATCATAGGAACGACCACATTAATTGTCATCAACGGGCCGACTTCTTTTATGAATACGCCGGCACGGGCAGCTGGTGATGTGGACATGGACCTGAAAACCTTTGTCTTCGAACAGGCATCGGTGTTTGAGTTAGTCTACAATTTCAGCTGGATTCCACTGAATATCCACCGCTTTATTGGGAACGTCGTCTTTGGGGGCTTTATTGCCGGGCTCATTGCCGCCTACATGTATATGGCTGCGAAGTCTGATGAAGACCGGGCCTACTACGATTGGATGGGTTTCGTAGGGAATCTCATTGGTGTGGGGGCGTTGTTGCTGTTGCCGTTTGCCGGCTACCTTTTGGCCTTTGAGTTCTTCGAATATGACGCCTCGGTGGGTCCGTACATGATGGCCGATCAGCTCTCGATGTTTTTCGAAATGCAAGGCGCATTGGTAGGGCTCATCTTTTTGGCGAGTAACTACTATATTTGGCTTAGTATGAAACGTATTGAAGGGTTGGAGGATGCCCGCGGCACTATCGGGATGCCGTTGATGATGATTCTGTTTCCCATCGTCATGCTTCCAGCACTACAATTGGCTCCGCTGTACGAGGGAGTGATCAGTTGGAGTGTGTTCTTTGGTTTGTTGCTTGCAACGCTCGTGCTTCCACCAATCATTGCGAAAATTCCCCCCTTTCGAAAATGGACGGTATCGCCAACGGCAATTATCAAGTTGGGCTTTCTTATGGTGATTTTTGGAAATGCGATTTGGATGACACCACATGCGTTTGTGGCGACACAAGCCTTGGCTACACATGAAACGGAACTTCCCGATGTCGGGTTTACGATTGGGGCGTTCGCGTATTCGACGATGGATCTTGCTCTCATGCCAACGAAGAATGTGGCGGTGGCTCTCATTGTTCTGGTGACCATCATTAACTTTGTGATCTACAACCGAGCAATCCGGCGTGGAAGGATTCAATGGGGAAAGATTGATTTCATTTCCCAATTCGTTTTGATTTTTCTTGCGTTCAGCGCCATTTACACCATGTGTCTGATGGGGACGGTTCGTTCGCTGGTCAGGAAGTATTTCCATGTCTACAATGTCCTGCCTGACTTTACTGCACACTCGTTTACTCCCACCTTGGTCTATTCAGGTTACCTGTGGATTGCGATTACGCTGACATTCTACGCGGTGGTCAGTTTCGCAATTTGGGTCAGTTTAAAACCGGGAGGTGAGAAGGCAAAAACATCCGCTCAAAGCGGAACCCCTGAGTTGGCAACTTAGGCATAGACCAAATAATCTGACGGAGAGTTTGCACGAAATGTTGTGGTTTAACATCTTCAAGAAGACATTCTTCGGGATCCTGCTGGCATTGATTGTGTGGTGGGTCGCGGGGGCCATGCACTTCCCATTTGTGTTTCAGGTGATGTTCATGCTGTACGTGCTGCTCGGCGTGGTCGTTTTTATTCTCCTTGATGCGCCTCCCATGGCACCAATGTCTGGGGGCATGGCATTTGTTGGACTCGTTGTTTTCTATCTTGGAGTATCCATGTTCTTTATTGGCGGGTCTGCGGTGCTTCCTCAGTACGATCCTAATGTTGAGAAGGGGAAAATCCAGAAGCTGCTTGCGCCGCGACTTGCCAAAACCGAATATGGACAACAGCTAGCACTTCAGAAACAAATCGATGCGCTTAACCAGCAAGCGGAATCAATTATGAATCGTTTGAGTGTTATTGGGGGAACGGCTGTTGCAGCTGTTGGCCCGGTGGCAGTCGAGTCAGGTCCACTGGACCTCGCGTCATTTGGCGATGATCACGTTGCTGCGGGAAAAGAGGTTTATAACCTGTACGAATGCTACAACTGCCACAAGTTAGGTGGGAAGGGTGGGACCAAGAAGCGCGGACCGCATATGGATAATCTTGGAAATGTGCTCACCAAGGAGCAGATCAAACAGAAGATTTTTGAACCAATGGCGTTTTACTCTGAAGGGTTTGAGAAGGAATATAAAAAGGGGCTGATGCCTAAAAAGTACAAAGAGCTGATGACAGATGGTGAACTTGAGGTGTTGGCCACCTACTTGGTGACGCTTAAGGATACAAGTGTGAAGACTCCGAAACCGATATTCCCCTAGGGTAAAGTGTGGCTATGCTGATGCAACCGAAGATTAAGATGAAGGTAGTTGGGAGTGATCGGGATGTTGGCGAGGTGGCCAATGTCATTGCCGATCCAGTTGCGAAGACTATCAGTCATATTGTTGTTCGTACTGGAGATCGAGGACAGCGGGTGGTTCCCCTTGATCAGATTGCAGAGGTGTCCGAAGATGTGCATCTGCGATGTTCTGCGGTGACGGTGTCTGGGTATCCACTTCTGTGTCGTGGCGACTATACGACGGTTCATCAACAGGAGGTTGCGGGTCTTGAGGCACGTTTGGATGTTGAACCTGGAGAAATCCTGATTCCAGTTCCCGAAGGCGATAGAGACATTCCTCGCCGTGGGTTTTTTACTAAGTTTACTGTCGCGATTAACGCCGTACTGGCTCTTCCCTTAGCCTATCCAATCTTAAAGTTTCTCATCCATCCGATGTATGGGGCGTATGACAATACGTGGGTGAAATTGGCGAGGGCTGACCAATTTTCAGACGTTGATGCTCCCCGGAGCTATCGTTTCAAGAAAACGCTCAAAGAAGGATATTTGGAACGGACGTTCGATAAATCCCATTGGGCTATGAAAGCATCACCTGAAACGTTGGAGGCTGTCTATCAAGGCAAGGACCTCGAGTTTCGCGATAAGAATGGTGATGTGTATTGGGTCAATCGACGGAATGTGCCCTACATTGTATATTCTGGGAAGTGCCCGCATTTGGGCTGTGGTTACAAATGGCGAAGTACTAAAAAATATAACATGGCGTTTTTGTGTCCCTGCCATTTGACCATTTACAACATTGCTGGGAGTGTGCTGACGGGTCCGGCTCCGAGGACGCTTGACGTTCTTCCGGTGCGTGTGACGCCGGGAGGTGACATCGAAACGATTGACGTTGAGTACAAGGCAGGTCTTGTAGGTCGAGTGCGGGTGATCTGATGAGTAGGATCGCAAAACAGATATTCGACTGGGTCGACGAACGCGCAGGTCTCAGAGAACTCAGCGACAAAATGCTCAATGAGCCGATGCCGGGAGGGTCGAGATACGCCTACGTATTCGGTTCGATTCTGGTGTACATTTTCGTCATTCAGTTGGTGACCGGTATCTTGTTGATGTTTTATTACGCACCTACTGCCGATCATGCTTACGAGAGTACTCAGTACATTATCAATAACGTGGAATACGGATGGTTTATCCTGAGTTTTCATTTCTGGAGTTCATCCGTCATGGTGGTGATGGTAGTAATACACATGTCGCAGGTCTTTCTGTGGGGTGCGTACAAAAAACCAAGTGAGTTAGTATGGGTGGTTGGAACTGTCCTGTTTGTGCTGGTTGTGGCGATGGGCTTCACCGGCTACCTGCTCCCTTGGGATCAGCGTTCATTCTGGGCAACCACTGTCGGTATTGAAATTGCGGACAAGGTGCCTTTGATTGGAGACTTTATTGGACAGTTTCTTCGTGGCGGGCCAACGACCGGGGCGCATACGATTAATCGGTTCTTTGTGCTTCATGTAATGATTCTTCCACTCGCTATCATGGGGCTGGCCACTCTTCACATCTATCTCTTTCGCAAGGCCGGGCCTGCCGGTCCGTATAAGGGCACCCATGGAGAGTTGACACGAACTAGTGAGTATTTTTTCCCGCGCCAAGTCTATAAGGATAGTGTTGCTATCGGGATCGTGTTTCTCATTACCTGTGCGCTCGCATTTTATGAGCCGGTTGAGTTGCTTCAAGAGGCGACTCCGGAGCCTGGAGATTATAACCCTATTCCAGAATGGTATTTCTTGTTTATTTTTCAGATGCTTCGTTATGAGATGTTTTCTGGCGAGTGGGGACAAATTATCGGGTCGATCGTGATTCCGATGGCATTCATGATCTGGTTGGTAGCAATTCCTTTTATATTTCGAAACCCCGAGCGACGCTTGTGGAAACGGAAGCTTGGTATTGCGACTTGGGCGCTCATTCTCTTTGCGGTCGCATGGTTAACTTACGATTTCAGCATCACAGAGGTTCACTGAAGTGCAGGTTCCAAAGGATCCAAACCTTTACCTGACGGTGTTCACTGGCATTTGCGTGACGATCGTCGTGGCGTTCTGGATTCTAACGCCAGTGTATACCCCCCACCTTGAGGAGGAAAGTGAGCACGCCGCTTTGATAAAGCCTGAACAGGCGCTTGGACAGGTTGATGCCATGCTCACGGCCGCCGAGACAACTCTTGCTGAGATGGGTGGGGGGGAAATGGAATCAAAAGCATTGTCTACGCAAGAAGGTTCAAACCTAGCGAATGTAGTGCCGGCATCTGGTCCTGATACTGGTCCTGATACTGGCCATGATCATGCTATGGGCGGCCATGATCATGCTATGGGTGGGCCTGATCACGATATGGGTGGGCCTGATCACGATATGGGTGGGCCTGATCACAATATGAGTGGGCCTGATCACGATATGGGTGGGCCTGACCATGCTATGGGNAGGCAAACTTATGAACCTGAAGAATCTTCACATTCGCACGATGCTGGGGGTGACCATGGACATTAGGTCAATCGTTTATCAGATATTGTTCGCTGTTTTCTTTGCTATTGGGTCAGCTTCGTTTGTCTGGTCACAGAATGGGGCTGGAAGCGCGATTGCTCTTAGCGATGTGAAGACGTTGGAAGAATTGGCGCAGGTTGGGGGGCAGTTGTTTGAAGGGAAAGGGCAATGTACCCAGTGTCATTCACTCCAGGGTGCATCTTCCGACAAAGGGCCAACCCTTGATGGGGTTGGAGCAAAGCTTACGAGGGAGTTTCTCCATGAGAGTTTGGTCAAGCCGGATGCTTACGTCTATCTTGATTTTACCAGAGTCCCTCCGGCACCATATGCGGCGCCTATGCCGCCCACATCCTTGGCCGAAGGCGAAATCTTGGCTGTGATCGCATATCTCCAACAGTCCAGTGGTCAACCAGTTAGTATTGAACTGTCGGAACTCAAGTGATGGAAGGGATGGCCATGGGGAGCGGACATCGATTTGTTCTTGGATGTGTTGTTGTATTCGTTGTGCTGTTCAGTCTTCCTATCGGCTGTACCAGTAAAACTGATAACGCTGAATCACAGTCGAATCCGCTTGTGATGCAAGGGAAAGAACTTTTCACAGACTATTGTATCCATTGTCATGGTCCATCTGGGATTGGGGATGGGTTTAACGCTGGGAATGTCGATCCGGGTCCGCGGGACCTGACTGATAGCGAGACAGAAGATGGCGAGGTGGGGTTTATGGCCTCGCTGACAAATGAAAAAATTTACCACGAAATATTGAGCAGGGACTTGTTGAATCCAGACGAATTTGAAGCGCTCCAAGAGGCTTATCTAGATGCTGTGATGATGGAAGACGAGGAAGCTGCTAAAGTGGCTGAAGCAAAGCTTCCTATGCTGGTTCCTCCCGCTATGCCAACGTTCAAGTACACCCTTTCTGATGCCGAAAGGTGGGCTCTGGTTGCCTATGTTCGGACGTTGCATAAGAATGACGCACCTCCAGTTGATGTTCCTTCAACAGTCAGCACCGTACGTCCTACTTTTCCGAAAAGGCAAGCACCTTCGTGGGAGATGGCAGAGGATGAGCGCATAGCCATAGCTGAAAGCGGAAAATTCATCTTCATAGATAAATTTAATTGTAATGGATGCCATGTGTATAAAACTGGTGAACTTGGTGGAGTTGTTGGTCCTGATCTTCGAAGATCTGGGGAGCGTCTTAACCTTGACTGGACGTACCAGTGGATTAGTAGCCCTCAGGCGATGAAGCCTGATACGAAGATGCCGAATCTTGCTCTAAGTGAAGATGAGGCCAAAGCGATTACTCTGTACCTGGAAACTCTCAAGCTGCCTGCTACCTCGTAATTTTTTAACGGCATTGTTGCAGGCATGCGTTCGGCAGAGACGGTGGTCTTTTGTCCTAAGCTACGAGGTGGTTTGGGTGCTTTATCTCTGTCGTGGAGCCTCGATTTGGCGGGGTTGCGTGGCCACTCATGGTTGACAGAAACCTATTAACTCGCTAGAATTTTCTGCTTTATTCGATTCGATGCATTAAATAAAGTCGAAAGAGGTGTTGGTGTGTCATCGCTGTGACACTAAAGCGCTGCCGGCGTAGCTCAGTGGTAGAGCAGAGGTTTTGTAAACCTCAGGTCGGTGGTTCAATCCCACTCGCCGGCTCCACACTGTCTGAACGTTGGAACTCCGACGTGTTTGGGAGTGGCGTGGTATCGACGGTTATGGGGAGGTACCCGAGTGGCCAAAGGGGACAGGCTGTAAACCTGTTGCGTAAGCTTCGAAGGTTCGAACCCTTCCCTCCCCACTGTAAAATGGCGTATGCCTGATCTGTCAGAGTGGTTGAGGGCTGAAGGGAAAACGATGATTCAACGAACATTACGGGATGGGATGCGGGTGTAGCTCAGTGGTAGAGCTCTAGCCTTCCAAGCTGGATGTCGCGAGTTCGAATCTCGTCGCCCGCTCCATTAGGCGCTCCATTAGGCGATGGAGTCTTGTGCCCACGTAGCTCAGTTGGCAGAGCACGTCCTTGGTAAGGACGAGGTCATGCGTTCGATCCGCGTCGTGGGCTCCATTCGCCGTAGTGTGGCACGTTGTGTGTACCGAGGTTTCTTTTGCAACGATCACCACAATCATGGTGTCGGGAGTATCGTCTGCGTGGCAGCAATGGAAACTCAGCTAGATTTAAGTTGATTTCTAGTGTCTAGGTTGTGTTGGTAGGTAAATAGAGGGGGTAGCGATGGCGAAGGCAAAATTTGAGCGAACGAAGCCGCACATGAATATTGGGACGATTGGGCACGTGGATCATGGGAAGACGACCTTGACGGCGTCGATTACCAAAGTGCTGGCGGACCAGAAGTTAGCGACTTTCGTGGAATTTGGCGCGATCGACAAAGCCCCTGAAGAGCGGGAACGGGGCGTGACCATCAACATTGCCCATGTGGAGTACCAGACCGTGAATCGGCACTATGCTCATGTGGATTGTCCGGGCCATGCGGACTACGTCAAGAACATGATCACGGGGGCGGCGCAGATGGATGGGGCGATTCTGGTGGTGAGTGCCGCCGATGGCCCGATGCCTCAGACCCGCGAGCATATTCTGCTGGCTCGCCAAGTGGGGGTGCCGTACATTGTGGTGTTTCTTAATAAAGCCGATGCCGTTGATGACAAAGAGCTCTTGGAATTGGTCGAACTTGAAGTGCGGGAGTTGTTGACCAAGTATGATTTTCCGGGGGACGACATCCCTGTTGTCGTGGGTTCTGCTCTGCAGGCCTTGGAAGGTCAGGATGGCGACTATGGGGCTCCGGCCATTATGAAGCTGATGGAGCAAGTCGATGCGTATATTCCCACTCCTACTCGCGAAATCGACAAGCCTTTTCTCATGCCAATCGAAGATGTCTTTACCATTTCAGGTCGCGGTACGGTGGTGACTGGCCGCGTTCAGCGTGGGAAGGTCAAAGTGGGGGAAGAGATTGAGATTGTTGGGCTTGAGGAGACCAAGAAGACTGTTGTGACGGGTGTTGAGATGTTCCGGAAGCTGTTGGATGAAGGAGAAGCCGGAGATAACGTGGGTATTCTGTTACGCGGCATCAAAAAAGATGAGGTTGAGCGGGGGATGGTTTTGGCCAAGCCGGGGTCGATCAAGCCGCATACCAAGTTCAAATCCGAAGTGTATGTTTTGACCAAGGACGAAGGGGGGCGGCACACTCCGTTTTTCAAAGGGTATCGGCCGCAGTTTTACTTTCGGACGACGGATGTGACGGGAGTAGTGGAATTGCCGGAAGGGGTGGAGATGGTGATGCCGGGGGACAACGTGACCTTTCGTGGGGATTTGATTACCCCTATTGCGATGGAAAAGGAACTTAGATTTGCTGTCCGGGAAGGCGGCAAGACGGTGGGTGCTGGTATCGTGACGGAAGTCATTGAGTAGCCCTGAAACCGCCTGAGAGAAATGGAAGGTAACGTGCAATGCGCACAATCATAGCCCTAGCCTGTACGGACTGTAAACGGCGCAATTATTCGACCATGAAGAACAAGAAAAATGATCCCGATAGGTTGGAACTAAAGAAATATTGCCGTTTCTGTCGGAAGCATGTTCCTCACCGGGAAGTGAAATGAGTGATAGGGGGAAGGTCGGCTGTTAGGTTTTTGGAAAAGCGGGAAAGCCAACGAACTGGTATGGCATATGGACGTATTTGAAGTGCTAGGTTGGGGGCACCCTTTTCCCATCTTTGCTGATAGCTGACGCTGATCGCTGACCTGCTAATTCTAGGGGGCATGGTGTTAATGGCTAGCATGTCGGTCTCCAAAACCGAAGGTCCGGGTTCGAGACCTGGTGCCCCTGCCAGCACACATGTGTGGATTTTCGTGAGCATCAGTAGTCGTTAGAACGAGGCATACGAGTGATAAAACGGTGGTATTTAGCGATCGCGACGTTCCTTGACGAAGTCAAGGGTGAGTTGCGAAGAACCAGTTATCCCTCACGAAAGGAAACTGTTGGATCAACGGGAGTTGTCCTGATTTTTGCCGTGATCATGTCGATATTCCTAGCGCTCGTTGATGCCTTGCTCGTCAGGATTATTGCCATTGTCATCTGATGTGAAGAAAGAGGCGGTTTCTGGGAAACCCAAGAAGTGGTACGCAGTGCATGCCTATGCGGGGTTCGAGCCCCAAATCTGCGAAACTGTATTGCTACAGTGCAAGCGGCAGGGGATGGAAGACACAATTGATGAGGTTTTGGTTCCAACGCACGAGGTTGTCGAGATCAAGAATGGAAAAAAAAGGACAAGTGACCGAAAATTTTTTCCTGGGTATGTTCTTGTACACATGGCAATGACTGATGACGCTTTGCAGCTTATAAAGGCAATACCGAAAGTCACGGGGTTTGTAGGTGGAGGAGCCGTTCCTTTCCCGTTGACTGATGAAGAGGCAGAAACACTACTAAAACAGATTGATTCTGGCGTGAATNTGCCTCGGTCGCAGGTAGTGTTTAGCCAAGGGGATACTGTTCGTGTCATCGATGGACCATTTCTTGGTTTCAATGGCTTAGTGGATGAGGTGGACGATGAACGAGGCAAGGTGAAAATTCTGGTGAGTATTTTTGGACGATCGACGCCTGTTGAATTAAATTTCCTTCAGGTGGACCCCTCTTAATGCCCCCTTAACCTGATATGTAGGCATGTAAAAAATGGCAAAAGAGCTAGTGACACAGATTAAGCTTCAGATTCAAGCCGGAAAGGCTACGCCGGCACCGCCTGTGGGTCCGGCGCTTGGGCAGCATGGATTGAATATTATGGAGTTTTGCAAAGGCTTTAACGCGCAGACTCAAGGTCAGGATGGAAGCATTATTCCGGTGGTTATCAGTGTGTTTAAGGACCGGTCGTTTACGTTTGTGACCAAGACTCCGCCAGCCTCAGACCTTTTGAAGAAAGCGGCTGGGATTATCAAAGGATCGGCCGTGCCAAATAAAGATAAGGTTGGTACCGTGACGGCAGCGAAAATTGAGGAGATTGCACGGCAGAAACAGGAAGATTTGAATGCGGCAGACCTTGCTGGGGCGATAAAGATTATTGAAGGGACGGCGCGAAGTATGGGTCTTGTGGTGGTTCCAACATAGGGAGTGTTTCGGAGGAGTTAGGGGATGGGTAAGAAATTCACTGCCGCATTGGCAAAAGTTGAGACGCGATTGTATGGCCTTGAAGAGGCTATGGATTTGGTGATGTCTTTGGCTTATACGAAATTCGACGAAGTGGTTGACTTAGCAATTCGCTTGGGGATTGACCCAAGGAGAGCTGACCAGATGGTACGAGGCACAACTCTTCTTCCTCACGGAACAGGAAAAAATGTGAGGGTTCTGGTCTTCGCAAAAGGGGAAAAAGAGGCGGAGGCTCGCGATGCTGGCGCAGACATTGTTGGTGCAGAGGATTTAGTCGAGAAAATCCAAGGAGGATGGTTGGAATTTGATCAAGCGATCGCGACGCCAAATCTTATGGGCATGGTCGGAAAATTGGGGAAAGTTCTTGGTCCCCGTGGTTTGATGCCAAATCCAAAAACTGGAACTGTAACGCTTGATCTTGCCAAGGTGATTGGTGAAATTCGGAAAGGCCGTGCTGAATTTAAAACGGACAAGACCGGAAACATACACGTCACTGTTGGTAAGGTGTCCCTCCCCCGAGGCAGTCTCTGTGAAAATGCTAACGCGATACTTGAATCAATTGTGAAAGCGAAACCGGCATCAAGCAAAGGGCGTTATCTTAGGGGGGTTTCGCTTTCCTCTACGATGGGGCCGGGGGTTGCACTTGATCCGGTCGCGGTTACGAAACGGCATACGTAACCATATTTTCCCCGCCTCTGTTGGAGAAGTGACAGAATGAAGAAAGAGATGAAGACGCAGGTTGTTGCAGGTTTGAATGAGAAGTTTTCTCGGGCTCAGGTGGCAATTCTGACCGAGTTTAGCGGAGTGCCGGTGGGGGAGATGACTGAGCTTCGTAGGCTTTTTCGCGAGGCAAAGGCTGAGCTGAAAGTAGTGAAAAATCGTCTTGCCATACGGGCAGCCGAGGATACACCACTTGCCATTGCGACGGATCGTTTTCGTGGCTCTCTTGCGGTTGCTCTTGGCTATGATGACCCCATCGTTCCTGTGAAAATTCTGAACGACTTCATTACGAAAGAACGTCGTCGTCAACGATTCACCATGCGTGCTGGGGTCATCGAAGGACAGATTCTTGAGGCGAAGGCGTTAAATGATTTGGCAAATTTGCCATCTCGCCACCAGTTGCTGGGAATGTTTCTCTCAGCGATGCAGGGATCGATTCAGGGGTTTGTCAGTGTGTTGTCGGGACCGGCACGAAGCTTAGTATATATGATCAGTGGGCTCATTGAACAAAAGAAAGGAATGGGAGAGATGGCTGATGTGAAAGAAACAAGCACATTAACAGATGACGATATTCTTGGCGCGGTTGAGCAGATGTCTGTCCTTCGGTTGTCCGAATTGGTAAAAAAAATTGAGGAACGTTTTGGGGTCACTGCGGCGATTCCCATGGCAGCTCCTGCCGCAGGAGGGGCAGCCGCTCCTGCAGAGGCTGAGGAGAAAACCTCATTTGATGTGGTGTTGAAGAGTGTAGGTGACAAGAAAATTCAGGTTATCAAGGCGGTGCGAGAGATTACGAGCCTAGGCTTGAAGGAAGCAAAAGATCTTGTAGAAGGGGCACCGAAACCTGTGAAGTCAGGTGCCGCAAAAGATGAGGCGGAGACGATAAAGAAAAAGCTAGAAGAGCATGGTGCAACGGTTGAGATTCAGTAACTGTTGTTGGTCGCTGCGTATGAAAGTGGGGGGAGGCTTCACACGATGACGTCCAGCCATANTGCCATCAAACGCACGGACCTTTCCAAGATTCGTACCTGTCTTGAGGTTTCATCCCTTGTTGAGATGCAAACGCGTTCCTATGCGGACTTTTTGCAATTGAATGTGCCTCCAGAGAAAAAGGAGGATCGGGGGCTTCAAGCAGCACTAACGAGTGTCTTTCCCATCGCCGATTATAATCGCTCGGCTACGCTTGAGTTTGTAAATTACTCTCTCGGGGACTCGAAATATAGCGCTCGGGATTGTATCGAGTACGGCATGACCTATGCCGCTTCACTGCGGATTCGTATCAGGCTCATCGTTCTTCGTAAAATGGAACAAGAGGAGCCGCAGGAAGTTCGTGATGTACAGGAAGTTCGTGATGTAAAAGAACAGGAAATATATGTTGGTGAATTGCCGTTGATGACGGAACGAGGCACGTTCATTATCAATGGAACCGAACGCGTCATCGTCAGTCAGCTCCACCGGTCACCAGGTGTGACGTTCATGCATGACAAAGGGAAAACATATGCGAGCGGAAAGGTTTTGTTTTCCGCCAGAATCATCCCATATCGTGGCTCTTGGCTTGATTTCGAGTTCGACACCAGAGATGTGTTGTACGTGAGGATTGACCGAAGAAGAAAAATGCCTGCAACGGTTTTGCTGAAAGCCTTTGGCTACTCCACGGATGAAATTCTCAAGATGTACTATTCGGTAGAAGAAATCACGGTCGTAAAAGGGAAGCTCTTTCGGAAGTTGGATGTGGAAATACATGCTGGTATCCGCTCCCCAGCCGATGTTCGTGACAAGCGCTCGGATGAGCTCATTGTGCGTGAAGGCCAAAAGCTGACGCGATCTAGTATTCAAAAGATGATTTCTGCGGGGGTAAAAACGGTTCCCATTGACCCTGAAGCGTTGGTGGGGCGGACTACCTTGACTGAGATTGCGAATACGGCGAGTAAAGAGATTCTCGTCGAGAAAAACACCGTGATTTTGGAGGCCGCACTCGAGGTGTTGCGGAGTGGCAAGGTAAATGGTTTTAAAGTGATCTATGTTGCGCCCGCTGCCGTGCCGGTTATACAGATTACCTTGGCTGCGGAGAAGTCCAATTCCACAGATGAAGCCATGGTTGAAGTGTATAAACGGCTTAGGCCAGGCGAGACTCCAACCGTCGAGACTTCCCGCGCGCTCTTTGAGAACACTTTTTTTAACTCGAAGCGTTATGATCTTTCGCCTGTTGGACGGTTAAAAATTAATAATCGGCTGGGGCTTGATGTTCCTCTCGGTGACCGGACCCTCATGGCTAAGGATATTGCCGAAGTTGTCCGCTATCTTGTTTCGTTGAATGAGGGCAAAGGGGATGTCGATGATATCGATCATCTCGGAAACCGGCGAGTGAGAGCTGTGGGAGAATTATTGGAAAATCAGTTCAGGCTCGGTTTAGTGTGGATGGAGCGGAATGTCAGAGAGCGGATGACCCTGTCGGATTTGGAAATGGCTCTTCCTCACGATGTTGTAAATGTGAAACCGATTATTGCAGCCATCAAGGAGTTTTTCGCAAGCAGCCAGCTGTCACAGTTTATGGATCAAACGAATCCGCTTGCCGAAGTCACCCATAAACGCCGGCTTTCCGCACTTGGTCCAGGGGGACTCACTCGGGATAGGGCGGGATTTGAAGTTCGTGATGTCCATCCCTCTCACTATAGTCGGATTTGTCCCATTGAAACTCCTGAAGGGCCAAACATTGGTCTTATAACCTCGCTTGCAACATATGCCAGAATTAATCACTTTGGTTTTATTGAGGCTCCCTATCGTCGTGTGTCCAATGGGGTGCTTACGGATGAGGTAGAGTATTTGTCTGCGGTTGGAGGTGAACGGAACACCATTGCGCAGGCGAATTCTCAGGTAGATGGCAACGGACGCCTGAGTGCAGAAAGCGTGTCAGCGCGTTTTGAAGGAGACTTTGTTCTTGTTCCTCCCAAGAAGGTGGAATACATGGATGTTTCGCCAAAACAGGTAGTGGGCGTGGCTAGTGCGCTCATTCCTTTTTTGGAACATGATGATGCCAATCGTGCCTTGATGGGGTCCAATATGCAACGACAGGCTGTGCCCCTTCTTTATCCCAAAGCACCCGTCGTTGGAACTGGCATGGAACCGATTGTGGCACGAGATTCTGGGTATGTGATTCAGGCGAGCCGTGCTGGCGTGGTTGAAAGTGTTAGTGCAACTCGAATTGTTATAAGTGCGAAGTCCGAGGGCGCTTCGAAAAATGATGTTGGGTTGGATGTATATCATCTGTTGAAGTTTCAGCGGTCCAACCAGAATACCTGTCTCAACCAGCGCCCAGTTGTTTATCGTGGGCAACAGGTGACAAAGGGACAGTTGCTTGCTGATGGACCGTCCATTCATTACGGGGATTTGGCACTTGGAAACAACGTCCTCGTCGCATTTATGCCATGGGGAGGGTACAACTTCGAGGACGCGATTCTGATGAGTGAATCGCTGGTTCGCGAGGAAAGCTTTACATCCGTTCACATTGACGAATTTGACATTGAGGCACGAGAAACAAAGCTTGGGAAAGAAGAAATTACTCGCGACATTCCCAATGTTGGGGAAGAAGCGTTACGCAATCTTGATGAGAGCGGGATCGTCAGGATCGGTGCCGAGGTAAAAGCAGGCGATATTCTGGTTGGGAAAGTGACGCCAAAAGGTGAAACTCAACTGACTCCTGAAGAGAAGCTACTGCGTGCCATTTTTGGAGAAAAAGCTGGAGATGTGAAAGATACCTCGCTGACCGTTCCTCCAGGGGCTGAGGGTATTGTTGTCAACATCAAGGTTTTTTCTCGAAGACGTTCTAATGATGATGATTGGGCCAAGCTTTTTGAGAATGAAGACCTGAAGGCACTCCAACGAGATCACCGAGATGAAGTTCGGACTGTTGAAGAAGAGGGAAGTCGAAAAAGGCGTGTCCAATTGATTGGAATGCAGATAGGCCAAGATCTGATAGACCCTAAGTCTGGCGAAGTGCTTCTCAAAAAGAAAAAGTGTCTGACGGAAGAAATTGTTCAAAATCTCTCTGCTGAGAGTGTCAAAAATATCATTCCCAGTGATGCTTCGGATCAGGCTACGCTCGACGAGATTCATAACGCGACTAAAGGGCATGTCGAGCTTTTAACGGCCAGTTACGATGAGAAGGTTAGCCGACTGCGACGGGGCAGTGATCTTCCCCCAGGAGTCCTGAAACTGGTCAAAGTCTATGTGGCTATGAAGCGGAAGGTCTCTGTTGGGGATAAAATGGCCGGCCGACACGGAAACAAGGGGGTAGTTTCTCGCATTTTACCTGAAGAAGATATGCCCTATCTTCCGGATGGACGGCCGATTGATATTGTGCTGAATCCGCTTGGTGTTCCTTCGCGTATGAATGTTGGCCAAGTGCTGGAAACACATCTTGGCTGGGCCGCCCAAGCACTAGGGTTGTACGTTTCCACGCCTGTGTTTGATGGGGCCACGGAACAGGAAATTCGGACGTTGCTGAAGAAAGCAAATCTTCCAGAGTCAGGTCAAACTCAGCTGTACGATGGTCGTACTGGCGAATCGTTTGCGAATAAGGTAACAGTCGGATACATGTATATGCTGAAGCTTCATCATTTGGTTGATGACAAGATTCATGCGCGATCAATTGGACCGTATTCGTTGGTTACTCAGCAGCCTCTCGGAGGTAAAGCGCAGTTTGGAGGCCAGCGGTTAGGGGAGATGGAAGTATGGGCATTGCAGTCCTACGGTGCGGCATCAACCCTTCAGGAGTTCCTCACAGTGAAATCTGATGACGTCCCAGGGCGGTCTCGAATCTACGAAGCCATTGTCAAAGGGGAAAACTTCCTTGAGCCTGGGTTGCCTGAATCGTTTAATGTGCTTGTAAAGGAACTGCAGAGTCTTGGGTTAGACATTGATCTCATGAAGCGGTCCGATAATTGAGTCTGCACGGAGGCAAAACGGTGGAAACAGTATCCACACTGTTCGATAATAAGCCAAAAAACACGATTTCATTTGACTCTCTTCGTATAGGGATCGCGTCGGCTGACAAGATTCGATCATGGTCCTACGGTGAGGTGAAAAAGCCTGAAACGATTAACTATCGCTCATTCAAACCAGAAAAAGATGGGCTGTTCTGCGCCAAGATTTTCGGGCCGACAAAGGATTGGGAATGTAATTGCGGAAAATATAAGCGCATGAAGCATCGTGGGATCGTCTGTGATAAATGCGGCGTTGAAGTGATTCAGTCTAAGGTTAGAAGAGAACGGATGGGTCATATTGAGTTGGCAGCGCCAGTGGCTCACATCTGGTTCCTTAAGGGGTTGCCAAGTCGCATTGGAACCCTGTTGGATATGAGTCTCAAAGTTCTGGAGCGGATTCTGTATTTTGAAAGCTATGTCGTGTTTGAATCAGGTGATGCGCCAGTAGAATTAGGGGAGGTTCTATCGGAAGAACGATATTGGGAGCTTTCCCAGGAACATACGCATGGATTTAGGGCTGGCATAGGGGCTGAGGCGATCCGTGAGATGCTTGCGACCCTGGATATCGAGTCGCTCTGGAAGGACCTTCGCGAAAAGGTCAGAGGTCAGGTCTCCAATGCCGTAAGGAAAAAATATATCAAACGGTTGAAAGTGGTTGAAGACTTTCGTCGATCCAATAATCAGCCTGAGTCTATGATTCTCTCCGTGATTCCAGTTCTGCCTCCGGAACTGCGGCCTCTCGTTCCCTTGGATGGTGGCCGTTTTGCGACGTCAGATCTTAACGATCTTTACCGGCGAGTGATTAACCGGAACAATCGGTTGAAACGCCTGCTCGAACTTCGAGCGCCAGGCGTGATCATCCGTAACGAAATGCGTATGCTCCAAGAGGCAGTTGATGCGTTGTTTGATAACGGCAGACGAGGCCGCGCTATACGTGGGGCGAACAAACGAGAGCTCAAGTCGTTAAGTGACATGGTGAAGGGAAAGCAAGGCCGTTTTCGCCAGAATCTTCTCGGAAAGCGTGTCGATTATTCTGGTCGATCGGTTATCGTGGTTGGGCCGGAACTCCGTTTAAACCAATGTGGCTTGCCTAAAAAGATGGCGCTGGAGCTGTTTAAACCCTTTGTTTTGCACAAGCTTGAAGAGAGGGGAGCGGCCATTACCATTAAGAGTGCGAAGAAGTTGATTGAACAAGGAACAGCAGAGGTGTGGGATGTTCTTGATGAAGTGATCTGTGAGCATCCGGTGTTGCTCAATCGTGCACCAACGCTACATCGACTTGGACTTCAGGCTTTTGATCCGGTACTGGTTGAAGGGAAAGCGATCAAGTTGCATCCGTTGGTTTGCGCAGCCTTCAATGCTGACTTTGATGGTGATCAAATGGCTGTGCATGTACCCCTGTCGATCGAAGCCCAGATCGAGAGCCGTGTGTTGATGCTTTCTGTGCACAACATTCTGTCTCCAGCGAACGGGAGGCCTATTGCAGTTCCCTCTCAAGACATGGTGTTGGGGTGTTATTGGCTCACGAAGGAGGAAACTGGCGCGCAAGGTGAGGGGAAAGTTTTTTCTTCTCCAGAGGAAGTTCGGATTGCCTATGATGCCGGTGAAGTGGCGTTACACGCACAGGTTCGAGTGCGCATCAATGCTGCAATGGTTGATACGACCGTTGGACGCGTTCTTTTGGGAGAGATCCTCCCTCCTGGCATTCCGTTTTCTGCAGCAAATGTTCTCATGACTAAGAAGGCTGTCGGTGCATTGATTGACATGTGCTATCGCAATGTTCCTCTCAGGGATACCGTGGTGCTGCTCGATAAAATCAAGAATCTTGGTTTTTCGTATGCGACAAAAGCCGCGATTTCTATTTGTATTGATGACATGTTGGTCCCGGCAAAGAAGCCAGCACTTATTGCCAAGGCCCAAAAAGACGTTTCAGATATTCAGGACCAATACGCTGATGGTTTGATCACGAGGGGCGAATGCTATAACAAAGTTATTGATATTTGGGCACATGTGACAGAACTTGTCGCTAGTGAAATGCAGAAGGAGCTCGAAGGTAAGTCAAAAAGTGATCGAGGCGGCGCCTTCAATCCGATCTTCATGATGACAGACTCTGGTGCCCGCGGCAGTGGGCAGCAAATTCGGCAGCTCGGTGGAATGAGAGGCCTTATGGCGAAGCCGTCTGGTGAAATCATTGAAACACCCATTACCTCCAATTTTCGCGAAGGGTTGACCGTGCTCCAGTACTTTATTTCAACCCATGGTGCGAGAAAAGGATTGGCTGATACGGCGCTGAAGACTGCCAACTCGGGGTATCTTACGCGGCGTCTTGTTGATGTGGCTCAGGATGTGATTATTAACTCTGATGATTGTGAAACCATTGATAGTATTCAGGTGACTTCGCTTGTTGAAGGGGGTGAAATTATTCAACCCTTGGAGGATCGCATCTTAGGGCGGATTGCCGCTGGAGATATTCGTGATCCTTTGACCGGTGAGATCATTGTCCAAGTTGGTGAAGAGATTGACGAATGGCGTGTGAAAGCGATTACTGATACTGGAGTTGATCAAGTCAAAATTCGGTCTGTATTGACCTGTCAATTGCGTCGTGGTGTATGCAAAAAATGTTATGGACGTGATCTTGCTCGTGGAAAACTGGTTGAAAGCGGAGAGCCAGTTGGTGTGATTGCCGCACAGTCCATTGGAGAACCAGGAACCCAGCTTACGATGCGAACGTTCCACATTGGCGGCACGGCGAGTCGGGTTGTTGAGAAAACAGTACTCGAAGCAAAGAATTCTGGAACTCTCAAATATCTCAATCTGCGGACGGTAAAAAACAAAGAAGGTGATTGGGTTGTCATGAGCCGCAGTGGGAAAATTGCCGTGTGTGATAAAACTGGGCGTGAGCGTGAAAAATATCCAGTTATTTATGGCGCCAAGATTAAGGTAAACGAAGGAGATGTGGTTGAACCTGGGCAGAAATTGCTGGAGTGGGATCCGTATTCTCTGGTTATGCTGACCGAAGTCGGAGGGCGGGTCGCGTTTGGTGACTTGATCGAAAACGTGACAATGAAGGAACTCCTTGATGAAGTAACAGGACTCTCTCGAAAACTGGTCATCGACATGCCTGGTGCCTCGTATCGTCCACGCATTTCGATTAAGGATGATTCTGGAAAAACTGCTAAGTTGCCTCAAGCATCCTCTTCGGCGAGGTATCTGCTTCCATCCGGAGCGCATATTCTGGTTGAGAAAGGTGAGATGGTACATCCAGGAGATGTGTTGGTGAAGATTCCTCGTGAAACCACAAAAACAAAAGACATTACTGGTGGCTTGCCACGGGTTGCCGAATTATTTGAAGCAAGAATGCCAAAGGAACATGCTATCATAAGCGAAATTGATGGAGTGGTTGAGCATGCTGGTTTAGTCAAAGGTATGCGCAAGGTCCTCGTCAAGAACGATTTGGGTGATGTTCGTGAGTACTATATTCCAAGAGGGAAGCATGTCAATGTGCACGAAGGAGATTGGATTCAGGCTGGTGAGCCGCTCATGGATGGTTCACCAGATCCGCACGATATTCTTGATGTATTAGGGCCAAAAGAACTCCAGAAGTACCTTGTGGATGGGGTTCAGAAAGTGTATCGGCTACAAGGGGTTGTTATCAATGACAAGCATATCGAGACGATTGTTCGGCAGATGCTTCGAAAGGTAAGGATTGAAGAATCGGGAGATTCTGATTTTCTGGCCGGTAGTCAAATTGATCGATTTGTCTTCCGTGATGAAAGTGAAAGAATCCGAGCAGAAAAAGGATCCCCGCCAATCGGAAAACCGGTTCTCTTGGGCATCACGAAAGCCTCACTAAACACCGAAAGCTTTATCTCTGCCGCTTCGTTTCAGGAAACCACGCGAGTACTCACAGAAGCTGCGATTACTGGGAAAATTGATCCGTTGAGTGGATTGAAGGAGAACGTTATTGTCGGTCGGCTCATTCCAGCTGGAACGGGTCTAACGGGGTATCGTGATACACAGGTAATCACGCATGAGTCTTCGGCTGAGGAGCTGTTGGACGCTGGGGAAACCAACGAGAACGTTGAGGTGTTCCAAGCCGACCATGCTTTAGCGTAGCCCGATGGCACTATAGGCCTCATCGTTTAGGGCACCGGCGACTTTGGTCTTGGGCCTACATTAAACTTCTCTCCAGTAACTGGCCATTGCTCGCAACCGGGCCATTTTCTTCCGTGCTAAACACAATTGTGGCGTGTGATTTTGTGGTGCCGTTGCCCAAAGCTGGGAAATTTGTGTGTGCCATTAGGTCGTGCCTTCCGGAATACTT
Source organism: Nitrospiraceae bacterium (assembly GCA_002726235.1). Classification (GTDB taxonomy): domain Bacteria; phylum Nitrospirota; class Nitrospiria; order Nitrospirales; family UBA2166; genus UBA2166. The sequence continues at coordinate 121,040 of PBSN01000007.1, forward strand.
CTTGTGGCCAAGCCAAATGGACTGTCACCATCAATGGTATGTAGCGTAATCTGTTGATCTCCGGTGAACTTAAATACCGATAGTCCGCGTTCACTCAGCGGGAGATCTTGTTCAGGTATATGCCATACACCTTCCCAATGGAGATGAACGGCATAATTGTGCTGTGCGATGAGTATTCGATCGACTGAAAATGTCAGTGAGATGCTGTCATAAAACTCAACATCGTGTTGTATCTCATTGAGGATTCGTGCAGATCCCTCTAGCGGTGTGAATAGGACGCTGATGGCGCTAAGGTCTTTGTTCTCGTAAGATGAACGAAGGGTCTCGACCGTGGCATCAAGGCGTCTGAGGCGGGAGGAGGCATCTTCGCTTTGAACATGAGGGGTGGATTTGCATCCTGGAATATACTCTTTGAGAAGGAATTGCATTCCGATAACCTCTGTAGGCTCACTTTCTTCAAACTCTTGATTTGGTGTAAGAGAGATGGAATACAGCGTGATAAGGCAAATGGTGATGCCACCTTGCAGGATGACGCGGATCATTGGGTTGTTTTTTGCCTTACCTACAAAGTTCTCCAACGATATGGCCGAGTTCTGGAAGGATTAGTTTTTTCATTGCCAAGCGGACAGCATTTTCCGATCCTGGGAGCGCAAAAACAACTGTTCCACTGGAAACGCCTGCGATGGATCGACTCAGGATGGCAGATGAGCCAATCTCTTCATAGCTAAGGAATCTGAAGAGTTCGCCGAATCCATCAAGGCGTTTATCGAGCATTGTGCTCACCGTTTCATAGGTCGAGTCTCGTTTTGACACTCCAGTTCCCCCATTGATAAGGATTGCTTGTATCGCTGAGATGGCAATATTTTGGTCAATCGCGCTACGAATCTGAGAGGGTTCATCTTTGACAATTTCGTAGCGTTCAACAATATGGCCTTCAGTCTTTAGCAGTCGCATGATCAGTTTTCCGCTAATATCATTCTCTTGAGTTCGGGAATCGCTGCATGTGACGATGCCGCATCCAACGTGGGAAGGAGACTGTGCTTTGTGGTGTGTATGGCCCATCCTTTACTCTTTAGGGTCTCTTAGTCCCAAGAGTCATCAGGCATTCTCAGTCGGTCTACCGGTTCCCCTTTTCCAATGTGTTGATCAAGAATATCAGCAATATCCGTTTCTCCCACTTGCTGATACCACACACCGTCAGGGTAGATGACGACGGATGTTCCCCTATCACACGGACCAAGGCATGTTGCGCCTGTTACCACAGCTTTTCCCATGAGATTGCGTTCGATGAGTCCCATGGTGAGATTCATAAGGAGCTCTTCTGAGCTTTTCTCTCCGCAGGATCCTTTAGGATGGCCCGGTGGTCGTGTGTTGGTGCATACAAAGATGTGGTATTGCGGTTTTGGCATTGGGTCTTCCTCCTACAGGGTGACGTGATTTGGATAGCTTCGCATGTCAGTCTTGAAGCCAGTCGTCCAGTGTCCTATGGTGGAGGTAGAGTCATGCCTTCAGGTAATTGGGGTGTTGGGAATCGTCTCGGCGGGTGATGATCAATGCCGATATATGCCTCGATAAATCGAACGATGCGTTGTTTATCGTATGAGTCAAATGTATCAATGCGTTGCCATGCCGTCAGTGCAATCTTGGTATCCATGCCTGGATAGGGAGCGAGAACCAGGTGATGGTATTTGCTGCGCAGGTATGGGTTTTTTTGTCTCACATGGTCTGGCACTTCTGCATTGGCTATTTGCTGGTATTGCGCAAAAACCGCTTCCAGATTTTCAACAAGCTTGGGGCATCCTTCCGGGCAGTTGTATTGCATGATGACCCCACCGTCCTCGAGGTTGTGGACTTGAAGTTCCTTCGGAATTGGTTCCGAATGAATGGCCCATTTGGCCACGTACTTGAGATGATGGCCTGAGGTTGGAGGGTTAGTATTGTAGGGGGGATGAGGGTCGTCCACAGATTCAACATGGGCATTTCCAAGGGACGGGAATAATGTGCCGGGGGATGTATCGGCGTTGGCTACCGAGGTAACCAGAAACGCGGGATAGAGCAGGAAACCCACAAACATAGGAATCATAAGAATCAGGAAGTTCTTGTTAATATCGAGCTGAGGCATCGTGTTCCGTTCCTCCCGCTATAATGATGATCAATCGGTGTCAGTCTGTCTTATCTTCTGCCGTCTAATCCAGCCTTCCGGAATACTACCACATATCTTTCGGAGAGGTCAGCAATCAACGGGCAGCAGGCAAGATCCGGATGGTGAGCAACTGATCATTGACGACTGAATGCTGCTTGCTTTGTTCCTCAGGAGCACTGAGGGTAGCTATCGTGGCGTCTAATGAAATCGGTTTCACCTCTCCTTGACGCTCTTTTGCCTTATTGTTACCCTGCCTTCCCGATGAATTCCCAGACTGCTGAGGATGAGATCTACATGCAATTGGCGTTGGAAGAAGCCGTGCGCTCGGTCTTTCATGGAGAAGTTCCAATTGGTGCTGTGTTGGTTCATAATCACACGATTTTGGCCAAAGCCCATAATTTTCGTGAGTTGTGGCAGGACCCGACAGCTCATGCCGAAGTTGTCGTGATTCGCAAGGCCGCTGCGAAGTTAGGGACGTGGAGGTTGACTGGGGCGTGCCTGTATTCGACACTCGAACCTTGTGCCATGTGTGCCGGCAGCATTATTCACGCTCGTATTGCGCGTCTTGTGTTTGGAGCTTCTGATTCGAAAGCTGGAGCCTGTGGGTCTATCTTTAACATTCCGGCGGAACCACGTATGAATCATAATGTTACGGTGGTAGGTGGAGTCTGTGCACGGGAAAGTCGCGACATGCTTCAGTCATTTTTTCGTGGTCGAAGGGAGCGAGGAATACCGGCAAACATGCCATGAATGGTTTGCTGGGTTCGGGCTAGTAGATAGAGGAGAGGTGCGAGAGTGGACGAATCGGGCGGTCTCGAAAACCGCTGTCGTCTTGTGCGACCGTGGGTTCGAATCCCACCCTCTCCGCCATTTGTGGTCTCATTTCCTGCCATGAGGTGTGGTATTATAGGGCCCCTATGGGGTATTTACGTTAGAAGGAGAGGTGCGAGAGTGGACGAATCGACGTGCTTGGAAAGCACGCGTGCTGGCAACGGCACCGTGGGTTCGAATCCCACCCTCTCCGCCGCCTGTTTAACCAAAAACCAGAGCTAGGGCTGGGCCCTGTGCGACGAGCACCTGTGAACCCCGTGAGGTCCGGAAGGAAGCAGCGGTAAGCAGGGATGTTTGGGTGCCGCAGGATCACCTGGCCCTTTTCTTCCGAATTATGAATTATCAAGTTTCTGCAAGAAAATGGCGACCGATGTCGTTTCCTGATGTGATTGGCCAGGCTCATGTCGTGCAAACCCTTGTCCATGCGGTCGAAGGGAAACGTGTCGCCCACGCCTATTTGTTTTCAGGAATGAGGGGTGTTGGAAAGACAACGGTGGCGAGAATCCTGGCTAAGGCGATGAACTGTCACCAAGGTCCGACACCAACACCCTGTGCTGAATGTCAAAGCTGCGTCGAGATTGCAAATGGACAGTCATTTGATGTCATGGAGATTGATGGTGCTTCGAATTCTGGGGTCGATGACGTACGGAGTCTCCGAGAGAATATCAAAATTGGGCCTGCAAAAGGCGCACGCCGGGTGTATATCATTGATGAAGTGCACATGTTGACGACAAATGCATTCAATGCGCTACTGAAGACGCTTGAAGAACCTCCGGCACACGTCATTTTTATTTTTGCGACAAGTGAACTGCATAAAATTCCGCTAACGATCCTCTCGCGTTGTCAACATTTTACTTTCCGTCGAATTCCTGTTCAGACCATTACCGATCATCTTCAACATATTGTGGCACAGGAAGCCATCACGATCAGTCCTCGTGGTCTTGAGATCACAGCAAAAGCCGCTGATGGGAGTTTGCGAGATGCATTGAGTTTACTTGATCAGATCGTTGCATTTGCCGGGCAGGAAGTCGCTGATCATCAAATTGATACTGTACTTGGGAATATTCCTCACGAACTTCGCCGGGAAATGTTTCATGCTGTTGTGACCCGCGATCCGGCCAGAGCACTTGAGGTAGTGTGGGCAGTGGGAGATCAGGGAGGTGATCTTCATCGGTTTTTGGGAGACCTCGTTGAGGATGTTCGATCTCTCATCGTGCTGAAGATTTCTCCAAAGTCGCTGGGAAGGATTGATGTATCAGAGGGGTTGAATCGCGAAGCAGAAGAGGCCGTGAGGACATTAACTATTGATGACCTGCAGCGAGTCTTTGATATTTTGACTCAAGCTCAAGATCATCTCAAGCATACTGAGTTTCAAAATTATGTCTTGGAGATGGCGGTCATCAAAGTGTGCCAACTTGCGGCATCGGAGTCAGTATCTCACATGGATATGACCAATTGTGCAAAGGATCAAATAACCACGTCGCGTACGCAGACCTCATTGGAGACACCCCAGGCAATAACGCGAGGACAGGTCTCGCGGACGACAAAGCCTTCGGTAGCTACTCGTCCGAAGTCCCAGCGTGTTACTGCCCCCGGTTTCTCACGACCTATAGGTTCAAAGGCACCAGTCATTCCGAATGATAAAAAGACTACGCGTATGTCTACGCTGACGATTGATTGGACAGAGCTTGTAGAACGGGTTGGTGTGGAAAAACCAAACCTTGCGACGTATCTTGAAGCGGGTGTTCCAGTTAAGGTCGAAAACGGGATCATTCTGATTGCTTTTTCAGAGAATCGAGATATGTGTCGTGAGGTGATGGCACGTGACGACAATCAACAATATGTTCAGAATGTGTGTCGGTCGCTGTGTGGAAGTGAAGTCGAACTGAAGTTTGTTCGTCTTGCGAAATCTTCCGAGCCTGTGAAAACCATTGGAGAATTGGGTCAAGAAAAACATAAGAAACAAGCCCAGAATTTGCGCGATCGGACCCTCGACCACCCCTCGGTGCGGATGGTGTTGGACGAGTTCGGAGGACAAATCCAGGACGTATGCGAGGATCGTGCGCAAGAAGGAGAGTCGCAATGACGAAATCCCCATTTGGAAACTTAGGTGGAATGATGAAGCAGGCCCAGGCACTTCAAGATCAATTAGCGAAGTTGAAGGATGAGGTGTCACACAAGACCGTTACGGCTTCTGCTGGGGGTGGAATGGTTGAAGCGACAGCCAACGGAGCCCAAGAGATTATTTCGATTCGGATCGATCCAGAGGTGATGAAGGCCCAGGATGTTGACATGCTTCAAGATCTAGTGATTTCTGTGACCAATGAAGCGTTGAGACAATCACGTGAACTTATGGCAGATGAACTTAAAGGTTTGACTGGAGGAATCCAGATTCCAGGATTGTTTTAGCGATAAAGGGTACGAAACATGAGTGCGTCATTGCCAATGCCAGGCTTCCCACCAAAACAAGGCCTATATGATCCGCAGTTTGAAAAGGATGCGTGCGGCATCGGTTTTGTTGCCAATATCAAAGGGGTTCGATCCCACGAGATCGTTAGGCAGGGGTTAGAAGTGCTTGCAAACTTAACGCATCGCGGCGCGCAAGGCTGTGATCCGTATACAGGGGATGGGGCGGGAATTTTGCTCCAAATTCCACATGAGTTTTTTTCACGAGCCTGTGCTGATGTTGGAATTCGTCTCCCTAGAGTTGGAGAGTATGGGGTTGGAATGCTGTTTCTTCCCCAGGACCATGAGGCTCGTTGTCAGTGCGAGACCTTGATAGAACAGATCATCAATGCGGAAGGGCAACGTTTGCTTGGATGGCGCGATGTGCCACTTAAAGAGAGTGGGATTGGTGAAGTAGCCCGTCAAACACAGCCTGCAATCCGCCAGGTTTTTATCGCACGCGGCGTACTAGATGAGGGGCAATTTGAACGGAAACTATATGTGATTCGTCGTTGTATTGAGAATAGCATTCGAGATTCAGCCATTCGAGAGAAACATGTCGTTTACATTCCAAGTTTCTCGTGCCGTACCGTGGTGTACAAAGGGCTTTTGCTTCCGTCTCAGCTTTCCGCCTTTTACCAAGATCTCGGTGACTCCTCACTGAGCAGTGCTATTGCAATGGTACATTCAAGGTTTAGCACGAATACTTTTCCAGCGTGGCATTTGGCACATCCCTATCGCTACACCATACATAATGGTGAGATCAATACTCTCAAGGGTAATGTAAATTGGCTTCATGCGCGTCAAGGGCGTTTGCAATCGGACTTGTTTGGAGATGACCTTTCCAAATTGTATCCCTTGATTGATGGAACTCAGAGTGATTCTGCTAGTTTAGATAATGCCGTTGAATTTCTTGTGATGGGAGGACGGTCGCTGCCTCATGTGATGATGATGCTCATTCCGGAGGCGTGGAGCGGTCATCCTCACATGGACTTAGAGCGAAGAGGATTCTATGAATATCATTCGGCAATGATGGAGCCGTGGGATGGTCCTGCGGCCGTAGCGTTTACCGATGGGACTATCGTGGGTGGAACTCTTGATCGTAACGGTCTTCGCCCCTGTCGGTATGTGATCACCCGAGATGATGTTGTTGTGCTTGCGTCTGAAGCTGGCGTATTGCCATTTGACGCCGAAAGTATTCGAGTGAAGGGGCGACTGCAACCAGGAAAAATGTTTCTGGTTGACACTGGGCAGGGTCGAATTATCAATGATGAAGAGATCAAAACACAAATCGCACAGCAAAAACCGTATCGAAAGTGGGTGTTGACGCATCGGGTGTCGTTGGATGAGCTTCCGGAACCGATGAATGTGCCGCAGCCTGATCATGGCACGCTTCGGCAACGGCAACAGGTTTTTGGGTATACCGTGGAAGAGTTGAAGATGGTGCTGACTCCCATGGCGGTGACGGGTCAGGAGGCGATAGGATCAATGGGGACAGACACTCCTCTTGCAGTCTTGTCTGATCGTCCACAACTCCTGTTCAAATACTTTAAACAGTTGTTTGCACAGGTGACGAATCCTCCAATTGATCCGATTCGCGAACAGTTGGTGATGTCACTGGTCACCAATGTTGGACCTAAGCCGAATCTTCTGGGGGAATCTCCAGAATCGTGTCATCGGATTCGGGTACAACAGCCTGTTCTTACCAATGCTGAACTTGCGAAAATTCGAGCATTGTCTGATGGCTATTTCTGTGCTCGAACGCTTGATATGGTGTTCCCAGTCGCTGATGGTCCTGATGGGCTGGAGATAGCATTAGAGAAACTCTGTCAGGATGCGTCCAAAGGAATCCAAGATGGAATAAAGTTTCTTGTTCTCAGCGATCGCGGAATCAATGAGAAGTTGGCTCCAATTCCAAGCGTGCTGGCCATTGGTGCTGTTCATCACCATCTCATTCGGCAACGGACACGCACGAATGTTGGATTGATTGTTGAAACTGGTGAACCACGAGACGTGCATCACTTTGCGATGTTGGTTGGGTATGGTGCAGGGATGGTTAACCCATATTTAGTATTCGAGACCCTTGTTGACCTCGTTCGCGAAGGTTATCTCCCCAGCGAAATTGATGTTGAAACGGCAGCGTCAAAGTTTATCAAGGCGACTAATAAAGGGTTGCTGAAAATCTTTTCGAAGATGGGGATCTCGACCGTTCAGAGTTATTGTGGGGCTCAGATCTTCGAGGCGATAGGAATACATCACGACGTCATCGATCGTTATTTTACCGGAACGGCGTCACGCGTTGAGGGAGTTGGCCTTCGAGAAATTGCCAAAGAGTCGTTGCAACGTCATGCGGTTGCCTATGCGCTAGGACCTATTCGACTTCTGGATTTTGGTGGAGAATATCACTACCGCGTGGACAGTGAACATCATAACTGGAATCCGGAGACGATCACAACTTTGCAACGTTCGACGCAACAAAATAGCTATCGTGATTACCAGGAATTCAGTCGGTTGGCCAATGACGAACAGAAACAGCGATCGACATTGCGTGGGTTGTTCGAACTCAAGACCCTCTCAACTCCAATTCCACTTGACGAGGTTGAGCCTGCGACAGAGATCGTCAAACGTTTTACGACAGGAGCCATGTCGTTTGGGGCCATTAGCATTGAGGCGCACGAAACCCTTGCAATCGCAATGAATCGGATTGGTGGGAAGAGTAATACGGGTGAGGGAGGAGAGGATTCGGAACGATTCATTCTTCTTCCGAACGGAGATTCGAAGAATAGCGCGATTAAACAGGTTGCGTCAGGACGGTTTGGTGTGACGGCAGAGTATTTAGTGAACGCAAAGGAACTTCAGATCAAAATGGCGCAAGGGGCAAAGCCTGGTGAAGGCGGGCAGTTGCCTGGTCATAAGGTTGATGAGGTCATTGGACGTATTAGATATTCGACTCCGGGGGTACAGCTCATCTCTCCCCCTCCTCACCACGACATTTATTCTATTGAAGACCTCGCGCAGCTTATTTTTGATCTCAAGAATGCAAATCCGTGGGCCGCTATCTCTGTAAAACTGGTTTCTGAAGTTGGTGTTGGGACAGTGGCTGCGGGTGTTTCCAAGGCCCATGCAGACAAAGTGCTTATTAGTGGGGACAGTGGAGGCACCGGTGCGTCGCCCATGTCGTCGATCAAATACGCGGGAATGCCGTGGGAATTGGGTTTAGCAGAAACGCATCAAACGTTAGTGCTGAATGACCTTCGTGGACGTATCCGTATCGAAACGGATGGGCAAATGCGGACTGGGCGTGACGTAGTCATCGCAACCCTTCTGGGGGCGGAGGAATTCGGATTTTCCACGGCACCACTGATTGTCGAGGGGTGTATCATGATGCGAAAGTGTCACCTCAACACGTGTCCGGTTGGTGTGGCTACTCAAGATCCTGAATTGCGGAAAAAATTCAAAGGGAAACCAGAGTACGTCGTAAACTACTTCTTTTTTGTTGCGGAAGAAATACGCGAACTTATGGCGCAGCTTGGGTTTCGCACCATGGGAGAAATGATTGGTCGGGTGGATAAGATTAGAGCGACCAACGCTGTTGACCACTGGAAGGCCAAGGGGCTGGATCTGAGCTCATTGCTTCATATGCCTGATGTGCCACCTGATGTGGCAACGCATTGTGTTCAGGATCAAGATCACGGTATCGAAGATTCGGTGGATTGGGAGGTGCTGAGGCGTGTCAAATCGGCAATAGATGACAAAACACCGATCGAGATTTCGATTCCGATTCGCAATACTCAACGGACGATTGGCACGATTCTTTCAAGTCATATTGCTAAGCAATATGGTGCTGATGGGCTTCCTGACGATACCATTCGAATTAGGTGTTACGGCTCCGCTGGACAGAGCTTCGGTGCATTTCTGAGTCGTGGAATCACTATGGTGATCGAAGGGGAATCAAATGATTATCTTGGCAAAGGACTTTCTGGGGGACGCATCATCGTTATGCCTCCCCAGGGGGTGACGTTTGTGCCGGAGGAGACGATTCTGATTGGAAATACAGCGCTGTATGGTGCGACAGCTGGGGAAGGATATTTCTATGGTACTGCAGGAGAACGCTTTGCGGTACGAAATAGTGGAGCCATTGCGGTGATTGAGGGAACTGGAGACCACGGGTGTGAGTATATGACTGGTGGACGTGTGGTTGTTCTTGGACGAACCGGGAGAAATTTTGCTGCAGGGATGAGTGGAGGGATTGCGTATGTGTTCAATGAAGACGGTTGTTTTGAACAGCGGTGCAACCTTGAACTTGTGGAACTGGAGCAGGTTGCTAGTGAGGATGATCAGCAAGAGTTGTTGGCACTGGTGACACAGCACCTGACGTTTACGGGAAGCCAAAAGGCAAAGTATCTTCTTGAACAGTGGGATCGTGTGCGTTCAAAGTTCGTCAAGGTCATGCCGATGGATTATAAGCGTGTGCTTGAGCAACGTAAGCGACAAGCCTCAGTTGCCGACATCAAGGCAGTGGGTACACATGGCTGATCCTCGAGGATTTCTTAAGTTTTCTCGTGAAGAACCTATTCGACGCCCGATTGAGAATAGGGTTCATGATTGGTGTGAGCTATATGAACCAATGGGCGAAGAAAAGTTTAAGACTCAAGGCGTGCGGTGTATGGATTGCGGCGTGCCATTTTGCCAGAGCAAGACAGGATGTCCTGTGGGTAATCTCATCCCGGAATGGAACGATCTTGTTAATCGCGGTCGATGGCAGGATGCTATGAAAGCGTTGCATGCGACGAACAATTTTCCAGAATTTACCGGGCGTCTGTGTCCTGCGCCTTGCGAGTCATCTTGCGTATTGGGTTTGATTGATCAACCAGTGACAATTCGACACATTGAGCAAGAGATCGTTGATCGTGGATTTTCGAATGGCTGGATCGTGCCGATTCGTCCGTTATCTCAAACTGGAAAGCGTGTAGCAATTGTCGGATCAGGACCTGCCGGTCTTGCTGCGGCGCAACAGCTCGTGCGAGCCGGTCACACTGTTACGGTTTTTGAAAAGGCAGATAGAGTTGGTGGGTTGCTTCGATATGGGATTCCAGACTTTAAGATAGAAAAATGGGTATTGAATCGTCGTATTGACCAGCTGCAGGCGGAAGGCGTGATGTTCCAGGTGGATATCGATGTGGGGCGTACAATTTCTGTTGCGACGTTAAAGAAAGAATTTGATGCCGTGTGTTTGGCTGGTGGTGCGATGGTGGCCCGTGATTTACATATTCCAGGACGCGAATTTGCTGGGGTGCATCTGGCTATGGAATACTTGACTCAGCAGAATCGCCTTAATCAAGGAGATGATTTTGCTCTGGGTGATCTTATCACGGCGAAAGATAAGCGCGTTGTGGTCATTGGGGGTGGAGACACAGGGTCGGATTGTGTAGGAACTGCCCACCGCCAAGGCGCCAAAGATGTCTATCAGTATGAGTTGCTGCCGGAGCCGCCACCAAATCGTGATTCCTCAACACCATGGCCTCAATGGCCAATGAAATTGAGGACATCCCATGCGCACGAGGAGGGTTGCAATCGTGAGTGGAGTGTCTCGACGACGCATCTTGGTAGTATAAACGACGCGGTCTCGATGCTTCATGCGTGCCGTGTTGAATTCAAACCGGATGAAAGTGGTCGCCCACAGATGATTGCAATATCTGGAAGCGAATTTGAGATTGGCGTAGACCTAGTGTTACTCGCCATGGGGTTCATTCATCCCGAGCGCAACGGCTTGCTTGCTGATCTTGGAGTTACACTTGATTCGCGTGGCAATGTTGCCGTTGATGAGCAATATATGACGAGCGTTTCTGGAGTGTTTGCGGCGGGAGACATGAAACGAGGCGCGTCTCTTATCGTGTGGGCAATTGCCGAAGGGCGCAAAGCTGCTGCGAATATTGATGCGTTTTTACGGGAAGGGCGTACGTGTTCATCATAATGAAAGTGGAATGAGTGATATCTCCTAGGGTCTTGAAGAGTGACTCCTGAGTATTGATAGACTAACAACGTAAGTATCAACCTTCGAACCTTCCACACAGTGAGTCCGTGACGCATCAGATTTTTTCCTACGGAACTCTTGCTATTCCACACGTCATGGACGCCTTAACCGGGAGTATTCCCCCTACGGTTCCGGCACATGTGACCTCTTATGCGAGTTTTCTGCTCAAAGGCAAACCGTATCCCGGTATGTGCAGGCGCGAGGGTGTGGTAACGTCTGGACTCCTCTATCTCAATGTCGACGAGAAGTCTTTGCGTGTGATAGATGCGTTTGAGGATGACATTTATGTAAGAGAATCTATTGGGGTGATGATGGAATCTGGAGCGCTCACAAATGCATGGGCATATCTCGTTCTAGAGGAATATGAGGAGCGACTTGGCGTGGAGTGTTGGGATCAAGATGTTTTTTTAGACAAGCATGGCGAGAGCTATATTGCGATGTGCGCACGAGTGCACGATGATTTTTTTCACAAGCAAGGTTGGAAGGTATAGCGATGAGTGCAGAAGCTCAGTTTCCTGACGAACAGTTTCTGGAAGGGGAATTCAAGCGACAGGATGATGTGTTTCGGGAATGGGTGACCGCTGATGGATCGTCGGGATATCCGGCTGAAGGTGGCCGCTACCATTTGTATGTGTCGTTAGCATGTCCGTGGGCTCATCTCACCATTATCGTTCGTAAGCTTAAGGGATTGGAGAAAGTCATTGGCATGTCGATACTCGATCCAATTCGTGATAGCCGAGGATGGGCGTTTCGAGATGGTGATGGCCATTCCAAGGATCCCATAAATGGGTTTGAATTTCTTAGTCACGCTTATAATGCGACAGACCCTAGCTACGCTAAGCGCGTAACCGTTCCGGTTCTTTGGGACAGAGTGACGAATCGAATTGTCAGTAACTCGGAAGACGATATCATGCGAATGTTCGATCACGAATTTGGGCAACTCACTACCTGCGATCTAGTTCTTTATCCGGAAAATTTGAGGGAAGAGATTGAAGCTCTCAGCAACACCATATATGAGAGCGTGAATGATGGGGTTTACCGTGCGGGGTTTGCAACGTCACAGGGTGTGTATGAGCGCGCCGTCAACCAACTGTTTCAAACGCTTGACATGATTGAGTCCCGTTTGTCGACACAGCGGTATCTCTTCGGCTCGTGTATTGTCGAGACTGATTGGCGACTCTTCGTTACGCTCATTCGTTTTGACCCAGTTTATCATGGACACTTCAAATGCAATTTTCGCCGAATTATCGACTACCAAAATCTTTTCGGGTACCTCAAGGATCTGTATCAAGTAGATGGTATAGCAGAAACCGTGAACTTTGATCATATCAAACATCACTATTATATGACGCACGATAATATCAATCCCACGCGCCTTGTTCCTATCGGACCGTATCAAGATCTTCACGCACCGCATGGGCGTGATTCTTTGGGGCAACCTGTGCGATGAAATCATATGGATCGAAAATCATCTCCGTGTGTTGCATTTTTTCGTTGGCGTTTATAATGGGGCATGGTGGGTCATATGCAAGTGACTCCATGATATCGATTTCACAGGAACGTTGGAAAATACAACACAGTGGGACGACTGCCAATCTTGCCAGTGTGGTGTTTGTCGATCGGGAGCAGGGGTGGGCGGTAGGGGAAGGTGGAACCATTATTCATACCACTGACGGAGGAAATAATTGGGTCGCCCAAACGAGCGGGATGAGTACAAATCTGATGAGCGTAGATTTTGTCGATGAGAATCATGGGTGGGTAGTTGGAGATCACATGACGCTTCTTGCAACGATCGATGGTGGGCATCTCTGGACATCCCTCTTTGAGCCAAAGACTGGGGCGATTCTTGGTGTTGATTTTGTGAATGAACGTCATGGATGGGCCGTGGGGACATTTAATCATGTTCTGCATACTATTGATGGAGGTACCACTTGGACTGAGCAAACGGTTTCAGATGTACATTGGATCATTGCCGTTAAATTTTTGAATCCACTGCAAGGGTGGGTTGCAAGTGTAGGGGGGCAAGTGTTTCGAACCATTGATGGTGGAACTAGATGGGAGCCTATTGAGATGGTGTGGTATGCACTTGATGGAATTCCTGTGAGGGTCAATGGATTAGAGTTTGTCGATCATGCGCGTGGGTGGGCAAGTGGCGAGCGCGGCATGATTGCTACCACCTCGGATGGTGGAACCAGTTGGACATTCCAAGATTCCGACACACGTGTGGCAATTACCAGCGTCGATTTTTTGAACCGTGATCTCGGGTGGGGAGTTGGAATGCAAGGAACGCTGATACATACGCGTGATGGAGGGAACACTTGGATGTATGATGGACCTGTAACCGATCAGGATCTCTGGAGTCTCTTCTTTCTTACACCGTTACGTGGATGGGCAGTGGGGGAGAAAGGAACCATCCTTCAGTTTCGTGATTAACATTGATATGAAGGTATTGAAATTATTTTCTGAAGCAAAGGTTCCGATCAGATCGACCAGCGAAGCTGCGGGCTTTGATCTGTTTGCACGAGAGGCTACGCAGGTTCCGGGGAGCGTCTCCGAAGGCGGTCGAGTTACCATTGGACGAGCACTCATCCCAACAGGAATCGCTATCGCGATTCCTGTTGGATGCGTAGGACGGATTGGATCACGATCGGGGTTGTCGGTGAGACATAATCTCGAAGTTGGTGCTGGATGGATTGATCCTGATTACCGTGGAGAAGTTATGGTTGAATTGAAAAATTTGGGGGCGGAACCTTTTCAAGTTGAGCAAGGCGCGCGTATGGCGCAATTATTTGTACTCAATGGTGCCAATATCAATATTGAAATTGTGGATACCCTGCCCAAAACTGAACGGTCAGATAGCGGATTTGGTTCGACCGGTACATTTTAAACACAATGCAATAGAATCGAAGGATTGTTAGGCGAGGCTATCATGTCAAACTCACAGCGTCTCCTGCTCATCATGGTGTTGATTGTGAGTGTGGGTGTTGTTGCCTGTACTGAAAAAGAGCAACTCCCCCCTCTGCACATGGCGGCCAAGGCTGGGATCCTTACCGAAGTCAAGCAACTGATCATCGGTGGCTACGACGTTAATCAGCGCGATGGAAAATATGGATCCACGCCGCTCCACCAGGCCGTCTTTTTTGGCCATAAGGAGATTGTCGAGTTTCTTATCGCAGAGGGCGCGAATGCCAATGCAAAAAATAGTGCAGGGTTTTCCCCGCTGTACTTAGCGAAAGAAAAGGGACATCATTTTATTGCCCAACTTCTTGCGGAGCACGGAGCTAGGGAATAAGGGTGGCGCACTTTGATGGATTTGATCCCCGACACAAGACTCCGAAGTCAGCTTGATGATACTGATCAAGAGTGATTGAGTAGGATTATGCATTGTAAACGGTGTGAGTACATGGTGTTTTAGAGAATTCGAGCCAAGACTGAGCACGACTACATTGGATTCTACACTGGGACCAAAATGTTACGGTCTGGGGGATAGCGGATAACAAAACCCCGCTTTAATGGTGCGCTTAATGGATAAACTTAAAATGCTATGTATAGTTAGGGATGCGTTAGTTTTTTCTCTAAACATCGCAAGTGCAATACTCAAGCTCTTAAAAAGAGTTTGGAACGAGTTGAATAAACTCCCTATTCGGATCGGAATATTTGCAGAATATCAGGCTAAAACACCCACTCTAACAGATCCTGGCCTATCCACTACCCTGAATGTTTCCGATGATATCTATGAGCTCGCAGCGCACTATTACGATGATGGAGTTGTTGTTTTACACGACCAATCTTTTAAAAGGGAAATGCCAGATCTCCTAGCTGATCTAAAGAAAGAATTTTGTCCTATGGTGAAATACTTTGACCAGGCCCCAAATGTCTATAGCAGAAATTTTTTCTGGGATTCTCGAGGGCGGAGATGGTTTTTAAATAAGCCAAAGGGAGTTCTTCAACTCAGTGTCCCATACAGTGTTAATAATACTTACAATGCACGTCTTCATCCCATGTATTCTGAGCAACTCGATTTGTACAATACGGATTCTCTTAAAAGAGATTTTCCTGTTTTCGAGAAGATTCTAGGTG
This sequence comes from Nitrospiraceae bacterium, assembly GCA_002726235.1. Lineage (GTDB taxonomy): Bacteria > Nitrospirota > Nitrospiria > Nitrospirales > UBA2166 > UBA2166. The sequence continues at coordinate 136,573 of PBSN01000007.1, forward strand.
ACGAACTTTTACGGAAGTTTGTATCTTATGCTAATAAAACTAATCAGCTACCTTCCCATATAGTAATTGAAAGACGCATTCATGCTTCAATAGCTGATAGAGATGATTTCCTGCCCCATGTTGATATGAGCGAAGGTGTGTTCAAAAGCTTTATCTATCTAAATGATGTTGGTCGCTTAAATGGCCCAATACATGTAAGCAAAGGATCTCATCATTGGGGTCTCTACCCGAGACTTCTAAAAGATATTTATTTAGGTCAAACAAAACATGCTTCTATACTTAAGACTGACATCGGAAGCAAATGGGGCATTAATCTTTTTGAGCCAATAGTGGGATCAGCAGGGGATCAGGTATTGGTTTCTACCAATGCTCTTCATCATGCTTCTAGCCCTATGAAAAATCTAGAAAGATGGACAGTGCAGATCTATTACTACTCTAACTGCGCGTGGGCGACAGATAAAAAGAAGCTCTAAGTAGATCTATTTAAAATTTCCTTGTGGGATAGAGTATCACTAGTGCGTTCTGACGTTACGCACGCCGTTAATTCTTTCTTATAAGACAAGCGTGGTCATAGGCCAACTTGGACAAAATCTGATCTACGGTTTTTCTTTTTGGAGGACAAAATTTCTGGTGGGTGAATATTTGAGGATCATAACTCCCATCTTCCTCAATCCATCCAATCCCTTCTGACTTTCCATATACAAACTTCGGGTTGGCTAATTGTTGTAACTTTGTGATGCCAACAAACCCGATGATAAATGCATAATCACAACTTGCGCGACCATCTCGGAGGGCGGATGATCCATACCCAGCCATTCCTAAATAAGCGCATATTATTTCTCGAATTGGCCTAGCGCAACCTACAATCATCGTGTCGATTCCCCTGTGTGTTAGGTGATCTCGCAACTGTTCAGGCCATTTTCCTGTTTCATCAGGGTGAACTCTCAAATGTATAGTTTTCGCATTTGTTTCAGACAGGACAGTCTTAAAATCACGGTAAAATAAATACATTACATCATCAGAAAGCTTGTCAATGTTCAAGCGCCCACTCAATGGTGATAGAACAGTGTCTTTTAGTGTTTTATGATGGTCGCACTGACAAGAGCCTCGTGATGGATATTGTGCGACATACACATCCGTATTCTTGAAAAGCAATGCGTGTGCGTCTGCTTCACGCTCATCAAACAAAATTAATGCGTTGGAACGGCCGGATCCCAATTGGGTCATGGAATCATATGGTCCGAGAGGAAACGTTTTGTGAACGATCAAGCACGGCAAAACAATCCGATTGACCATATAATCGATGTACGATCTGATCAGTTTTCGAGGATGCGTTATATTTATTTTTTTGACTATAACCCAACTCCGTACTTGTCTGATAAAACGGTGTATTTGCTCTCTCACACGCAGAACGAAGCTTTTCTTCTCTGACAGAAGCATTTGCCTTTCAGCGTCAGCCAACATTTGTGGAGTGGTGTGCCATAGGTGTGCTCGAGAGGCGGATATCTTTGGCGCCTTGTGCCGCTGATATGCTGGAGCGTCTCCGCCAGAGAACAACTGCTTTACAACCTCCTCATTGTACATAAATAAAAATGTGTTGTTGTGCCACATGCAAATTGAAATGCAGTGTTTTGGTAAAACACAGTCAAAAATATATCTTTCTGGTACCTGCATTTCCGAAGAGGTTAGCCATAGATCGAAATTATGCTTTCTCAGTATAGGTATTATCTTTGCCATGAAGAGGTGGAATTTAATGCGGTGCTTGTCCTCTGGGAGCAGCACATATTGTTCTATTACGCCATCCTGCTTCCACCCATCAAGGAGTTTACTGAGGCCTGGAGGAGTAGAGTGGTTATACAACAGAATTATAATTTTAAACTGTTTCGTAAAGGCAGGAATTAATGGAGCAATAAATTCTATAAACGTACGAGATGCCCAATAAATCAAGAGTTTCTTTTTCTGTATCATTTATTCTCGCACGTTGGATGTGTTGACAAAGCAATCGACTATGCTGAATAAGTACCGCTCTATCTGAAAGCCCAGCATTAACACGTGCGACACCATTTATCAAAGGCTAACGAAAAGATAGGGAGATGTTGAGGTATAGCTCAATGCGAATAAAAAAATCGCTGCTCTAATGCAGGATGTCGCTGTGATCTCCCGCCCAAATCATGCGTGGTCATGGCAGTCTAGCCTGTAGGGAATGATTGAATGCCTTCAATTTTACCGGAAAATAGTTTTACCCAATACGAGGATGCTACTTTGATGTAAAATTTGTTAGGACTGCTATTCGCTCGTCGGTATTCGTACAATCCACACTTAGGCGTTTCACAGTTATCCTCAGGACCAATTCTCTTAGTACCACCCTGTCAATGTTAGAAATGCTAGAGCAGAAAGGTCTGTTCGTTCCGCTGGGATTTCTTCACCCGCCAGGTAGTGGTCGACAATGCTGTTAATATAATTCAAATCAAAACACTCTGAAGAAAGCAGCGCTTCGTAGTTTCGATGCTTGAATCTCTCTTTGATTAGAGGTGTATAGGCCGATGCATAAATAAATTCCCCAGCAAAGTTGAAGGTTGGATCTGTATCGTAGATATAAGAATGTGGGCCAACCTGCAGGTGCATTGGATAGTCAATTTTATTCTCAAGTATCCATTTAAGAGGATATTTCGTTGGCCGTATCTCGAGACCGCGACCACCGGACTCTGGCATCTCCGAGAGAAATTCGTGGAGCCGGCTGTCGTGGAATGGTAAGTTCATCTCGAATCCCTGTCTCTCAGCCGTGTATCCCAGGGTTGTGACGGTTCCACCTTGCCAGTGGAATGAACTGTACAGATGAATGTACCATGAATATAACGTGGCCGGTGTTGCAACTTTGGCTGGTTCGTTTAAATATTTTGCTTCCATCTCCGAGCTATAAGATTCACGACCGGCCTTTGTGAACATGTTACAGTTCTCCAGAGACCAACCAGGCATGCGAAGGTCTCTGGTAAATATGCTTGCAAATAATTGGCGTGCACAACTCACGTGGTCGGTAGCCAGCTTGTCGAATATCCCTCCTTGGTGCTGTCGCTTGAGGAGGTCATAAATCACATCTTCTTCAGCATTCCCCTTCAGCATCAACTGAAGGAAATTTGGCCCAAAAAGATAGGATGCCATTTTGTCGCTATACTCGCGAAATGCCAGCACAGGATGGCCGTGAATCGTGGTGTGTTGACTAAATCCAAGATTGTGGATTCCATCACTGATCTCACCAGAAAAGACCGCCTCGCCATTAGTTGTGGAGGCTATATGTTCGGATAGTAATGCCCATAAGTACATTGACAATCCGGAGAACATATGCGATCGCTGAAATTCCTCCCATCGATCAACGACCTCCGGTCCCTTGTGCGCGTGGTCTATTTCGATGATATCAAGCGCTACCCCAAAATAATCTGTTACAGCCTTAATCCTCGTTAATTCAAAGGGATTGCTGATACCTGAACGTTCAGCAAAATTAAAACGACCTATGACCGCTCGAACCTTGTCTGGACCGTGCAGGTGGACCAACCCAGCAAGAATGGATGTTGAATCCCACCCTGATGACACATATACAACATTACCGTTTGGAGATGATCTCTTTTCTAGAGCATCCAAGAAAAGATCAGAATATCGGTGAAGATGCTCATTGCCAAAATCCTCATCCACGTTGACGATATAGGGCGGGACTTCGTAGAAACGGATCGTTTTTTTCTCCCAAAGGGCTATTTCGCTGACACCAAGGCGACTTACGCCAACGTAAAGTGTCTGACGTTTGGGTGGCCGAAATCCATATACAAGGAGAGAATGAGCCACTGCAACCTGATCGTACTTGACAGTCTCTTCTCTGAAGGGAAGCATGCTCAGGTCAGACGCAAAAATGATTCCATCTCTTATCCTCTGGTAATAGAGATCAACTTTCCCGTAGCGATCGCAACAAACCTCTACTGACCCATTGTCATAGATCCTGACAAGGATATATCTTCCTTCGAGGTCTCGTACGCATTGTTCTGCTCGTTCTGAACAGACAAGTGATTGAAACCTTAGGTCTCGTGTAGTCAGACGAGAGATGCCACCTGTCTTATCTCGTTGCCCGGTGACACTTCCACAGAACACTGCTCGGACTTGACTCCCAGCCTTGATTGGTATGGCCGTCGAGTCCCCTTGGACTAAGAATCCAGGCGCTTCATGCAGAGTGTCCAAGCCATCCCGATTCTTATACGCAGCAACTAAATTAGTTCCTCCAATGATTCTAATTTTCATGATAGCTCCATTATCAAATGACCAGTGGATTAAATGGTTAATTGAGTATCTACGTCGAAATTCAAATATTTTTGCTTTTTATGCATGTTGATTTGTGCAACCTCGGGATTTTTCTTCAGCCATGCCAGGGCATCAGCAAGTGTAAAATAAGGATTTATGTCAGCAAAATGTGCATAGACTCTTGAGAAAAAGTCAAAATCCTCCTGATAATCCAACGTGATACGAAGGCACGGATCAAAGTCATAATCTGACGTTACGTGATGGATACTGAAATAACGCTCATTCTCTAAATAGTATTCAAGGTATTCTGTATTAGATGGAATAACAGCAGTATCAAGGATTGTTTTAATTGCATTGATACTCACTACTTCTTTCCCTGTCCCAAATGGCATATTCGTCATAAGGGTGACATCACAGCAATGTTTGAGATGACTTTTCACCGCCTTGTCGATCATTACTTCATCGCATAAAATTGCATCACCTGTAATGCGAACGAAGTGGTCAAGTCGATGTGCTGTAGCAGCTTCATAATATCGAGACGCAACATTGTCGAGGGATCCCCGAAATACCGGAATCCCTTCTCTTTGGGCGATCTGGGCTAGAAGATTATCGGACGGATCCGTCGATGTCGCTAAGACGATGCAATCCACAGATTGACAACGCTTCACCCGATCAATCACCAACGCAATGCTTTCGCGCCCACAAATTTTCATCATAGCTTTATTCGGCAATCTACTTGACGAACAACGGACCACAATAATTGCCCCGACCTTACTGTTGAGGGTTGAGTATCGGCATAGTGCGCCTGCACTCATATTCCCGGTGAGCTGTTGTCCTACAACGCCTGCGCTCGAAACAGGGATCGCATTCACGGGATCCTTCTTATATTCGATATCATTTTGGTGTATGACGTGACCCTTCGGTAAGTTTCGCCGCATGAAAGGACTTTTTTTGAACATTCTCCGGTATTGTCGTTCGTGTTCGTTGAGTATACCAACAGGCCGCAACAAAGGTGCTAATGTGCGAATCGATTGAACGAATTTACAAAAGCCAACCTTGCTTAGAGCAGATTGATAGTCCGTCCACTTATCCTCGCGGTTGATGGTGATATGTTTTTCAATGACGCACGCTCCTTTGGCTAGCGCCATTAGCGGCACAGTATATGCCTCTTCACAACCACCATCGATATGATCAGAAAAGCCAATTTTTACCCCTAATGAGGCATATTTGACACTGAGATCGCTGACCTCGTCAAGTGAATGTGCTTCGATTGGTGTCGGGAACGTTTGCACTCCTGTCATTAAAATAGTTTGCCCGAGAAGGTTCTTGCATTTGAGGAAATTGAGAAGATTATAGATTTCGCTACGATGTGCACCACCAATGCCAATAATGACAGGCTTTCCTAACACGGCCACCTCAGCGATGAAGTAACTGTTCAATAGGTCTTCAGAGTGAATCTTGTATCCATCAACTCCCAATTCTGTTGCCAACCTCAGGCTCTTGTATCCAAAAACGTCGGAAATAATGCTAAGTCCAAGCTCTCGGGCATGGTGAATTGCCTGACGCCACTGGTGCTCAGTCAGCTCAAGTTTCGCAAAAATATTCCAGGCATCCTCGCCTGGAATTGCACGTTCCTCAAGCGTAAAGACCTGAAACTTCACAATCTGGGCGCCACTTTCCGCAACAACATCGATTAGCTGTAGCAACTTACAGATGTCACCCCCGTGGCCGCAGGCAATTTCACCGATAACATATCCCTTGTGAGGAACTAGATCATCAAATCGAATCATCGGATCTAGCATGAGTGTTTAGGTCTGTGATGGTACGCATTGATCATTGCGTGACTTCTGATCTTGGTCGAAGCAGGAGTGATTTACTCAAGATCTCCACAGTGCGTACCTGTTCTGCGGACAAATTTCTGGCAAAATTTTCTTTGCGGTTTTGACACACGGTGGGAGTACAGGTCAATGCCGTGTCCATTAGGTAGAGTTGGCGTAAAGTTCACTCTCACGGACAATGGTTTGATTCACACTCTTCATTGTGCCGAGTGGTCCGTTGTTCGTCAAGGCGAGCTATGTGGTCTTCTCAGAAATAATTCCTGCGAATAGCTTGGATTATCTAAGGTTTTACAATACATTACAGTACGCTTGGAATATGTTGTTTGAGGGGAAATAAACGATTGCCGAGCAGGATGACTACGATAGCATATGGGATTTATTGCCATTGTGCTGAGACACCATTGGTTTTGCGAGACACATGTCGTGAGATGAGGTCACTCGCATGAATACTCTTGCAATACGCAGTCGTGCTTTCCACCGTGTACTCGTTGCCCGCCGCTTGCGTGACTTGGGAACATTCTGATCCTTTTGATGGTTGTTTTTGCGAGGTGTGGCCTGGACGGGTTTCTGGGAAACGACGACTTTGTCGTAGTGGATGTGGTCCAGGATGGAAGGTCGGGGGACGGCGCTTTCTGGCGAGGTGAAGCTAGTGTTTCGGATTTTTAGTGGAGGGGGAGTGGATGTTAACTCACTAACACCCTACAACGAAGAGTGAGAAAGATGACAATGCAACGGAGTCTAGCGAGTGTCCTTATTGGGAATGATAGCTTGCGAAACATGGTTCTCGGTGAGACGAGGAAGACTGTGTTGGCAATTGATCGAGTGCTGTCGTTACATATTATTTTCTTAGTCTCGGGTTTTTCATCGGTACCTTCGGGTGGCATTTTATGAAGAAAATGCGGCTGCTGTTGGCCTTCGGAAACCCCTACTTATTCAGAGAAACAATTGCTCCGTTAATTCCAACGCTAGCTCAGGGATTTGAAATCTATATTCTCTTGGTAGATTTTCACACGCCGAAATCAACTATTGATCAGTTGAAATCATGGGAATCAGAAGGACGGATTATGGGATATGAGTTGGTTCCGAATTTTACCAATTCCGTGAAGCTGTTTTTTTTCCTAAAAAGGATGTTGCCTCGATTGCGTTCCCGTCATTTCGATGTGTTGCTAACCTCGGACGAAGTGCATACTTGGACTCGATGCCTATCGGAATGCGTGCTTCCCGATCAATGTGTTCGGCTGTGTTTTCAGTCGGCCCTTTCCTATTTGCTTAGGAATGCGGCGATAGAACAGTCGTTTTCTGGCGTGGACGTTTCAGAGTGTTTGCCAGAAGGCGTGAAAGAAAAACATAAAATGTCTCTGGTAGGGAGGGGAAGCCTTGTTTCGCGTGTGAGCGATCAAGTGCATCGTTTTATCAGAAAAGCATGGAGGTGGGTTACAGTTCGAGGGAAAAAGGATTCAAGGCCTTCTTTGCGTCGACTGGCTAGCCTTTACACCGATTATATTGTCAATCGGATTGTCGTTCCGTGGTTGATCGTTCACAAAACATTTCCTCTCGGGCCATATGATTCCATGACTCACATTGGATCCGGTCGTTCCGACGCGTATATCTTTTGCGATGAAGTTGAAGCGAAAGTGTATGCTGCCATTGTCAAGACTCCACATATTCATGTGGCACAACATCCGGCCTATGGACAGTGCCGTTGCCAAGGCTTACAGAATTCCCGTTCCCGCATTTTGGCACCGCTGTCGGGAGTCAGTGGTGCTCAGGAGATTTCAGAACGTCAGCTGTTTCTTTTTTATCGTGATCTTCGATGTGTATTGGTGGAGACTTGTGCACAGGCGGTACATTTAAGAATACATCCACGTGAAAAAGGTTCATGGCACTATCAGCTCAAAGGTTATCTTAGGGATAGGGGGATAGATGTGAGTCTCGTGGATGCTGAACAACCGCTTAGAGAAATTGTCTGTGACTACGTGGGAGTGGTTGGTGCTCTCTCGGGCGCGTTGCGAGATGCTCGTGCTTCGTGTAACTATGCCTTTATTGTTGGATTTGTTGCTGTCTCCAAGGCGTATTACTGCAATCCAAAGTTTGTATATGGAAAGTCAGAAGGGGTTGGATGGATTGAAGAAGACGGGAGTTATGATGCAGAAATTTTTTGTCGGTATGAATATATCCCACCGTCAAGAAAGAGTGTCAATGACATATTAAGGGATTCAGTGAGAGAGAAATTTGGCAAGGCATTTACGCCTTTCTGAGTGTTATCGAGGAATGGTCCGCACGAAGTTTCATGGCTCTAAGAACTCGTTTTAGCGGGGCGTAAAATATGTGTGCTTTCAATGAATATGGGACGATTTAAGTTTGGACAGGAGCTGGAGGATCACCTGAAGCGCCTGATTTTTCCGCATGTGTTGTAGTGGTTTTGCTATGGGAGTACGGGAAAGAGTATGCCAAGGCTTTTTGCGCGCTTGAGGTAGAGCGTGTTCGGGTATGTTCTTGTCCGAAGGGTTGTTCTTCGGAGGACCCTATGCCTGAAAAGCCAGTTGTCTATTCTGTTAGCAAAGTGGGGCTTATTGGTTTGACCAGAGTCCGTTGCAATGTTCTTTATTCCGATGGTCTTGATACAGGTTTGCCTAAAGAGTGGGCAAGGAAATAATTGACCTAATGTTCATGAGGCGCGTGGAGACTTCTGATGAATGCCAAGGTGTTTTGGTTTTATTTTTAGTGATACATCTAAGTATATGAATGAAGCATCATTGCATCTAGGGAGAGACAGCGCGGTTTATTGGTAATAAAACACATAAGTTGTGGAGAGAATTTCATGAGAATCGGATTTGTGGGCTGCGGAGCAATTTTTTCACATTATGCCAATGTGATTAAAGTACACATTCCCCAAATATCAATCACTGCTGTTTGCGATCTTGATAAGAGCAAAGGGGACAGTATTAACAATGCTAGCGGGGCTAAATTCTACACGAATATACACAACATGATTGCAGGGCAGAATCTTGATGCATGTTTTATTCTTACGCCAAGTGGTCTTCATTATGAACACAGCAAGATTTGTTTGAATGCCGGCATAAATACATTTGTCGAGAAACCTATTGCCCTAACTATTGAACATGCACTTGAGCTGAACAAATTGGCAAAAGAGAAAAACGTTGCATTGGGCGCCGTTTATCAAAACAGGTTTAACAAATCAATTCAATTAGCAAAGCAATTAATTGATGACGCTGTTTTTGGGAAAAGAGTACTTACTAGCGTAAGGCTTTTTTGGGCAAGAAATAATGACTATTACAAAGGCTGGAGAGGTACTTGGGCACTGGATGGAGGGGTGATGGCACAGCAGGCAATTCATCATCTGGATATGTTGCAATGGCTGAATTCACCTATCGAAAAGGTATATTGTATGGGAAAAACACTGATTAATAAATTGGAAGCTGAGGATACTGCTATAGGCACTGTTCTTTTTCAGGACGGTTCGTTAGGCTCCTTTCAAGTGACCACAGCGGCCAGGCCAAAAGATTTAGAAGCATCAATTACAATACTAGGGGAAAACGGATATATTGAAATAGGGGGTCTCGCATTAAATAAAATCAAAGATATCAATGTTCCCGATATGAAAATGGGAGGGAAAGATCTGATTGATGAACACAGCGAATCAGTAGAGAAAGGCTACGGCAATGGGCATATTGCATACCTAAAAAACGTTTATGAGAGTTTTGTATCTGGGAAAATTGTTGCACCAGTTTCAGGTGAGGATGCTGTTGATTCACTGAAGCTTGTGCAAGCATTGTATATGAGTAGTGAGAATGACCTGCCTGTACAATTTTCTAATAACATAAAATCAAGAAGACTAGGTGTCCGATGAAACCCTTAAGTAGCCTTGTCAATAATACACTTGATGTTCAACCCACAGATTCATATTGCGGTATATTTGGAGAAACGCCTTCGAGAGGAGCCCGTTCCCCCGTTCTATGGAATGCTTGTTTTGATGCCCTAAATATATCGTCCTATTTTTACCCATTTGATGTTCGTGCCGCTGGGTTAGAAAAACTAGTAGTGTATTTGAAGGATGATAAGAGGTTTTTGGGTGGTGCTGTTGCTGTGCCACACAAGGAAGCAATTATCCCCTTTTTGGATCATGTAGAAGAGGAGGCAAAGCTTATCGGTGCAGTGAATCTTATCTATCGCAAAGATGGGCTACTTTATGGTGCAAATACAGACGGTATCGGTGCGGTTGCTTCGGTAGCAGAATGTTTTGGCAAAGACATTGATGTATTTGCCAGAGATCAAAAAGTTACCCTGATGGGGACTGGTGGAGCTGCCAAGGCCTGTGCGGTATATTTTGCAAAATGTGTTGGTAAAAAAGGCCATATAACTATTATCGGCAGAGATGAAAACAAAGCAAAGTTATTGAGCGACAAATGCAGTGTTTTCAGCAATGCACGCTTTGGAACGTTTGATTTCCTTGAAGAAGACTTATCTGATTCCGATTTTCTGGTAAATTGCACTGTTATTGGATATGAAACCCATGTTCAGGTTGGTGAAACCTATTTTTATAACGAGCCTTTTACACCGCTGTGGTCGATTCCGGAAAGTGGTTTTGACAGTGATACTTTGCAATCTCGAAAAGAATGGTTGACAAAGAATATTGCTGCAATACGGTCAAATTATTCAGGGTCATTTTCTATGTTGAGCAGGTTAAAGCCAACATCAGTAGTCATGGATGTAGTTTATCAGCCTGAGAAGACGCTTTTGTTAAATGTGGCAGGCATGCTAGGGCTTAATACTATTTCTGGCAAAAAAATGAATCTTCTTCAAGCGGCATATGGGTTGAAAAAAGCTTTTGCTGATCGTGGCATTTCTTTAAATGAGATAACCAATATAATGAAAAAGGTTTGAAATGAAAGATGTATCAGAAAGCGATTTAACAAATAACATACCATTGGTGGCGCTAAAGGAAGGTGAATCAACTAAGCCAGTTACAGTTGCGGGTGTTGAGTTTGGCGGGAATGATTTTGCCATTATTGCCGGCCCTTGTACGGTGGAAAGTGAAGAGCAAATAGTAGAGATTGCTGGTGCGGTGAAACAACGTGGTGCAAAGATGTTGAGAGGCGGAGCTTTTAAACCGCTCTCTTTCCCTTACCGCAGCGATTCATTTTTTGAACTTGGCGAGGTTGGTCTTGAGTATCTGAATGTCGCTAGGAAAACACACAACATTCCAGTAGTCACAGAACTAATGGATATTAAATATCTGGACAAACTCTGTGAAAATGCTGATATGATCCAGATTGGTTCAAGAAATATGCAGAATTTCAGTTTGCTTGCGGAAGTTGGCGGGTCTGGTTTTCCAGTACTGTTGAAACGTCATTTTGGGTGTAGCTTGCGTGATTGGTTAGGCGCCGCAGAATATTTGGTGCATTACGGCTGCAAGGGAGTAGTCTTGTGTGAAAGAGGAATTACAGCGCCGCATACGCATGTTGTAACATCACGCTTTATTGTGGACTTACAGGTTGTACCTGCAGTTAAGGAACTTTCTCATTTACCGATCATTGTGGATCCCAGTCATTCCACTTTTCGAAGGAATTTTGTGCCACATGTTGCGCTAGGTGCATGCGGTGTGGGTGCGGATGGTATCATCATTGATGTACATCCAACACCTGAAAAAGCTGCTGTCGATCCTTTAAATGCATTAACGTATGATGCTTTTGAGACTCTTGTCGGAAAACTCAATAACGTTAAAAAAGTTATTTAATTAAGCTATGGGAAAGAAGGTATCCATACTTATCCGTACAAAGAATGAGGGCCGGTGGATTAAACAATGTTTATCAAGTATACGCGGCCAGAGTTATAGGAATTTTGAAGTCATACTCATTGATAACATGAGTACTGATGCAACGGTAAAAAAAGCATCTTCCTATGATGTAAAACATGTAAACATTGAAAATTATAGGCCTGGCTATGCGATCAACCAGGGGATAAAGAATAGTACTGGGGACATCTTTGTTATTCTATCGGGGCATTGCGTACCAACCAATGAATTTTGGTTAGAAAACCTGATAAGTAATCTTGCAGATGAAAATGTAGCTGGCGTATATGGCAGACAGGAGCCTTTGTCTTTTAGCGCCGATGCAGATAAAAGAGATCTGGCCATTGTTTTTGGATTAGATAAAAAAGTTCAGGAAAAGGATTCTTTTTTTCACAACGCCAATAGCGCATTAACAAGAGCAGTGTGGGAAGAATTCCCGTTCGATAATGAAGTCAATCATATTGAGGATCGACTTTGGGGTAAGGATGTTATTCGCGCAGGTTATAGGATAATTTATGAACCTGAAGCAAGCGTGTACCATTACCACGGCATACATCAGAACAATCATCCTGAAAGGCTGAAAAATGTTGTAAGCATATTGGAAGAACATGATGTTGTACAAAAACATGATCTTGAAAACGGTTGTGATTTTGCAACGATAGTCCCCATCAATGAGCCGCTGGATGAAATCAATGGATGTAGCTCTTTGCATTACATCGTGGACACCATTCAGTCTTCTCAATACCTAAGCATGGCGAAGGCGGTTATAGCTACCAATATTCCGACAGTTATTCAGGAGGCTGAAAAACTGGGGTTTAATCATATTTATCACCGCCCTGATCATCTTTCTGGCCCATTTGTCACATTGAACGCCGTAATTAAACATACTTTAATGGAGCATGACTTTCATGATGCTTTTCCCGATGCTGTTGTCTATTTGAGTCCCAAATTCCCTTACCGTCCTCATAAGGTCATAGATGGAATGATTTTAGATTTTATCGAGGGGGGGTATGATGTTCTTTTTCCAACATACAATGAAAGACGAACAGTATGGTTTAAAGATGACCAGGGCATCGTGCAATATGAAACAACCATGCCTACAGAACTGAAAAAGGGCATTGAAGTTGCTCTCACAAGTCTCTGCACCATTGCCCGTTCAGAGTATTATCTCGATAAAAAAGATAAAACGCAGATTGGCCTTTATGAAATTAATGATCCAATATATTTGTATGCGACGGCGCTGGACTTAAAAAGCGATACTGGTAAGCACATAATGCAATATTTATTGAAATAGAAAATGCACAAGTCGGCAGAGAACGTTATATTAATTCCCGCCAGAAGTGGTTCTACCAGAGTCAAGGACAAAAATATTAGGCCACTAAATGGCAAGCCCCTTATTTCCTATGCTATTGCTTCAGCCATTGCCGCGAAGTGCGGACCTGTATTTGTTTCTACGGACAGCGATAAATACGGCAACATTGCAAGGGCTTATGGCGCCGAAGTTCCCTATTTGCGACCAAAGTATCTCTCAACAGCCAAATCATCATCATGTTGGGTCATTGTTCATTTCCTGAAATGGTTTAAAAAAACTGAAGGTTTTATCCCAGAGTTTATTACCTTTTTTCCACCTACAAATCCGTTGCTGGATGCAAAAACACTCCGGAGGATGCTAAATCGCCTAAAAAAGGCAACGCAATTTAACTCGATCGTGACCTATACTGAACCCAAAACTCATCCCTTTTTTATTATTTCCATTGGAGAAAGTGGGCAGATAAAGAACGATGCCGTAATGCTTAATGGCAACACGATTAATGATGTTGAGCGGACTCAAGAGTTCCCAAAGGTGTTTCAGGGTTCGCCGGCATGCAGAATTACACGGTCTCGATTTTTTATAGACCTGTTGAAGGAAAGTCATCGAGTTAATTGTATTTCATACAATAAAACATACGATTACAAAAACTGTATTGGGCATTTGATATCTCAAGAAGAAGCAAGTGACATTGATACACCAGATGATTTTCAACGGGTAGCTAATTATTTATCAGCTAAATCTTGGTCGAAAAAATCAGAGTCGCGGATGTGAAAACTTTACGCGATGGCATGTAGATATCNAAAAAAAACTCTGAATATTGAACAATTCAAGGCACTCATTCGCGCGAACCGTCAATAAAAAACGGTTTGCGTTCTTCCTTTTCAGTTATCACTCATCGTTTTCTTCTCCTTGCATGCAGTAAACATTGAACCGTGATGCGGAGAAGCGTACACTTGTTCAAGGATGGGGATGGTTTGAGTGAATCCTGCTGTGCTAGGGAGAAGGAGCAAGATGATGAAAAGAATCGTCTGTGATGGAAAGCGCTATGAAATGTAATGTTGGCGGCATTGACCGAGTAATTCGAATTCTTGCGGGGAGTATCATTGGGGTCTATGCGATTTGGTGGGGTCCAGCCACTGGAGAGTGGCATCTTGTGTTATATGCGGTAGCGGCCATTGCACTGGCCACTGGGCTACTGAAGTTTTGTCCCGTGAGCTCTCTCCTTGGAATCAATACCTGTCAGGTTAACAAGTAGCAGGTTTCTGTCATGGCTGTTGGATGATTAGATGTGCCTGGATTAGGTGGGGCATGGGCAAAACCCCATTCGGGCTGTCGTGCATGGCACAGAATGGGTACTGCTGTGATGCTGCCAGCTCTTCCCCTTCATTAATCATCGCGTATTGTTTCCCCAGTCTCCGCTATGCGGTGAACATTGAATTGCGTTTTAAGGAGGGTATGCCTCCTCAGTGATGGTGTGAATAATTTCTGAGGGAATAGGGGGAGATGGAAAAATAATATCAACCAAAGGATGGACACAATGAAATCATTGCTTTCAATCCTATTGTTCATGGGTAGCCTGTTCCTGATGTCTGGCCTGGCGCATGCTGAGGAAGTTCCGCTCACAGGGTTCTATGGAGGGCTTGGGACAACGTTTGCTGCTCCAACTGGTAACAACGCGGACAAGTGGGATGTGGAAAATGGCTTTGGAGGAAATCTCAAACTTGGATATAACATCAATTCTCGCTTTGCTGTGGAGCTTGATAGTCTCGCTGTAGCAGGGTTCAAAGATCGCTATGATGCTAGGACATTTGGGCTTATAGCGTCCATAAACGGTAAAGGATATTTCATGGAGAGATCAACTGCGAGGCTGTTTCAACCCTATGGACTTGTTGGGGTCGGGTATGGACATTTTAATACCGGAAATGGACGTGACGATATTGGAAACGCCATCAATAATGGTGTGGTGGTCGACGGTCCGATGCTGCGCACTGGGGTGGGAGTGGACTATATTGTGACTAGCACCATCAGTGTTTATGCAGAGGTGTCATACTATAAAGGTGTGGGTGATGGTGATCTTGCTGATTCACCATTTGATCTTATTCCTGTGGCGGTGGGAGTTCAGGTTAAGTTCTAAAGGCTTTAATTTCAAGTTCATCGATGGAGGGCTACTTGGAAATCGTCGACGAGCTTCTATCTGATACAGCAATCTGTCTCCTTCCCTGTCCTTGTCCTGCGGTAAACATTGAACCGTGATCCAGATAGGCGCATTCTTGCTTCAGTGATGATGCAAGTGAATTCTGATTTCTCACTGCTAGAGAGAATCGTATGTTCTGGCATCGTGATGCCTTTTCTCGTCATTTTCATTGTGTTCAGCCTCGGATGTGAATCCAAAGAAGGGAATCGTTTTGGCGTGATGCACGGATATAACGACTGTATCATCGAAGCAATGAAAGGTGTGCAGAGCAACATCGCGGCTCAGGAAATCAAGCGCGTTTGTCGAGACACGTTCCCATCTGCCGAGGAAGAAATGAAACGAACTGAGCAAAAAGCGAAACAGGTGACAGAAATTGCGCAAGGGATGACGCAGGAATTCTTCAGCACGAAAAGATTTGCGGAGAACGGCCAAGCATGGGCGCAATACGATTTGGGTGTGATGTATGCCAATGGGATGGGGGTACCGAAAGACGATCAGAAAGCCACACGCTGGTGGAAAAAAGCCGCGGAGGTCGGACATATGGATGCTAAATTTAATCTTGATCTACGATAGATCTACACTACAGCAAGACTTGGTGAGTGCATCACATTGCTTTCAGCTAGGCTGAAAGTCGTGAAAGGCCGCTCAGCATTGCACAAGTTCTTTGATTGCTCGTTCAATGCAAGACAATTATAAAAGCGATGTTTCAGGCCGAAACCGCGAGCGCGAAAAGTGACTGTTCCAAGAGCCTACGTCGGAGCTACAACTTCCGTTTTCTTAGGATTACTAATCCATTGGAGTTTAGGCAAAACGCAATGGAAATGATTGATGCTAGTGAAACATGAATGGCCTAACAAGGCGCATCCCCAATGGTTTTGCCGTTGGTTCGATTGGCCGTTATCCACGAGGGAATATTGAAGAAGANTGATTACAAGAAAGAGCTGAAGCACCTGTACAATCCCTCCTCTAAATCCATCGCAATCGTTGATATTCCTGAAATGGATTTTCTGATGATCGACGGACAAGGAGATCCGAATACATCTCAAGCATACAGTGACGCAATTGAAGCACTCTACGCTGTGTCGTATGCCATGAAATTTATGATCAAGAAAGGAGAATTGGAAATTGACTACGGAGTTATGCCATTGGAAGGACTCNGGTGGGTTGATGACATGTCGCAATTTAGCATAGACGTCAAGACCAACTGGGAGTGGACTGCAATGATAATGCAACCGGAATGCGTCACACAGGATTTATTTTCCGNAGCCTGCGAACAGGTTGCAAAGAAGAAGCTGGTTGCACTACCAAAAATCAAGTTTGAATCATATTCTGAAGGAAGAGCAACTCAAACGATGCACCTTGGCCCATTTTCAGAGGAAGGCCCAACCATTGAGCGTATCCATGATTTTATACGGGACAGCGGATACCGCCGTGTCGGTAAGCATCACGAGATTTACCTGAGTGATATTAGGAAATCTTCCCCGGCGAAATGGAAAACAGTCATACGACAACCCGTAAGCAATGGTTGAAAAATCGCGCCACTTGAACGTGAATTCCGCTATGCTTTATTCACGCTGGTGAGTTTGCCATTGGCCAGATGCAAAGATGATTACGCCTAATCAACATTGGAATGCGATCTTTTCCGCCAAGACCGACTCTGAACTCGGTTGGTACGAGAGTGACGCTTCACAGACGTTAAGCTTTTTCGATTTGATTCCGCAAAGCGAGAATGTCACAGTCTTCCTTCCGGGTTCGGGAACATCCGTGCTTGTCGACGAACTCTTTGCTAGGGGGCATAAACTTATTCTGAACGATATTAGCGATGAAGCTCTAAATAAGCTGAGAAGAAGAATTGGAATGAATGAGAGATTGACATGGCTTCACCATGATATCTCTCATCCTTTGCCTAGTGGTATGCCTCCAGTCGACATCTGGATCGATCGGGCTGTGCTTCATTTTTTACTCGAAGAAGCGGACATTCAAGGATATTTCACCAACTTACATTCGGCGATCCATGCGGGAGGATATGTATTGCTAGCAGAGTTTTCGGTCGCGGGTGCGCCTACGTGTGCTGGACTGGACCTCCACCGTTACTCTGTCGAAGAAATGACAGAGCGCATGGGTACAGACTTTGAACTCGTCAAACATGAAGATTACACATTCATCACTCCATTTGGTGACCTGCGTCCCTATATCTATGCGCTTTATAGTAAACGTAATGACTAGCAGGGAGACGAGCTATGGCGATTGTAGAGAGCATAGAAATGCATTTGGTCAGGTGCTTCTCCATTGATCATCGCATATCGTTCTCTCTTTCTCTCCTCACCCCCGCCCCGCAGTGAACATTGAACCCTGTTCCGGACAGGCGTATCATTTTTCACAAACCTACCTAGAGTACCCTTAGACGACCATGTATCGATTTTGATCTGTTTTGTATCAATATTGATACACATCGCCGACAAAATGTCTCGAATATACTGACGAAAGTATTATTTAAATACCAGCATTGCTCACGATGAGGTTCATGGAGGAAAAATCTGGGTCACGAGCGTTGTTGGTCAGGGTGCTACGTTCTCGTTTACCCTCGAGCACAGCGCCTAATGGTATCTTGGGTTAGGTATTGGTCCAGATCGAGGCGCGAAAAAACTTCGCTAAGGGCGCCGGAAGCCACAGTTTTTCCGTCTTCCATGAGGAGCAGTGTCGTAGCCAGTTGCAGGACCTCATTGATGGCATGAGGTAACGTACACAATCGGAATGTGGNGAGTATCGCGCAGTTGTTGGATTAGAGGGATGATTTCACGTTTTCGCTGAGCATCCAAGCCAACGAGGGGTTCGTCCATGTGTAAGAGTCGGGGGCTTGCCAAGACCGCACGGCCAATTGCCACCCGCCGTTGTTCTCCGCCTGACAGCCGCTGCGTGCGACGATGTAAGAGTGGCTGAAGGTCAAGGAGGTCAATGACTTGGTCCCAACTGATATATCGCTTGTGTGGCGGAGTGAAGACCTTCTGTTGCTCATCTTGCCAGACCTCGTTTTCAAACTGCACGTATCCTGTTGGTGAACGTTCGAGCCCTGCCAAGCAGCGCAGGAGAGTGGTTTTTCCAGAGCCCGACGGTCCAAAAATTGCCGTCATTCCATGCCTCGGCAGGGTGATATCAGTCTGAAGCCGAAAATGTGGCAAGGCAACATCAAATTGTGCCTTCAGGATGTTCATGCGACCCGAATTGGGAGACGTCTATTTATGGTATAGACGATGAGCAACGTGATGAACGAGAACAGGAGCAATCCTCCTGAGAGGGCGTGAGCCTGAGCATATTCCAGGGTCTCCACATGATCGTAAATTGAGATCGAGAGCACCTTTGTTTTTCCTGGGAT